>CAYMSM010000040.1:0-92430 GCA_964393105.1 uncultured Bifidobacteriaceae bacterium
GGGCGTCAGCGACGACATGACCTCGCTGCCCGTGGCCCGCGCCTTGATCGCGTCGGTCAGCTGCTTGACGACCGGCAGACTGACGTCCGCTTCGAGGAGCGACAGTCGGATCGCCCGCATCGCCTTGTCGATGTCGGCAGCAGTCAGCTTTCCCCGGCCACGAAGACCGGAGAAAACGCCCTGCAGCTTGTCGGAGAGGTTCTCGAACATCAGCGACCCGGGATTGTACTGGACAACGCAGCCAGGCCACTTGACCGCGTCCTGTATTACGTATTAGCATCAACGTATGACGATGCTGAGCTTTCGCGCCCTGGACACGGATGCCGACGCGGCGACTCAATGGGCCGAGCGCCTCGGTGTCGACCGCTCGGAACTGCTCCGCGAGGCATTGCGCTTGCACCTCGTTCGGCTTGCGAGCGAAATCGACGCGACGACGTGGCTGAAGGCGCCACTCACGACCACCGAACAAGCACTCTCCGACGTCGCGGACTGGGGACCGGCCGAGGACTGGTCGGACTGGGCCGAATGAAACGCGGCGAGGTGTGGTTTGCCGAAACCCCCGGAGGCGATCGCCCAGTCCTCGTGTTGACACGAGATCCCGTGGCCGGGGTCATCGGCTCCGTCGTGGTTGCCGCATTGACCCGCACCGAGCGCAGGTTGGTCTCGGAAGTCATCCTCACCCCGCAAGAGGACGGTGTCCCATCTCGGTGCGTCGTCAATTTCGACAACGTCCACACGCTCCGTCGCGAGACATTTCGACGCCACGTGACAACCCTCTCGCCAGCGCGACTGGCCCAGAGTTGTCGCGCGCTTCGCGCCTCGGCGGGGTGTTAGTGGTTCGGTTCCCCAAGCAGTCGCACCTGGTCTCACGCGCGTTGGGAGTCAGGTAGTTCGCGACTTCAATGGGCCGTATGTCCCTCATGCGCCCCTCCGGTGCGTCCGGCGGCTGATGAGGAAATGCGATACGCAGAGGGATGGAACATCCCGGGAGCGGGTTCCGTTTTGACACGCCGCGGGCGGGCGGCCACGCCCGTCATTCCTGACAATATTGCGCCATGCTCGCAGCAGTTGCCGCCAGGATCGACCGGGACGACCCCCTCTCCGCGCTCGAGCTGCGAGATGTCCCGGAGCCCGACCCGCCCGAGCGGTGGGAGGTCGTGGAGGTCCGGGCCGCCGCCCTGAACCGTCACGACTGGTGGACGCTGCGCGGCGTCGGCGTCACCGGCGACCTCCTGCCCGTGGTCCTCGGCTGCGATGCCGCAGGCGTGACGGTCGACGGTCGCGAGGTCGTGGTGCACGCTGTGCTCTCCACCGCGGCACCCGGGCAGGACGAGACGCTTTCGCCCGACTTCCACCTGTTGTCGGAGCGCGGTGTCCCCGGGACGCTGGCGCCCCGAGTGGCGGTGCCGGCACGGAACCTGGTGCCCAAACCGGCGTCGCTCTCGTTCAGCGAGGCCGCGTGCCTTCCGGTCGCGTACCTCACGGCCTACCGGATGATGTTCACCCGTGCCGGGCTCGCACCAGGACAGTCGGTGCTGGTGCAGGGCGCCGGCGGTGGTGTCGCCACCGCGGCGATCGTTCTCGGTGTCGCGGCCGGCCTGAAGGTCTATGCGACAAGCCGCAGCGAGGCAAAACGGGAACGGGCGCTCGCGCTCGGTGCCGCGGCGGTGATCGAGCCTGGCGGGCGCCTACCGGAGCGAGTCGATGCGGTGATGGAGACCGTCGGCAAGGCAACCTGGGATCACTCGCTCAAGTCGCTGCGTCCCGGCGGGGTCGTGGTCGTGTCGGGCGCGACGACGGGGTCGGATCCCCCGGCTGATCTGTCACGCCTGTTCTGGCGTCAGCTCTCGGTAATCGGCTCGTCGATGGGCACCCGCGACGAACTCGCGGCGATGTGCGCCTTGTTGCAGACGGCCGGCGCGCGACCGGTGATCGACTCCGAATGGCCGCTCGAGCGCGCGCCGGAGGCCTTCGACCGCATGCTCTCGGACCACCTGTTCGGAAAGGTCGTGGTCATCCCCTAGTGTTCCGCTGCGCGGAACACTAATGTCCCGCTTTGCGGGACTTTTTACAGGGGACCACAGCCCCTTCACCGGCCGGGTCTCCTAATGAATGCAAGGCCCGTCGCACGTGTCCAATCCTCGGGATCTCGGTAACTGGGCGACGATGACCCCGTCCGGCCGCCCGAAGGGGGGCCGCAGTGCGGATCAAGTCCCGCGGAGCGGGACCTTACTGTCCCGCGTAGCGGGACAGCGGGCAATTCCGCGCTCAACCGCTTGAATGAGGTACGGCCGTAGCGCGTTCGCAGGGATGATCGTGTGCACCGAGCCGACCTCCCTCGCCCGCTCGATGCTGTGGAGCCGATCGAAGTCCGTCGCCACCTCGCCGAGCTTCTCCGAACGAACCGCCGATCGTGTCTCGGCCAGCTCCCCCGCCAGGTGCGCCCGCTCGTCATCGCCGGCAGCGGCCAACCGCCGCTCCAGCTCCGCGACCCTGGGGTCGGCGGCGGTGCGGGCATCGACGTCACGCGCGAAGACGACGGCCGCAGCCGGAGCGCCACCGATGACCGACGCGTACGAGCCCTCGACGGCGATCACCTCCATGTTGTCGTTGAGGACGCCCGAGAACACCACGAACGCCCCTCCGTGATATCGGGAAATCACGCAGAACACGACCGGCCCGTCGAAGTTCACGACCGCGCGTCCGATCTCAGCACCGTACTCGAGCTGCCATTTTCGCAACGATTCTGGCGAGCCGTCGAAGCCGGACAGGTTGGCCAGGACGACGACGGGCCGGCTTCCGCTGGCGGCGTTGATCCCCCGCGCCACCTTCTTCGACGAGAGTGGGAAGAGGGTGCCGGCGGTCCACTGGTCCGGCCCGTCGGCGGGGAGGAAGCCCCGGCGGGCGATCGGCCGCGACTCGAAGCCGATCAGGGTGACAGGCCGGCCCCCGAGGTGCACGTCGAGCACCACGGCGGTGTCGGCATCGGCCATCCCCGCCCAGCGCTCCAGGGGTTCCCGATCCTGGTCCGCCACCGCCCGCATGACCGGACGGATGTCGAATGGGCGCTTGCGCTCGGCGTTCGTGTCGGCCGAGAAGATCTCCCCGACCGTGCGGAACTCCCCGGGTGCGCCGTCGAGGGGCCAGGCGCAGACGTCCCGGTCGAGCGCGTCCGTGGTCTCGACACGTCGCGCAAACCGCTCGCCGGGAGCGACGTATGCGTGGTCGTAGTACGTGAACAGGACCTCGCAGGCCCCCGCGAGGTGTGGCGCCCAGTACTGGGCCTGTCCGTTGGGACCCATCACCCGGTCGAAACCTCCGACGCCGAAGTTGTCCTCGGCCGAGACCCCTCCCGAGTAGTCGAGGGCCTGCTTGCCGGTGAGGACCATTGCGCTGTCAGGCGTCATCACCAGGATGCCGCGGGAGTGCATGAGCATCGTCGCCTCGGCGTTCCAGTACGGCTGGGCGCCCACGTTGATGCCGGCGACGACGACGTTGACCTCGCCACCGGACTGGGTGAACGTCACGATCCGGCGGAGCGCCCGCGCGACCCAGTCCATGTTCTCGGTCCCGCTGTCGCGGGAGATCTTGGCGCCCGACGAAAGCGCGAACCACTCCACGGGCACCCCGATCTGCTCGGCCAGGTCGATCGCGGCGATGACGCGCCGGCACTCCGGTTCGGACACCGAACCCAGGGAGCTGGTCGGGTCGCCCATGAGGACCACCCGGCAGATGCCCTCCGGATGCTTGGACGTGGGGGTGCGTACCAGCCCGCACACGATGCCGGTCTCGTTGCGGCCGGGCGGCCGGTCGGCCGGGACCAGCTGCCCCGCCTCATCCAGGTCATGCTCGACGAACGACCCGCCCGCTCCGGCGATCAGCGGGATCAGCTCGTAGGGGTAGACGACGCCGCGACGGCGCGCGGGGAGTTTGCGCTGGTCGTAGGAGTCGAGGACGGCGAGGGGCTCGTCCGGCGGCTCCGACAGGCTCACGGTCGCGCCGGCACCCGGCTGGTAGGAGAAGCTCAGCGCCATCTCCCCCGTGTTTGCGGCCTCGTGGTCGGCGGTGCTCACATGCAGGAGCGCCTCCTCGAGCCCGAGTCCCGCGGTCATCGGCGCGAGCCTCGTTCGCGCCACCGCGACGAGGTCTCGGAAGGGAACCTCGACCTCGGGCCAGACGTAGAGGAACACGTGGTTGGCGTGGTGGCGCCGGCCCTGAGCCTGGGCCACGCGAATGCTCTCGAGGCAGTTGGCGAGGATCCGCTCCACCTCGGGCAGGGCGGTGAGGGCGCCGGACTCGTCGCGGGTGGGCTCGAGGTCGCGCACCTCCGCGAGTGCCACGAGCCGCTCGTCGCCCCCGCCGTCGGGCGCCGCGCAGCGGAAGAGGTACGTGTCCTCCACCGACGGCAGGCGCTCCAGCGCGAAGTGCTTGAGCCTCCAGAGCCGAAGGCGCCGAGCGATCATCGGGTGCAGACCCCTGACGACGCTCTCCTCGACCAGCGCGCCGCCCGAGCGCCGGAAGGTGAAGTGCCTGTCGGTCCCCCCGGTCGGGTCGGAGACTGCGACGGCCACGCGCCGTACCGCCTGCGGCAGGGCCGCCGCCGAGAGGTCACCCGCCAGCCGGTTGGCGATCACGTCGAGATCGGCGGGGGTGCCGGCCCACGCGACGTAGATGTCCGCGACCGTGTCGATTCCCGGCGCCTGATCGCCAAGGATCGCGCCGATGCCGGCCGCTGCCTCACCGATCTGCGTCGCGTCGGCCAGCGTCGTCACGAGCCTGACCTGCCGGCCATCCCGATCGTAGGAGGCGGTGACGAACTGCCGGCCGCCGAGGGCGACGCGACTGACGTCCCGAAGCTCGCGGATCTTGTAGTACCGCCGCGTCAGCACCTCGAGCATGGGCTCGTCGGGTCCGATGCCCGGCGTGAGACGCTCGCCGAGCAGTCCGATCAGCGGATAGGGGCTCGCGACGACCGCGTCGATGCGTTTCGCGTAGTCCGGCTCGCCGGGGCTCGCGGCGAGGATGTCCAGTTGCTCTCGCACGGCGCTGTGGGCCCGCTCCCGTGCCGCCTCGATGCTCGGCCGATCAAAGCACGAAAAGCGCACGCTGCGGGCGAGGTCGCCGATCGTGGGGTGGCGCAGCTGGGTCGCGACGATCAGGCGGTCGAGTGTCTGGCGCAACTCTTGACGCACTACCTGGGGGAGCTCGTCGGCCTCACGCAGCAGGCGCGTCAGCAGCGCCGCCACGGCCGGCAACTGCGAGGTGGCCCGTTGATGGGCCAGGAAGATCCGGAAGCATGCCTCGGCAAGCTGCGGACCCCGCGTGAGGTCCCGGACCCCGTAATGGTCGAGCGCGCGCACGAGGCTTCGCCTGAGGGGGTCCGGGACTCCTTCCCGCTCGACATCGAGCGACCGGAGGTACCCGTGGAAATGCTCACGGGGACTGTGGACGCGCTCCTCCTCGTCGACGACCTGTTCCACGGGCGGCCGGTCCCTGGACAGCTCGGCCAGGTCGGCGAACAAGGTGAGGATGTCGAGCTCGCGGCGAAGCGTCGGATCATCGGGTGCAGGCGCCGACCGCGAGCCTTCGAGCCGCGCGACAAGCTCGCGCGCCTCCCCGGCGCCGATGTCGTAGCCCATGATGAGGCTGCGCAGGTCCGCGAGGAGCCGGTCCGCGTCGGCGCCCGTTTCGACACCCTCGAACTCCACGAGCGGCTGCTCGGCGCGCTCGGCGCGCCCGGCATCGGTCGCCTCCAGGCGCACGAGCGGTGCGCCCGCCGCCACCTGGACGTTGCCGGCGACCAGTACCTCGCGCACCCGTCCGGCGAAGGGCGCGGTAAGCGTGGTCTCCATCTTCATGCTCTCGACGACAACGACCGGATCACCGGTCTCGACCTCGTCGCCCGCGGCCACAGCGATGGCGACGACCAGCGCCGGGGCCGGCGCGCGGACCATTCCGTCCTCGTCGCGCGAGACCCGGTGGGCGACCCCGTCGACCTCGACGAGCTGATCGGGTGGGCTCACCGCGAGGACGACCCGATGTGCCTTTCCGGCGACCGCAAGGCGTCGCTCGAACCGGCCGAGGCGCTCGAGCTGGACGTCGAGGGTCGCGCCCCCGACCCGCACCCGGTAGCGGTCCGGCCCGAGCTGTGCGACCGCGAGCCGGTATGCCGCACCGCGGTGGCGAAGCTCGATCATCAGATCCATCTCGTCTGCCGCGGCGGGTCTGCCGCGACGGGCAGAGGCGTAGAAGCGCTCGCGCTCGAGGGCCTCCTCCGAGTCGTGGGCCTCGATCCCGGCCGCGAGCAGCGCGATCTCCGCGTGCCGTGCCGGGAGGAAGTCGTCGGACGTCGCCAGCCGGTCGAGCCATCCGGTGTCGGCGGTGCCGGCCACGACCTCCGGTCGGTCGAGCAGGTGCAGTAGGAAAGCGCGATTGGTCGCGCCCCCGGCAACGACCACCGACGTCTCCACCAGGGCGCGGCGGAGGCGTGCACGCGCCTCGGATCGGTTGCTCCCCCACGCGACGATCTTCGCGATCATCGAGTCGTAGTCGGAGGGGATGACGTCCCCCTCGACGAAGCCGGTGTCCACTCGGATCCCCGGTCCTGACGGGAATCTGAGCCGCTCCAACACGCCTGGCGCCGGGGCGAAGCCACGCTGAGGATCCTCCGCGCAGAGCCGCGCCTCGATGGCGTGACCGCGCTCGGACGGGGCGTCGCCCTCGAGCGACCCGCCCGAGGCGACGTGCAACTGGAGTTTGACGAGGTCGACGCCACACGTGGACTCGGTGACCGGATGCTCGACCTGCAAGCGGGTGTTGACCTCGAGGAACGCGAAGGTACGTCCGTTTGGCTCGTACAGGAACTCGACGGTCCCGGCGTTGCTGTATCCGGCGGCCTTGACGAGTCGCAGCGCCGACCCGGCCAAGTCTCGCGCTTGATCCGGATCGAGTGCGGGGGACGCGGACTCCTCGATCAGCTTCTGGTTGCGGCGCTGGATGGAGCAGTCCCGAACGCCCAGAGCCCAGGCGTTGCCGTGATGGTCGGCCATGACCTGCACTTCGACGTGACGCGCTCCCTCCACGACCAGCTCCATCAGGACGGTGGGATCGCCGAACGAGCGCCGCGCCTCCTCACGTGCGCGCTCGAACGCACTGGGGAGTTCCTCGTCGGACGAGACTTTCCGGATGCCGCGGCCGCCGCCGCCAGCGGTCGCCTTGATCATGAGGGGGTACCCGATTATCGCGGCATGACGCAGCGCCTCGTCGAGCGTCTCGACCGGGCCCCCGCTCCACGGCGCCACGGCGACGCCGACCTCCTCCGCCAGGAGCTTGGCCCCGATCTTGTCGCCGAGGCGCCGCATCACATCCGCCGGCGGCCCGACGAAGGCCACGTCGAGACGCTCGCAGAGCTCGGCAAAGGCCGGGTCCTCGGCGACGAACCCCCATCCCACCCACGCCGCGTCGGCGCGGCTCTCGCGAAGCGCCCGCTCGAGCTCGCCGAAGTCCAGGTAGGGATTTCCCGCCCCGCCGATCACCACGGCCTCATCCGCCTCACGGACGAACGCGGCCCGTCGCTCGGCCTCGGTGTGAAAAGCGATCGTCCGGATCGGCTCGCCGCGCTCCACGGCGAGTTCCTGCGCCGCATGGATCAGGCGCCGCGCAGGTTCCCCCCGGTTGATGATGGCGATCCGCTCGAACATTTCGTCCGCGACCTTACGCGATCGGGACCCGCATGGGCAGGGCCGGCCCTTGCATCTCTGGCCCGCAGGACAAGGCTGGAGCACCCACCATGGGCTAGCGTTGCGGCAGCACGTCCGTGTCCCTCACCGGGAGCCGCCAATGAGTAAACCGTTCGTCATCAACCGCCACAACCGCCTGGTGTTCCCGTCGAACTACTCCGCTGAGCTCGATTTCAGCGTGATCGACACGGAGGAGCAGCTCGCCGCGGTCGTGCGGCGGGACTTCGAAGCGAAGGCTCCCACAGGAACCGACATCGCCGGCCGCGCCGCGTCCGGCGCGTACCCCAGCCGGTACGAGCTCCTGCGCGACCTCGCCCTCAACCTGTTCTGGGTCAACCGCTACGCGATGACGATGTACGAGAAGCGCCCCACCCGCTGGCGCGACGTGCCGCGCAATCGCGACGACGTCATGTTGCCCATCCTGCTGCCGTGGCAGGACGGCGACGGCAAGGTCGCGGCGATCGCCGCCGCATACGAGGGGTTGCCGGCGCGTTGGGACGACGAGGCCGAGAACCGCATCCACGACATCCTGTTCGACGTCTTCCGCAACAAGCTGCACCACGCGACCGAGCTCCCGGCCATCAAGCCAACCGTGGCGGAGATCATGGCCGACCCGAGCAACCTCACCTTCTGCCTCTCGACCCATGACGCCGACTTTCCCGTCTACAGCGACGAGGAGATCATCGACTGCAGGGAGCTGGTGCCGGAGCTCGAGGCCCTGCACCGGATGGCCCAGGTCCTCCACAACCAGTACCCGTGGAACCGCGCCGACGGACGACTCGAGGAGGTCGGGAAGATCGGGGACGACGAGTTCGTGGTCGTGTTCACCCCGCGCAACCGCGAGGTCCAGAGCTTTATCCGGCGTGCGAAGGGCGGCAGCGTCGCTCGGCGGCGCCCAACACCGCGGGGCGACGTCGTACGCCGTCCTCCGGTGCCGTGCCTGATCATCGCGGACCGCTACGCCATCAAACCGCGGATCGAGGCGCTGTCAGTCGAGAAAGGCGAGGTCGTCTGCTCGAACGACGACGTCGTCCGCAACTCCGCCTACAGCTGGTCGCCGATGACCGCCGACGAGATCGCGCGGAAGACCGGCATCGAGGCGCGCTTGTACACCGCGCGCGACCTCGAGGTCCTCGCTCTGGCCGCGGCGACCGCGGCGCTCGATCGAGCCGGACGCGAACCCCACGAGATCGGCGCGGTCATCTTCTGCTCGTGTACCAGCAGCCGGCTCCTGCCATCGGTCGCGACGTGGCTCTCCGGCCAGCTCGGGATGTACCAAACCCATGCGTCGTTCGACCTCGTCGCCGCGTGCGCGGGCTTCCCCTACGGCCTCACGGAGGGCATCCGGATCATGCAGGACGTGCAGCGACCGGTCCTGGTGGTGTTCGGCGAGAAGTTCTCGGACAAGATCGGCTCGATTCGCACCTCGCGGATGATCTTCGGCGACGGGGCGGCAGCCGTCGTCCTCGCCCCCGCCGCGGACGGGGAGGCGGGCGACATCGAGGTGCTCCAGACCTACGCGAGCGGCCCGGTCAGCGAGGTCAACTCGATCATCTGGCCCAACCCGGAGTTCGACAACGACATCACCGTGTGGGGCCCGGAGGTCAAAGCCCTCGTCGAGCGTTACCTCGTCCAGATGATGGATGAGCTGCGGACCCTTCCGGGGCCGGACGGAGGGGCGATGGTCGAGGCCATTGACCTCGTCGTGCCCCATCAGGCGAACCGGACGATGGTCGTCCAACTGGCCACGCAGGCGGGGCTGTCGGAGGACCAGCTGTACTTCAACATCGACCGCGTCGGGAACGCCTCGGCGGCGAGCATCCCGCTCGCCATCCACGATGCGGTCATGGACGGTGTCATCGACCGGCCGATGCGCATCTTCACCCCGGGTTTCGGCGCGGGTGCTGTCGCCGGCTACGGGATCATGCGCATCGACCCGGCCATCGTCGTGCCGGAGTCGATCCATTCAGCCGAGCCGAGTGGGCCCTCGGCACCGGCTCGGGCGTTCTCGTGGGAGGACGCCGAGGTCTTGTAGTGCCCTGAGTGACCACTACGACACCAGTGCAACGTCCCTGGGAAGCTGCACTGGTGTCCCCTCCGCATATGCCAGAACCCCCCCCCCGGCGGCCCCGCTCACTTGCCTTTCGTGTCGCCGCTCGCCTTCAGCGCCTTGGGCTTCGGGGCGACCCTCCCGACGGGAGCCTTCGGCCTGCTCGGCGCAGGGGCTGTGGCACCCTGGACCTTGGCAGCCGGCCTCGCACTCGCAGCAGCGTCGGCAGCCTCAACCTTGACGGCGGGCTTCGGCGTCCCCGAAGTGCGGGAGACGGCCGTTTCGTCGTGGGCCCGGCCCGCGATGGAAGGCGCACCGTTCGTGGGCACGATCCCGAGCCCCGTCGCGGTGGCGTCGAGGATGCTCTGGGCGTACTTTGTCTGCGCGGTCACGAACGATTCGGCGGAATCGAGCCCTGCGGTGACGAGCGTCCAAGGGCCGTCCCAGACTCCTGGAACCGTCGACTCGACGATCCCAGACCACGAGCGCACGGTCCGCAGGGTGGCTCGCTTCGAGAGGTCGATGGCATCGATCGCGTGCGCGTAAACAGCGACGGTTTCCTGGACGATGGACGTGGGCACAGAGGTCTCCTTTGACTGCGGTGACTGGACGGGGGGCACGGGGCGGTGAGCCGGCGAGGCGGCGACTCAGGGCCCCGTCGGAGGGGGAGCTTCGTCGCCCTGACGGGCGTCTTGGCTCGCGAAGCCCCGGTACACGGCGAGCAGTGCTTCCTTCTGGGATTCGGTGAGGAATGGATCCGCCAGAATCGACTCCTCGGTCGGGGCGGCCGGAGCCGTCGCCTCGGTGGAGGCGGTCGTTGGGGGGCTGTCCGCCGCGAAGAGTCCGGCCTGGCGCAGGATCGTCTCCGTCGACAGGTCGAGGGCGTTGGCGATGGAGTTGATCACCCGCATCGAGGGCTCATGCAGGCCGCGCTCGAGCTGGCTGAGGTAGGCGTTGGAGAGGTCGGTCAGCCCGGCAAGCTCGCGAAGGGACAGGTTCGCGAGCTTGCGCTGGGCGTGGATGAAGCGACCGAGCTCCTCAACACCGTCCTGCCAGGCGTTCTGCGGGTCGGTCATGACCTGCCCCTGGACGAAGGGACTAAGCGGCCTTCGTCGCCTTGCGGACCGGCGCCGCGGCGGCGATGAGGTCGTTGGCGAACTTCTGCTGTGCGGTGAGAACGTCGCCGTAGAAGTCGAAGCTCGTCTTCACGAGCTCCTCGGGGCTCGGAAGCGCGGCGACGCCGGGAAGGGCGGGAATTGCGGGAATCGTCTTCTCCGCGGCCTTCGCCCAGGCCGCCACGGCCTCGACGATCACGGACTGTCCCTGCTTGATGGCCTCGAGGGTCTTGTCCTGGGCGACCTTGGTGTACTCGATGGTGGTGCTCGGCATTGGATGTATCTCCTGTGTCGGTTGGTGCGAGCACTATAGTACGCAAACAATGCCGAAGTCAAGCCCTGCGCGTTATTTTTCGAGCACGTACATCCCCGGTGCGTCCGTGATCGGCGGGTGGCGGTCGCCGCCCATAGGCGGGGGCGCCACCCGCCGACCGGCGCGCTCACCGATCCACAGCGCCCAGTCATCCCACCACGATCCCTCGTGGCGCGTGGTGCCCTCGAACCAAGCGTCGGCGTCGGCGGGGCGTGCGTCACCACCGGTGCGGTACCAGGCCTTCTTGCTCGGCGGGTTGACGATGCCCGCGATGTGCCCGGCTGCGCACAGCACGAACCGCGTGTCAGCGTTGGGGAGCACCTGCGTCGTGAGGTAGCTGCCCCGCCACGGCGTGATGTGGTCCTCCTGGGCGGCGAGCACGTACACGTCCCCGGTCACCGTGGACGGATCCAGCGGGACCCCGGCCAGCTCCATCGTGCCGCGGGCGAACTCGTTGCGCAGATAGCAGGAGCGGACGAAGACCGAATGCATGGTGGCCGGCATCCGCGTGCCGTCGCTGTTCCACGCGAGCAGATCGAATGCGGGTGGCGCCTCGCCGAGCAGCCAGTTGTTGACCACGTAATTCCAGACGAGGTCGTTGGCGCGCATGAAGGTGAACGTGTTCATCATCTCGCTCGACTCCAGGTATCCACGCTCCGACATGAGATCCTCGAGGTGGGCGATCGCAGGCTCGTCGGTGAACGCTCCGAGCCGACCGGGGACGCTGAAGTCGACGAGCGTGTTGAGCAACGTCGTTGAACGCACCCGCTCGTCCCCGTCCTTCGCCAGATACGACAGGAGCATCCCGGTGAGGGTCCCTCCCAGGCAGAGGCCGACGACGTTGGCCTGCTCGGCCCCGGTGATGTCACGCATCGCGTCGAGCGCGGCGATCGGGCCGCGCTGGAGGTAATCGTCGAGGGTCAGGTCGCGGTCGGCTTCGCCGGGGTTCTTATAGCTGATGGCGAAGACGGTGTGGCCGTGATCCACCGCCCACTGGACGAAGCTCCGGCCGGGCGCGAGGTCCATGATGTAGTACTTGTTGATCCACGGCGGGCTCAGGAGCAGCGGGATCTCGTGGACCGTGTCGCTCGTCGGGGCGTACTGGATCAGCTCGATCAGGTCGTTGCGGTAGACAACCTTCCCCGGCGTCGTCGCCAGGTCCTTGCCGACGGTGAATGCCGACGGATCGACCTGCCGTGGGAGACCCCTGTTCGTGGCGAGGTCGTCCAGGAAGTTGCGGGTGCCCCGGACCAGGCTCATCCCGCCGGTCTCGAGGAACCGCTTCTGCGCGGCGGGGTTCGTCGCGAGGAAGTTCGTGGGCGCGAGCGCGTCGATCAGGAGCTCGGCCGTGAAATGGGCCTTCTCGCCGTCGAGGCCGTCGAGGCCGGCGGACTTGACCAGGTCCTCGACGAGGCGCGCCCACAGGAGGTACCCCTGCAGAAGCATGAAGAAGGCCGGGTTCTCGGTCCACGCGGGATCGGCGAACCGCCGGTCCTTCGGCGCGGGCGCGACCGGGCCCGCGGTGTCGGCGCCAAGGGCCCGTGCTCCGGTGGCGGCCGCCGCTGCTGCGATGCCGCCGGCGTACCGTGTCGCCGCGTCCATCACGGCCCCCGGGTTCTTGCCGGCTTCCTGCATGGCACGGATCCACGCGCCGCCAAGACCGAGGGGATCGAGCTTCGACACCGGGTCCGGCCCGGTCTCGCCTCCATCGGATCCATTTCCGTTCTGCGTGTTCAATCGGTTCTCCAGTCGACTCTGACGTTCATACGACGCTGCCGCGGGGGCCGTACGGCTCGAGGTCACATGTTGAGTCCGCCGTTGATGGAGTACGCCTGCCCTGTGATGTAGCTGGACTCGGGCTCGGCGAGGAACAGGACCACCCGAGCGACCTCCTCCGGCTTGCCCAGCCGCCTGACGGGAATGCCCTCGACGATGCGGTCCAGGATCTCGACGGGCACCGCGGCGGTCATGTCCGTCTCGATGAAGCCGGGGGCGACACAGTTGACGGTGATCCCCTTGTTGGCGCACTCGAGGGCCAGGCTCATGCTGAATCCGAACAGACCGGACTTGGACGCCGCGTAGTTCGCCTGCCCGATGCTGCCCCGCTCGCCGATGACGGAGCTGATGTTGATGATGCGGCCGTAGCCATGGGAGATCATGTGCGGCAGCGCTGCGCGGCACATGTTGAACGCGCCCCCCAGGTTGACGCGCAGCACGTGGTCCCACTCCTCGGGCAGCATCTTCCGCACGGTGCGGTCCATCGTCACGCCGGCGTTGTTGACGAGGATGTCGAGTCGTCCGTGACGTTCGATGACCTCCTCGACGACCCGCTCGCAGTCGGCGTGATCCTCGATGGTCCCCTGGTGGATGGAGGCCCCGTGATCGGCGTGTTTCTCGAGGAAGGACTCCGCTGCGGCGCCGTTCCTCGAGAAGCCGGCCGCGACCCGTGCGCCCTGGGCGATCATGATCTCGCTGATCGCGAGCCCGATTCCTCGGACCCCTCCGGTCACGAGCGCGACCTGGTCGGTGAGTCCTGAGCTCATCTGCGCTCCTCGTTGAGATTGTCGTTCGTGTGCGCGCTCACGGCCGAAGGCTGCGGCGCGTTCATCGCTCGCGCCGCGGCATGACGAGCGCCTCGCCGGTCAGGACGCTCTCCTCCCCGCGCCTCACCACGGTCTCGAGGACGACCCGGCCCTTCTCGGCGATGATCTCGGTGATCGTCGCGGTGGCCGTGAGGATATCGCCGGGTCGCACGGGGGCGAGCCACCGGAGCGTCTGGGACATGTAGATCGCGCCCGGGCCTGGGAGCTCGGTGCCGAGCACAGCAGACACCAGGCCGGCGGTCAGGATGCCGTGCGCGAGGCGGCCCTTGAACGGCGACTGTGCGGCCCACACCGCATCGACGTGCGCGGGATTGTCGTCGCCCGAGATCCGCGCGAACGAGTCGATGTCGGCCTGCGATACGCGCCGCGTGATGCTGGCCGAGTCGCCGACCTGGAGCTCGGCGATGGTCTTACCTTCGCCGTGGGCGGTGAAGCCCGATACGTTCGGCGCCAAGCCGAGGGCGGCCGCCGGTCGCGACCAGATCGTCGCCGCCCGTGTACACAGCTCGGCCCAATCGTCGATCACGCCACGCCACAGCTCGGTCGCGGACTCTCCTGCGCGCAACAGGGAGTCCATCCAAGGAAGGGGGGCAAGCGACTGGGTCTCCGACCTCGTCAACACTTGATCTTCGGGCATGTGGGCGCCTTTCGGTGGTGTTCGGTTCTGACGCCGAGCGGGTAGGTGACAATCGGGATCTCGGATGTACCGGCCATTCGGTCTGCGTGACACGGCCCTGACGGTGCGAGGCCTCCGTGCGTGCCAAGCGCGATGTTGCTCACGGCGCCGGCGCGACCGCGGGGTTGTCCTCCTGGGTCTCCGGATACTCGCTGAAGAACGCGTCGAGCATGTGCTGGTACCCGCGCAGCGCCCCCGCCCACCCATCGAGGTAGGTCCGTCCGGCGTCGGTCAACGAGTAGCGCCGGCGGGCGGGGCCCCCGCTCGCCGTGTCCCAGTCGGATTCGAGGAGGCCGTCGCGCTCGAGCTGACGGAGCGTCCGGTAGACGCTCCCCGGATCGACCGCCTCGAAGCCGAAGAGGGTCAGTCGCCGGATCAGCTCGTAGCCGTGGCTCTGCCACTGATCGAGCGACAGCAAGAGGAAAGGCTGCACCCAGCTCCTGGGTTGCCCGTGAACCTCACGCTGCGGGGTGGTTGGGTCGGTGCTCATAGGTGCAAACTACACATATATCGCGAAGTTACGTCCAGGATGCCGAGATAGGGACATGGAATGCGAGGCGCCAAACCGGCCGCCGAGGATCTAGTCGAGACTCTTGGGGTGGAGCACTCGGGTCTCATCCGTCCTCGGGCGGGGCGAAGATGGCCCGTGCGAAGCCCTGGGCGTCGAAGGGTTGCAGATCCTCCAAGGCCTCCCCCACGCCCACCAACTTGACTGGGACGCCCAGCTGGTTCTGGATGGACAGGACGATCCCGCCCTTGGCGATTCCGTCGAGCTTCGTCAGGACGACCCCCGTGAGGGGCGCCGCGTCGTTGAAGAGGAGCGCCTGACTGATGCCGTTCTGGCCGGTCGTGGCGTCAAGGACGAGAAGGGTCTCATGGGGGGCGTCGGGATCGAGCTTACCGGCCACCGTCGCGACCTTGCGAAGTTCCTCCATGAGGTTCTTTTGCGTCTGCAGGCGTCCGGCCGTGTCGATGATCACGACATCAGCGCCCCGCGCCTTACCGGCCGCGATCGCGTCGTAGGTGACGGCGCCGGGGTCGGCGCCCGGGGCCTGGCGGATGAGCTGCGCGCCCGAGCGTTCGGCCCACACCGCCAGCTGCTCGGTCGCAGCGGCGCGAAACGTGTCGCCGGCGCCGATCACGACTTTCTGGCCCAATTGCCCCAGTCGATGCGCGAGCTTGCCGATCGTCGTCGTCTTGCCGCTGCCGTTGACGCCGACCACGAGGATCACGGTCGGTTCGCCATCGAGGGGAATCCTCGCCGGCTCCGGTGCCATCAGGCGCGCGACCTCGCGCCACAGGCCCTGCGCCAACGTCCGGCCGCTGGTGACACGCCCCTCGCGGGCCTCGCTACGCAGATGGCTCACCAACTGATCGGTCGCCTCCATACCGCAGTCGGCCAGGATCAGTGCTTCTTCGAGGTCGTCCCAGGTGTTCTCCGTAACGAGCTTGGGCGCGTAGATGGCCGCGAGTTGCGGTGAGATCGCCTGCTCGGTCCCCCCGCCGAGCTTGTCGCGAAGCCGACCGAACAGTCCCTGACGCTTGGGGGCATCGGCCGCCTCGGGCTCGGCGACGTCGACGGGCAGCTCGAAGAGCTCCGCCCAGGGAACAAGTTCCGGCTCCATTCGCAGATCCTAGGAGTTCACGAGGCGGAGCTGGCGACGCACGTACGGGCGCGCCGGGCCTTCGACCGACTGAGCGAGCTTGCGTGAGAGCACCTGGCTTGCGCCGTCCTGGCCCATGGTCACACCGAACAGGGTGTCTGCGATCTCGACCGTCGGCTGCTGATGGGTGATGACGACGAACTGCGTCTCGTCAGCGAGCCGACGGACGACGCCCAGGAACCGGCGCAGGTTGGAGTCGTCCAGCGCCGCCTCGACCTCGTCGAGCAGGTAGAACGGCGCGGGCCGGGCCAGCGCGAGCGCAAGGCAGAAAGCCATCGCGATGAGCGACCGCTCGCCGCCGGACATGAGCGACAAGGCACGCGGACGCTTGCCTGCGGGCACGACCTCGACCTCGACGCCCTCGTCGCCGCCCTCCTCGTCAGGCTCGACTAGGCGCAGACGACCTGAACCGCCGGGAAACAGCAGCCCGACGACCTCGGAGAACCGTTCGGACGCCGCCTGGAAGATCGCCTCGAAGCCCTCACCCACCGCCGCGTCGAGCTCGCCCAGATGACCCTGCAGGGCCTCTCCGCTCTCGTGCAGGTCCTTGATCTGCTCCTCGATGTGGGCCTCGCGTTCGGAAAGCTCGGTGCGTTCTGTCGCGGCCAGCTCGTTGACGGCGCCGATACCGAGCCGGCGACGCTCCAGGTGTGCCAAACGCGCTGCAACCTCATCCGGATCGAGGGGCTCGTCGGGCATGACCTCGGGCACCGGTCCGGCCTCGGCAGACCGCTCTTCGGCCAAGCGCAACTCGACCTCGGCCGCATGGAGCCCCTCACGCGCCTCGGTCGCGGTCGTCTCGGCTGCCTCGACGGCTCGCAAGGCGCCGGACAGCCGCTCCTCGGCGGTGGTGAAGGCCGCTCGCGCTGCGCCCACTCGAGCCGTTGCCAGGTCGACGTGCGGGGCGAGCTGATCGGTGACGGACTGCAACGTCGACGCGGCACGAGCGATCAGCGCCAGATGCGCGGGCAGCGTGTCGGTCGCACCCACCAGGGCGCGGGCTGCCGCCGCGTCCGCCTGGATCTCAGCCGCCTGCGCGTCGACGACTGCGGCACCGCTTCGCGCCGTACGCAGCTCGGCTCGGAGTCGCTCGAGGTCGGCCGTTCCGATCTGTGCAGCCCGACGCGTGTCCTGAACCCGCTGCTGCGCAGCCGCGAGGCCGGCGGCAAGCTCCTGGCGACGGGCATGTGCCTCGTCAGCGATCCGTTGGGCCTCCTCCACCGAATGCCGTGCGGTTGCTGCCTCGGCGCGAAGCCGCTCGAGCCGTTCGGCCCGTGAAGCGGCCTGCGCGCGCTCGGCACCGAGACGTTCGCCGATGCGGGCCGCGGAGCGCTCGGTAGCCGTTGCGCGACCGCGCACGCGATCTCGCTCCTCACCCGCGGCCGCCACCGCCTGAGCGACCACCGCCACATCCGCCTGGGCAGCCTCCACTGCCTCGAGGATGCGACGATGGAGGGCATTGCGCGCCCATGCTCCCCGGCTTGTCGTGACCGTGCCGTGGGAGGGACGCAGCACAACCCCGTCGCGGTTGACAAACACGCCTGTGTCGGTCGAACGCACCGCATCCAGATCGTCGACCAACCACACGTCGGCCAGCAGGCGCTCGACGTGCCGGCGGCTGGAGGCAGGACACGACACGATGACCTGAGCAAGCGGCCGCGCGCCGGCAGGCGCCGATCCGTGGGGACGGGGCGCTGCGGGGATGACGACCGCACTCGCGCCTCCGGCGATCAACGTCCGGGCATCGGGCACACCTGACGCGACCGCCGCCTCGGCGAACGCGCCCAGCGCACCCGCGGCCGCCCGCTCGAACCCCGGCTCGACCTCCAGGCCATCGCCAAGTGCCCCTGCCGGTGCGTCGCCCGCCGCGGGCGCCAGGCGGCGGGCCTCGGCTGCCGCGTCTCGATGGCGCTGCTCGGCGCCGCGCAGCTCGGCAGTGCGGTCCTCGAACGTCGCTGTGAGGATCGCGAGCCGGGCGCGATCACGCTCGAGTCGCCGCGTTGCGATCTCATCGCGTCGCTCAGCACGGGCAAGCGCATCGGGCGTATCGAGCTCCATCTGGCCAAGGGCCGCCTGGGAGCGGGCGATCGCCTCGCGAGCGACGGCAAGACGACGCTCACCGTCGGCCACCGTCCCGTCGCACTCGGCGATCTCGGCGACGACGCGTCGCAGTATCTCGCCGGCTTCCAGCTCGACGCCTCGCAGCGCGAGCTCGGTCTCTTCGGCCGCGTGGGCTTCGTCCTGCGCCGCCCTCACGAGCACGGCGGCCGCGGCGAGTCGCCCGGTCACCGCAGTGTCTTTCGCCTGCAGCTCGACCAACCGGCGAGCCGCATCGGCGCGAGCTTGACCCAACCGCTCCTGACGGGCCTCCAGCTCGACCAGCCGCTCCTGCGCCAGCTCGGCCCGCCCACCGACGCGGTCAGCCGCAGCCCGCAGCGTCGCCGCCAACACCTCGGCTTGCTCCAGAACACCGACGGCCTGGGCACGGGCATCGGTCTCGACGGACCGGCGCGTCCGGACAGCCTCGAGTGCCTCACGCCTGGCTCGGTCCGCGTCGGCCTGGATCTCGTGCTCGGCACAGGCGCGTTCGAGCGCGGCGGCCGCCGCAACCGCACGCGCGGCACGTTCGGTGTCGCGAAGCTCGGTGATCTCGGCCTCGAGGGCCGCCGCGCGCTCGGCCGCCCGAGCCTGACGCTCGAGCGCACGTGCTCGCGACGAGAGCTCGGTCGCGAGATCCCGCGCGCGATCGAGCTTCTCGGCCACACGCGCGAGCTTCTGCTCGGCGCGCCTGCGGCGACGTTTGGCGACGCCAACCCCCGCGGCCTCGTCCAGCATGGCGCGCCGCTCACCCGGCTTGCTCGTGGCGAGCGCCTCGACCTGCCCCTGGCGGATGACGGCCAGTGAATCACCGCCGAGTCCTCGGGCCGAAAGCGACTCCTGCAGATCGAGCAGGCGGCACGAGCCGCCGTTGACCCGGTAGTCGGAGTCGCCGGCCCTGGTCAGGCGACGCCCCACCTCGACCTCGGCCGGCCCGGCCTCCCCGCCGTCGAACTGCAGGGTGACCTCTGCCAGGCCCGCGGGAGGGCGGGTCGCACCGCCCTGGTACAGGACGTCGGCCATTCCGGGCGCGCGGAGCTTCGCGGAGCGCTGCTCGCCCAGCGCCCACTCGATGGCCTCGGCGAAGTTGCTCTTGCCGGAACCATTGGGACCGACGATGACGTTGAGGCCGGGTCCGAGGTCCAGCGTCACGTCGCCGGCGAAGGACTTGAAGCCTCGGATCTTGACCCGTCTCAGCATGCGTGAGCCTCTGTGTACGGCCGTCCGGCAATCGCCTCGGTCGCTGCGGCCTGTTCCGATGCCTGCTTCGAGCTCCCCGTCCCCCGTCCTGCCTCTTCACCGCCGACCAGCACGCGCGTGGTGAAGACGCGCGAGTGCGGCGGGCCGTCACGGTCGACGAGTTCGTAGCGGACCTCCAACCGATCGCGCGCGGCAAGCTCCTGCAGCGCGGTCTTGGAGTCGCGGCGTCCCAGCGTCGCCGCGCCGAGGACGGCCTCGAACGATGCGAGCACCGCGGGCGCTGTGCGCTCATGGCCCAGGTCGCTCCAGCAGGCGCCGATCAGGGCCTCGACGAGCGCAGCCTGGACGCTGACCTGGCCGGCCAGGTCCCGGACAGCCGCCCGCTGCCGGTTCGGCGCCGCGGCGACGAACTGCTCGACGAGCCCCAGGTCCCGCGCCACCTCGGCGCAAGCCTCCCGCGTGACGATCTGCTGGCGCATCCACGCCAGATCCCCCTCGGAGGCCTCCGGGTGGCGCGACAGGAGCTCGGACGTCACGACGAGCTCGAGCACGACGTCGCCGAGGAACTCCAGCCGCTCATACGATGCCGCGCGAGACGGCGCCCACGAACGGTGCGCGAGCGTCTCCGCGCGGCGCTCGGGCGGCAGGTGGAGTGCCAGGTGCTCAAGGCCAAGGGGCGAGTCGGTCGGGATCGGCTGCGTGTCGGATCATCCTCCAGCGGAGGCGACGACGTACTCGACGGCGTCGCCGACGGTCAAGATCTTCTCTGCGTCCTCATCCGGGATCTTGACGCCGAACTTGTCCTCCATGCTCATGATCAGCTCGACCAGGTCGAGCGAATCGGCGTTCAGGTCCTCCTGAAACGACGCCTCCTCGCTCACCTCGTCGGGGCTGACGCCGAGCTGCTCGACGATGATTCCCTTGACCTGTTCGAAGGCTGTCTCGCGGTCCACTCGTTTCCCTTCGCGGAGATTGCGTTGCCTGGTGTGAAAGGACGTTACCAACGGATGCGGACGGGCTTCCAAACGCTGACGGCGGCTGGCGATACGGCGCCGGTCGAGCGGGGGGAAGAGTCCACCGCCTATCGCGGTGGACCGAGACCTGCCTCGATGCGTTGCACCAGCTGCCCCTGTACCGCGCGGGCGCACAGGCGGATCGCGTTGGCGATGGCATAGCCGCTGGCGTTCCCGTGACCGATCACGACCAGCCCGCGCACTCCGACCAGATAGGCGCCGCCGTACTCGTCCACGTCGAACTTGGCGCGAAGCCGTCGAATCGCCGGACGTGCGAGCAGCCCGCCCAGCTTGCCGCGTAACGAGGAGTTCAACGTGCTCTTGATTTCGCTGAACATCACGGCGCCCGCACCTTCGTACAGTTTGAGCGCGACGTTGCCCGTGAACCCGTCGGTGACGACGACGTCCACAGATCCCTGTGGGATGTCGCGCCCTTCGACGTTGCCGACGAACCCTTCGGTGCCCTCCAGGGCTTCGTACGTCGCCTGCACGAGCTCGCTGCCCTTGCCGGACTCCGCGCCGATGGAGAGCAAGCCGACCCGGGGCGCCGGAATCTGCAAGACGTCGCGTGCGAGCAGGCGGCCCATCAGTGCGAACTGCTCCAGGTATTCCGAGCGGGTTTCGTGGTTGGCCCCGGCGTCGATCAGGACGACGGGTCCGCGTGCGCTGGGAAGCACAGCCGCGATGCCCGGCCTGTTGACACCCGGCAGACGGCGGATGTAGAGCGTCGCAGCGGCAAGCGTCGCGCCTGTGTTTCCCGGTGACATCACACCCTGGGCGGTGCCGTCCGCGACGAGCTTGCATGCCACGACCAGCGACGACTCGGGTTTTGCCCGAACCGCCTTGGCGCCGTCCTCGTTCGAGCCGACGATGTCAGGCGCGTGCACGACATAGAGGCCCTCCGGGGCACCTCCTTGCGCAGTGAGTTCGGAAGAGAGGACCGCCTGGTCGCCGACCAGCAGGATCCGCACGCCCTCACGAGCAGCCGCGATCGCTCCGCGAACCGGCTCTGCCGGGGCGCGATCGCCGCCCATCCCGTCGAGTGCGACTGTGACCGGCGGGTTCATCCCTCGCCATCCGGCAGGTCAGCTATTGCTGCACGAACCCTTACTCCTCGACGTCGACGACCTGTCGGCCGCGGTAGTACCCGCACACAACGCACACGTGGTGGGGACGGACCGGGCTCGTGCAGCGCGGGCATCGTCCGAGACGCGCGGCTTCGATGGTGTGCGTCGCACGGCGCGTGTCGCGCCGCTGGCGGGAGGTCTTTCGCTTCGGAACAGCCACTGTGTCTCGAGTCCTTGTCGGAAGTGCGGACCGCGGAAGGGTAGCGATTCTTCACCGGTCGCGCCAGCAGGGGGCGTACCAGAACAAGCCTAGCCTTCTGACTTCAGCCGCTCGGCGATCTCCTGGAGTCCGGCCCATCGGCCGTCGGGGGCCGATGGAGGGCAGTCGCAGGCCGCCACGTTGAGGTCCGCACCGCAGGTCGGGCACAGGCCGGCACAGTCCTCACGGCACAGAATCCGTGCCGGAAACAGGTCGACCAGCGCGTCGCGCGCCATCCCGACGACGTCGAGCGACTCTCCCGCCAGGTACTCGCAGTCCAGGTCCTCGTCGTACGCGCCCCCCTGAGCTCGGCCGAACGCCGAGTAGTCGCGGATCTCTGCCTCCATCGGTACGCGTGCTTCGGCCAGGCACCGCCAGCACGGCCCGACCAGCTGCGTGGCCACGCGTAAACGAAAATGCCACCCCGACGACGATTGCGAGGCCTCGACCCGGGCGACCGGCTCCCTTGGGTCGGCAGCGTAGCGCTGCCCGGCCAGGATGATGTCCTCGACCGGGATCGACAGCTCGAACTCCCTCGCCTGTCCCGGGGTGAGCTCGAGCGTCCTGAGGTCGAACCCGTGCGACGTCCCCTCTTCGCGTCGACCCACCCCTGCCCGCCCTCGCCGAGTGCCCTGTCTAGCGATCGGCCGGGGCGATCGGCTCTGGGATCGCCTGACCTGACCCGTCGCTGCCGCCACCGCCGCGCTGCAGGCGCTCGCGCCCGCGTTGGACGGCGGCGAGGAACTTGCCGAGGTTGACCTCGAGCGTGGAGAGCACCTCGTCCGCGTAGTCCTCCGCGCCCAGGCGGACCTCCCGCTCACGTACCCGGGCCTCCTCGAGCACCTGCGCGGCTTCACGCTCGGCGCGCTTGACGATCTCTTCCTGCGATGCCTCCTGGGCTGCCTTGTCGCGTGCGTCGGCCACGAGCCGCTCGGCTTCGCGCTTGGCCTCGGCCAGCATCTCCTGCCGCTCCTTCACGATCCATCGGGACTGCTTGATCTCCTCTGGGATCGTGGAGCGCATCTGGTCGAGCAGCTCGTAGATCTCCTCCCGCTCGATCGCGACCTTGTCCGAGAACGGCACGGTGCGCGCATTGTGGATGAGGTCGTCGAGTTTGTCGATCAGCGCAAGTACGTCCAAGAGTTCTCACTCCTCCTCATGGTGTATATCGACCAACCGCCGAAATGCGAGCACCACGTCGGGTGGCACCCAGTCGTCGACGGAGCCTCCCCAGACCGCAATCTCGCGGACACCACTGGAGCTGAGGAAGCTGTACTTGGCAGAAGCGGGAAGGTACACCGTCTCGATTTCCGGGGCCAGTCCCTTGTTGATCTGCGCCATCTGGAACTCGTAGTCGAAGTCCGAGATGGCCCGAAGACCCTTGACGAGCGCGCGCGCCCCGATCTTGCGCGCGAACTCGGTGACCAGCATATTGAAGCCCTCCACCCGGACGTTGTCCAGGTGGGCAACCCCGTGACGGACGAAATCGATGCGCGTATCCGTGTCGAACATGTGTTGCTTGCGGGTCGATCCCATCACGACGCCCACCACGACCTCGTCGAACAGGCCCGACGCCCGCTGGATGATGTCGAGGTGCCCGTAGGTGACCGGGTCGTAGCTTCCCGGGCACACGACGATTCGGCGAGCGCTCACCCTGATGTCCCGATGCGCATGACTGCGATCCCCGTTCCCCCGTATGTGCGATCTGTCCGGGCACTGACCGGAAGGTCCTCGATCTGGACCGGCCCGGCCGTGGCCGCATGTTCTACAACCAGCGTCGCGCCGGGCAAGAGAACCGGTGCCAGAGCCGGGCGAAGGTGGCCCGCGATCCGGGCAAGGACGCTATATGGCGGGTCGAGCAGACACAAGCCGTAGGTCCGGCCGGCGGCGTGTTCGGCGCGCAGCGCAACCCGCCAGTCGGCGGCCACCACACGGACGCGGCCGACGTCCTCGACCATCGCCGCGTTCGTGCGGATCGCCGCGACTGCTGCCCGCGACGAGTCGACGAACGTCACAGACGCAGCGCCGCGGGAGATCGCCTCGATGCCGAGCGCACCGGATCCGGCGAACAGGTCGAGCACGTGCAGGTCCTCGACCGACCCGATGATCGAGAACATCGCCTCCCGGACGCGATCGCTCGTAGGGCGCGTCGATCCCCCGCGTGGGGCGACCAGAGTGCGACCGCCGTACCGGCCTGCGACGACCCTCACGCGTCCAACAGCCGGGGGAGGTCGGCGAAGCGTTCGAGGACGGCTCGGCGCAGCAGGCTGTGTTCGGCACGCTCCAAACGTGGATCGTCGCGCAGCGTGCGGCGGGCGATCTGCCGCGCTTCGGCGAGCTCACGACGATCACGCGTGAGCCGGGCGAAGCGCAGATCGGTCGGCCCGGATTGGCGCACACCGAGCACCGCGCCCTCGCCGCGAAGCTCCAGATCGAGCTCGGCCAACCGAAACCCGTCCTGGGTGTGCGTGATCGCCTCAAGCCGGCGCTGCCCGTCCTCGGTGGCAGGCTCTGCGAACAGGATGCACAGGCCGGGGTCCTCGCCGCGGCCCACGCGGCCTCGCAGCTGGTGGAGTTGTGCCAGACCGAACCTGTCGGCGTCCTCGATGACAATGATGGTGGCGTTGGGGACGTCGATGCCGACCTCCACGACCGTCGTCGCGACGAGCAAGTCAGTCTGACCGCCTGCGAACGCGCTCATGGCGATGCGCTTCTCGTCACCCTTCTGCGCCCCGTGGGCCAGCCCAACCGTGAACGCCGCGAACGGGCCGCGGTGAAGGCGCTCGGCCTCCTCGACCGCAGCCCGCGCCAAAGCCTCCTCGCCGCCCTCGACGCGCGGACAGATGACATATCCCTGGTGGCCGGCGCGAAGCTGCGCGCGGATCAGCTCGTAGGCGTCCTCGCGGTCGGGCTCGCGGATCCACCGCGTCTCGACCGGCTGGCGTCCGGGGGGGCGGCCCCGGATCGTCGAGACGCGAAGATCGCCGTAGGCGGTCAGGGCCAGGGTGCGTGGGATGGGCGTCGCCGTCATGTAGAGCAGGTGGGCGGCTGCGTCATCACCCGCGTCGGTTGCGCGGTCGGCCAGGGCCTGCCGTTGCTCGACGCCGAACCGGTGTTGCTCGTCCACGACCACCAGTCCCAGACGGGCGAACGCCTCGCGCTCGAAGAGCAGCGCTTGGGTGCCGATTGCGACCGGCGCGGTGCCTGAGCGAAGCGCCAGCCGTCGATTGTCACGGTCCCCTGCCGAGACACGACCCGTCACCAACACCGGTGAGATCCCGGCGGGCGCGAGCAGCGCATCGAGCGTCCGCAGATGTTGGTCGGCGAGCGTCTCGGTCGGCACCAGGAGCGCGGCCTGCCGTCCCGCCTCGACCGCCTGGCAGATCGCGAGCGCCGCCACCACGGTCTTGCCTGACCCGACCTCCCCCTGCAGCAACCTCCGCATGGGCCGGTCGCGCTCCAGGTCACGCGCGATTTCGGCCGTCACACGGTGTTGCTCGGGGGTGAGCGTGAACGTCAGTCCGCCAAGGACGGCGGTACGCAGCTCGTTGTCACCACGTAGGGCAGGCGCCGGGCGACCGATCTGCTCGTTGCGTCGGACGGCGCCAAGGCCCAGCTGCAGGACCACGAGCTCCTCCAGGACCAGGCGGCGACGTCCCAGACGCCCTTCACGTGTGGTGCGCGGAAAGTGGATGGCAGCGAGCGCATCGGCGTGGTGGGGCACGTTCAGACGCCTGCGCATCCACGCGGGCAGGTTCTCGACCGCGGCTCCCATGTAGGGACGCGCGGCGTCGACCAGCTCGCGCAGACGGCGCGCGGAGAGGGCTTCACTCGCTGGGTACACGGGCACGAGTCCTTGGGTGTGGCGCCCTTCGGAGCCCTGGCCTCCCAGGACCTCGTGGGCCTTGACGACGATTTTGGGTGGACGCCCGGGCTCAAGACGCCCGCGCAGGAGCACCTCCTGACCCGGTTCCAAGACCCGCAGCAGGTACTCCTGGTTGAACCAGACGGCGACTGCGGCGCCGGTCGCGTCGCTGACGCTGGCCTCCACGATCCGAAGCGCGCGACGACGGGTCGGCCGAACCGCGATCCGACCGATGCGCACCCGGACCGTGGCCTCCTCGTCGATGGCGAGCTCGCCGAGAGGGCGCGCATCGTCATAGGTCAGATACCGGACGGGCAGGTGCTCCAACAGGTCGCCCACACGCGTGATGCCCATCGTCGCGGCGCGCTCGCCTGTGGCCCGGCCGACTCCCGCAAGCTCGGTGACAGCGGCATCCCACCAGGCGGTGCTGGGTCGTTTGACCGCCGGAGGGGTCTCCCACGCCGTCCCGCGGGGGTCGGAGAACGGAGGAATGGTGGGTGTGGACGCGCTGGGTTGCACGTTTGGGCCTTGAGTCGGCATAATCCGGGGCCGTTGGCGGGCCCGCTGGGTCCGCATCGTGTCATCGACCCAGGACGGAGCCCCGTGGCGAAGGTTTGCAGCATCTGCGAGAAGAAGCCCATGTTTGGCAACAACCGAAGCCATTCGATGCGGGCCACCCCCCGCCGCTTCAACCCGAACATCCAGAAGGTGCGTGTCCTGAAGGGTACGACCCCGGTCAGCGTCTACGTCTGCACCCGCTGCCTCAAGGGGGGCAAGGTCCAGAAAGCGGCGTAGCCGACGCGGCGAGGCGGGACGGGCATGTTCACGGGCCCGACGACTTCCGCGGCAAGCGTCGAGGCGACCCCCAAATCGCCCAATTGAAGTAGGGCTCACCAACAACGAATTCTCGGATCTCGGCGAGGCTCATGACGCGTCGGTGCTCCGATTGCTGCGTCGGTGCCGCCGCTGAACCCCTGGCCGGGGCGGGCAGAGCCAGCCACCGGGCCTCGCAGAACCACCTGCGCATCGTGCGCACCGACGGGACGATCGCGTCGCCCCCCGTGTGGCGCGTGCGCAGCTCATAAATCACCCTGCGGGGCGGCTCGCCCGCTGCGAACCGTCGCTCGGCCTCCGCCCGCAACACAGGCCACGAATAGGATCCCGGAAGAGGTCCCACCGCTACGTTTGTCCGGACAGCCCTGCGGAGATGCGCCGAGAGCGCTCGACGATGGCGGGGCGTGAGATTGCCCGACGCACCCCACATACCAGCAAGTTCGTCCGCGAAATCCCGTCCACCGCGTCGCCGCTGATATCCGTCATGACGGTGCGCCTCACAAAGGAACACCGACACCCCATGGGTGAGGTGGTGCTCCGCGACCGGCCCCGACCCTGGGCCCGCGCAAAGAGCGCAGACGAGATGCCCCGTCCCCCAGCGCTTCCTCACACCAGGCTTGTTCTTCCGACTGCTCACGCGGTCGATCATGCCCAC
Organism: uncultured Bifidobacteriaceae bacterium; assembly: GCA_964393105.1. Lineage (GTDB taxonomy): Bacteria > Actinomycetota > Thermoleophilia > Miltoncostaeales > Miltoncostaeaceae > CALMEC01. The sequence goes on from CAYMSM010000040.1 coordinate 27,151, forward strand.
CGAGGTGTTACAGATCTACACCCACCTGTGCCAATTGTGTGTCGCCAGACACTCAAACAACGACACAAATGGCCGACCTGAACTCAGTCGATTGGCTATTTCCGCGACCGGGCTGGGCGCGACCGAACGGCGGCCCGAGATGATCGAAAGAGATAGCCAGGGGGATCCTCCGAGGGAGACGGAGGGCGGGCGGAAACGATCGCGGCGCTCGCCGAGCACCGGGGTTCAGCGTCGAGCACTCGATCCTCCCGCCCGAGGCGAGGTTGGTACCGCCCTGCGCGGTCCCTCAGCGCTTGGACTGATCCGCGATGAGGTTGACCATCGCGACGGCGGCGTCGGCGGCTTCCTCGCCCTTGTTCCCCACCGCCCCGCCCGCGCGGGCTTCGGCCTGGGCCAACGTGTCGCAGGTGAGGACGCCGAACGTGCATGGCACGCCGGTATCAAGCGACACACGCAGAAGGCCCGAGGCGGCAACATCACAGACGTAGGTGAAGTGGGGGGTCTCGCCGCGGATGACGGCGCCGACACTCAGGATCGCGGCGTAGCGCCCCGTACGTGCCAACGTCTGCGCCGCGAAGGGCAGCTCGTACGCGCCTGGAACCCAGACCTGGTCCAGATTGCCGTCCGGCAGGCCGGATTCCGCGAGCCGTGACCGTACGCCATCGAGCAGACGCTCGGCGATTTGACGATGGAACCCGGCAACGAGAACCGCCATCCGCACGTTCGTATCGTCGAGCGGCGGCACGGGGCGCGCCGGGTCGCTACGTGCCATCGGCCTCGCCGCCCAGCTCGCCTTCTTCGTCGTCGTCGTCCAAGCGCAGGTCTTGGTGGTGCAACTTGTGGCCCATCTTGTCGCGCTTGGTCTGCAGATAACGAGTGTTCTCGCTGCCGGGCGGCACCTCGATCGGCACCTGCTCGACGACCTTGAGCCCGTATCCCTCCAGACCAGCGATCTTCTTGGGATTGTTGGTCAGCTGACGAATCGTGGTGAGCCCGAGGTCCACGAGGATCTGGGCGCCGATTCCGTAGTCGCGGAGGTCCGGCGCGAAACCCAGCTCGATGTTGGCTTCGACGGTGTCGCGGCCGTTGTCCTGCAGCTCATACGCGCTGAGCTTGTTGAGGAGCCCGATCCCGCGGCCCTCCTGAGCGATGTACAGCACGACGCCCCGACCCTCGTTGCCGATGATCTGCAGTGCCGCCTGCAGCTGCTCTCCGCAGTCGCAGCGAAGCGACCCGAACACGTCACCGGTCAGGCATTCCGAGTGGACCCGCACGAGCACGTCCTCGCGGCCGTCGACCTCGCCCATGATCAGCGCCAGGTGCTCCTTTCCGTCGATGATGCTGCGGTATCCCACGGCGGTGAACTCTCCGAACGGGGTTGGCAGCCGAGCGGGCACGCCCCGCTCGATCAGCTTCTCGGTCCGCCGGCGATGCTCGATCATCTGCGCGACCGTGATCATCTGCAGCCCGTGCTCTTCGGCGTACCGCGACAGATCGGTGACGCGCGCCATGGTGCCGTCCTGGTTCATGATCTCGCAGATGACGCCGGCCGGGATGAGCCCCGCAAGGCGCGCCAGATCGACCGACGCCTCGGTGTGGCCGGCCCGTTTCAGCACGCCACCGGTCTGCGCGCGCAGCGGAAATACGTGGCCCGGCTTGACCAGGTCATACGCGCCGCTGGTCGGGTCGATCGCGACCATGATCGTCCGAGAGCGATCCGCCGCCGAGATGCCTGTCGTCACGCCCTCGCGCGCCTCGATCGAGTCCGTGAATGCCGTGGCGTGCCGGGTTTCGTTGCGCCTGGCGGTCAGCGCCAGCCCGAGCTGCTCGCACCGTTCTTCGGTCAAGGCGAGGCAGATGAGACCGCGGGCGTTCGTCGCCATGAAGTTGACCGCCTCGGGCGTGGCGAACTGTGCGGCCATGATGAGGTCGCCCTCGTTCTCACGGTCCTCGGAGTCGCATACGACGACCATTCGCCCGGCGCGGATCTCCTCGATCGCGCGCTCGACGGTGGTGAACGGTGACGTCGTCTTCATGGGCTCCCTTCCGATGACCTGTACGGCGCGGCAAGCGCCTCCACGTACTTTGCCACCAAGTCGACCTCCAGGTTGACCCGACGCCCCGCGCTTGCGTGGCCCAGGGTCGTCTCGTCCAGGGTATGTGGGATGAGCGCCACCGCGAAGCCCTCGCTGTCGCGCGCCGCGACGGTCAAGCTGACGCCGTCGACCGTAATGCTGCCCTTCTCGACGACGTACCGCAGGATCTCGGGTGCCGCGGCGAGGGTCAGGCGCGACCCGGTCCCCTCGTCGCTCACCGCCCGGATCTCGCCCGTGCCGTCCACGTGCCCCTGCACCAGGTGCCCGCCCAGCCGGTCGCCGACACGTAGGGCGCGCTCCAGGTTGACAGCATCGCCGATCGCCCGATCCCCCAGCGCCGTGCGTCGTAGCGTCTCGGAGACCGCGTCGATCTCAAACCCGTCACCGTGGATCGCAGCGACCGTCAGGCATGCCCCGTCGACCGCGACCGAGTCGCCCAATGCAAGACCCTCCAGAACGCGCACAGCAGCGACCCGAAGCCGGGCGCCGTCCGGACGCACCTCGAGCGCCATGACACGGCCGATCTCCTCGACGAGGCCCGTGAACATCAGCCGCCCGCCAAGGGATGCAGACGACCTGTGATCAAAACGTCGTCGCCGACGCGCGAGACCTCGATCGCATCCAACCGGGGCACGGATGCCAACGGGCCGAGACCCGGTCCCCCGAGGGCGCCGGGCGCAGCCGCCCCGCCGACGAGACACGGCGCGACGAACCACGCCACGCGATCGACCGCCCCTGCGGCCAGGAAGGCCTCGGCCAGGACCGGACCGCCCTCCAGGAACACCGACCGGACCTCGCGTGCAGCCAGGGTCTGGAGCGCCTGGCCGATGCGTGCGCGCTGATCGCCCGCGAACGCCACCACATCGACGCCTGCGTCCCGCAGCCCGACGACGCGCGCGTGATCTGCATCCTCGGCGGCGAACACCACCACCGGCGTCTCGACGGCGGTCCGCACCAACGCCCCGTCGAGCGGCAGCCGGGCGTGGGTGTCGAACACGACGCGGACGGGCTGTCGGACGTCGCCGTCCACGTCACGTGCGGTCAGCAGCGGATCGTCCGCGATCGCGGTGCCGATGCCCACCGCAACCGCGTCCGTGTCCGCACGCCATCGGTGCACCAAGGCCCGTGACTGGGGCCCGCTGATCCAGCGGGCCTCCCCCGTCGTCGTCGCGACCTTGCCGTCCAGGCTGGTCGCGAGCTTCAGCGTCACGAGCGGAAGCCCTGTGAGCGCGTGGGTGATGAACGGGGCGTTCTGCTCGCGACACGCCTCCGCCTGGTCGTCCGGAGCCAGCGCGACGTCGATTCCGGCCGCCACCAGTGCCGCCGCACCACCCGCGCGCCCCCGCTCGAGCGGGTCCAGACAGCCGATCACGACCCTGGCGACACCCGCCGCGATGAGCGCATCGCAACACGGCGGCGTGCGACCGTGATGCGAACATGGCTCGAGCGTGCAGACGACGGTCGCGCCGCGCGCCCCACCCCCCGCCGCGCGAAGGGCGCCGACCTCGGCATGCGGCGTGCCCGGCCCCTCGTGCCATCCCTCGCCGATGACGCGGCCGCCGCGCAGCACCACTGCCCCCACCTAGGGGTTGGGGCTGACGCGGCCCCGGCCACGCAACGCAAGCTCGCGTGCGTGCGCGAGCTGGAGCACCTCCGCGGCCGTCACGGTCGACGTTGTCGCCCCCGTCACGCCCCCGCCGCCAGGACGGCGAGCTCGCCATACGCCGCAACGGGGTCGTCTGCAGCGAAAATGGACGATGCCGAGACGAACAGGGTCGCTCCCGCGTCCCGGACGGCCGGCAGCGACGCGGTGGCGATACCTCCGTCCACTTCGATCGCCACGCCCTCGGGGAGGAGCTCCCAAAGGTCCGCGACCCGCTCAGGGGTGGTCGCGATGAACGACTGGCCTGCAAAGCCCGGATTGACGCTCATCACGTTGACAAAGTCCACCATGTGCGCCACCGGCTCGACCGCCGAGATCGACGTCCCGGGATTGAGCGCCACGCCCGCCAGGCATCCGAGCTCACGAATCCGACCGAGCAGGCGATGCGCGTGCGGATCGGCCTCGGCGTGGATGCTGATTGCCCCTGCGTGCGGCGCAAAAAGCTCGATCAGCGGTCCCGGCCGCTCGACCATCAGGTGCACGTCGAGCATCCCGCCGACTGCCCTGACGGGTACGGCCAAGCTCGCGGCGAGCCCGGGTCCGACGGTCAAGTTGGGCACAAAGTGCCCGTCCATCACGTCCACGTGGAACACCCGCGCACCGGCGTCGAGCAACGCGCCGATCTGCTCGCCCAGGCGCAGAAAGTCCGCGGACATGATCGAGGGCAACACCTGGGGTGTCGAAAATGCGCTCACTGCGGGCAGTTTAGCCGGTCGGAACGCGGAGTCCCGCGACGAAGAACCCATCCGTCCGATCGCGTGACGGCAGGGTCAATAGCGCACCGTCCAGCTCGGGATGGGCGAACCGACCGAAGCGCGCGCCCAGATCCATGCGTTCGAGCCCGGTCGCCAGCACGATGTGCTCGTTCTCGTCCGGAAGCAGCGTGCACGTCGAGTACACGACCCTGCCACCGGGTCGCACGACGTCGATGGCCCGTCCAAGCAGCGCGGACTGCAACGCGACAAGCTCGGGGAGGTCCTCTTCGCGGCGGCGCCACCGCGCATCGGGGCGAGCCGAGAGGACGCCGAGACCGGTGCACGGCGGATCGACCAGCGCGGCATCGAACATCCCGTCGAGCGGAACCGTCCGACCGTCCCCTTCGATGACGGTCACCGCGGCGCCCATCCGATCCGCGAGCGCCCGCAGCATCGACGCGCGCGCGGCGCGTGGCTCCACGCAGACGACCTCCGCTTGGTTGCACGACAGCGCAGCCAGGTGCGTGGCCTTGGCACCCGGTGCTGCGCACAGGTCCAGGATGCGCTCTCCCTTCTGCGGTGCCAGCGCGAGAGCCGGCAGCATGGACGCCCGGCTCTGCCCCATCGCAAGACCCCGCTCCCAGACCGGCGAGTCTTCGAGCGCAAATGGCGTCGGCAGGACATATGCATCGACGATCGCCCGGTCCGCGGACGCGTCGGCGGGCAGCAACCCCTGAAGCACCTCGCGCGGACCGCGCAACGGGTTCCAGCGCAGCGCGGACTCCGCCGCGGCGTTGGCACATGCCAGAACGTCGACCGCGACCGCCGTGCCCAGGGCGTCGAACAACCGTGTCGCAATCCAGTCCGGCACGCTGTGGGCGATCGCCGCCGACAGTGGGGTGTCGTCTGTCAGGGCTCGCAGGCGCTGCTCTGCAGTTCCCGCGATCTTGCGCAGCACCGCGTTGACGAGACCTGCGCGGGCCGACACTCGTCGCGGGGCGCCGGGAAGGCCGCGTGCCAAGCGCACCGCCTGGTCCACTGCGGCCGACTCCGGCACGCCGTCACTGTAGGCCAGCTCAAAAGCTCCCAGTCGCAACACGTCACGGACGGCTGGCTCTACTCCACCCGGTCGGTCGAGCTCCGCATCGATCAGCCAGTCCAGCGTCCGCCGTCGCTGAACGGCGCCGAAGGCCAGGCGGTGTGCCTGTGCACGGGGCCCGGGCCCGAGGCCCTCGCGTCGCGCCTCGCCGGTGAGCGCGCGATCCGCGTATGCGCCCTCCGCAACGCGGCGCAGCACCCTGAAGGCCACCCGCCGTTCGGGGGTGGCGTCTGCGGCCGGCATCAGTGCCCGGGGATCTGGCCGAGCCCGAGCCCGCCGCGCCATCCCCGAAGGAAGTCCGCGGCGGGCATCCGGCTGCGGTTGGGTGGCTGCAGCTCCAGCACATCCAGCGCGCCGTCGCCACAGGGCAAGAGCAGGTGACCATCCTCGACCCGCACGACGCCCGGGTGCATGCCGCGCACATGGACCGGACGCGCCGCCCAGATCTTGAATCGCTGATCGTCGATCAGGCAGGCCGCGCCAATGTGTGGCGACAGCGCCCGGATGCGGTTTGCCACCGAGGCCGGAGGCTGGCTGAAGTCGAGTGAAATGTCCGCCCCGCTCACCTTGGGCGCCAAGGACACACCGTCATCCGGCTGATCGACCGTCGTCAACGTACCGGCCGACAGGTCGGCCAACGCCGCGTCCAGAAGCTCCGCCCCGCGCACCGCAAGCCGATCGAGCAACGACCCCGCGTCCTCGTCGGGTCCGATCGCGATACGCCCGATCGAGATGATCGGGCCCGTGTCGAGTCCCGCATCCATCCGCATGATCGTCACCCCCGTCTCGGTGCAGCCGTCCATCAGCGCGCGCTCCACCGGTGCGGCGCCACGGTAGGCGGGCAGGATCGAGAAGTGCACGTTGATGCATGGCCACGTCGCGAGCAAGCGTTCGCGCAGGATCTGACCGAACCCGACGACGCAGACGGCCGATATCTCAAGCTCGACGAGTTCGTCGAGCGTCTCCGCGTCGTTGATCGACGCTGGACGCCGCACCTCGAGCCCCAGCGCGCCGGCAGCGTGGCTCACGGCGGTCGGCACGGTCTTGCCTCCCCGTCCCTTGGGCCGGTCGGGCTGTGAGATGACGACCGGGATGTCGTGCCCGGCCGCGACGAGCGCGCGGAGCACGGTCGCTGCGGCAGGTGGGCTCCCGGCGAAGGCGACGCGGGGCATGGGCTAGTTGTGCCCTGCGCGCAGCTGCCTCAGCGCCTCCTTGCGCTCATCGGGTCCGGTGCGGTCGAGGATCAGGATGCCGTCGAGGTGGTCGATCTCGTGTTGGATGACGCGCGCGCCGAAGCCCTCGATCTCCATCTCGACCGGGTTGCCCTCCCGATCCTGTGCGTGGACGTGGACCCCGACGGGTCGTGTGACCGGCACGACGATCTCGCCGATCGACAGGCAGCCCTCCTCAGCCGACTCCATCTCGTCTGAGTGCCAGGTGATCTCGGGGTTGACGAGCGCCACGGGGGGTTCGTCGTCGAACGGGTCGATGACGATCAGGCGACGCAACCGCCCGAGCTGCGGTGCGGCCAACCCGACGCCGCGCGCGCCTTGCATCAGCTCGATCATCGTCGCGATCTCGTCCCGTAACGCCCCGTCGAAGACCTCGACGCGCGCCGAAGGCGTCCGCAACACGGGATCGCCGATTTGCCGGACGTAGCCCAGCGCTCGTAAGCGGCGCTCCTCGAGCGCAGGATCGTCGAATGCGCGACTCCCCACCGGCGGACCTACCGCGTCACCGGCAGGAGACGACGCGCGACGGCCAGTGCCCCCGATCGGTTGCGCACCCAGTCGGCCGGCTCGGTGATGACGAGCGTCGCAGCCTGTCCGTCGGCGATGAAGCCGCCCCCGATGTCGCCGTCGGCCAGACGTAGCGACAGCGCCCCGTTGTCCAGCGTGATCTCGGCTGAGGCGTCCCCGGTGCGCGGGAACGCGATCCGGGCCTCGGTCGTCCCGGTCGGCCCACTCGCGATGCGCGGCGCGGGCGAGATGTCGTTGAGATCGAAGAACACCGCCGCCAACGTCGGCCGCAGCTCCCGCGGGAGCGGGGTGCTGAATTCCTCGAGCCGGTAGAGCTCGGCCACGCGTGGCGTGAAGAAGTACTCGGCCTCCCGAAGCAGTGCCAGGTCCACCCCTGTGGATCCGCCCCGCTCGGGGCGCTCCTGTACCCAGTCCCGCACGCGGAGCCAGCTCTTGTGGCGGACATCGAAACCATCGGCCTGCGCGGCCTGTACCGCCGGGGACGGCTTGCGATCAGGCGTGATGACAACCCCGATGACCCGCTCGGCCTGATCGGCCAGCGCGGCGTGCGCGGACACGATGCCGGCGTGCGCGTCCGCATCGAAGCCCAACGTCGCCTGCACCGCGACTTCCCAACGGCGCTTCCGATCGCGTACCAGGATATCGACGCCGGCGCCGCCGAGCGGGTGGGCTTCGCGCGTCTGCGCATCCGCGACTCCGGGCAGATCCTCGCCGGTCAGCTCGGCGATCAGGGCGGGTCGGGTCTCGGGTCCCGATAGGCCGATGAGGCATGCAAGCACGTGAATCCAACGCTCGCGTTGATCGGATGGGGCCTCGAACAGGCGGGGAACCGGCATAGGTCGCGACACTCCTCGTTTCAGGTGGGGTCCGGCTGCGGATCGTATCGATGTCCGCCGGGAAACGTGCGCCCGACAGGGCAAGAGACCGTCCGACATCGCCCCACACTGCCCCGCGTGGGCGATGCGCTCAGGTGTCCTGCGGGTCCACATCGACAACGACCCGGATCGCAGCCTTGTGCAACGCGGCCCGACGGGCCTCGATCTGTCCCAGGACGAGGGCGGTCGCATCGGTCGCGCGCTCCGCACGCACCAGGATCGCGCGACGCGACCGCGTCCGCAGCCGGTGCAGCATGGCGGGCCCGAGCACGCTGACCGTGGGCTCCGACTCACGCAGCGCGTCGGCCAACCCTCTGGCGGCGCCCAGGACCGAGGTCGCGTTGTCGCCGTCCACGACGATCCGCACCAGGTGCCCGAAGGGCGGGAACTGCCGGTCCTGCCGGCGGTGGATCTCACCGGCGAGGAACTCCTTGACGGCATGGTTGGCACCGAGCTTGACCGCGCGCCCGTCGGGTTCCCACGCCTGGACGAACACCGTCGACGGCTCGCCCCGCCGCCCGGCACGCCCTGCGAGCTGGACGATCAGCGCAAACGCTCGTTCTTCGGCGCGGAAGTCGGGATTCTGCAGCGCGCCGTCGGCGTCGAGGACACCGGCGACCGTCACCGACGGCAGATCGTGCCCTTTGGCCACCATCTGCGTCCCCAGGAGGACCGCCGCCCCGGGTCGGGCGAACCGTGCGAGCCGGCTCGCAAGCTCGCCGCGCCGTCCGATCGCGTCTCCGTCGAGCCGGATCAGGGGGATGTCGGGCACGATGGCGGCGAGCGCCTCCTCGAGTCCCTGGGTCCCCGCGCCCTGGCGCACGACCTCGGCCGCGCGGCAGGACGGGCACAGCACCGGCACGGGCGTGTCGTATCCGCAGTGATGGCACACCAGATGCTCGGGCCGGCCATGCACGACCAGCGGCACATCGCATGACGGGCAGCGGGCGATCCACCCGCACGCCCGGCACAGGCCCATTCGCGCGAGACCCCTCCGATTGAGCAGCAGAATGGCCTTCTCGCCGCGCGAGGCGGCCTCCTGCAGGGCCCGTGCCAGTGGCCGGGAGATCGGCCCGGGTGGCTGGGTCCGCATGTCGACGACGACCACGTGCGGAAGCGGCGCGCCATCGGCCCGTTTGAGAAGCGTTACGTGCGGGAGGCCCCACCACGACTCCGGACGCGGCGTGGCGCTGCCGTAGACGACCAGCGCGCCTTCGAGGCCGCCACGCCGATAGGCGACGCCGCGCGCGTCGTAGCGCGGTGACGCGTCCTGCTTGTACGACGCCTCGTGCTCCTCGTCGACGATGATCAGGCCGACGTTTGCGAGCGGCGCGAACACGGCGCTTCGCGCCCCGACCACGACGTCCGCTCGGCCCGCCCGGATGCGTCGATCCTCGGCCATGCGCTCGCCGTCGGACAGGCCGGAGTGCCACAGCGCGACACCCGCGCCCAGACGGGCTCGCAGACGGTCCACGAGCTGCGGCGTCAGCGCGATCTCCGGTGCCAAGACGATCGCGCCCTTGCCCCGGGCTCGCGCGGTTTCGATGGCATGGATGTACACCTCGGTCTTGCCCGACCCGGTCACCCCATGGACCAGGAGCGCCTCCTGGCCGCGGTCGAGGGCCGCTGTGATCTCGGCAACGGCAGCCCCCTGCTCGGGGGTCAGCTCCGGCCCAGGCACAGGACCGCCAACCGCCACCCCATGCGCCGGCGCCCGTTCGCGGCGCTCGAGCGCGATGAGCCCTGCCTCTGCCATGCGCCGCAGCGTCGCCAGCGTGGTCCCGGCTCGGGCACACAGATCGGTCGCGGTGAGCGTCCCCCCCGCAGCCACCAACGCCGCGGCGATGGCGCGCTGGCGCGCTGTGCCGCCGTCGGCAGGCGCGCTCGCCACGAGCTGCGCCGGGGGGCCGGGCACCTCGGCAAGCCGCCACCCTCCGTCCGGCAGGCGTCGTAGCGTGCCCTCGGCACCCGGGGGGAGCACCAACCGCAGGCAGGCGGCGAGCGGCGCCGCGTAGTACCGGGAGATCCATGCAGCAAGCTCGACGAGGGCATCCGGAACCGGCTGTACATCGACGACGCCGGCGAGTGGCACAAGGTCTCCCTGCCAGGTCGCCTCGTCGGCTCCGACGACAACGCCGAGCACGGTGCGACGACCGAGCGGGCACGCGACCAGCGCTCCACGCCGGGCACGGTCGGCGAGCATCGGCGGCACCGCGTAGTCAAGGGGTCGATCGAGCGCCCGCGTCGCAAGCAGCAGGACGACCTGGACAGCGCTCACGCGAGACCGCCCTGGATGGCGGGCGAGACTACTGCTCGGAACGGCGGCGCAACACGAGTGCCGCACCGAGGATGAAACCGAAGAGCACTGCGAAGACAATGGATCGTTTCATCCCTCAACCCTACTTGATCGTCAGGAAGGCCTCGAACGTCGGCTTGTCGCCTCCGGTGCTCCATGCCGCGAGGTTCTTGAGCGGCCGGAGGTTGGCGATCACGCCGGCGGGCGCGTCCTTGAGCACCCCGCCCGCGTCCAGTGCCGTCAGCAGCTCTTCGCCGTTGAGCCACAGCAGGCTGTCGACCTTGGACGGCATCTGCCTCGTCGCCGCCTGGTAGGCCGGGTCGTCGGTCAACTTGGACACGGGCTCCTGCACCTGCTTGACGGCGTGCGAGCGCGTGCCGATCAGGGCGAGGTTGCCGTCGACGCCGTAGACGACGCCCGCTTCGGGCGTGATCGCCGACTGCCATCCGCTGACGCCGTTGGCGAGCTCGACCCGGGTGAACGCCGGCACCTTCGTACCGGTTCGTTCGATCAGCGCCGGCGCGCTCTTGCGCAGGGCGTCGAGCGTTGCGCCGGCCTTCGCGGAATCGGCCACCTCGAGCGCCACCACCACGCTCGGGTACTTGGCGCCCTTTGTCACGATCACCGCGTGCTCACCGCTCGTGAGTCCTTTGATGTCGTCCAGGGTGACGCCAAGCAGCGGAAGGGCGAGTGATGCCTGCGCGAGGGCCTTCTTGACCTCGGGATCCTGCCCACCAAGCTGGGCGACGACCTGCTCGCCGAGCGAGTACGCGTTCTTGAGCCCGACATAGGCGATGGCGTCAGCCGGCGCCCTCTCGACGAGCTTGGGCGTGAACGGCTCGGTCTGACCGACCGCGGTGCCGATGTCGAGCCCGACCGCCTTGATCCGCGCGCCGTCGGCCTCGGCTGAGATCGACAGCCCCAGGGCCGCATCGGCGCCCAACCCGAAGTTCTTGACTTGCTTGGCTGCGGCCTCGCCACGTGCGGCACCGACGAGCGTCACGACGGCGCCGAGATCCACGAACCCCTGTGCCAGCACCTCGTCCGGAAGCTCCGCGAACGCCTTGTCGAGCTTGGCCGACCCGGCCATCGTCTGCGACTCGCCGCCGCGATGCGCGTCGATCGCGCGCGTGACCCGATCCTGCGTGTCGCTGACAAGGAGCTTGCCGTCCAGGACCGCGAACGTGGTCTCCGAGTCGCCGTACAGGTCGACACCCTCGTGCTGGCTGACCTTCTTTGCCGGGTCCTTGCCGCTTTGGATCAGCGCGAGGACGTCGGCGTCCTTGCCGTCGGCCAGGTCGATGGCGCCGACAACCGCGGGATCGGGATCGTCCTTGCCGAGACCCTTGAGGTCGAACACGCCGACACCGGCGGCAGATCCGAGCAGCGGCTTGATCTGGCCCTCGAAATCGAGCTTGTCGTTGGAGAGCTCGTCGGTGATGCTCGCGACGAGCTTCTCGTAGCCGGGGAAGCGCTTCGCAAGGGACAGGGCCTGGGTCCACTGCGCCCCACCGAGATCGGTCGAGAGCTCGATGTACACGGGCGAGCCGGCGGGAATGAAGCCCGCGACGTCGCCGGCCCCTGCGCCCGTTGATGCCGCGCCACCCCCACATCCTGTGACGGCCAGCAACCCTGCGGCGACTGCCGCCACCAGACCACCCGATGCGCGCCGACGTTTCAGCGCACCCGCTCCGACAAGACCCATCACAACCCCCCGACAACCGATGAACGTGAATGCGAACGACGGTAGCACCGCCTCGCGCCGCTCCGGTCATGTCGACGTAAAGACCTGGTCAAGTTCTCAGGCGCTCGCGGACCTCGATGATCACGGGCAGGCCCTCCAGGTCGAACGCCCGGCGCAGCCGGTTCTCGAGCCAGAAGATGTAGTCGCGGGTCAGAAGGGCCTTGTCGTTGACGTCAAGACGAAACGTCGGGGGATTGACGCCGGTCTGCACGATGTAGCGCATCGAGAGGCGGCGATTTCCTTTACGGGGGCCGGGGCGCTCCTCGGCGAGGTTGCGCAACTCGGTGTTGAGCCGCTTGGTGGAGATCCGCTGTGACAACCGGCCATAGAGCCGCAAGGCGGCCGGGAGGATGCGGTCGATCCCTTCCCCGGTCGTCGCGGAGCTGACCTCGATCGTGGGTCGCTGCCTCACCTTCGCGCGCACCAGACCCGTCAGGTGATCCAGCGGTGGCTGCGCGAGGTCCCATTTGTTCATGACGATCAGCGTCGCGCAATGCGCCTTGGCCGCGTAGTCGGCTGCCGCCAGGTCCGCGTCGGTGATGCCCTCGACGGCATCGCACACGACGATCGCGACGTCGCTGCGGTCCGCCGATTGGACCGCGCGCAGATGGCTGTAGCGCTCCACGACCTCGACGGACTTGCCGCGCTTGCGCAGTCCCGCGGTATCGGTCAGCACGATGCGCTGGCCATCCACCTCGATGACCGTGTCCACCGGATCACGGGTCGTGCCGGGCACATCGTGGACGATGACGCGGTCCTCGCCCAGCAGGGCGTTCAGGATGCTGCTCTTGCCGACGTTGGGTCGACCCAGGATCGCGAACGCCGGTGGCGCGACGGCGTCCAGGTCGATGTCCGGGGCCTGCGGCAGCTGCTCGACGATCGCATCCAGCAGGTCCCCCGCGCCGCGTCCGTGCTGGGCCGAGATCGGGAACACGTCACCCACGCCCAGCGCCCACAGCGCCTGCGCCTCGACCTCATGCATCTCGTGGTCGCACTTGTTGGCGATGACGAACACGGGTTTCTGCGCGCGTCTCAGGCGCTCGGCCACGTCCAGGTCTCCGGCCGCCGCACCGGCCTGCGCGTCGATGACGAACAGGATCAGATCGGCCTCCTCGATGGCCGTCGCCGTCTGGATCACCACCTGCCGACCGATCGGCGTCGGGTCGGAGTCGTCGATCCCACCGGTGTCGACGAGTTGGAACACGCGGCCGCGCCAGTCCGCCGTCGTCTCCCGCCGGTCCCGTGTGACCCCGGGTCGCTCGTCGACCACGGCCTCACGCCGTCCGGTCAGCCGGTTGAAGAGCGTCGACTTACCGACGTTCGGGTATCCCACGATGGCGACGACGGGCAGTCCGTCGCCGATCGTGGCGATCGTGGCCGTGCGGCGCTCTCGCGCCTCGGCACGCCGCTCTGCTGCGGTTGGTCGTCCTCGATTGGTTGACACGGTGACAAGTGAAGCAGGTTCGGGACCGTGACACCGCCGGGGACAGCGGGAGCCATGCCGTCAGCTACCACTCCGCGAGCATCGCGGGCAGGTAGCTCAGGTCGAACAGCCGGCCCTGGTCGGCGAGGTCGGCGAGCTGCGTCGCCTGGCCGTCGTGCCACTCATGGCGACCGCGCTCGCGGAGGTCGTCCCAGCGCAGATGGTCGCCCCCATCATCCGGAGCGAGGCCGCCTGAACAACCGAGACCACATCCCGGACCCCTGTAGAGAGTCGTAACGCGGTTCGGCTTCATTACTGACGGCCGCGCCGGTGGCGGAAGTCGACGAGGTAGGTCCCTCAGTCCCGGCGAAGACGGCAAGCCGAGGGCCGGCTTTGCCGGCCCGCCACCAGTAACCAAAGTGCGGAGCGCCAAGAACTCGTGGGAGGGCCTGCCCTCCCACGAAAGGGAGGGGTGCGTGGGGAGGGCCTGCCCTCCCCACGAAATCAGTAGCGCTCCAGTGAGGGCTCTCCCTGGGGCATCGTCTGTGGTGGACCGCCGGCCCGGGGGACGAGTGCGGCGATCGCGGCGACGATGCGGTCCGTGGCAAGGCGGGCGCGTTCGCCGCGGGCGGCCGCGGGGAGATCGTCCAGCATGAACGGCTCTCCGAACACGACCTTGACCGGCCCGAACCGGTGCTGGCTTCCCCACACCGCCGCGGGCACGATGCTCACGCCGGGCTCCAGGGCCATCAGGCCGGCCCCCGGGAAGAACGGGCGGAGGTTGCCGGACAGGCTCCGCGTGCCTTCGGGGAACATCACCAAGGCATCGCCCCGGGCCAGGATCTCGCGGGCGGTCCTGATGGCGTCGCGGTCGGCGCCGCCCCGCTCGACGGGGAACGCACCGACCTTGCGAAGCACCCAGCCGACGGGGGCGAACCGGAACAGCTCGGACTTGGCCATGAAGTAGGTGCGCCGCGGCCGTGTGCATGACCCGACAAGCGGCGGGTCCAGTGTGGAGAGATGGTTGCAGACGATCAGCACCGGACCCGTCTGCGGGATGTTCTCGGCGCCGGCACGCGTCATGCGTAACCCGATCAGGAAGAACGGACGCAGGAGTGCCCGCCCGAGGTCCCACATCAGCGGGCTCATCACGGGGTAGCTCCCTTCACCAGAATGCAGATCTGTCCAACGACCTCGTCGACGGCAAGTACCGAGCTGTCGATCACGACGGCACCCGGAGCAATCGTCAGCGGGCTCTCGGCCCGCGTGGAGTCGATCGCGTCGCGGCGGGTGATGTCCTGCAGGACGTCACTCAGGACCACGTCGTCCCCGCCTGCGACAAGCTCCGCATGACGCCTCCGGGCGCGCACCTCGGGATCAGCAGTCAGGAAGACCTTGAGATCGGCCGACGGGCAAACGACGCTGCCGATGTCGCGGCCGTCGGCCACCCAATCGCCCGAAGTCAGCACCGCCTGCTGGAGGGCGACGATCGCGACACGCACGCCCCGGTGGGCGGCGACACGCGAAACGGCGCCGGTCACCCGGGGCTCGCGCACCGCGTCAGACACGTCTTTGCCGTCGAGCAGCACTCGGTCGCCCGTGGGTGTCTCGTCCAAGTGGATCACATGCGTTTGGACCAGCGCGGCCAGCCCCGCCGCGTCGTCGGGGTCGATGCCCTCACGAAGCGCGAGCAACGTCAGTGCGCGGTACATCGAGCCCGTGTTGAGGTACCCGACGCCCAGGCGCGCAGCAAGGGTGCGCGCAACTGTGCTCTTGCCGGCACCCGCAGGGCCGTCGATCGCCACGATCACGCGACGGCACCGAGCGCGGCCAAGTCGCGCCCGAAACCGGGATAGGACACCGCGGCCGCCTCGAAGCCCCGGACGCTGACCCCCTCGCTGCTGGCCAAGCCGGCGACCGCGCCGAGCATCGCCAGCCGGTGATCGCCGTGGGAGTCGATCTCCCCACCGGTGATCCCGCCCGCCCCATGGACCGAGAACCCGTCCTCGTGCTCGTCCGCGCGTACGCCGAGCGCGCGCAGCGCCTGGCAGACGGCCGCGATCCGGTCGCTCTCCTTGAGCCTGAGCTCGTGGGCCCCGCGCACGGTCGTCACTCCGTCGGCAAACGCGCCCAGCAGGCCCACCAAGGGCAGCTCGTCGATCAGGGACGGCACCTCTTCGGGCGCGACCTCCGTGGCGCGCAATCCGTCCGCACGCGTGACGATCAGGTCTCCGGTCGGCTCACCCGCCATCGGTGGGCGCTCCAACACCTGAACGTCCGCCCCCATGCGCGCCATGACGGCCATGAGCCCGGTGCGCGTCGGGTTGAGGTTGACGCCGTTGAGGCGCACCTGCGGGTTGGCGCACAACGCACCCGCGACGGCGTGGAACGCAGCCGACGAGAAGTCCCCGGGCACAGCGAGGTCGGGAAGCGCAATCCCGTCGACGGGCCCGCGCACCCCGACGGCCATACCGTCGCGCAGGATCGCCACGCCCGCTGCCTCGAGCATGCGCTCGGAGTGGTCGCGTGAGCGTTCAGGCTCATGGACCCAGGTCTCGCCGTGGGCGAAAAGCCCGGCCAGAAGCAGGCAGCTCTTGACCTGCGCGCTCGCGACCGGCAGCTCATGGACCTTCCCGACGAGCCTCCAGGGGCCCGAGACGACGATCGGCGGCGTGCCGCCCGGCATCGTGTGGATCCGGGCGCCCATCGCCGCCAGCGGCCGGGCGATGCGGTGCATCGGTCGACGTCGCAGCGACGCGTCGCCGTCGATCGACGTCTCGTCGCACGATTGGCCCACCAGAATCCCCGTGAGCAGGCGGGCGAGCGTCCCGGAGTTCATGCAATCGATCGTCGCCGGGGGGTACAGGCCGCGCAGGCCGACGCCGTCCAGCTCGATTCGATCACCCAGGTGTCCGCGCACATCGACGCCCGACGCCTCCATCGCGGCGAGGGTCGCGCCGGTGTCTTCGGAATCGAGTGGCCGTTCGATCACGACCGTCCGATCGGAGATCGCCCCGAACAAGATGGCGCGATGGGTGATCGACTTGTCCGGCGGGATCGGGATTGCCCCGCACAACGCGGGTGCGGGAGCTACTCGGACGGTCGCCACGGCCGCGAAGGCTACAGGGAGGCGGCGACACGCAGCGCGATTACGCCAGGCTCATCCAGGCCAACGACCTGGATTCCAAACGCCCGGTCGGAGCCCTGCCAGACGAGCGTCGCAAACCGTCCGCGGCTGGTGAGCGTGGCCGGTAACGCCCCGACCGACACGTGTTGCGAACGCGCTCCACCAGGATCCGGACTGGCGAGGACGCCGGGCGTCTGACGCACCAGCACCCGTCGCGGCTCACGCCCCCAC
This sequence comes from uncultured Bifidobacteriaceae bacterium, assembly GCA_964393105.1. Classification (GTDB taxonomy): domain Bacteria; phylum Actinomycetota; class Thermoleophilia; order Miltoncostaeales; family Miltoncostaeaceae; genus CALMEC01. Next base: position 44,160 of record CAYMSM010000040.1, read on the forward strand.
GCGACCGCGACCGATGGCGACGCGGCCGGGTAGGCGACATCCGGCTCGACGTGGAACATCCCGCGGTCGAGCCCCGCCGGGATCCATGCGGGCAGGATCGGCGTGAACCCGGCCTCGAACGTCGCATTCTCCACGTCGGCAACCCAATGACCCGCGCCGAACCCGGCTGCGAGGCCGTGACTTGCGCCGAGCCTCCCGGTGATACGACCCCCTGCGAGCGACAGCAAGCCGATGCCGGCGGCATCGAGGCGGCCCACCGGCTCACCGGACGGCGCCAGCGCGTCGACGCCCAGCACCACGGTGCGGAGATCCACCCGCACGAGCGCCACGCCTTCGGACCCGACCGTCGTGAGCGACGCGGGCGCCTCGTCGGCGACGACAAGCCGGACCGTTGCCACACCGTCCGTTGCGCGGATCGCGACGACCCGGTCGTCGATCCCGGCCTGGTCCACCCGCACGTCCGTCGCCACGAGCGGTCGCATCCGGCTGGGTCGTCCGGGCGGGCAAACGATCCGCGCCGCGATGGTGGCGGCACGCCAGTCGATCCACGCGAGCCGTGTTCGCGGAGGCTCGTCCGCGACCGACGCCGCCAGCATCACCCATGTGCGTTCATCGGTCAGCGCCACCGCGATCGGGTGGCGCAGGAGTTGCTCGGCGCGCTTGATGTCGCCCATGCCCGAACGGTACGCCGCCCTGCGAGTATGCGCCCATGACCGACGAGGTGACCAAGGGTCCGTCAAGGAAGAGCTGCCGTGCCGGATGGCGCGCGAAAACTCACGCAAACCGGTGTTGGCGAGCTTCGGTGCTGCTGGTCCGAACGACGATCTCGCCAACGCCGTATGGCGACGGTTCGCAGCCGTCAAACGGTGCGGTCGTTCGTTGACGGACCCTCCCAATCACGCCGACCCGATCGAGCGCCACCGGGAGCGGCGGCTCGTCATCGGCGGTGTCGTGCTCGTGGCCGGTGTGATCCTCTTCCTCGTCGGCGCCGCGTTCCTGCCGCGCTGGTGGGCCCACCGTATCGGTGATCAGGTGGGTCAGAGCACCGCATCGGGGATCGGCATCGGTCTCTTCTACGGATCGGTGTTCACGTTCGTGCCGCTCCTGGTCCTCTGGTTCGGGTTTCGCAAGCGCCGATCGTGGAAGGTGTGGCTGGGAATGGTGCTCGCGGCGGCCGTGCTCGCGATCCCCAACCTCCTGACCCTCGGGATCGTCGTCGGCTCTGGTGATGCAGCGCACGCAGGCGAGCGCACGCTCGACGTCGAGGCGCCGTACTTCCGGGCCAGCACCCTGATCGGGGCCATCGGCGCGACCGTAATCCTCGTGGCGGTGCTCTACATGTTGTGGGTGCGCAGACGCGGCAAGCGCACCGAACGGCACCTGCGCGATGAGCTGCGTACGCGTGATGCCACCCATCAGGCGGGCACGACGCGGACTCCCACCGAGTGACGGCCGAGGGGCCCGCCACACTCGCCGTCGAGCGCCCTGGCCTGACCCTGCACGGCGAGGTCGCAGGCGAGGGCCCGCTCGTCATGACCCTCCACGGCCTGACCGCCGTGCGCCGGTATGTACTGCACGGGTCCCGGACGATCGAGCGCTCCGGCCACCGGGTCGCCGCCTACGACGCGCGCGGGCACGGACAGTCCGATCCGGCGCAGTGCCCCTCCGAATACCGGTACGCCGACTACGGCGAGGACGCCGTCGCGGTTCTGGACCACCTCGGCGTCGAGCGCGCCGTGCTCATCGGACATTCGATGGGCGCCCACACCGCCGCCCGTGTCGCGCTAACCCACCCCGACCGCGTAGCCGCGCTGGTCCTCGGCGCGCCTGCGCACCTGGGCCAGCCGTCCGTCAACCTCGAGCGCTGGGACGCCCTGTCCGAGGGACTCGAACGGGGTGGGCCGCAGGGCATGCTTGCCGCGCTTGAGCCGCTCGGCGTGCCCGAGGAGTGGGCCGGGTCGCTTCGCACCGTCATCGTCCAGCGCCTCGGCAAGCACGTGCACCTGGCCGCGGTCGCCGACGCGCTGCGCGCCACGCCGCGTTCGACGGCGTTCGACGGCATGGAGGCGCTCGGCGCGATTCGCGTGCCGACCCTGGTTGTGGGAAGCCGCGATGAGATCGATCCCGACCACCCGCTCGCCGTCGCCCAGGAGTACGCGCGACGCATCCCCGGAGCGACCTTCATCGTCGAGTCCGAGGGGGAGGCACCTCTGACGTGGCGTGGCGGCGCCCTGTCGCGGACGATCCTGGACTTCCTGGCCGGCTAATGCGGGGACAGACCTGGGCTTCTTGACCGACCGCAACTCGCCCAATTGGCTGTTTCCCGGCGCTCCGTTCGGCGATCGGGACTCCGCGCCGAGAGAGTCGATTCGGAGGTGGCGGCCATCGGGTCCGCTTCTCCGGCCTGGTCTGATACGCCTCCGAGCAAGGAAGGATATCGCCCTTGCCCGCATCGCCCCCAACTACTGGAATGCATCCGTCGTTGGCGCTACCTTTCTCGTACCACGGAAAGGAGGTGGTCGAGTGCATACAACCAGTGGAGGTGGCAGTAGCTAGGGGTGCGCCTTCCACGCGCAGCGCAGCTTGGAGGGGTACGGGTACGCACCCCGAGCCAATCCACTGCTGCCACCGGGGCCCGGGGCGAGGCGACCACCGCCTCCCCGGGCCCTTTTCGTTGGGTGCCGAAATCCCGTCGTGCGCTGATTCTCGCTCCGCGCGAGAATCAGCTGAGAATCCAAGGTCGCTCTGCGCGAAATTCATTCCTGAGGCGCCCTTGCAACCCGTGTTGCACGGGCGCAATATTCATCGCGTCGGACGGGGTTGGAGTCGAGATCTCCTTCGGGAGGCGACGAATTTGACACCGGGACTTGTGGAAGCGGCCCTCGGGTCGACGAAGCGGGAAACGGACCCGGTCGACAAGGACTAGGGGCTCCTGCAAGGGAGTCCCTAGCTCGTTAAGGGTGACTAATCGCCCCGCTCGACACGGCACTTGGGCGGCCTATGAGCCACCCTGCGGGTGCCTCAAACGTCGATCGGGGCTGGATTTTGCGCCGCCATCACCACGGCCTTGGCCGGCCGAGAGGGAATCCCAGGGCGGACTCACGGCCAACGCGGTCCGCTACCCTCTTGGAACGTCTGGCCTGCGCACACCTTTCCCCTCGACCCTGCGCTGCGCGGCCGTCATCGCCGTCGCTCTGCTCAGTTTGGCGTTGGCGCCGGTTGGCAACGCCGTCGTCGACTTCGCGCCACGGGTCAGCGTCCCAACCGAGGAGCAGCCCAGCGTCACCGCGGTCGCAGACGTCACCGGCGACGCAATCCCCGACCTCCTGAGCGGCTCTGCGCAGGCTCCGGACCTGGTCCTGCATGCTGGCCTCGGCGGTGGGGCCTTCGCGTCTGGCGTCGGAATCGCCGTCGGTGACACGGTGCTCGCGATCGCGACCGGCGACTTCGACGGGGACGGCCATCGCGACATCGTCACGGCCAACCTCGACCGCTCGCTGCGGCTCCTGTACATGGACGGCCATGGGATCGTCACGCGAACAGCAACGGTGACCGTGGGCGGGGCGCCGACCGCCATCGCCCAGGCGGATCTCAACGCCGACGGACATGTGGACCTCGTGGTCGTCAACAGCGAGTCGCGAAACGCCTCCGTTGTCATCGGCCACGGGGCGACGGGATTCGACCGGTCGGCGTTCATCGACATCGGGGACTTCGCGGTCGACGCGACGCTGGCGGATGTCACCGAGGACGGACGGCTCGACATCGTGGCTGCCGTTCAACGGCCCGCGGGCGTCACGGTCACAGCCGGCAACGGCGACGGCACGTTCGCCCGCCCCAGGCGACTGGCGGCAGGGCTCGAGCCGTCGGGCGTCGGTGTCGCAGACGTCGACCGCGACGGGCACCTCGACATCCTCACGGCCAACCAACTCTCGAACGAGATCACCCTTCAGCGGGGCATCGGCGGCGGCCGCTTCGTCAGGGGACGGCGCTCCCTGACGAGCAACTTTCCGCTCGACCTGGCCCTGGGCGATTGGAACTCGGACGGCCTGGTCGACGTGGCGACCGCAAACAACGGGTCCAACGACATCTCCGTGCTCGAAGGCAACGGGCGTGGGCTGTTTCGCCCCGCACGGCAGTTCCGGGCGGGGCGCGAACCCGCCGGCATCGTTTCGGCCGACGCGACCGGCGACGGCGCGCCCGACCTCGTCGTGGCGAACGCCGGGGGCGCAACGATCTCGATCCTCTCACCACGGCCGTTGCGGCCGCCGGGCACCGCCAAGCGTCGCGTCGGTTGCCCGCCCGCGCGCGTGCGCGCGGTCTCGGCGATCGAGACCCGGTGCGTGACGTTGACGATGACCCCGGCCCAGGTCACCGAACTCTTGGGGCGACGGACAGGATCACGCCTGACAGACGGCGGCGAGTCGGTCCGATGGCACTACGACAGGCTGCTCGTGACGTTCAGCCGCAGGCTCAACCTCGTGACCTCGATCCGGACCCTCCTTCCGGGAGCGCGGACCTCCAAGGGGCTCGCCGTTGGCATGTTCGTCGGCGACCTCGAGCGCCGGATCGAATCGGAGTTCGGGTTCTGCACGCGAAGCGGCGTGGTCCAGACATGCTCGGACGTCGCGCTGTTCACCGTGACCCAGTACCACGTGGTCCGAGGCCGGATCGCCTGGATCCAGGTCGTCCTGGCGGTCGACCTCTTCTCTTAAGGCGGACCTCGAGTCCACCTTAAGAGTGAAAGCACCTACTCGACCGCCTCAATGCGCGCCCGGTAGCCACGCTGGGCCACGAGGGCCGCGGCGCGCTCGGCGACTTCGTGTCCGGTCACGACGACGCTCAGCTCGCCTTCCTCCTCGCCGGCGCCGCTTCGCAGCGACAGGTCCTCGATGTTGATGTGCGCATGGCCCAGGATTGTCGCGACATCTGAGATGACCCCGGGCCGGTTGGGCATCGCGACCACCACGCGCCAAGGCTCCGGAAGCATCTCGGGCTCGGCTTCGCGCAGTCGGGCCCGTCCGACCGCGGCACCGGTCATGAACGTCTCGAGCCAACCTCGGTCGCCGGCCGCCAGAGCCGCGACGACCTCGGACAAGCGCTCGGTCTGATCGTCGATCGCGCGGATGACCGCGTCGCGATTGGCAAGCAGGATGTCGGCCCACAACGGTGGGTTGGCTCCCGCGACCCGTGTCAGATCGGTGAACGACGGCCCGGCTGAGCGAAGCGCCTCCCGTCCTTGCGGCGCGGTGGCGGCCGCCTGGTGGATCAGCGCCGAGGCGATGACGTGGGGCAGGTGTGACACGAGGGCCATCAGGCGGTCGTGCACGTCGGCATCGATCGCCGACGGCCGCGCGCCGGTGGCCGCCACGATGGTGTGCAGGCGCTCATAGAGCTCTGGGCGGGCTTCGGCGGCCGGCGTCAGGAAGTAGGTGGCGCCTGCGAACAGGTCCTCGCGCGCATGCTCGACACCGCCGCGCTCTGACCCGCAGATGGGGTGGCCACCGATGAACCGCTCGCGCTCAGACGCAGACAGTTGCGCCAGGACGCTGCTCTTGGACGACCCCACGTCGCTGACGACGCAGTCGGACGGGCTCACGGCGAGGACGTCACGCGCGAGACCCGCGATCAAGCCGACCGGCGCTGCGACGAAGATGGCCGCGGCGCCATCGACGGCCTCGGCGGCGGTTGCGGACCCGTGGGTGATCGCGCCTCGTGCGAGCCCGGCCCGGACCGCCGCCGCGTCGGGATCGAACCCGCGGATGTCCTGGATCCCGGCGCGGGAACGCAGGGCGAGCCCCAACGAGCCGCCCATCAACCCCACGCCGATGATCGCGACCGGACCCACCGACCGCGCGCTAATGGGCTTGGGCGGCGTCGCCAGCCGGGGCGCCGGCCCCGCCGGCCATGACCTTGCCCATCAGGTCGACGAAACGTTGCACATCGGCGACCCAGGCGACGAACCTGTCGGCATGCAACGCCTGCGGGCCGTCGCACAATGCGTGTTCGGGCGAGGGGTGGACCTCGACGATCAGACCGTCGGCGCCTGCGACGACCGCAGCGCGGGCCATCGGCAGGATCAGGTCGCGTTTGCCGGCCGCATGGGAGGGATCGACGATCACGGGCAGGCTCGTGAGGCTCTTGGCGACGGGGACCGCCGAGATGTCGAGCGTCGCGCGCGTCGCGGTCTCGAACGTCCGGATCCCCCGCTCGCACAGGATGATCTGGTCGTTACCCTCCTTCGCGATGTACTCGGCCGACAGGAGCCACTCCTCGATCGTGTTGGACAGGCCGCGCTTGAGCAGCACCGGCCGGCCGCACTTGCCGACCTCTTGGAGCAAGTCGAAGTTCTGCATGTTGCGCGCACCGAGTTGGATGACGTCGGCGACCTCCAGGACGTCATCCAGCTGCCGGATGTCCATGCACTCGGTCACGATGGGCAGACCCGTCTCGGCCCGAGCCTCGGCCAGGATCCCCAGGGCCGGCTTTCCGAGCCCCTGGAACGTGTACGGCGACGTGCGCGGCTTGTACGCCCCACCACGCAGGAACGTCGCGCCCGCCAGTGCACACACCCGGGCGGTCTCCATCGTCTGCTCGCGCGTCTCGACGGTGCAGGGCCCTGCGATCAGGCCGAAGTGCCCGCCGCCGATGCTACGTCCGCAGATCTCGAGCACTCGATCCTCACGGTGGAACTCACGTGAGACGAGCTTGAACGGCTTGAGGATCGGGACGACCTTCTCGACACCGGGCTCCCCTTCGAGCGCCATCGACGCGACCAGCTCACGGTCGTCGCCGATCGCGCCGATCACCGTCATGAACTCACCTCGCACGACGTGGGCCCGTGCGCCCGCATCCTCGATCCGCTCGATGATGTGGGCGATCTGGTCCTCGGACGCGGCGTCCTGCATCACGATCATCATGTCGAGAGCCCTTCGACACGCCCGGCGAAGGCCCCTGCACGGGCCCCGCCCAAGGCCGCGAGGAACGCGTCGTTCTCAGCGGCGGCCCCGATCGTTACCCGAAGCCGCCCCGGCACGCCGAGCGCGGCGCCGTCGCGGACGATGACACCGCGCCGCAGGAGGTCCTCGTGCAGCGTGCCGGAGTCGAAGGGGTGTGCGTCGACCAGGATGAAGTTGGTACGGCTCGGCAGGTACGCGACGCCCATCTCGTCGAGCGCCGCCTCGATGCGTCCCCGCTCCGCCACCGTTTGGGCAACCCTGGTCGCGAGCGGCGAGGGGTGGCGCAGGCTCTCGAGCGCCGCCGCCTGCGCCAGCGCGTTGACGTTGAACGGCTGGCGGACCTTGCCCAAGGCCTCCACCCAGCCGCGGCCTCCTACCCCGTAGCCGACCCGCAGACCGCACAGGCCATAGGCCTTGCTGAATGTCCGCGTCACCAGCAGGTTGTCGCGGGCACGGGCGAGCGACATGACCCGACCGGCGTCCACGGCGTCGACGAAGTCGAAGTACGCCTCGTCGACAACGATCGCCAGATCGTCGGGAAGCAACCGCACGAAACGCTCGATGGCGTCCGCGTCGCGGTAGACGCCGGTCGGGTTGTTGGGGTTGCACACGATGACCAGGCGTGTGCGCTCGTCCACCATCGCTGCCATCGCGTTCAGGTCGTGCCCGCCGTCCCCGGCGAGCGGGACCGCGATGGCCCCGGCGCCTGCGGCCGCGGCCAGATGCGGGTAGATCGCAAACGACGGGTCGGCGTGGACGATCGTCGTCCCCGGATCGAGGAGCGCCTGGCCCGCGAGCAGGATGAGCTCGCACGAGCCGTTGCCCATCACGACCTGGTCCATCTCGACGCCGTGGCGGTCGGCGAGTGCCGAGCGCAGCCGTCGGGCGTACGCGTCCGGGTAGCGGTTGAGTCCCGCCAGCCCTTGCTGCACCACAGCGGCGACCTCTGCAAGCGGGGAGAAGGGGCTCTCGTTGGAGGCGAGCTTGACCGCCTCGTCCAGCCCGTAGCGCGCCAGCACCTCGGCCGTGGTGAGGCCGGGCTCGTAGGTGGGGATCGCCGTCAGGCGCGGTGAGACGCGAATCGACATGACGGCCGATTGTAGACGGGCCCGACCCCGGACGGGTCCGGCGGCGCCGGCCGGTCACCGGCGGCCGGCGCCACAAGCCCGTCGGGAGCCGCACGAGGGCTTGACAAACGACCAGCTGACCTCTCGAATAGCGTTAGTTCCGTCTCGTTCCCGTGGTTGACCTCGTGCCAACCGCGCCTGGCAGAGAGACGACGTACGTTTCACGGAGAAGGGAGAGAAATCATGGCTCTGCACCTCGGCGACACCGCCCCGGACTTCGAGGCCGCCACCACGGAGGGCGACATCAGCTTCCATGACTGGATCGGCGAGTCATGGGCGGTGCTGTTCTCACATCCCAAGGACTTCACCCCGGTCTGCACGACCGAGCTCGGCTATATGGCCAGGATCAAGCCCGAGTTCGATCGCAGGAACGTCAAGATCATCGGCCTCTCGGTCGACCCGATCGACAACCACGCGAAGTGGGCCGACGACATCGAAGCGACCCAAGGGTATGCGCCGAACTATCCGATGATCGCCGACGTCGACTTCAACGTGTCGAAGCTCTACGGGATGCTGCCGACAAGCACGCAAGGCAACCCGCTCGAGCGCACGCCGGCCGACAACCAGACGGTTCGCAACGTCTTCGTCATCGGCCCGGACAAGAAGGTCAAGCTGATCCTGGTCTACCCCATGACGACCGGCCGCAACTTCGACGAGGTCCTGCGCGTGATGGACTCGCTGCAGCTGACGGCACGGCACAAGGTCTCCACGCCGGTCAACTGGCAGAACGGGCAAGACGTGATCATCGCCGGATCGGTCTCCGACGACGAAGCGCGCGAGAAGTACCCCGACGGTTGGGACGCCCCACGGCCCTACATCCGGATCGTGCCGCAGCCGGACTGACGCCCGCGATGGTGGCATGCCGAACGGCAGCCGGTGGAGAGACGAACTCGTTCAACGCGTCCTGATCGTCCCCCGATGGGGCGCCATTGCAGCCGACGATTCGTATGCGCGATGGTGCACCACAGGGTGTCAGGAATGCCGGGCGTGGCCGCCCGCCCGCGGTGGGTGAAAATAGGACTCGCTCTCAGGGATGTTGTCGCTTTTGCGAGTCCTATTTTCCCCTCAGACACCCGATGTTGCGCGGAGCCGAGCGGCGGCGGGCTCACCGACTGGGGCGCACCGCCCGGTGTCAGACACACCTTGGCGGGGTGGTCGTCCCCGTTCACCACTTGCGGCAGGTTGCCTCGGTTTGTCGCGTCCTACTCGGGCAGGTCGAGCCGCAGTTGGCGGGCGTCGCGCAGGTAGACGTGGCGGATCTCTCGTACCGGTGGCGTGTAGCAGTGGATCATCACGCGGATGCAACGTGGCATCGAGCCCACGACCGGGATCTCCTGGCTGCACAGGAGCGGAACGTTGGCCAGGCCGATCTCCCTGGCGGCGACCGCGGGAAAGTCCGAGACCAGGTCGTGCGTGACCGTGAAGATGATCGAGACCAGGTCATCGTGCGCGAGCTCGTTGCGCTGCAAGATGGTTTGAAGCAGCTCGGTCGTGCCTTCGCGGATCGCCTCGCTCGTGTCTTCGGGCACCGTGATCGCGCCACGGACCGCTCGCATGATGGGAGCGCTCATCGCTCCAGCTCCACCAGGCGCCCGAGTCGGCGCAGCTCCTCGACCGTCAGGAGGCGATGTTCTCCGAGCGCGAGCTTCCCTGCGCTGAGCCCGGCGTAGCGCGAGCGGAAGAGCCGCATCGTCGGGTGTCCGACCGCCTCGCACATCCGGCGCACCTGTCGGTTGCGGCCTTCGGTGATCTGGATGCGCAGCCACGTCCCGCCCGGATGCAGGCGCTCCATCTTCTCGACCTTCGCGGGGTGGGTCATCCCGTCGTCGAGTTCGACGCCGCCCCGCAGCAGACGGATCGTCTGGGCCGAGATCCGTCCCTCGACGAGCGTGTCGTACACCTTGGGCACCTCGTAGCGCGGGTGCATCAGCCGGTGGGCCAGCTCGCCGTCGTTGGTGATCACGAGCACGCCGCTCGTGTTGAGGTCCAGGCGGCCGACCGGGTACAGGCGCAGATCCGTCGGCATGCCCTCCAGCACCGTCGGGCGCCCTTGCGGATCAGTGACGGTCGCGACGGTTCCGACCCGCTTGTTCTGCAGGTACGTGCGCGTCTCCTCGGCGACCACCGGAGCGCCATCGACCGCAAGCTCGTCGCTGTCGGCGACGTCCTGGCCGATCGTGGCGACCAGCCCGTTGATCGTGACCCGACCCTCCTCGACCATGCGTTCCGATGCCCGCCGGCTGGCGACGCCGGCAAGCGCAAGCGCGCGCTGCACCCTCATTCGTCGCCCGCGTCGGACGGGGGCGCCGGCACCTCACGCAAACCCGCTGGCGCCTCGGGCAGGTGGCCGGCTTCGACCAAGCGGGAACGAAGCTCGTCCGCCTGAGGGCCCGAGAGCTCGAACCGCTCGATGGATGGCAGATCGCCGCCGCCGCGAAGCCCGAACCGCTCCTGGAACGCCCGCGTGGTCCGGTAGCGCATCGCCCCAGTGGACGCGACCCGTCCCGCCTCCTCGAGCAGACCACGGTCGACCAGGTTCGCGACAGTAGAGTCGACCGACACCCCGCGAAGGCGCCCGATGTCGGGACGGCTGACCGGCTCCAGGTACGCGACGACGGCCAGGGTCTCCAGGGCGGCCGGCGACAGGCGGTCCTCGGGCGGTCGACGGCGCAACCGATCACACACGTCCTCCAAGTCCGCCCGGGTGCGCATCGCGAAGCCACCGGCGATCTCGGCGATCTCCAATCCCCCGCCCTCGGAATGGCGCTCCATCACCTCGACGATTCCGGCCCGGGTCACGTCGCGATCGGCCTCGACAAGGTCGGCCAGGACACCGAGCCCAAGCGGCTCGGGACTCAGAAACAGCAGGGCCTCGATCTTGCGTGCGGTCTCGGTCACCGGCGGGCGATGGTGATGTCGCCGAACGGAACCGCCTGGCTCAAGCGAACCTCGCCGCGCCTGGCGAGCTCCAGCGCCGCTACCAGCGTCAGTGCCTCCTCAAGCGGCGTGCGCCCGTCGACCACCGCGTCGAAGCTGACGTCCCGACCGAACGCGAGGGCATCGCGGAGCCGGCCCAGGAGCTCGGGCATGCTGACGCGGGCCTGCCCCATGTGGGTGAGCGACGGCTCGGGACGGGCGTGCAACATCCGCTGAAGGGCTTCGACCAGCTCACGCGGGTCGCCTTTGAGCGGCAGGGGCGCAGCGCCACGCTCGAGTGGCACGCGCCGGTAGCGCGCACCTGCGGTCGCCTCTGCCCTCTCGGCAAGCCATGCCGCGGCAGCCTGGAACGGCGCGTAGGCGATGAGCCGGGCGACGAGCCGCTCGCGCGCCTCGGCGGCATCGGGATCGGGCTCGTCCTCCCCGGGTTCGCCTAGTAGCCGCCGTGCCTTGAGCTCGGCCATCGCCGCGAGCACGACGACGAGCTCGCTCGTGGTCGCAGCATCCCACCGCTCGCCCGCGTGTTCGCCGAGCGCGGCGTGGATCAGTTCCGCTAGCGGGAGTTCGAACAGGTCGACCTCCTCGCGGATGACGAGCGTGAGCAGCAGGTCGAACGGCCCCTGGAAGAGATCGAGCTCGACGTCCTGTTGAAGGGGGTCTGATACCGCCATCGCCATCGAGGATACCGGCACGGTCGGAGGGTGTGTCACGCTCCCAACAGTCCGACCGCGCCGCGCACCGACGCCATGGTCGTGACCGCGATCTCGCGTGCCCGGTCGGCCGATGCGGTCAGCCCGCGCATGACCTCGCCCGGATCGTTGACGAGCTCGGCGTGGCGTGCCTGGATCGGCGCGAGGAACGCCACGGTCGCGTCCAGGACGTCCTTCTTGAACGCGCCGTACTGGCTCCCCGAATAGCGTTCCTCGAGCCCGGGCACCGTGGTGTCGGTCACGGCCGCCAGGATCTCGAGCAAGGCGGTGACACCGGGTTTGGAATCGTCGGCCCGGACCTCTGCGCCCGAGTCGGTCACAGCACCCATGATCTTCTTCTTGAGGCGCGACGGCGGGTCGGACAGCCAGATGGTGCCGAGCTCGGTCCCCCCGCTCTTGGACATCTTGCTCGTGGGCTCCTGCAAGTCCATGATCCGCGCCCCGACCCGTGGGATCGACGACTGGGGCACCACGAACGTCTCGCCGTATCGTCCGTTGAAGCGGATCGCCACGTCGCGCATCAGCTCCAGGTGCTGGCGCTGGTCGTCGCCGACCGGCACGCGGTGGGCGTTGTACAGCAGCACGTCCGCGGCCTGCAGCACCGGGTAGGCGAACAGGCCGACGCTGACCGACTCCTGACCGCCGGACTTCTCCTTGAACTGGGTCATGCGCCGGACCTCGCCGAACGTCGCGGTGCAGTTGAGGACCCACGCAAGCTCGGTGTGCTCGCGTACGTGGCTCTGCACGAACAGGATGCTGCGCTCGGGGTCGACGCCGACCGCCATCAACAGGGTCGCCATCGCGAGGGTCGCCTCGCGCAGCTCCGCCGGCTCGTACGGCACCGTGATCGAATGCAGGTCGACCACGCAGTACAGGCACTCGTGGGTCTCCTGATCAGTCACCCAATGGCGGAACGCCCCGAGCAGGTTGCCCAGGTGCGGCACCCCGGTCGGCTGGACGCCCGAGAAGACCCGTTCGCGTGTCGGTGCCATCGGCGCGCGATCATAGTCGACGGCCGCGGGTGCGCTCGCGGCGAGCGCCCCTACACTGCCGGTGATGTCGACCGAACAGTTCCCGGCCGCGCGGACGCAAGGCCCTGCGAACGAGCGGGGTCCCCAGCTTCGCATCCTGGGACCGCTGCTGATCGTGCTGGCGGCGTTCGTGCTGAGCGTGATCGTGTTCGGCGTGCTGAAGACGTTCGGCCTGTCGGACGACTCGGGCGAGTCCATCGCCGCGTTCACCGGAAGCCTGGCGATCCTGGGCTTCGGGCTTCTGGCCAGGGCGCGGTTGCCCGCCCACGAGCGGCGACAGACGCTGAGCTTACGGTGGTCGCTTCCCGCAGCGCTCGCGATCGGCCTGGCCCTGGGGATCGCCGCCCGCATCGCCATCGGCATCGTCGTCAGCGTGGGACAGGCGGTCGATTCGAGCGTCTGTCGCAAGCTGCTCGAGCTCGACGACGAACTGGTGCCGCCCGCCCTGTGGCACAAGGTCCTGCTGACCCTCGCGTTGGTGGTGCTCGCGCCGCTGGGCGAGGAGCTCGTGTTCCGGGGGCTCTTCCTGCGGGGCCTCGTCCGGCGGATGTCGTTCCCCATCGCCGCCGTCATTTCAGGCGTGGTTTTCAGCGTCGCACATCCCCAGTACTGGACCCTGTGGCCGCTCCTCATCGGGATCTCGCTGTTCGGCATCGTCGCGGCGTTCGTCTACCGGACGATGGGCTACCCTGCCAATGTGATGATGCACGCGGTCTTCAACGGAATCGCCGCCATGTTCCTGTTCAGCGACTTCGGCATCGATCAGCAAGACATCTCGTGCAATTGAGATCGACCGCGACGACCGTCCCGGCAATGTGGCGATGTCGGACGTTGACGGTGCTCGTCGGCTTCGTGGCCCTCGGCATCGCGACCGGGGCACTCGGCGCGACCGGCAAGCCCGTCGTCCCGGCGGACAATCCGCCCCGGGAGATCAAGCCGATACGAGATGCGGGGCTCGTGTGTCGCACGGATACGCCCAACTTCCGCGCCTGGTGGGGCGAGACGCCCGGAGCCGTCGGCGCAGCCCCTGGGGCCGACGGCAACTGCACCACGTTGCCTCCCGTCGTCCCGGACACGCTGGCGGTGGCAGAGGCGATTCGACTGGCATCGAACGCAGCCGGCTTTCCCGCCATCGTCGGCGACCGGGCACTCGTGTTCAGGCGCGACGGCGTGTGGTACCGGCGCACCGTGCGCACCCGGCCGACGGCTCGGGCGACAACGCTCGGTCGGATCGCACCGACGACCCGCGGACGCCTGCTCGCCGGTCTGCGCGCGACCGAGCGCAAGCGTGTCTACCGCGGGCTCCCCTCCCGTCTTGTCAGGCGGCTCAAGAGCGACGTCACGCGAGCGCTTTCCGGACGACCCCGGGACTTCGTCGGCGGTGACCGCCGGGTGGACGTCATGTTCGACGGCACCGGCGCCACTGGACTCGTCAACCCCACCGTCGTCGGTCGGGCTCCGTGCACGCAGTCGGTCGCCACATCGGGGCGCAGGGCGTTCGTGTCGGGATCATTCATCCTCTTCACCCCGGATGCCGCCGTACCACGGGCAGTCCTCGCCCACGAGCTCTTCCACACCGTCCAATGCATCCTGGGCCTGCCCGGGGGCACACCCGCGCTCGTCGGCGAGGGCACCGCGGAGTGGCACGCCGCGACCTTCGAGCCCGTCGATTTCGCCGGTGCGCAGATCGCTCAGGGCAACGCTGTGAGCGTCACCGGTGGGGCGGCCCGGGCCATCTCGTTCTGCAACAACTTCGATCCGACCAGCACCACCGGCTTGGACGGCTACCGCGCTTTCGGCGTCTGGTCCGCGCTCGAGATCGCCTCGCCGGGAACGGTCCTGGGGGTGCTGACCGCGGGCGCCGCCACGCCGTTCGCCACGACGCAAGCGGTCATCGGCCACATCGGTGATGCGCGCTGGTCGGAGGCGCTGCTTGTGGCGACGCGCGAGATCTGCGGCAACCTCCGCACCCCGTCGGGACAGACGGTGTTCCCACCGGGGATCCGCGTGTTCTTCGGCGCCAATCCTGGCACGCCGGGCGCGCAACCAGCCGCCCCGGCCATGGTCACGCTGGCGCCAGGCGGGGTCCGGTCGATCCCCGTCGGCTGGCCTCCCACAGACCCGCCTTCCACGACAGTGACGCTCCAGGTCACGGCTCCCGGGATCGACCCGGCGACAGTCGCCGCGCGCACGTTCGTCCACGTCGCAGGTGCGCTCGCCCCTGTCGGCCCGGACGCCACCGGCAGCGCCGCCATGCTGTCGGGCGCCCAGGTCACGGCACAGGGCGGAGCGGTGACCATGGCAAACCCCTCCAGCGTCGCCCCGCTCACGATCACGGTGAGCGTGACCATGACCCCTTGACCTGAGCGGAGCGGATGGTCGAGAATCTTGGTTCGAAAAGGGGGGGGCTCCACCATGCGAACCGACGTGACAATCCCGAGTTGCGGGCTCGAGCTGGCAGGCTGGCTCTACGTCCCAGACGGCATGAAAAAGAAGGAGACCCGGCCCGCCATCGTGATGGCGCATGGCCTGTCGGCCGTCAAGGAGATGTACCTCGACGCCTTCGCGGAGCGCTTCTGCGCAGCGGGCTTCGTCGTGACCGTCTTCGATTACCGCAACCAGGGAGCCTCGCCGGGCGAGCCGCGGGGGCAGATCTTTCCGGACGACCAGCATGACGACTACCGCAACGCGATCACGTGGACACAGACCCGGTCCGAAGTCGACGCCGACCGTATCGGCATCTGGGGATCGAGCTACTCGGGTGGCCACGTGATCCAGGTCGCGGCGTTCGACCGTCGCGTCAAGTGCGCCGCCTGCCAGGTGCCGCTCGTCGACGGCATCGAGAATGTCCGTAGGCTCGTCCGAGCCGACGTGGTTCCCGCGTTCCGTGCGCTCCTCAACGAGGAGCGTGCCGCCCGCGCGACCGACCCCGGCAAGGTCAGCTACTTCCCGGTGGTCTCGGAGGACTGCAACGGATGTGTGCTCCCCACGCCCGACTCGTGGGCGTGGTTTTCTGAGACCGGCAAGACGCGCGCCCCGAACTGGAAGAACGAGATGACGTGGGAATCCGTGGAGAAGCTCATCGAGTACCGCCCGGGCGCGCACATCCACCTGATCTCCCCCACCCCGTTCTTGATGGTCGTCGCGAGCGACGACGTGCTGACACCGACGGACCTCGCGCTCGCAGTGTTCCAGAGCGCGCGTGAGCCCAAGAAGCTCGTCGTGCTGCCTGGAGGTCACTTCGACGCATATGTCGAGCCGCACATCGAACGCTCCGCCGGCGCGGCGATCGATTGGTTCACCACGCACCTGATCTGAGTCGCCGCGGGCGCTCTGAGCGTCAAGCGACACGACATGCGTCTGGCGCATCGTTGACACCGTTCGAGGTAGGTGGAAGCCTCGCCCTGTGCGTGAACTTTCGGCGTCCTTTCGACCGCGCCCGGTTGTGCGCGACTCGCCCGGCGCCCGGGCTGTGCGTCCGGCACGACGATGGGGCGCAGTCGTCGGGACCCTTATCGCAGCTGCCGCGATCGCCGTCTCGGCTCCCCTCGCGGTGGGCGCACCCACAGGTCTCGTGGTGAGCACGAGTTCAAACCGGGCAAACCCGGTCGCTCTGGGCGGGGCGTCCCTGAGCGGCAACCGGTATATCTTCGTCACCGGGTACTCGCTGGCCCGGCGCGTGCGGTTCACGCTCGACGGCGGGTCGTCGGTGACGCGGTCCTCGCCGTTCGACTACGCCGGCACGAGAACCAACGGGCGGGCGAACGCCCTCGACACCACCCGCCTCGTCGACGGATCGCACACGCTCACCGCGACGGTCACCCGAAGCAGTGGGGCCGTGATCGCCAACCTGGTGGGAACGTTCACGGTCACCAATCAGGCCCCGGCGCCGCCTTCCCCACCGCCACCCCCTGTGGTGACGAGCAACTTCGTCGTTCCTGCGTACTTCTACCCGGGCGCATACTGGACCCGGATGTGCGCGAGCCTGCCAACGGGAGCAATCGCCATCATGAATCCCAGCTCCGGCCCGGGGACCGCCACGGATGCCGCGTACACGGCCGCGGTCACCGACTGCCGTTTGCGGGGGATCAGGGTCATCGGATATGTCCACACGTCCTACGGGTTCCGGACCGCCAGCGACGTGCGCGCGGAGGTAGACGCGTACTTCGCTCGGTACCCCGTCGACGGAATCTTCTTCGACGAGGCTTCGGCTGACCCGAACACCCAGTCGTACTACGCATCGCTCTACCAGTACGTCCATGCCAAGAGCACCGGCTTGTTGACGGTCGTCACCAACCCGGGCGTTGCCGCCGCGACGCCCTGGCAACTCGACGGCGGTACGGCGGACATCGTGAACGTCTTCGAGGGGAGCCCGTCTTCGTTCGGCTCGTGGAGCCCACCTGCCTGGGTCGCCGGGCGTAACCCAGCGAGCCTCGCGGCCATCATCTACGCGGCGGAGACGACGTTCGTCATGCAGACGGCGTGCGCCCGGGCCAAGAGCCTCAACCTCGGCTGGACGTACGTCACCACGGACGTGCTCCCCAACCCGTTCGACATCCTGCCCGCAGACTCATACTGGTCGGCCGAACTCTCTGCCTGCGGTCCTTGATTCCAGCCGCGGTCAGCGTTTGGGTGGCCCGAAGGGCCGCGAGTGGGGCCTGGATGCGGTGCTGAGTCCGCAACGGAGGTGCGGACAGTTGTGCCCCCGGCGGCCGCTCGATCGCCCGAGGAGTCGCGCAGATGAAGCCCTCAGTGACGGGCTCTTAGCCTGGATCCACCGACAATCGTGGATGCGGGGCGTGCGGGCGCCGAGTCAGGCGGGTGCGGGGGAGCACCCGCAGGGTGCATCCTTCGGGTTGACCCCGAACCCGCATGGCGACGGCGATCCGCGCGCATCCGCGCCGCGAGGGGCGGTGGATCCAGGCTTAGTCCGCACCGGAGGTGCGGACTTGGGCGAGTATCCCGATGAGCTGGGTCGCGTCGTTCTCGGTCAGGCCGGCGAACGCGCCGAAGCCGGCGTCGCCGAGCGCGTGCGAGGACTCATCCACGAGCGCCCGTCCCGCCTCGGTGACGTAGACGAGTGAGACGCGCCCGTCCGCGGGGTCCGGGCGGCGCTCGACGAGCCCTGCCTCCTCGAGCTTGTCGACCAGGTAGGTCACGCTCGATCCATGCACCATCAGCAGGTCACGAAGGCGCATCGTCGGCAGGCAGCCGGCGCGCGTGAACGAGAGGAGCAGCAGCACCTCGTACCGCGAGACGTTGAGCCCGAAGGGTCGCAGCACCGACTCGATTGAGCGCATCGCCACGCTGTAGGCGCGGATCAGCGAGACGAGCCCGGAGAACCCTTGGGCGTCGGGATAGCGCTCTGCCCAGTGACGTACAGCCTCCTGAACCGGATCTCGTGAACGAACGCTGTCGTCGTGACGCACGCGGGCCTCTCAGAGTTGACAGATGTTCGGGTTTCCGAATACTATCGTGTTGTTGCTCGGAACTCCGAATAATTCGTTTCCCCCCGCATCGAGGACGCACCTGATGGCCGTCACTACCTCGCCCGGACGTCAGATAACGGCGGCCGTGACGGCGCCGGCCGTGAGCCTGTCGGGCGTCACGGTGCCGGCGGCCGTGACCTCGCCGCCGCCGTCCCCGCCTCCCCCGCCTGGCGAGTTCCCATATACACGCGGCCTGTATCCCGAGATGTACAGGTCCCGGCTGTGGACGATGCGCATGTTCGCCGGGTTCGGTTCGCCCGAGGACACCAACGCGCGCTTCAAGCTCCTGCTGGGCCAAGGGCAGACCGGACTTTCGACGGCGTTCGACATGCCCACGCTGATGGGGTATGACCCCGACCACCCGCTGGCCCTGGGCGAGGTGGGCCGCGAGGGCGTCTCGGTGGCCCACCTGGGCGACATGCGCCGCCTGTTCGAAGGGATCGACCTGGGCGCGGTATCGACCTCGCTGACGATCTCGGGCCCCGCACCCGTGGCCCTGGCGCTGTTCATCGCGGCGGCCGAGGAGTCGGGCATCGCGCGGGCTGACCTGCGCGGGACGCTGCAGACCGACATCCTCAAGGAGTTCATCGCCCAGAAGGAGTGGATCGTCCCGGAGCGGCCGGGAATGCGGCTCGTGGGCGACCTGATCGCGTTCTGCACAGACGAGATGCCGCTGTGGCACCCGATCTCGGTCTCGGGATACCACATCCGCGAGGCCGGGGCGACCGCGGCGCAGGAACTTGCGTTCACCTTGGCCGACGGCGTTGCATACGTCCAAGAACTCGTCGACCGCGGCCTGGACCCCGATACGTTTCTCCCGCGCTTCTCGTTCTTCTTCAACTGCCACATCGACCTGTTCGAGGAGGTCGCCAAGATCCGGGCGGCGCGACGGTTGTGGGCGACGATGATGAGCGAGCGCTTCGGCGCCAAGGACCGCAGGTCGCTGCAGCTTCGCACTCACTGCCAGACCTCAGGTGTCTCCCTGACCGCCCAGCAGCCCCTTGTCAACATCGCCCGCACGGCGATCGAGGCGCTGGCGGGCGTGCTGGCCGGCACGCAGTCGCTCCACACGAACTCCTACGACGAGACGCTGGCCCTGCCGACCGAGCAGGCCGCCTCCATCGCGCTTCGCACCCAACAGGTCCTGGCCTACGAGACGGGTGCCGCGAGCGTCGCCGATCCGCTGGGCGGATCGTGGTATGTCGAGCGCCTGACCGACGAGATCGAGGCGCAGGCGCGCCATTACATCGAGCAGATCGACGCGCGCGGTGGCATGGTCGCGGCGGTCGAGCAGGGTTACCCACAGGCCGAGATCGCCGACAGCGCCTACGCCTACCAGCGGGCGGTCGAATCGGGCGAGCGCATCGTGGTGGGCGTCAATGCGTTCACGACCGACGAGGATGCGTCGGTTGAGCTGCACCACTTGGACCCCGAGACCGAAGCGCACCAAGTCGCGCTGGTGCGGGCGCACCGGACGGCGCGCAACGGCGACGCCTGCCAACATGCGCTGGACCGCCTGCGGGCGGCATGTCAGGGAGCCGACAACGTGATGCCGCACCTGATCGACGCGGCACGGACAGGAGCGACTATGGGTGAGATGTGCGACGTGTTTCGCGACGTGTGGGGTCGCTACCGCGACCCCGCGAGGTGGTAGCCATGCGTACTCTCGAAGAGGCGGTCATCGTCGACGCCGTGCGCACGCCGCTGGGACGCCGCGGCGGCAAACTCAAGAACTGGCACCCGGTGGACCTGGCGGCGGAGGTACTCAGGGCCCTGGTCGAGCGGAACAACCTCGACCCCGCACTGATCGACGACGTCATCATGGGTTGCCTGGATCAGGTTGGCGAGCAGGGCGTCAACATCGGTCGCATCGCCGCGCTCGCTGCAGGCCTGCCCGAGACGGTGCCCGGAACCACCGTCGACCGCCAGTGCGGCAGCTCCCAGCAGTCGGCCCACTTCGCGGCGCAGGGCGTCATGGCAGGCGCATACGACATCGTGATCGCCGCCGGCGTGGAGTCGATGACGCGCGTGCCGTTCTGGTCGAACCTGCCCGACAAGAGCGAGGCCTACGGGCCGCGGTTCCGCGAGCGCTACGGCTTGGGTCCTGACGAATTCATCGACCAGGGTATCTCGGGCGAGATCGTCGCCGACAAGTGGGAGATCAGCCGCGAGGAACTCGACGCGCTCTCCGTGGAATCTCATCTCCGCGCGGCGCGTGCCACCACCGAAGGGCGCTTTGCCCGCGAGATCGTCCCGCTGCGTGTCGTCACGATTGTCGATGGCCAGGAGATGATGTCGACCGATGAGGGCATCCGCGCCGACAGCAGCCTCGAAGCCCTTGCCAAGCTCCGCACGGTGTTCCGAGAGGATGGCAAGCTGACGGCCGGCAACTCGTCGCAGATCACCGACGGGGCCGCGGCGCTGCTCATCATGAGCGAGCGCAAGGCCTCGGAGTTGGGCCTCGCCCCCCTCGCACGCTTCCACACGTTCGCGCTGGCGGGCATCGATCCGGTCGAGATGTTGTCGGGTCCGATCCCCGCCACACGCAAGGCCTTCGAACGAAGCGGCCTCGGCGTCGACGACATCGATCTGTACGAGGTCAACGAGGCCTTCGCCTCGGTCCCGCTCGCGTGGCAGCGCGAGATCGGCGCCGACATGGCGCGCGTCAACGTCAACGGCGGCGCGATCGCCCTGGGACACCCGGTCGGGGCGTCCGGGGCGCGCCTGATGACAACCCTGGTCCACGAGATGCAGCGCACCGAATCTCGGTACGGCCTGCAGACCATGTGCGAGGGCGGGGGCATGGCGAACGCAACGATCCTGGAGCGCATGTGATCACCCAGCTGACGGATCAGCAGCGTGAGGTGCAGGCACTCGCGCGGAACTTCGCGCGTAATGAGATCGCGCCGCATTCGGCGCGGTGGAACGCCGACCACCACGTCCCGGTCGAGACGCTCCTCAAGATGGCCGACCTGGGGTTCCTCGGGCTCATGGTGCCCGAGGAATACGGCGGCGCCGGCCTGGACCACACCACGCTGTGCGTCGTCATGGAAGAGCTCGCGGCGACCGACGCGGGCTTCTCCGTCGGCTTCGCGGTGCAGAACGGTTTGGGGGCCGAGCCGATCCTCCACTACGGGTCCGAGGAGCAGAAGCGGGCCTGGCTGCCGGTGATCGCATCCGGTGAGCGGTTCTGCGCGTACGGGTTGACGGAGCCGGACGCGGGATCGGATGTCGCGGGTCTCAAGACACGCGGACGCCGCGACGCCGACGGCTCGTTCGTGATCAGCGGTCGCAAGATGTGGATCTCCGCCGGTGGGTACGCGAGCCTGTTCATCGTGTTCGCCCGCACCGAGGGCCCGGGAGCCCGCGGGATCAGCGCGTTCATTGCCGAACCAGGCGACGGACTGACGGTGGGCAAGGAGATCCCGAAGATGGGCCTGCACACCTCGTCCACCGTCGAGCTGGCGTTCGACGGCTACCGGATCGCCGCGAGCAACCTCCTGGGCAGCCCCGGCGAGGGCATGCAGATCGCGCTCTCGACGCTCGACAGCGGACGGATCACCATCGCTGCGCAGGCGGTGGGGATCGCGCGCGCGGCGCTCGAGCTCGCGACCGGCTATGCCAAGGAGCGCACCGCATTCGGAGGTCCGATCGCCCGGTTTCAGGGCGTGCAGTTCCCGCTCGCTGACGTTGCGGCGAAGATCGACGCGGCGCGCTCGCTGACCCTGCAAGCCGCGGCGATGCACGACGCCGGCGAGCCGATCTCGGTCATCGGCGCCAAGGCCAAGCTCTTCGCAAGCTCCGTCGCGGTCGAGGCGTCGAACGTCGCCGTCCAGACCCTCGGCGGCATGGGCTACAGCGCGGAGTTCCCGGCCGAACGCCTGTACCGCGACGCGCGCATCACCCAGATCTACGAGGGCACGAGCGAGATCCAGCGCCTCGTGATCGCCCGCGACCTCTTCGGAGACGCCGCCCGGGGGTAGGAGTGGCTCCGCCTCCATCGTCGCGTTCGACGGCTGGATCACCGTCGCGTTGTTCGTTGCTCTGACAATCGGAGTGGTCGCGGCGCTTCCACTCGCCATCGCCGGCGCGACAGGGCGCTTGCGAGACCGCGCGATCGACATCGGACTGACGTGCATCGTGCTCGTCGGCGCTCTATACCTGGCGATCCTCGCCCGCGCGATCGACCCCTACTACGCACCGACGCCCATCCGCTACTGGGAGCGCAGCGGCGACCCCGCACATCGAATCGCGACGCTGGCTGGATCGCCACTGCGGGGGCGTGTCTTGCCCTTTCTCTCAGTCAATGGCGGCCAACCCGACCAACACTGCACGCCGTCGGACGCCTCGTTGCCGGCGCGGCCTGCCTCGGTCTGCTGGCAGCCATGATCGTGCTCGGCGGCGGCCACTGACCCCGCGGGGCACAGTTTGGTGGATGCACGTCCATGCGGCTCTCTAGTACCGGCTCGCGGCCTCATTCTCGTGGTCAAAGCGGGACTCGTTCGAGGGCGTCGACTGACTCCTCAGGCGCCGCGAAGGGTCATGGGTCGCCGCGGGGCAACCCGTACCACCACCCCCACGCCCGAATCATTCTCAGGAGCGGATCGCCCTGATCGGCGGGGCGAAGTGTCGATCGGCGCGCCGGTTGGTGCGCTCGGACGTGGTACTCGACGTGACCCGGCGTCGCGGCGTGCGCGAGCCAGCGCGCCTGGGTGAACCACCGGCGCATGGTGCGCACCGATGGGACCGTCGCCGTGTCGGCCTCGTGGCGGATCCGAAGGTCTCGGATGACCCGCCCCGGCGGCTCACCCGCGGCGAAACGTCGCTCTGCCTCGGCCCGCAAGCGCGGCCAGGAGTACGAGCCCGGCCGCGCCCGTCGCACGGTCCCGGCACCTACCCGCCGGACGTGGGCTGCAAGCGCAGCCCGCTGGCGGCCGTTCAGACAACCCGCCGACTGCCAAAGACCCGTGAGGCACTCGATAAGATCCCGACCGCCGCGGCGGCAAAGGAACGCGGTGTCACGGTGGGTGTCGCAGAGCCAGACCGACACGCCATGGGTGAGGTGATGTTCGACGGCGCGACCGTTTCGCGTCGAGGCGCAGATCGCGCACACCGGATGTTCACCGCCCCACCGAAGTCCGCCGCGTCCACTCGCGCCCATGAGACGATCTTGCCCCACCCACCTGTTACAGCGCCACACGTAACTGTGCCAATTGTGTGTCGGCACTCACTCGCCCGATGTAACAAGTGTCCGCCCACAGCTTGGCCGAATGGTTCAGAAGTGCGCACCTGTCACGGCTCGCACCATGCTGCGAAGGACGCGGGTGGCGACCGACATGCTCGCGAGGTCCGCGGCGCCCGAGGCGGCGATCTCGTCAAGGGCGGCGACCGTGTCATCGGCGGCAGGCGCTGCTCGCTTCCACCACCCGTCCAGCCGGGCGTCGGTCGCATCGGTCTCGGTCGTATCGATGACGTTGGCCGTCAGGCGCGCGTGGACGGCAAAGAGGTCCTCACGGAGCGTCGCCCGGGCGAGCGTCCCCCACCGATCCTCCCGGAGGAGGCTGTTGATGCGTTGCATCACCCGTGAGATGCCCAACCGGTCGGCCAGCGCGTAATGCACCCGGCATACGCCGGCGACCTGAACGCCGCGCTCGATCGCGACCTCGACGACGTCCAGTGCCCCGTAACCGGCCTCCATCATCGCCGCCCGCTCGGCGACTGCAGCGGGCACGCCTGCCGCGGTCCACGCGTCGCACCGCTCGTCGGCGAGGGCACGGTCGAGCCCCCGCAGCACGTCCGGGAGCATGCGCATGACCTCGCCGGCGCCCTGCTGGAACAAGGCGACCGCCGACCGTGTGTCACGCCAGGCCCAGCGGTTGGCGATCAGCCATCGGGCACCGCGCTCGACCAGGCGTTCGCCGTGCAGGCGCACGTCCATGGCAGTCGATCCCGACACCGACGCCGGGAGGGCTCCGACCGCATCCCAGTGGCGTTCCATGCCGAAGATGGCCCAGGCCGCGGCATGGGCCCGGGCGACCTCGGCGAACGACACACGGGTCTCGTCTCGGATGCGCCACCAGAACGTGATGCCAGCCCGGTTGACCAGCCGATTGGCAACTTGGGTCGCGATGATCTCCCGCCGCAAAGGGTGATCGCCGATCGCATCCGCGTAGCGCTGACGGAGCACCACCGGGAAGTACTCCTGCAGCGCGCCTTGGAAGTACCCCTCGTCGGGCAGGTCCGACGCCAGAAGCTCGTCGTACAGCACGATCTTCGCGTACGCGAGCAGCACGGCCATCTCCGGAGCGCACAGCCCGAGACCGGCCTGTCTGCGCTCCGCGATGCCCTTGGCCGGCGGCAGGCGTTCCACCTCTCGGTCGAGCCGACCCGTCGCCTCGAGCGTTCGCATCAGACGCTCGTGCACGTGAAGAAGCGCCGCAGATTGCGAGGCGTTGTTGGCGAGGGCGACGTTCTGGTCGGCGTTGTCGGCCAGAACCTGATGAGCGACCGCGTCCGTCATCTGCGCCAATACGCTGTTGCGCCGACGCATGGTCAGGCGGCCGTCGCGCATCACCCGGTCGAGCAGGATCTTGATGTTGACCTCGCGGTCCGAGATGTCCACCCCTGCGGAGTTGTCGATCGCGTCCGTGTTGAGGAGCCCTCCGGCGAGCGCGTACTCGACCCGGCCGAGCTGGGTGAAGCCCAGGTTGCCGCCCTCCCCCACCACCCTGCAACGCAGATCGCCGCCGTTGACGCGGATGGCGTCGTTGGCCCGGTCACCGACCTCGCCGTGCCGCTCGTCGCGGGCCTTGACGAACGTGCCGATGCCCCCGTTCCACAGCAGGTCCACCGGCGCGCATAGGATGGCCCTGATGAGATCCTGCGGCGCCATCGCGTCGACATCGCCCGCGATCCCGAGCGCAGACCGCACTTGACGGCTGACGGAGATTGACTTGGCCGAACGCGCAAAGACGCCGCCGCCACGGGAGATGAGCTCGGGCGCGTAGTCGGCCCACGACGAGCCGGGCAGCTCGTACAGGCGGCGGCGCTCCGCAAACGACGCGGCCGGGTCGGGGTCGGGATCCAGGAACACGTGGCGATGGTCGAACGCGGCCAACAGCCGGAGGTTGGTTGAGTGGAGCAGCCCGTTGCCGAACACGTCGCCGGACATGTCGCCGATGCCCGCGACGGTGACGGGGTCGGTCGCCGGGTCGAGGCCGAGGGATCTGAGGTGGAACGCCACCGACACCCACACCCCGCGCGCGGTGATACCCATGGCCTTGTGGTCATACCCCGTGGAGCCCCCGGACGCAAACGCGTCGCCCAACCAGTAGCCGTGGTCGGCCGACACCGCGTTGGCGATGTCCGAGAACGTCGCGGTGCCCTTGTCCGCCGCGACGACCAGGTACGGATCGTCCCCGTCGTGGCGTACAACATCGGGCGGCGGGACGACGGTGTCCCCCACGCGGTTGTCGGTCAGATCGAGGAGCGCCGAGATGAACATCCGATAGCACGCGATCCCTTCGGCGAGGAAGGCCGCGTGGTCGGTTGGGGGGAGCTTGACCACGAACCCGCCCTTGGCGCCAACGGGGACGATCACGGCGTTCTTGACCATTTGCGTCTTGGCAAGATCGAGCACCTCGGTGCGCAGGTCCTCACGCCGGTCCGACCACCGAAGACCACCCCGACCGATGCGTCCGAAGCGCAGGTGGATGGCCTCGACGCGCGGCGAGGACACCCACACCTCGTGCCGGGGACGCGGCCGCGGCAGGTCATCGATCGCCTGCGGATCGAGCTTGAGCGCCAGCACCGCGCGGGGCCGTCCGTCCGGCTCGCGCTGGTAATGGTTGGTGCGGACGGTCGCGACGATCAACCCGAGGATCGCGCGCAGGATCCGATCGTGGTCCAGGCTCTGCACGTCGTCGAGGCGACTGTGGATGGCCATGATCAGATCCCGTTCGGCACCGCCCCGATCACCCGACACCTGAGGGTCGAAGCGCACCGCGAACAGCTGCAACAGGTCACGCGCCACCTGCAGGTTCGTGACGAGACAGTCTTCGATGTACACCTGACTGAACGCCGAGCCGCTCTGGCGCAGGTACCTGCCGTACGCGCGCATGAGGGTCGCGTCGCGCCACGAGCAGCCGGCACGCGGGACGAGCGCGTTGAATCCGTCCGACTCGGCCTCGCCGTCCCAGACCGCGACAAACGCCTGCTCGACGAGACCCCGTGCCGCCTCATCGTCGAGATCCGTGGACGCGGGGTATCGCACGCCGAAGTCGTAGATCCACACGCTCGGCGCGTCATCGCGGGTGACCTCGTACGGGCGCTCGTCGACGACATCCAGGTGCATCCGCTCCAAGATCGGCAGGATCTGCGAGAGCGAGATCGCAGGTCCGTGGCGCGAGATCTTGAAGCGGCGCTCGCCGGTACGCCCGCCGCGTGGCTGGGAGAGCCACGCAGCAATCCCGCGCTCCGCGTTCGCTTCCAGACGGTCGATGTCATCGACCGCGATCTGCGCGGGGACCTCCTCCTTGTAGGCCTCGGGGAACGCGTCACCGTACCTCGCCAGCAGGGCATCCGCGCGTGGCTGTCCGTGGCGGGCCACGAGGGCATCGGCCAGGTCGTCGACCCACACCCGTGTCGCCTCCGAGAGCCGGCGCTCCAGCGCGTCCAGCGCGACCGGCTCCGTCCGCGCCCCGGGGCGAAGCCAGAGCGTGAAGTGCAGCCGCGCAAGGACCGATTCGCTGACCCGGGCTGCATGGTCGATCTCGGCGGCGCCAAACGCGTCGTCCAGGAGCTGCGAGATGCGCAGCCGGGCGTCGGTCGTATAGCGATCGCGTGGGAAGTAGACAAGGCATGACACGAACCGTTCCTGTGGGTCGCGGCGTACGAACAGCCGTAGACGGCGGCGCTCCTCGAGCCCCAGCACGCCGGTCGCGACCTCGGTCAGCTCGGTCGGCGACATCTGAAACAGCTCGTCGCGTGGATAGGTCTCGAGGATCTCCGCGAGGTCCCTGCCGCTGTGACCGGTGGGCGGAAGTCCGGACCGGCGGATCACCTCACGCACCTTGCGACGAAGGCCCGGGATGCGATCCACGCGCTCGGCGTACACGGTCGAGGTGAAGAGCCCGACGAACCGCCGTGCCCGCGGCGGCTGTCCGGCGCCGTCGCTGCGCAGCACCGTGATCTCGTCCAGGTGCGACGGGCGGTGAACGGTGGCGCGGAGGCTCGACTTGCTGACGTGGATGACCGACGGCTCCTGCCCCGCGGCCTCAACCGGAGGCACCGGGGCGCACGGCGGAGTCCGGTCGTTGCGCAGGATTCCCAATGCCGTGGACCGGTCGGGGCGAAGCACGGGCCGACCGCGCGCCCGACCCAAGACGCACTCGGCGTAGCCCAGGAACGTAAAGTGGTCGTCGGCCAGCCAGCGCAAGAGCTCACGGGCCTCATCAGCGTCGGCCGCACCCTCGGATGAGGGCGCTGCGATAAGGGCATCGCCGATCTCGAGTGCCCGCGTCCGCATCGCCTCCCAGTCGTCCACGGCCACGCGAACATCATCGAGCACGCGATGGATCGCCTGGACAACGTCGTCGTGAGCGGCGTCGTCCCTCAAGGCCCTGATCTCGAACCTCATCCACGCTTCGGCGATACCCGAAGGCTTGGCGCCGGGTGCCAGCTCGAACACCGGTCCGTCGATACGGCCCCGCACATCACGGGCCACGACGAGTTGCGGATGGATCAGGCCATGGATCGGATGCCCCAGGCGCGCCAGCTCGGCGCTGACCGAATCGACGAGGAACGGCATGTCATCGGTGACGATCCACACCACGCTGTTCCCCGCCGGTCCGGGATCGCGGCGGGCGGCGACCTGCGCGACGCCGGATGTTCGCTGCTTTGCCAACCGCAGGTGCTCGAGCACCATCCGCGCACGCTGCTCGGTGCTGCGCCCCGCCACGTCGGCGGCGTTTGCATGGCGGAAGTACGCCCCGACGAGCGCCCGAGCTTCATCGGGCTGCGGGCCGCCGCGCGTCCGGGCGACGGCCCGGGCGACTGCCCGTAGGGTCCGCTCCACCATGTCGGTGCCCGTGTCGATGATCCCTCCAGCCGGTCGTCACAAGGTTAGTGGCCGGGACGGGCGCGATGGACACCGGGGAGGCCGCCCACACTGAGACGTCGGGGGCCATCCTTACGATGGGCATGTGAGGCTCGATTCCACACCCCCGCTCGACGTGGACGAACCTGTCGGCCCGGCGCAGCGTGTTGGCCTGGCGTACGTGACACCCCGGGCGGTGTTGACGGTCGTCGGCCTGATCGTCGCGGTGGCCGCCGCGCTCTGGCTCCTGTGGTTGACACGGCGCATCGTGACGTGGGTCGTCATCGCAATGTTCCTGGCGGTCGCGCTCAACCCCGTGGTCGATGCGCTCCAGCGGTGGCCTCACATGCGCCGCGTCCTTGCGATCTCGGTCACGTTCCTGCTCGGAATCGTCTTGAGCGCCGGGATCCTACTGCTCCTCGTGCCGCCGCTCATCGACGCGGGGCAACAGCTTGCCGATTCCGCCCCCGGCTACGTGGACCGGTTGGGCGAGACCCGCATCGTCCGGGAGCTTGACCAGCGCTACGACGTCGTCGACCGGCTCAGGGAGTTCGTCCAGGACAGCCCGGACAAGCTCGGCGGGGCCGGCGCCGCTGTCAGCGTCGCGCAGAGCCTGCTGTCGGGCCTGCTGGGCGGCCTGACGGTCCTGGTGCTGACGTTCTTGTTCCTGATCTACGGTCGCCAGCTTCGCGTCCAGGCGATCGCGATGCTCCCGCACCACGCGCGCGACCGGTACGACGCCCTGCTCGATCGCATGTACAAGAGCGTTGGCGGGTACGTCGCGGGCAACCTCCTGGTCAGCGTCATCGCGGGCGTGTCGGCCTTCATCGTGCTCAAGATCTTCGATATCCCCGCTGCCGCGGCCCTGGCCTTCTGGGTGGCGATCGCCGACCTGGTGCCGCTGGTCGGCGCCACCGTCGGAGCCATCCCCGCGGTCGCGGTGGCGTTCTTCAGCGGCTGGCCCGTCGGGGTGGGTGTCGCCATCTACTTCGTGCTGTACCAGCAGATCGAAAACCACTTCGTACAGCCGGTGGTGATGCGCCGCACGACGAGCCTCAACCCGCTCGTCGTGCTCGTCGCGGTCCTGGTCGGCGCGCAACTGTTGGGGATCTTGGGGGCGCTGCTCGCGATCCCAGCCGCGTCGATGATCAAGATCGTCGTGAGCGACTGGTGGTCGTACCGCCATCCACCGCCCCCGCCGGAGCCGCCGCCGGAAGTCCCACCCGACGCGGCCCTGGTGACTCCATGAGGATCGTCGCCAGTGGGCTCGGCGAAGCGCTCACACTCGATGACGATCTGCTGATCCACGCCGACTCGGCCGAGGTCCTCCCACTCCTCCCCGATGGCACCTTTACGCTGATCGCGATCGATCCGCCGTTCAATACGGGGCACCGGCAGGAGCTTCGTGCGGTGCGCGCCACACATGACCCCAACGCGACCATGGCCGGGTTCGGGGGGCGTGGGTACCGACTGGAGACGGTGTCGCGTCACTCCTACGACGACACGTTCGACGATTACCCGGGCTTCATCCGCCCGTTCTTGACCCACGCGCATCGCCTCCTGAGTGAACGGGGCTCTCTGTACGTCCACCTGGATGCGCGTGAGGCGCACTACGTCAAGGTCGCCCTGGACGAGATCTTCGGCCGTGACTGCTTCCTCAACGAGATCATCTGGGCATATGACTACGGCGCCAAGAGCCGGCGCCGCTGGCCCCCCAAGCACGACACGATCCTGGTGTACGTCAAGAACCGCGCCCAGTACCATTTCGACTCCGACGCCGTCGATCGCGAGCCGTACATGGCGCCAGGGCTCGTCACCCCCGAGAAGGCAGCCCGCGGCAAGCTCCCCACCGATGTCTGGTGGCACACCATCGTGCCGACCAGCGGTCGCGAGCGCACCGGGTACCCCACGCAGAAACCCGAGGGCATCGTGCGCCGGATGGTGGCCGCATCGAGCGCACCCGGGGATTGGTGCCTCGACTTCTTCGCGGGCTCCGGCACGCTCGGGGCGGTCGCAATGGCCGCAGGACGTCGGTTCGTCTGCGTGGACCGCAACCCCGAAGCGATCGCGATCGCGTCCGCTCGACTCGACCCGACGCCGGTGCATCACGCGCTGGTTCAAGAAAAGTGATCGAAATGCCGATAACAGATCAACTTCTGAGACAGGGAGGTCTCGGTGTCAAAACGGATGAGGTTCCTGAGCGCGCTCTGGATCGGATGATCTTGTAACGCTCCGCACTGCGGGCGGGTCAAAGGACTCCGACCCGTCCCGCAGTGACACAATCCGATGATGCAGGTGCCGCTCATCGGGTTGACGTCGTACGCAGAGGATGCCCGATGGGCCGTCTGGGAGGGCAAGGCAGCCGTGGTCGGGTGGGTCTACGTCGATGCGATTCACCGCGCCGGCGGGCGGACGCTGCTGATCCCTCCCGCCGACCATGGTCTCGACGAGATGCTCGGCGTGCTCGACGGTTTGGTGCTTGCCGGCGGCAACGATCTGGACCCGGCCGCGTATGGCGCGGCACCACACCCGGCGACGCAAACACCTCAGCTGGAGCGCGATCGCGGCGAGCTGGCGCTCATGGCAGGCGCACTCGAACGCGATATGCCGGTTCTCGCGATCTGCCGCGGCATGCAGGTGATGAACGTCGCCCGTGGCGGCAATCTGATCCAGCATCTCCCCGAGCACGTGGCGAGCACGAGCCACCGGGAAGTCGTCGGCGAGTTCTCCGAGCATCCGGTGACGATCGCTTCGGACAGCCTGCTTGCGACGATCTTGGGGCCCACCGCCGCCGTCAAGTCCCACCACCACCAGGCTGCGGACCGTCTCGGCGCCGGGCTCACCCCTGTGGCGTGGTCGGACGACGGTACGGTCGAGGCGATCGAGGACCCGGATCGCGGCTTCGCGCTGGGCGTTCAATGGCACCCGGAGGAGGGGCCGGACCTGTCGCTGTTGACCGCACTCGTCCGCGCCGCGGCGGCATACCGCACGGCGCGCAGCTCGCGCTCGTTCAATCGACGGTGACAGCGCGCCCCGGGATGCGCTCAAACGGCGACGGCGACATCACGGGCCCGATGTTCCGCCTCGTCCAACCCTCTGCCGGTCGGGTCAGGGCGGCATCGTGTACCGTGACCACGTGGAGGCACTGCGATGGGAGCGACGTCCGACCGACCTTCGCGCGCCCGTGCTGGTCGCAGCATTTCGCGGATGGAACGATGCCGGCGAGGCGGCCAGCTTCGCGCTCGGATACCTGCAGGCGACGCTGGACGCGACGGTGTTCGCGACCGTTCCTCCAGAGGACTTCTTCGACTTCCAAAGCCACCGCCCGCGGATTCACATCGAGGACGGCTCGCTTACGGGACCGATCGAATGGCCGCACGTCGAGATCCTGGAGACCAAGCCCGCGCCTGAGCGCCATCTGATTCTGGTCAACGGCATCGAGCCGTCGATGCGCTGGCCGTCCCTCTGCAACGCGATCCTCGACATGGCCGCAGAGCTCGGTGTCGAGCTCGTCGTCACGCTGGGCGCGCTCCTGGCCGACGTGCCCCACACGCGCCCGGTGCGTATCAGCGGACTGGGCTCGCCAGCCGAACTCATCGAGCCGCTCGGATTGCGACGCCCCGACTACCAGGGCCCAACCGGCATCGTCGCGGTGCTTCACGCGATGGCGGCCGAACGCGGGCTGCCTTCGGCGTCGCTGTGGGCAGCTGTCCCGCATTATGTCGGCGCCGCTCCCAGCCCCAACGCCGCGCTGGCGCTGCTGCGCGCCGCACAGGAGATCACGGGCCTTGTGGTCGACATGGCCGACCTTGAGCGCGCGGTCGGGCAGTTCGAGGAGCAGGTCGACGATGCCGTTCGGCGCAACCCGCAGGCTGCGAGCCTGGTCGGCGAGCTCGAGCGGGTCTACGACAGCGAGGCGGACCTTTCGTTCGGGCCCATTCCGTCGGGCGACGCAATCGCGGCGGAGTTCGAGCGTTTCCTGCGCGAGCAAAGCGGCCCTGAGCGGGACGAGCCGCACACGTCCGGCGGGTAGGAGCGCGTACGTCCGGGCTTGCTCAGCTGGGTTTGCCCAGGTGCAGGGCCCACACCGATCTGCGCCATCCCTCGACCATGACGTGCAGGCGCAGCCCAACGCCGAACACTGTGGCCCGAGACGCGAGGAGCGCGCCGCGATGCCCCGGCGAGTTGAGCCACATGGCCAGCGCGGCGCGCGGGCTGCTCTGGCGACCGCTGCCGGCTGCGAGGTTCTCGTATGCCAGGCCGCGGAATCCGACCTGATCCAAGACTCCATCCCATCGCTTGCCACACGCGGTATGCGTGAGCCTTCCACAGCGCGCGATGAGGTCGGCCTTCATCTGCGCCGACCGGTTGAGCGTGGATGAGCTCCGTGCCGTTCTGACGCCTGCCGCCCGTCTGGCCCATGCGACGAGGCAGGTCATGGCCTTCTCCTGCAGCGCAGGTGACGCGCCGACCGCGGTTTGACCGGGACACTGCCCAGCGGGCGCGAGCAACGGGTTCGCTGCGGTCGCCGGTCCCGCTGCCGCGGCGAGGCCGAGAATGAGCGTGGCAATGATGATCGCCCGAAGTCCGAGCACGAGTGCTCCCCGAGTTTGAGGCCTCGGCCGACGACGCGCGCTTCATGCGCGGTCTCGACCCGATCGGAGCCGTGACCCTTACGCGCGACACGGGTGATGTCAACCCACTTGAGCGAAGATTTGCAGCCCCATTAAAAGAACATATGCAAAAATGCTCGGCAAACCTTCAGAATGTCGTGGCGCTCAACATGCGAGCATGTCCATGATGTCTCCCGCACGTCGGACCGCGCTCGCCTCCGTAGTCGCCGCCGCCGTTCTGATCGGCCTGAAGCTCGTGGCTGGGCTTCTGACGAACAGCCTCGGTTTGCTCAGCGAGGCCGTCCACTCGGGCACCGACCTGGTTGCTGCGCTCCTCACGTTTTTTGCGCTCGGCGTGGCCGGCCGGCCAGCCGACGCCACCCACGCCTGGGGTCACGGAAAGGCGGAGCACCTGTCCGCGCTCGCAGAGAGCATCATCCTGGCCGGCGTAAGCGCGTTCATCGCTTGGCATGCGATCAGGCGGCTGACGGGGAATGCGTCGAACGAGGTGGATGCGGCGTGGTATGCGTTCGCGGTCATCGGCCTCGTCATCGCCGTCGATCTCGCCCGGGCATTCTCCTCGCTTCGAGCGGCCCGCCGTTACGACAGCCCCGCCCTGCTTGCCAATGCCGTCCACTTCTCCGGTGACCTGGCCGGCACGCTCGCGGTGCTCGCCGGACTCGTTCTCGTGCGCTCGGGCTATCCCAAGGCCGATGCGGTCGCGGCGCTGTTCGTCGCCCTCCTCGTGCTGGGGGCCGCAGGCAGGCTCGCCAAGACGAATGTGGATGTGCTGATGGACCGCACTCCCACGGATGCGGAGGAGGTCGCCCGCCGGGCGATCCAGGAGCTCGCTCCCGCCGTCGCGCTGGATCGCCTTCGGATCCGCACCGCAGCCGGCAGGCACTTCGCCGATGTCGTGATCTCGGTATCGGCGTCGGCCGCGCTGGCGGAGGGCCACGCCGCCGCCGATGCGGTCGAGGCCGCGGTACGAGGCGCGCTGCCGGGCAGCGATGTCGTCGTGCACGTCGAGCCCGGCAAGGGCCCCGACTCGTTGACCGAAACAGCCCTCGCGGCGGCGCTGACCGTCCCAGGCGTGCGCGAGATCCACAACGTGCGGGTGCTGCGCACCGGCGCCCGCCTCGAGGTGTCGCTCCACCTCAAGTTCCCGGGCGACGCCAGCCTGGATCAGGCACATGGTCTGGCGAGCGAGGTCGAAGCGGCGATCGAGCGTGCCCTCCCGGCCGTCACTGCCGTGACGACGCACCTCGAGCCGCTCGACGGCCCCGTTGCGGCTGACGCGCTGACGGGGGCCGAGGTGGCAGCGACAGACCGCGAGGTGCGACGCATCGTGACCGAGCTCACCGGCACCGACCCCCGCCAGCTTCGGTTCGTCGGCACCGACGGTGGTCTTGTCGCGTTTCTGATCCTGGGGCTCTCCGGCGACCCGTCGCTGGTCGCGGCCCACGAGATCAGCGGAGAGGTCCGCTCGCACCTGCGCCGGGAGCGGCCGGAGCTCGCCGACGTGTTCGTGCATACGGAGCCGGCAGGCCTCTGATCAGTCAAGCGCCGGGACCAGAAGACGTCGGTCACGCGTTGCCTGCAGACCAGGAGCTGGTGTCGCGATGCCGGTGAATGAGCTCCTGCAGGCGTTCGGTCAAGCACGCGTCGTCCGGGCCCGATGCCGCACGCGTCGCACAGCACGTCGATCGCCTCGGCCGGGTATCCGGGCCGGGCGCGCTCGTACGTGTCGCCGCGGGAGAATCCGGCATTGGCGAGAGCAAAGTGGCCGACGGTGGCGGGGGACTGACCTGGAGAGTGCGCGCTCTCGCAGGCAGATCGGCTCCGACGTTACATGGGTGCGTCCTTCGGCAGGAACGCCTCACGGAACACGCGCAGCGCGTAGCGGTCGGTCATGCCCGAGACGAAGTCGGTGACGCGCGTAACGGGATCGGTCTCGGCCGACGGTGGCAACCGCTCGGGCTCACGCAGGAACAGGTCGAACAATGCGGTCACGACGTCCCTGGCGCGCGCGGCTTCGTCGCTGTTGGGGGGCGCCAGGTAGACCCGTTGGAACATGAAGGCGCGCAGACGACGGAAGGCCTCCCCCACCTCGTCGCTCTGGGCGATCTGCTCGTTGCCACGGCTTGTCTCGACGATGTCGCGGACCAGCCGGGTCAGGCGCCTACTAGTGGTGTCGCCCAGCACGCCGATCTCTGCGGCGGGAAGCTCTGCCGAGTCGAGCAATCCCGCGCGGATGGCGTCCTCGATGTCGTGGTTGACGTAGGCGACGCGGTCGACCAGGCGCACGATCTGCCCCTCGAGGGTGCGGGGTGTCGCTGCGCCGGTGTGATTCAGAATCCCGTCACGCACGCCGCGGGTCAGGTTGAGGCCGCGACCGTCGCGCTCGACGCGCTCCACGACCCGCAGGCTCTGCTCGTTGTGCAGGAACATACGATCGAACCGGTCGGCAAGGACGTCGTGGAGGGCGGCCTCACCCGCATGTCCGAACGGCGCGTGCCCCAGGTCGTGTCCCATCGTGATGGCCTCGACCAGATCCTCGTTGAGGCCGAGCGCGCGTGCCACGGTCCGCGCGAGCGCCGAGACCTCGAGGGTGTGCGTCAAGCGCGTGCGGTAGTGGTCGCCCTCGGGGGCGATAAAGACCTGTGTCTTGTGTTTGAGCCGGCGGAACGACTTGGTGTGGATGATCCGGTCGCGATCGCGCTGATAGGGCGAGCGGAGCGGGTCGGACTCCTCCGTCACCTCGCGCACCGCCGCCTCTGGCGAGGCTGCGAACGGCGCTGCAGACGAGCGCATCAGCGCTCGGGTGTGGGCAGCCGGATCGGGAAGACCCAGGGGCCGAGCACACCGGTCGGACCCGTCTCACCCAGCGTGCCGATCGTGACCGTCAGGTTGACGGTGTCGCGGGGGATGCCGGGTGTCAGCACGATGACGCCTTCCAACCGGCTGCCGGCGCGCTCGACGCCGAGCGATGCCGTCCGGTAGCGGCGCCCACGCTCGTCGACGGCCAACACGTCCAGCGCCGCCAGCGATCCTCGCCGACCGGCATCGGCCGTCTGCGCCAGGTAGCGCAGCCGCGAGAAGTCGCCGTAGCGCTCGAGCGACAGCAGCGCCACGGTGACCTCGGCGATCGATTCGACGTGCCCCAGGGCCACGACTCCCCGCAGCCCAGACGGGCTGACGTCCAGGACCAGGTCAGCGGGGTCGGCCACGTCCTGCCACGACTCTGGGTCGGGTCGCTCGATCGTCGCGAGCTCCGCCATCCGAGCGTGGATGGTGTCCGGGTTGCGGTACTTCCAGATGCGTGGCGACTCACGGAAGATCGCCAGCAGAGCCCGGTGCGAGAACGTGCGCTCGTCGTCCGGGATGAACAACCCGTGCGCTCCCGCGTCAGGACGCATCAGGCTGACGAACGCCGCTGCCCGCCCGTCGGGGACGTCCAGATCCTCACACGTCTCCGAGTAGTGCAGACCGGTGATCTCCCACCCGTCGACGAGCAACTCCACCAGGTCGCCCAGACTGCCGAGGCGGTACGGCTCCTGCATTGACACAGCATCCTCCGAGGTCGAGCGACGCCCGCAGAATACCCGGGTCGCTCTGCCGCGGGGTGTGATGACGCGTCCGGTCGGTCCGGCAATGCCCCTACCCCGGCGGGCCGTCGCGCGACCACGGCCGCCATTACTCACCAACCGCCGCTGGTCCCTGGTTCCCCGTGGTGCGCCTCGACGGGGGAAGGTGCACGGTGCTCGCCTCACACGGCGATGACGTCGATGAGTCCCCGAGTACCAGGACGTCGTCAGGCTTGAGTGTGGTGGCGGCGCAACAGATGGTGTCAGACACCGGGCGGTGCATCACGGGCAAACCGGTGGCGTGATGCAACAGGTCGTGTCTGACACCGGGTGGTGCATCGCTACCGGCACCGAATGTTCGCGCCCAGATGTGAGCTCACCCGCTATCGGCGGCGTTTGAGCATTCCGAAGATGCCCTTGACGATCTCGCGGCCGACGGTGCGGGCCATCGTGGAGCCGAGGGCCTCTGTGACCTTGTCGGCGAGCGCGTCGTCCGAGCGGCGTGGCTGGGGGTCGGATTGCGGCCGTGCGCGCTCGCGGGCCTTGTCGACGAGTTCCGGGTCGTTCAGCATCCGGGCGGCCAGTATCTCCTCGGCGCTCTCCCGGTCGACGCGCTGGCCGTACTTGGGGCCGAGCGGCGAAGCGCCGATGATCGCGGAGCGCTCGGCGTCGGTCAGCGGCGCCATCCGTGATGCCGGCGGGTACAGGCGCGTCGCCGCGACTGGCGTGGGGACGCCGCGAGGGTCGAGGACCGTGACGACCGCCTCGCCGACGCCCAAGGCCTGCAGGGTTTCGTCCAGCGCGTAATGCTCGGTCATCGGGAACGTCTCGATCGCCGATTTGAGCGCCTTCGCGTCCTTGGGCGTGAACGCGCGCACCGCATGCTGGACGCGGTGGCCGAGCTGGCTCAGAACCTCCTCCGGGAGGTCGGTCGGAAGCTGCGTGATGAAGAACACGCCAACGCCCTTGGAGCGGATCAGGCGGACGGTCTGGGTGACCGACTCGAGAAAGCCCTTACTGGCGTCGGCAAATAGCAGATGCGCCTCGTCGAAGAAGAACGCCAGCGTGGGTTTGTCCGGGTCGCCGATCTCCGGAAGCTCCTCGAAGAGCTCGGCTAGCACCCACATGAGGAAGGTCGAAAAGAGCGCGGGCTTGGTTGCGACGGTCGGCAGCGACATGACGGTGACGACGCCCTTGCCGTCGGGGGTCGTTCGCAGCAGATCGCGCACGTCGAACCCGGGCTCGCCGAAGAAAACGTCGCCACCCTCGCCCTCGAGCTGGGACACCTTGCGCTGCAGCACGCCGACCGTGGCGCTCGACAGTCCACCCAAGTTCTTGAGGTCGGCCTTTCCAGGCCCGACCAGATACGCGAGCGCTGCGCGCAGGTCCTCCAGCTCGATGAGCGGCAACCTCTGCTCCTCACAGAACCGGAAGACCAGGCTGAGGCTCGACTCCTGGGTCTCGTTGAGCGACAGCACCTTGGACAGGAGCGTCGGGCCGAACTGCGCAAGCGACGCGCGGATCGGCGCCCCGTCCTCGCCCGTCAGCGACACGATGTCGACCGGCGCCGCGCCGGGCGTCCACTGGTGCTCCAGGCCAGTCGCCCGTGCGATGACCTTGTCGTTGGGCTCTCCCGCAGCGCCGATGCCCGCCAGGTCTCCCTTCATGTCGGCGGCGAACACGGGGCTGCCGGCCGCTGCGATCTGCTCGGCGATCAACTGCAACGTCTTGGTCTTGCCGGTGCCGGTCGCGCCGGCGATCAGCCCGTGCCGGTTGATCAGGCTGAGCGGGATCCGTACGTCGACCGCGTTGACGGTCTGCTCGGGCTCGACGAACGGCCGGCCCAGGTGTACCGCAGGACCGTCGAACCCGTACCCCTCGGCGAGATCCGCGGCGAAGTCCCCCAACTAGACGTCCCGGCGGCTGGTCGCAGATTCCTCCAACGCTGCCTGCCCGGCCGCGATGCGCGCGACCTGGACGCGATAGGGCGAACAGGACACGTAGTCCAGGCCGGCGCGGTGGCAGAACTTGACCGACTCGGGATCCCCGCCGTGCTCGCCGCAGATGCCCAGCTTGATGTCGGGCTTGACGGCGCGTGACAGCTCGGTGGCCATCTGGATGAGCTTGCCGACTCCGCCCTGGTCGAGGGTCTCGAACGGGTTCGCCGACAGCACGTTGCGTGCCAGGTAACGCGTCAGGAACTTGCCCTCCGCGTCGTCGCGGCTGAACGCCAGCGTCGTCTGCGTCAGGTCGTTCGTGCCGAAGCTGAAGAAGTCCGCCTGACGGGCGATCTCGTCCGCGGTCAGCGCAGCGCGCGGGACCTCGATC
The DNA here is from genome assembly GCA_964393105.1 of uncultured Bifidobacteriaceae bacterium. Taxonomy (GTDB): domain Bacteria; phylum Actinomycetota; class Thermoleophilia; order Miltoncostaeales; family Miltoncostaeaceae; genus CALMEC01. The sequence continues at coordinate 83,034 of CAYMSM010000040.1, forward strand.
ATCGTGCCGATGGTGTAGTCGATGTGCTCGTCCGCGGCCATCAGGATCTCCTCGGCGGCGGCGTGCGATTCTTCCTTCATCAGCCGCAGCTCCTCCTCGAAGCCCACCAGGGGGATCATGATCTCGACGAGCGGCGACTCGCCGGTCTCGGCCTTGACCGCCAGTGCGGCGCTGATGATCGCCTGGACCTGCATGCGATAGATCTCGGGCCAGACGATGCCCAGACGGCATCCGCGCATGCCGAGCATGGGGTTGACCTCGTCCAGCTCCTGGACCCGACCGAGCCGGCGCAGAGTCTCCGGATCGACGATGCCGGACGCGCGCTGGTGCTCCACCTCGACCGACAGCTCCAGCAGGCTCGGCAGGAACTCGTGCAGGGGTGGGTCGAGCAGCCGGATCGTCACCGGGAGGCCGTGCATCGCCCGGAAGATCCCGACGAAGTCCTCCTCCTGGAATGCCCGCAGCTGCTCCAGCGCGCCGGCGCGCGCGGTGTCGTTCGTGGCCATGATCATCTCCTGGACGATCGGGATGCGGCCCTCGGTGAAGAACATGTGCTCGGTGCGACACAGGCCGATGCCCTCGGCGCCGAACTCGCGCCCGCGCCGGGCGTCATCTGGCGTATCGGCGTTCGTCCGCACCCGCAGCGTCCGCACGGCGTCGGCCCAGTCCAGGATCTGCATCAAGTGCGGGTTGTCGGTCTGCGGCGGGATGAGCGGGGCCTCGCCGACGTAGACGCCGCCGGTGGTGCCGTCGATCGTGATGATCTCGCCCTCGTTGAGCGTCACGTCGGCGACCCTCATCGTGCCCTCCAGCTCGTCGATCTCGATGGCGCCGACCCCGCAGACGGCGGGCTTTCCCATGCCGACGGCAACGATCGCCGCATGCGAGGTCTTGCCGCCACGCGCGGTCAGGATGCCCTGCGCCTCGATCATGCCGTGCAGGTCGTCGGGCGTCGTCTCCTCGCGGACCAGGATCACGCGCTCGCCGTCCTTGCCGCGCCGCTCCGCCTCGTCGGCGTCGAACACGATCGATCCGACGGCGGCCCCCGGGCTCGCGTTGACGCCGTGGGCAATCGGCTGGCTCGCCGCGGTCGGGTCGAGCTGCGGCAGAAGGAGCTGGCGGATCTGGCCGGGATCGACAAGGTCACGCAGCGCCTCATCCGAGCTGACGAGCCCTTCCGCCGCCATCTCGACGGCGATCCGCACCATGGCCGGGGCGCTGCGCTTGCCGTTGCGCGTCTGCAGCATGTACAGGCGCCCCTCTTCGATGGTGAACTCGACGTCCTGCATGTTGCGATACGTGCGCTCGAGCAGGCCCATCGTCTGCATGAGCTCGTCGAACGCCTCGGGCAGCTCGTCGCGAAGCTCGGCCAAGGGTCGGGGCGTACGGATGCCGGCGACGACATCCTCGCCCTGCGCGTTGATCAGGAAGTCGCCGAACGGCTCGCCGGACTCGCCCGTCACGTTGTTGCGCGAAAAGGCCACCCCGGTACCCGAGCGCTCCCCGCTGTTGCCGAACACCATCTGCTGCACGTTGACCGCCGTGCCCAGGGCCCAAGGGATGTTGTTGAGGCGCCGGTAATCCTGCGCGCGCCGGTTGTCCCACGAGTCGAACACCGCCCGGATCGCCCCCTCCAACTGGGCGCGTGGCTCCTGCGGGAACGCCTCGCCCTTGTGCTCCTGGTAGATCGCCTTGAACGTCGTGACGAGGCCCTGCAGGTCGGCCGCGGTCAGATCGACGTCGTTCACAGCGCCGTGGGCCGCCTTGAGCGCGGTCAACGCCTCCTCGAAGTGCTTCTTCTCGACGCCCGACACGACGTCGCCGAACATCTGGATGAAACGCCGGTAGGAGTCGTAGGCAAAACGCGGGTTGGCGGTTCGGGCGGCCAGCCCTTGGACGCTGCGGTCGTTGAGCCCGAGGTTCAGCACCGTGTCCATCATCCCGGGCATCGAGAACTTGGCGCCGCTTCGCACCGACACGAGGAGCGGGTTGTCGGGATCGCCCAGCCGCTTTTCGGCGTCGTCCTCAAGCCGGCTCAGGTGCTCGGTGATCTCATCCTCGAGCCCTGCCGGGAACTCCTGCCCGCCGCGCAGATACGCCATGCAGGCCTCGGTCGAGATGGTGAACCCCTTGGGGACGGGGAGCCCGAGACGGGTCATCTCCGCGACGTTCGCGCCCTTTCCGCCCAGGATGTCCCGCATGTCCCGAGAGCCCTCGGCAAAGTCGTAGACGAGCTTCGCTGCGACGGTGGTGCTCAACGTGTGCCCCCCTGGGTGACGACGGTGAAGTCGGCGATACGGCCGAGGACCGCAGCGGTCTCGCGCACCAGCGCATGGCGCCGGGCACGATCGAGGAGATCCTCCGCGTTGACCATGACATCGACGAAGAACGTGTCGACCGCGGGCGCGAGCGCGGCGCCGGCGGCGAGGGCCGCGGCGAAGTCGCCGGCGGCGCGAGCGCCGTCGATCATCGGGCGCACCTGGGCGACCGCGTCGGCCAGCGCCTGCTCGCCGGCGTCGCCGGTCGGCATCCACCCACCGCCGTTGTCGCTCCCAGGGCCGCGGGCCGTCACGCGCACGCAGCGGTTGCACGCCTCCCACGCGACCCAGAACGCATCGTCGCCGCGGGCGGCCTCGATCGCCCGCGCCCACGCCGAGGTGACGGCGAGCCCACCGATCCCCGCTCCCTGCGCCGCGCCTGCAGACTCTGCGCCCACCCCCTCGCCGGCCAGGTGGAACGCCAGCCGGTCGGCGACGAACGCGTCGAGCGCGTCGGCGGTCACGTCCCAGGGTTGGATCAACTTCGCGCCCTGGCCGTCGAACGCGGCGTAGGCCGCCGAGAACACCTCGCGTGGTCGCAGGTCCCAACCGCGCTCGATCGCGATCCGCACCAGACCGGCCGCCGCCCGCCGCAGTCCGTAGGGGTCCTTGGAGCTGGTGGGACGCTCGTTGATCGCGAATGCGCCGACGAGGCTGTCGGTCTTCTCGGCGAGCGCGAGCAGCGCCCCGGCCTGGGTGGTGGGTGTCGGCGAGTCGGGGCCCTCGGGCAGGTAGTGCTCCTCGACGGCCATGCACACGTCCTCGGGACGGCCTGCCAGCCGCGCATAGTGAGCCCCCGCATAACCCTGCAGCTCCGAGAACTCGGCCACGAGCACCGCGCCCTGGTCGACCTTGGCAAGCCGCGCCGCGGCTTCGGCGGTCGAGGCGTCCAGGTCAAGCTGAGCGCCCAATGTCCGGACCCCCGCCACGAGCCGCTCACGCTTGTCGGCGAGCGTTCCGAGCCGCTGGTGGAACACGATCGTGTCGAGACGGCGATCCAGCTCGTCGAGCCCGGCGGCGGTGTCCTTGTCGAAGCTGAACGTCGCGTCCTGCAACCGGGCGCTCAGCACGTCCTCGTTGCCGCGCGTGATGACGTCCGCGTGGGCCGGGTCGCCGTTGGAGATCGCAAGGAACGAAGCCTGCAGGCTACCGTCCTCGCGCTCCAGCGGGAAGTACCGCTGGTGGCTTTGCATCGCCGTCACGAGCACCTTGGGCGGCAGGCGCATGTGCTCAGCCTGGACCTGCCCGACGATCAGGCTCGGCCACTCGACGAGATGGACGACCTCCTCGATCTTTCCGAGCGGATCGCGCCAGGCGCATCCGCGCTCACGTGCCGCGTCGTCGAGGGCGCCGGTGATCGTCGCCCGGCGCTCGGCGTGATCGACGACCACGCCAACGGCGCGCACCGCGTCCCGGTATCCCGCTGCGGTCGCAATCGTCGCGGGCCCGCCGATGAACCTATGGCCGCGGCTGACGTCTCCCGCGGTCAGGCCGTGCAACTCGAACGGGATCGTGCGCGCGTCGAGCTTGGCGACGATCCAGCGGACAGGTCGCGAGAACCGCAGACCCGTGCCGTCGCCCCAACGCATGGTCTTGGAGAACCGGATTCCCTCGATCAGCCGCTTGGTGATGTCGGGAACGAGCTCGGCGACGGACCGCGCCTCACCGGGGACCTCGGCGAACACGACCTCGCGGCCGTCGCGGCCCGCACGCACCACGAGATCCTCGACCGCGACGCCCTGCTTGCGCGCAAACCCCTCGGCGGCCTTGGTGGGGTTGCCGTCCGCGTCGAACGCCGCTGCGGCCGGCGGTCCTGCAACCGACTTCGCCTCACCGCTTTGTCGCTCCGGCAGCCCGGTCACGCTGACGGCGAACCGCCGCGGCGCGACCCACACCTGCACCTGGTCGCGGCTCAGGCCGTACCCGTCGAGCGCGGCCTCGACGATGCCGGGCGCCTGGTCGATCAGCTCCCTGCATGCGCTCGAAGGAAGCTCCTCACACCCGATCTCCAGCAGCAGATGAGCGCTAGACACCGGCGGCCTCCGGTGCGGGCTCCTTGTCGGCAAGGTAGGCCGCCGCCACGCGGGCCGCCAGGGCGCGTACTCGCCAGATGTAGGCGCCGCGCTCGGTTGGGCTGATGACCCCGCGGGCGTCCAGCAGGTTGAAGCTGTGGCTGCACTTCAGCACCTGGTCGTAGGCGGGCAGCACCAGGCCCTCATCCAGACAGCGTGCGCCCTCGGCTTCGTGCTCGGCGAACCGGCCGAACAGCGCCTGGGTGTCGGCGACCTCGAAGTTGTACCGGCTCCATTGCCGCTCGTTCTCGTGGTAGATGTCGCCGTAGCTCACGCCGTGCGCCCACTCCAGGTCGTAGACCGACCGCACGCCCTGCAGGTACATCGCGATGCGTTCAAGGCCGTAGGTCAGCTCGGCGGAGATAGGCTTCAGGTCGATGCCGCCGGCCTGCTGGAAGTAGGTGAACTGGGTGATCTCCATCCCGTCCATCCACACCTCCCAGCCGAGCCCCCAGGCGCCCAGCGTGGGGCCCTCCCAGTCGTCCTCGACGAAGCGGATGTCGTGTTCGGCGGGGACGATGCCGAGCGCGGTCAACGAGCCCAGGTACAGGTCCTGCACATCCTCGGGCGAGGGCTTGAGCAGCACCTGGTACTGGAAGTAGTGCTGCAGCCTGAACGGGTTGTCCCCGTAGCGGCCGTCGGTCGGACGGATCGACGGCTCGACGTAGGCGCAGCGCCACGGCGCCTCGCCGAGGCTTCGCAGCAGCGTCGCCGGGTTGAACGTGCCGGCACCCACCTCCGTGTGGTACGGGCTCATCAGCACGCAACCACGTGAGGCCCAGTACGCATTCAAGTTGCTGATGACGTCCTGGAAGCTCAGACCCGCCAAACGCCCTCCCCGTCGTGTGCGAGGCGGCAAGTCTACCCACCGCGCGAACCGCGAATGACCCCGACGCTGCCACCGACATGTGTTACAGCGCTCCACGCACCTGTGCCAAATGCGTCACAGAACACGCGCGCCATCTGTAACCATTGGCTGTGAGATCCTCCGCCAAATGGCCGTCGGCCAACGCCCTCTGTGACGATGCACTGCCGACGGCGAGGCCCACGCGCTACAACGGCGCTGCCGAGCGCAACACGACGCCCAGGTGCTCCTGCAAGACCAGGCTCACGATCCGTTCGACTCCCGCGGCGGCATGCGGCGGGCAGGCGTCGGCGGCGTCGGCAAGCGGCCGGCCGATGAGCTCGGCGAACGCGCCCAGCACCCCCGCATCCACCGATTCGCCGAGCGACGCGCACTCGGCGCACAGGGCGCCGCCGGCGCGGGCCGAGAACGCGATGAAGGGACCCGCCGATCCACACCCCATGCACGTTGCAAGGCGCGGCAGCAATCCTGCAACGACGAGGAGCTTGGCGTGGACTCCCAAGACGATCGGCTCGTGGCGCGGCGGGGTGTCCCGCGGCGGCACGTGTGCCAGGAGCGCCAGACCCCGGGTCAACAGATTGTAGGCGCCCTCGTTCGCCTCCTCCTCCCCCAGCACCCGCATCGCCGCCTCGAGCACCGAACCCGTCGCCCTCAGCCGGTACCCCTCGACCCACAGGCCGGCGTGCGCCTCGACAACCTGCGCCTGGCGGACCGTGGACATCTCCCCCCTGCCCTCGTGCAACCCCAGATGCACGCGCACGCCGGGCTGCAGCCGGCCGCCCATCTTGGATTTCGCACGTCGCGTACCCTTGGCGATCGCCGACACCCTGCCACGCTCGCGGGTGTAGAGCGTCAGCACGCTGTCGGCCTCGCCATACCTGATGACGCGCAACACGATGGCCTCGGTCTCGTACACAGACGCATTGGTATCAGCCCGCGAAGGCGCCCCGGGCGAATGGATGCCGACCGAGGCTAGAATAGTTCATATATGCCGGAGATCACGATGTACACGAGCGACAGGTGCCCGTACTGCATACGCGCAAAGCACCTGCTCGATTACAAGGGCGCGACGTACGACGAGATCCACATCTCGCTCAGCGATTTCGAGGCGCGCGTACGCATCGCCGAGTTGACCGGCCAGATGACCGTTCCCCAGATCCTCATCGACGGCGAGCCGATCGGCGGTTGGTACGAACTCTCCGCCCTGGACCGCGAGGGCAAGCTGGACCCCCTGCTCGCCGCCTGACGCCGAGGGCCCTCAGCGCTCTCCCTCGAGCGGGTACCAGCAGGCGGTGTGGTGGTCTCGGCCGACCGATTGCAGTTCCGGGATCTGGGTCGAGCACGACGCGGGCACTTCGGGCCTGACCCCGTCCGGCCCGGTTGGCAGCGTCGGCGCCAGCTCGTGCGCGCGGGGGCATCTGGTGTGAAACCTGCAGCCGGACGGGGGGTTGGTCGGTGAGGGCACGTCGCCCACAAGTATCTGCCGCTTGCGCGCCTTCGCCAGCTTCGGGTCGGGGATCGGAACCGCCGACAGCAGCGCGCTCGTATACGGATGGCGAGGACTCCCAACCAGTTCATGTGATTCGGCGACCTCCATGATCTTGCCGAGGTACATGACCGCGATGCGGTTGCACACGTGCCGAACGACCGACAGGTCATGCGCGATGAAGACAATCGTCAGATTCAGCTCGCGTTTGAGCTCAGTCAAGAGGTTGATGATCTGCGCTTGGATCGAGACGTCGAGTGCGGATACCGGCTCGTCGGCAACACTCAGCTTGGGTTTCACCGCGATGGCACGTGCGACGCCGATCCGCTGGCGCTGCCCGCCGGAGAACTCGTGCGGATACCGGTTGTAGTGCTCGGGGTTGAGGCCGACCATATCCATCAGGTCACGCACGCGACGTCTGCGGGCGTCGCCGTCAGACTCGATTTGATGGATTTCGAAGGGCTCGCCGATGATGGATCCGACCGTCTTGCGTGGGTTGAGCGACGAGGAGGGATCCTGGAAGATCATCTGCATCTCACGCCGGAGCGGCTTCATCTCGTTGCGCGCCAGGCCCGAGATCTCCCGGCCGTCGAATCTGATCGAGCCGCTCGTCGGATCCAGCAACCGCATGATGAGCCGTGCCGTGGTCGACTTGCCACATCCGGACTCGCCCACGAGGCCCAGCGTCTCCCCTGCGTTGACCGTGAACGACAGCCCGTCGACCGCGTGCACCCGGCCGATCTCGCGCTGGATCAGGATTCCGCTGCGGATCGGGAAGTGCTTGACGAGGTCGGTCACCTCGACCAGGGGCGTGGGGGCGGCGCTCAGGACGTCTCCTCTTCCACGACGACCGCAGCAGCGACGGCGGGCCGCGACGGGTCGATTGCCCCCTCGTCGAGGGCCTCGGTCAACGGCACCCGTTGCAAGACCTCTTCCGGGTTGACGCCGGAGCCAAGCTGGCCCCAGAGCGCCCTCCGCACCTCGGCGGGAAGCAGACACGCCACCAGATGATGGTTGCCGACGGCGGATGCGGAGAGTCTCGGATCGATGCGCTTGTGCTCCTCGCGCACGTAGGGGCAGCGTGGATGGAACGAGCAGCCCGACGGCGTGTTGATCAGCGACGGCGGCCGACCGGGGATCGGCACGAGCTCCTGATCGCCGGACGTGTCGAGCCGCGGGATCGACCGGAGCAATCCCCACGTGTACGGGTGTTCCGGGTTGGCAAAGATGGTCTCGGTGTCGCCGTACTCGATGATCCGCCCCGCGTACATCACCGCGATGTCGTCCGTGATCTCTGCGACGACCCCCAGGTCGTGCGTGATCATGACGATGGCGGTGTCGAACTCGGCCTGCAACGTGCGGATCAGGTCGAGGATCTGCGCCTGGACCGTCACGTCCAAGGCCGTCGTCGGCTCGTCGGCGATCAGGAGCTTGGGATCGTTGATGAGCCCCATCGCGATCATCACGCGTTGTCGCATGCCACCCGAAAACTCGTGCGGGTACGCATCGAGGCGCGTGCGCGGTTCGGGAATCCCCACGAGCTCGAGCATCTCGACTGCGCGATCGCGGGCGCGTGCCTTGGGGACGTCGCGATGAGCGAGCACCGCCTCGACCAGTTGATCGCCGATGCGATAGAAGGGGTGCAGCGACGAGAGCGGGTCCTGGAAGATCATCGCGATCTCGCTGCCTCGCAGGCTCCGCAGGTCCTCGTTGGATGCGGACAGAAGCTCCATCCCGTCGAACCGCACGGACCCGGTGATGGTCGCGTTGACGGCGAACCGGGTGAGCCCCATCAGCGCGAGGGCTGACACGCTCTTGCCCGATCCGGACTCCCCGACGACGCCAAGCGCCTTGCCGCGCTCCACCGTGTACGAGACCCCGTCGACCGCCTTGACGACGCCGTCGTCGGTACGAAACTGAACGGACAGGTCTCTGACCTCGAGCAGCGCCATCAGTACCGCACCCGGGGATCGAGGAATGCGTACACGATGTCGACGACCAGGTTGGCGATGATGATGAAGAACGCGCCGATGAGGACCGTGCCCTGCACGACCGGGAGGTCTCCGCGCTGTATCGAGTCGAACGCGAGACGGCCGATTCCCGGGATGTTGAACACCGTCTCGGTCAGGATCGCGCCGGCCAGCAGGATCCCGATGTCCAGCCCGAGGATCGTCACGATCGGCGTGACCGCCGAGCGGACCCCATGCTTGAAGACGACCCGACGCTCACCGAGTCCCTTTGCGCGTGCGGTGCGAATGTAGTCCTCTCCCATCGTCTCGACGAGGCTCGCCCGCATGAATCTGGCATAGATCGCGGCGAACGCCGCCGACAGCACGAGCCATGGCAGGATCATCGCCGGTATCACGGCCCCCGGGTTCGTCACGATGTTGCCGGTCAACGGATAGGCGGCCTGCCCCTTGAAGATCGGGATGAGTCCGAAGCCCTCCGAGAACACGTACAGCGCGACGAGACCGAGCCAGTAGACCGGAGCCGAGATCGCGACGAGCGCGCCCCCCATGGCCGCACGGTCGGTCACCGTGCCGCGCCTGAGCGCGGAGAGTATGCCGATCGGTATGCCGATCGCAAGCCACACGAAGGCGGCGCCGAACGCCAGCGTCATCGTCGCGAGCATTCGCCCGAAGATCTGTTCGCGCAC
>CAYMSM010000041.1:0-30025 GCA_964393105.1 uncultured Bifidobacteriaceae bacterium
ATCCAGGTCTTTTGCGGTTAAACCGCAAGAGAGACAGGGATATTACCACCGCTCATTGCGCGTAGTTATTACGCATTGAGTGACGGAAGGCCCGCCCATACGTTCGTGAGGTACTCGCATCGGCAGTGACCGCGCGCAGTCGGACACCGCCTCTGCCTGAGGGAGGTGAACGGGCCAGGATGATTCAGAAGTCTCGTCTCCGTCGAACCCGAGCCTGCCCGTGTCCGTCACACACCGGCGCCAGCGCGTGGCCGGCCGAGCCATGTGAGGTGAGCGATGTCGGTTGAAGATCCCCAGGCCCCGACGATCGAGGCCACAGAAGCACCGCCCAAGCCGTCGGTCGAGGAGATCATCCGCAAGCGGTTGGAGGACGAGCGCGTCCGCCTGATGCGCGAGATGGAGGTGGCGCTGCCCATCGAGGAGCGGTTTGAGCGCCCCGTGGAGCGGGACTTCACCCGCGCCGAGCGCGAGCACACCACCATCCTGTTCGGCGGCCTGACCTGGAAGCACGAGCAGTTGATCCGCGGTGCGCTCAGCGGCCTGGGCTACCTGGTCGAGCCGCTCGCAACGCCGGACGTGGCCGCGTTCCAGCTGGGCAAGGAGTACGGCAACAACGGGCAGTGCAACCCCACGTACTTCACGGTCGGCAACCTGGTGCAGCATCTGCAGAAGCTCGAGACGCAGGGGATGTCGCGCCAGGACATCATCGACAACCACATCTTCATCACGGCGGGGGCGTGCGGGCCCTGCCGGTTCGGCATGTACGAGGCCGAGTACCGGCTGGCGCTTCGCAACTCCGGGTTCGACGGGTTCCGCGTGATGCTGTTCCAGCAAAGCGGGGGGCTCAACCAGTCCGAGGCCGGGGCCGGCCTCGAGATGAACGTGGACTTCTTCCTCGCGATCCTGAACGCCATGAACATGGGCGACCTGGTCAACGACGTCGGCTACCAGACCCGCCCGTACGAGATCGAGGAGGGCGCCACCAACGTCGCGTTGGACGGTGCGATGGACGAGCTCGAGGAGATCTTCCGGACCAAGCGCACGTACCAGCTCGAAGGCAAGAGCGGTGCGCTGATGAAGATGACGCTCGGCTCAAAGGCCGACATGGTCGGCAAGTTCCTTGACCAGCTCTTCGGCGACGGATACATGGAGTCGTTCCGGGACCTGGGCAGGAAGATCGACGAGGTCGAGATCGACCGCACGCGGGTCAAGCCGCTCGTCAAGATCACCGGCGAGTTCTGGGCGCAGACCACGGATGGCGACGGCAACTTCAACATGTTCAAGTTCCTGGAGCGGGAGGGCGCCCAGGTGCTGGTCGAGCCGGTCGGCACGTGGATCATGTACATGATCCACCAGGCCAAGCAGATGAACACCGACCGCGCCGGGGTCACCGACGACGAGGCCATGCCCGCGGCGTGGCGCATCGACAAGCGGATGGCGACCGCCTGGACCGCCAACAAGAAGAACGCGAAGCTGACGGTCGCCGAGGCCATCTTCAAGCGTGAGTGGAACCGTCTGCGCGACGCGCTGGGCGGGGTCCCGCACGAGCTGACCGACCAGTACGAGCTGCAGCGCCTTGGCCACCCGCTCTACAACTCGCGCGCCGGCGGCGGTGAGGGCCACCTGGAGGTCGCAAAGAACATCTACTACTCCAACAAGGACATGTGCCACATGGTGCTGTCGCTCAAGCCGTTCGGGTGCATGCCCTCGACGCAGTCAGACGGCGTGCAGTCGGCGGTTGTCAACCTGTACAAGGACATCATCTACCTGCCCGTCGAGACCTCGGGCGAGGGCGAGATCAACGCGCACAGCCGCGTGCAGATGGCCCTGGGCGAGGCCAAGGCCAAGGCCAAGCAGGAGATCGAGCGGGTGTGCGAGGAGACGGGCGTCAGCCTGGACGAGGCGCGCGAGTACGCCGACGAGCACCCCGAGCTCAAGCGGCCGCTCTACAAGGTGCCCCACTACAAGGGCACGATCGGCACCGCCGCCAACTTCGTGCGCCACGTCGCCGAGCTCAAGGCCGCCGAGGCGTCCACGGGGGCCAAGCGTGTCCCCGTGGGGGCGGCGCACTGATGGCAGAACCCCGCCTCTACATCGGTCTCGACGTCGGGTCGACCACCGTCAAGGCTGTGGTGGTCGACCATGTCAAGGACGAGATCCTGTGGCAGGACTACCAGCGCCACGAGACCAGGCAGCCCGAGAAGTGCCTCGAGTTCCTGACGATGATCGAGACGAACTTCCCGATCCCGCACAACGAGATCCGGGTGTTCATCACCGGCTCCGGCGGCTCGGGCGTCGCGCCGCGCATTGGGGCGAAGTTCGTCCAGGAGGTCAACGCCGTCTCGATGGCGGTCGAGAAGCTCTACCCGGCGTGTGGCTCGGTCATCGAGCTGGGCGGCCAGGACGCCAAGATCATCATCTTCAAGGAAGACGCCGAGACCGGCAAGAAGAAGAAGATCCCGTCGATGAACGACAAGTGCGCCGGCGGCACGGGCGCGGTCATCGACAAGATCAACGCCAAGCTGCATATCCCGCCCGATGAGCTGTGCGACATGGGCTACACCGGCATCAGGCTGCACCCGGTGGCGGGGAAATGCGGCGTGTTCGCCGAGACCGACGTCAACTCGCTGCAGAAGATGGGCGTCCCGAACGATCAGCTGATGGCGTCGCTCTTCGACGCGATCATCGGTCAGAACCTCTCGGTGCTGACGCGCGGCAACACGCTCCTTCCCGAGGTGCTCCTGCTCGGCGGTCCCAACACCTTCATCCGCGGCATGACCGAGGCGTGGAAGGACAACATCCCGCCGATCTGGGAGGAGCGCGGCACGCCGCTTCCGGAGGGTGTCGATCCCAGGGACCTGATCAAGGTCCCCGAGAACGCCCAGTACTTCGCTGCGCTCGGGGCCGTCGAGTTCGGCCTGTCCGAGGGTCCGGACGTCGGTATCTACCGCGGCACGAAGCTCCTTCGTCATTACATCGACGTGGGCCGCGTCGAGGAGAAGGCGGCGAGCGGCAGCAAGGGCCTGTCCGAGACGCCCGAGGAGCTCGAGGCGTTCCGGGAGCGCTACAAGATCCACAAGTTCACGCCGGTGGAGTTCGAGCCGGGCACGGTGGTCGAGGCGTTCGTCGGCCTGGACGGCGGCTCGACCTCGACCAAGGCGGTGCTGCTCGACAAGGACCGCAACGTCCTGGTCAAGAACTATCAGCTCTCCAAGGGCAACCCCATCGTCGACACGCAGGAGGTGCTCGGCGCCCTCGAGCAGTACGTACAGGATCAGGGCGCTGAGCTCCGGGTCATGGGCATCGGCACGACCGGCTACGCCAAGGACATCCTCAAGGAGACGCTGCGGGCCGATGTCGCGCTGGTCGAGACCGTCGCCCACACCGAGTCGGCGCTGCAGTTCTACGACGACGTGGACGTGCTGGTCGACGTCGGCGGCCAGGACATCAAGCTGATCATCCTCAAGAACCGCCAGGTCACCGACTTCAAGCTCAACACGCAGTGCTCGGCCGGCAACGGCTACTTCCTGCAGTCGACGGCCGAGGGCTTCGGCTACAGCGTCTACGATTACGCCGACATCGCGTTCAGCGCGCAGACGATGCCGACGTTCGGCTACGGCTGCGCGGTGTTCATGCAGTCGGACATCGTCGATTTCCAGCGCCAGGGGTGGAAGCCCGAGGAGATCATGGCGGGCCTCGCCAACGTGCTCCCCAAGAACATCTGGCTGTACGTGTCGCAGATCCCCAACATCGCCGCGCTCGGCACCAACTTCGTGCTGCAGGGCGGGACACAACACAACCTGGCGGCGGTCAAGGCGCAGGTCGACTTCATCGAGTCGCGCTTCAAGGGCAAGGACGTCCAGCCGCGGATCATCGTCCACCAGCATTGCGGCGAGTCGGGCGCGATCGGCGCGGGCATCGAGGCCGTGCGCCTGTGGGAGAACGGCCGCCAGACCGAGTTCATCGGCATGGACAAGGTCCGCGACATCACGTTCATCACGCATCGAAACGAAGACACCCGCTGCTACTTCTGCAAGAACAAGTGCCTGCGGACGTTCATCGACGTCACCGTCGAGGGCTCCGGGGTCGACGAGTCCGACCGCCCGTCCAAGATCGCGATCACCCCGGGCGTCACGCGTCTGATCGTGGGCAACTCCTGCGATCGCGGCCTGGTCGAGGACGTCGAGTCGATGAAGGTCATCAAGAAGGGCATGGACGCGCAGGCGGCGTCGGCCCCGAACTTCGTCGAGCTGGCCGGTGAGGCGGTCTGGCGCAGCCAGAACCCGCCCAACGTTGCGGACCCCCCGCACAAGACCGCGCTCACGGGCGCGCAGAAGCGGCGCAACGAGCTGGTCGCCAAGCGCGAGCAGATCCGCATCGGCATCCCGCGGGTGCTCAACCAGTACTCGGTCAACCCGCTGTTCTCGGCGTACTTCGAGAGTTTGGGCGTCCCGCCACAGAACCTCGTGTACTCCAGCTTCACCAATGAGGAGATGTACAAGCAGGGCGCCAAGCGCGGCGCGATCGACCCGTGCTTCCCGTCCAAGATCGGCATCCCGCACGTGCACGACCTGCTTCAAGTTGCGCACAAGAAGCGGCCGCTCGACGTCATCTTCTTCCCGATGATCGACGCGCTGCAGTCCCACCTGTCGAATACGCAGTCAAACCGCGCGTGTCCGACGGTCACCGCGACGCCTGCGGCCGTCAAGGCGGCGTTCACAAAGGAAGGCGACCTGTTCGCCGAGCTCGGCGTCCAGTACATCAGCACGTTCGTCAACGTCGACGAGCCGCGCCTGCTCGAAAAGCAGATGTTCGAGGAGTGGAAGGACGTCCTGGGCCTGACGCAGGGCGAGAACGAGCGGGCGGTCGCGGCGGCGTATGAGGCGCAGGCGGGGTTTGACCGCAACCTCCGCCAGGCCGCGCGCGAGGTCTTGGACCAGCTCGTGGCCGAGCAGAAGCTCGGCGTCGTCGTCTTGGGCCGGCCGTACCACAACGACCCCGGCGTCAACCACGAGATCCTGGCCGAGTTCCAGAAGATCGGCTATCCGGTGTTCACGCAGGACTCCCTGCCGATCGACGACGACATCATGTGGGAGCTCTTCGGCAAGGACGTCGAGGCCGGCTACATCCAGGACCCGTTCGACATCACTGACGTGTGGAAGAACAGCTACTCCGAGAACACCTCCCGCAAGGTGTGGGCCGCCAAGTACGTGGCCAAGCACCCGAACCTGGTGGCGCTGGAGCTCTCGTCGTTCAAGTGCGGGCACGACGCCCCGATCTACTCGGTAGTCGAGGAGATCGTCCAGAAAGCCGGCAGCCCGTACTTCTGCTTCAAGGACATCGACGAGAACAAGGCGACCGGCTCGATCAAGATCCGCGTCGAGACGATCGGCTACTTCCTGTCGCGCTACCGCGAGGACATGGTCAAGCGTGACACCAAGCTCGCGACGATCGACGAGCGCCTGGCCGAGCTCGAGCGCCAGCTTCGCGAGGAGCTCGGCGCCGACCTGCAGGTGCCGCTGATGGCGGGGGGTGAGGAGTGAATGCCAGCCGCCGAGGGCGTTTGAGCCCCGCAGGGGCTCACAGGCCGCCCAAGGCGGCCCATTCGCCGCGCTCACCGCGGCACTTGGGCGGCCTATTCGCGGCCCGCCGGGCCGCTCAATCGCCTCGCGCGGCTGACGGTGTCGGGGGTGTCGTATGAGCACTCAGGCGATCCGCGCCTCGGACAAGGTCATGTTCGAGGTCTACCGGGAAGGGCACTACAACAAGACCTACCGGGTCGTGTACTTCACCGAACTCAACGACCACAACCGCGAGCAGGAGTTCAACCGGGCCCTTGCCGGAGACCACTTCTTCGACGGGTTCCTTACCGGATCATCGAAGGAGCAGGGCAAGGAGGTCATCGAGGCCTTCCTCACCCGGTTGAACGACGGTCAGGATTTGGATCCGGGCACCCTACGAGGGGAGCTAACCGAGTTCCTCGGCTAAGCGGTCACGCGCGATTCGCGCACGCAGAACCGATGGTCGCTGCTCGCCGAGCGCACGACGGCGACCATGACCGGGATGCCATCATCTGAGAGGTTTTGCGCATCTCGGAGATCGGGGGACTGATGGCTGGTATGGGGAGGACCGACTATCCCGCTGAGGCGAAGGTCGCGATGTCGGCGAGGGCCCGGTCGGCGAGCCCTCCTCGGCGCCCTCGTCCTCGTCGCGATGCTCATTGCCGTGTTGACCGCCGCCGCCGCTCCGCCGATCACCACGACCGACACCTACGCCTACCCCCGCGAGATCGAGTTCGTCGACGACCTCCCCAAGACCCTGGCCGGCAAGATCCGTCGCATCGAGCTTCGCCAGCGCGAACAGGAGCGCGCGGGACAGTCCTGAGCCTGGATCCACCGACGACTGTGGATGGGACTACGCCACGACCGGTTCGACCTCGAACTCGAAGTCACATGCTCGGAACGTCACCGTGAAGTAGCTGAAGAACCCGCTGTGGCCGAGGATCCCCCACGCATACGGCCATGGGTCGCAGAAGCCGACCTCGGCTTCCCAGGTGTGCTCGCCCGCGGTCAGCGACGTCGCGACGAAGGACGCGCGTGTCGGTGAGGCGGCGACCGCAAGCGCCCTCCGTTCGTGACCCTTGAGCGAGATGCCGGCGGCCCGCGCCATCCAAGCCGGCAGCAGCGTGTTCTGCGCGCCACTGTCGACGAGACACGGAAACAGTGCGTCGTCGATGTCCGCCACGAGCAGGTCGAGGAGCGGGCGGTTCGATCCGCTCGCCGCATCGGGGATCTCGGTGTAGGGGATGATCACGGTGTGGACTGCATCGAGCCGGCTTGCTCTGGCGAGGCCGGCACCTGCCAGACGCGGGCACGTCGGCCGTGGCGGCGAAGCCAGGCGAGGACGCGCTCGGGTGAATCCGCGTCGAACACGACTTCGAGCCCGTCCTGGGCGACCCAGCGGCCGCGGAAGCCATCGAGGAGTGCCGCCTCGGCGCCTCCGTGCCGACCGCGAGCGGGCTGGTTTCGTGGTGGTGCAGGATCCGCCGAGCGACGGTGTACCCCAAAGCCGAGACGTCGGAGTATCGACCGGGCCTGATGGGTTGTGAAGTCCGCACGGTCGAGCTGGGTGACGCTCGAGATCACCTGCTTCGGAGGGAAGCGCCGTCCCCCGATGACGGTGTAATGCTCATGCACCGGCTCTGGCTCGAGGGTGCCGACCAGCGTCTCGAGCGCAGGACCGTCGAGGTCGAAGTCTCGTCCTGCGACGCGTGTCTTCACGTGAGCCTTTCTGCTTCGTATTCTCCGATAAGTCTCTGCCGGAGAATAGCTCGCATGAGCGTCCTCGTCCACCGGCTCGCGGTCGGCACAGCCCACCCGAACGGGGCGTGCCCGGATCCGTGTCGGCTTTTCGCGAAGGTCGGTTGGTCAGGTGGTCGACGGGGGGAGGATGTGGGCGAGTCGAAGCTCAGCGTCGGCATCGGGCAGTGGACGGGCGGTGGTCTCCGGAACCGCTTCGATCGTCCGGTAGCCGTCGGCGTCGAGGTCGGTGTGGACGATGAGCTGCCGCCGGCCTATGTCGATGACCCAGTAGTCGCGGACTCCCCATTCGGCGTAGTCGCGCGCCTTGCGCCCCGTGTCGTAGCGGATGCTCGTCTTCGCGACCTCGATGACGAGCACGACGTCGCCCGGTTCGGGCCACCGGCCGCGGATTCGATGCGAGACGACGAGATCGGGCTCACGGAACTGCCACGGGTCGAGAGGGTGGGTCGTTTGGACGCGCACGTCGAAGGTCGCTGGATACGTGCTGAAGAGCAGCCTTGCGAGGTCGGTCACCACATCCGAATGGTCGATTCCCTGGGGGCTCATCTCAACGAGCACACCGTCGACCAGCTCGACCCGATCGTTCTTGCCGAGGATGCCGGCCTCGACCATCTGCAACACCTCGTCGAAGGTCAGCGGCCGGACCGCGGCCTCGTCGATGTGCCGTACGGTGACCATGCTCACACGTTATCTCCCGGGGTCACGGTTGGCGAAGGCCTGGACACGCTAGAAATTCTGCTGCGACAAGGTGTGACGCTGCTCGCGCAGAGTGTGACAATCGGACGACATGGTCAAGCGTGACACGGAGCTCGCGACGATCGACGAGCGCCTGGCCGCCAGCACGCCCGCCGGGGCCGACCTTCGCGCCAGATCATGGTCGAAGCCGGCCTGTCACCTCCCGTCCAGCGAGTAACGAGACGTCCTTCGGAGGTGCCCGCGGTGTCGGGAGCAGCCACGGCGAGATCGGCGCCTGATTCCGGCGACGGCGTGAGGTTCACATTCGGCGCCCGGGACCGGGAGGTGAAACTCAGCCCGGCATCGTTCGGCATCGTTCGGCGGCCTCGCCGATAAGATCTCGCCAGGTGCCGGAGTTTCTGATCCCGCCGAGCTCGACATGTGGGAGTTCCAGCGCTGCTCGGCTGTCCTCCAGATGTCGCGCGAATGCGAAGACCTCGCACACCCGCTCGTACGGTCGCGAATCGCGGCCGTAACCGACCTTGTAGTCGAACCGAGCGCACGCCTGGGGGCCCGCGCCGAGAAGTCCCACCTCCAGCGTGCACACGCGGTTCGTAGTGCGCCCCCGGCCGGTCCATCTCAGATGGCCGCTCAGCCCTCCGAGATCATGATGTGCGACAACAGATGCCGCCAGGGTCGCCTGACCCGTCGGGATCCGGAGTGCGCCGATCGCGCTGATCGCGCTGAAGGAGATCTCCTCTCCGACCGGAGCAAAGCACAAGGCCCCGTCCTCGGCGACTCGGAGCGTCCCGAAGATGCTCGGCGCCGGGAGGCGGTCGATGAGCGCCCCCGACGCATGCGTCAGCCTGACGCAGAGCGTCGATTTCCTGCCCATCAACGCCACACTCCGGACTGGCCGACCCTCCATGTCCAGCGTCCCCTTGAGCGCCCAGGATCTCCGGACGAGTCTAACCAAGCTGTCTCCTGGACGCCAGTTCCAGGTCAAGCGAAACGCGGGACGAGGACAAAACCCTGTCTTTCCTGTGGTGTTCGTGGTATTTTGACCGCCGCGTCGTTTCACGCCCACAAGGGAGCACATGAGCGCACAGGAATGGAAGGAACGTCTGGCAGGGCAGATGCCCGAGGACCTGGCGGACGAGATCGACCTGTTCGAGGGGCAGGTGGAGCTGCGCCGCCAGGGCAAGATGGAGGACCGCGTGTTTGCCGAGACCCGCCTTCGTCGCGGCGCCTACGGACAGCGCTACGACAACGGCCAGCGAAACGACGGCACCGGCCAGAAGGAGCTCGGGTTCCCCAACCCCGAGATCACCAAGGGCCCCGAGACCCTGTGGGACGCGCCCGGGATGCTCCGTATCAAGATCCCCTATGGCGGGGTCACGCCCGACCAGCTCGATCTGATGGCGGATCTGGCGGAGGAGTACTCGGACGAGATCCTGCACGTCACCACCCGACAGGACATCCAGCTGCACTACATCCACATCGACGACACGCCGACGATCATGCGCCGGCTGGCGGCGGTGGGCATCACGACGCGCGAGGCGTGCGGCAATTCGGTGCGCAATATCACCGCCTGTCCGATCGCGGGGGTGTGCCGCACCGAGACGTTCGACGTCACCCCGTACGCCGACGCCATCACCCAGTTCCTTTTGGGCCACCCCGACTGCCAGGATTTTGGCCGCAAGTTCAAGCCCGCGTTCTCGGGATGTGCGGGCGAGGCGTGTGGACTGGTGCGCATGCACGACTTCGGCGGCATCGCCCGAACGCGAGTGGTGGACGGCGTCGAGCAGCGCGGCTTCGAGGTCTATGTCGGCGGTGGCCTGGGCACGAGTCCGTACCAGGCCAAGCTCCTGTCGGAGTTCATGCCGGTCGAGGAGCTGCTGCCGACGGTGCAGGCCATCGCCCGAGTGTTCGCGCGCCTGGGCGAGAAGCAGAACCGCAACCGCGCGCGCATCAAGTTCCTGGTTGCCAAGCTCGGGATCGAGGAGTTCACCCGGCTCGTCGAGGAGGAGCGTGAGATCCTGCCCCACGACGAGCGCTGGACCTCGTACCTGCCCGGAATCGCCCGGTTCGACGAGACACCGCTCAAGCATTCAGCTCCACTCGAGGTCGAGGGTTCGGCGGCGTTTCGGGTGTGGGCCGCCACCAACGTGTACCGGCAGCGCCAAGAGGGATACGCCACGGCGACCGTCGCGTTGCCGCTCGGCGATATCTCGTCCTGGCAGACCAGGCAGCTCTCGGACATCGCCCGCCGATTCGTGGGCGACACCGTGCGCTTCACGGTCGAGCAGAACATCGTCCTGCGCTGGGTCAGCGAGGCCGACTTGCCGGAGCTCCACGCCGCGCTGGTCGCGGTGGGACTCGGCGAGCCCGGAGCCGGCACGATCCTGGACATCACCGCCTGCCCCGGCACCGACACCTGCAAGCTGGGTATCTCGTCGTCGCGCGGACTTGCCGGTGAGCTTCGCGAGCGGCTTGCCGCGACTGCCTTCGAGCTGGACGAGGCCGTGCGTGGCCTTCGCATCAAGGTCAGCGGTTGCTTCAACTCCTGTGGCCAGCACCACGTCGCCGACATCGGGTTCTTCGGCAACAGCCGCAAGATCGGCGGGCACGCGGTGCCGCACTTCCAGGTCGTGTTGGGCGGCAAGTGGCAGGACAACGCGGGGGCGTTCGGCCTTGCGATCGGATCGATCCCGTCCAAGCGGATCCCCGAGGTCGTCGACCGCATCACGACGCGCTACGTCACCGACCGCGAGGCGGGGGAGAGCTTCCAGGACTTCACCGCGCGCATCGGCAAGAAGGAGCTCGCCGAGATGCTGGCCGAGCTCAAGCCCGTCCCGGCCTACGAGGACGACACGACGCTCTACAGCGACTGGGGCGATCCGCGCGAGTTCTCGATGGGCGACCTCGGCATCGGCGAGTGCGCCGGCGAGGTGATCTCACGCACCGACCTGGAGCTGTCGGTCGCCGAGAGCCTGTCGTTCGAGAGCCAACTGGCACTCGAAGACGGCGACCTGGTGCGCGCCGACGAGCGTTCCTATCTGGCGATGATCGCCGCGGCCCGCGGCGTGGTCGCGCTCGACCTGTTCATCCCACCGAACTCAGCTGACGAGGTGGTGCGTGAGTTCCGCGAGCGGTTCTACGACACCAAGGTGTTCTTCGACCGGTTCGCTCACGGCAAGTTCGCCCGCCCGCTGTTCGCTCGCCACGAGGGTGGGCAGGTCACGGGCGTTGACAATGTGCGCGAGTTGGTGGAGGAGGCGCAACTCTTCATCGACGCCTCACACGCCTGCCAGATCCGCGTGTCACAGGAACGCGCCGCCGCGCAGGCGGTGCCGGCGTGAGCCTGCAGCGCGTCTGGGCATCCGTCCCGCTCGCCGATGCCACGACCGTCCCCGATTCGTTCATCCCGGTCTTTCACGACTGGATTCAGCGCGAGGCGGTGGAGGGGCTTCTGATCGATGTCGCCCGATATGGGCACGTCCATCACGGCCCGGGTGTGATGCTCGTCGGCCACGAGGGTGATTACTCCGTCGACATGGCCGGTGGACGGCCGCGCCTTCGCTACACGCTCAAGCGTGAGGCCGAGGGAAGCCCCGCCGAGCTTGTGGCGTTGGCGGTACGACGCCTTGCCGGGGCATGTGCCGAGGCCCGCGCCGTACCGGGGGCGTCGGTCGCCCAGGACGAACTTGTCGTCACGGTCGCTGACCGGCTTCACGCCCCGAACACGGACGAGACCTGGAAGTGGCTGCGCGACGCGATCGCCACCGGCGTGGGCGAGGCACTGGGGACTTCCGACGTGACTGTGACACCTCGGCAGACTGATGCGCGCGAGCCCGCTTCGGCGACGGTCGACCTCCCGGGCGGCATCGGCGCCGGCGACCCCTCGCGATAAGCGCCCCCCGCCGGCCAACTCGACGACACAATTAGCCATTTGGCCGATGACGCGACGGCCAATCGTGTCGTGAATGACACACCTGTGCGACGCAGCCGCAACGCTCCCGGCGACCGACCGACCGGCAGAGTGCTGGGGACGAAGGGGAGTCTGGCGTGTCAACTGCCAATTGGCCGACGATGCGACGGCCAATCGTGTCATGGACGACACATATTCGCGATGCGTAGGCGGCCTGCTCGGCGGAGGACCATTCAAGCGTCCGTCTACGTCACAGCGCGGGTCGCCGGTCAGGCAGGACGAACGTCCCAAACCCGCGTTCCAACGGCATCGCGTTGGACTTCCAGCGGCGTCGCGTGGGTATACTGCGGCCCGCTGCAGGGAGGGCGTGCGCGTCGCCCTGCGTCTCGTTTCGTCAGGAGCTCGCCATCACGGAGGCCGGGGATTCGACCGACACGCCCGACGGGGCTGAACGCATGACGACCGCCGCCGCGCCCAACCCGGCGCCCCTGCGCGCGAACCCGACGGAGTTCGTGCTCGCGATCCTGGGGTTCATCGTGCTTCTCGTCACCCTTCCGGTCGTGTTGCTCTTGGGCGGGCCCATCGGAGGTTGGCTCCTTGGCGCTGGCCTCTTCGTCGCGAGCTGGGCCGCCCAGCGGTTCATCACCAAGGTCTCCGAGGGGCTCGATGCCACGCAGGCAGTCGGTCTGACCGGCATCTCGTCCATCGGGCGGGCGATCGTTGTCGTCATGATCCTGTTCGTGGTGGCGCTCAAGGCCGACGAGACGGTCGGCCTGACAGCCGGCGGCGTGTTCGCCGCGGCGTTCACGTTCGACCTGATGGGGCGCACCGCGCTGTTCGCCCTGCGCGAGAAGCAGCGCAAGATCGCGCGCGGGGAGGGCGGCCAGTGAGCACCGCGGTCAGCACCGAGCAGGTCCCGGCGCCGCCCGCGAAGCCCGGCAAGCTCAAGTACTGGGTCTACGGGTTCTTCGCGTTCCTCGTCGGCTGGTCGGTCCTGGCGCTTACCATCGGTGATCGCGCACCGGGTGGCGACGAGTTCAAGCCGCAGAACGAGTTCGCGCTCCAGGAATGGGTGCCGATCCACCTCGGTCCGCTCGACCTGTCGATCAACAAAGCCGTGATGTACCTGTTCCTGGCGTCGGCCATCAGCATCCTGGTCGGCGTGTTCGTCGTGCGCGGCGGGCTCAAGATGCGGCCGACCAGGGCCCAGAACGTGGTGGAGATCGCATACGAGTTCGCCGAGGGCCAGATCGCGAGGGCAACGCTCGGGCACAAGGTGTTCCAGCGCTACTTCCCGTACGTGGCGACGCTCTTCATCTTCATCGCCATCAGCAACCTGATCAGCTTCATACCGCTCCCTGTCGGTGAGCACGCGTCGCTGTTCGGCATCCCGGACCTGGGGTTGTACGCGGCGACGGCCAACATCAACGTCACCCTCGCGCTGACGCTCTGCACGTTCGTGATCTACAACTACGAGGGCATCAAGGCGCACGGACCGGTCGGCTACCTCAAGACGTTCATCCCGGGCGGCGACATCAACCCGTTCATGAAGGGCGTCGTGTTCCTGCTGGAGCTCATGTCCAACTTGCTGCGGCTCATCAGCCTCTCGGTGCGTCTGTTCGCCAACCTCCTGGCCGGCCACCTGCTGATCATCATGGCCGCCGGGTTCGCGGTGCTCCTGGGCGGCTTCGTCGGGGCCGTCGCGATTCCGTTCGGCTTGTTCTTCTACTTCTTCGAGTGGGTCCTGATCGCAGGACTCCAGGCGTTCATCTTCGCGATGCTCAGCGGCATCTACATCGGTTTCGCCGTCGAGCCCGCACACTGAAAAAACACGAAAGGCACGTACGTGGCACTTGAAGGCAACATCGTTGATGCAGCGAAGGCGCTCTCGCTCGGCCTCGCCACCGCATTCGGCGCGATCGGTCCGGGCGCCGGCGTGGGCTACCTGATGGGCAAGACCGTCGAGTCCGTCGCACGCCAGCCCGAGCTTCGCGGCGAGATCATGGGCCTGATGTTCCTGGGCCTGGCGCTGACCGAGGCCATCACCTTCTACGCCCTGCTCATGGGCTTCGTCGCGTTCTTCATCGCGTAGTCCATGACCGGCCTGCAGCAGAGCCTCATGTTCGCGGCCGAGGCCGTGACGGGGGAAGAGTCCAGCGACAACCCGCTCCTTTCGGCGAGCCCGGGACTCATGATCTGGACGATCGTGATGTTCTTCCTGACGCTCTTCATCCTCAAGAAGTACGTCTTCGGTCCCGTCGGTGAGTCGATCGAGAAGCGTCGCACCGCAATCCAGCAGAGCATCGAGGAGGCCGAGTCGAGCCGCGACGAGGCGGTCAAGCTGCTCGACGAGTACAAGGTGCAGCTGACCGAGGCGCGCAAGGACGCCGACGAGCTCCGCGACCGCGGTCGCCGCGACGGGGAGCGTGAGCGCTCGTCCATCGTCAACACCGCCGAGGGTCAGCGTGAGCGGATCCTGGCCGACACACAGCAGCAGGTCGACGCGCAGAGCCGCGCCGCGATGGCATCCGTGCGTGACGATGTCGCAGGTCTGGCGCTGGCCGCCGCCGAGAAAGTCACCCGCAAATCCCTGACCGACGACGACCACCGTCGCCTGGTCGAGGAGGCGCTCAAGGATCTCGACCTCGCGAAGGGCTCCGCCTCAGCGTGAGCGTCGCCGCCACCTATGCCGAGGCGCTCTACCAGGCCGCCGCCGCGAAACACGCGGTGGCGCAGGTCGGCGCAGACCTGGGCGCGCTCGCCGAGGCGCTCGGCGCCGACTCCGACGTCGCGCGCGTCCTGCGCAACCCCAAGGTCGACAGCCGTGCCAAGAAGGCCGCGCTCGCAGGACTCGCCGACAGCGTCAACCCGTTGACAATCAACCTGTTGCAGGTGCTGGTCGACCGGGGACGGCTCGAGGAGCTGCCGTCCCTCGCGTCGGCGTTCGCCGACCGGGTTGCAGCCGCCGAGGGCCGCTTGGCCGTCGAGGTGACGAGCGCGATCCCGCTTCGCGACGACCTTCGCGCAAAGGTCGTCGAGCGCATCCGCGAGCAGACCGGCAAGACCCCCGAGATCACCGAGCGCGTGGACCCCGACATCATGGGCGGCCTCGTGCTTCGCGTCGGCGGCGTGGTGACCGACGCATCCGTGCGTGGCCGCCTCGAAGGCTTGCGCCGCAGCATTTCCGACGCATCCTGAACGACACCCGAGCAAGGAACCGAGAACAGCCGATGGAGCTTCGTCCCGACGAGATCACAAAGGTCCTGCGCCAGCAGATCGAGCAGTACACGGGCGCGATCGACACCGAGGAGGTGGGGACCGTCCTGCAGGTGGGTGACGGCATCGCGCGCGTGCACGGCCTCGAGAACTGCGTCGCGCTCGAGATGCTCGAGCTGCCGCACGGGGTCACCGGACTCGCGCTCAACCTCGAAGAGGACAACGTGGGTGTCGTGCTCCTGGGCGAGGACACCCTCATCAAGGAGGGCGACCCGGTGCGCCGCACCGGCAACGTCATCCAGGTGCCGGTGGGCGACGCCCTCGTCGGCCGCGTGGTCGACCCCCTCGGCAACCCGCTGGACGACCGTGGCCCCATCGCCACCGACCAGTTCCGCCCGGTCGAGTTCAAGGCACCGGGGGTCGTTCAGCGCCAGCCGGTCAAGGAGCCGATCCAGACCGGCATCAAGGCGATCGACGCCCTCATCCCGATCGGCCGCGGCCAGCGTGAGCTGATCATCGGCGACCGCCAGACCGGCAAGACGACGGTGGCGCTCGACGCGATCATCAACCAGAAGGGCCAGGGCGTCATCTGCGTGTACGTCGCCATCGGCCAGAAGGCCTCGACGGTGGCGCAGCTCGTGCAGCGTCTGCGCGATGCCGGCGCCATGGAGTACACGATCGTCGTGGCCGCGACGGCCGCCGCGTCGGCACCGCTCAAGTACCTGGCCCCGTACGCCGGGTGCGCCATGGGCGAGTTCTTTACCTACAACGGCGGACACGCCCTGTGCATCTACGACGACCTGTCCAAGCAGGCCGACGCGTACCGCCAGATGTCGCTGCTGCTCCGCCGCCCGCCGGGCCGCGAGGCGTTCCCCGGCGACGTCTTCTACCTGCACTCACGCCTGCTCGAGCGCGCGTGCAAGCTGAGCGACGCGCTCGGCGGCGGATCGCTGACGGCGCTTCCGATCATCGAGACCCAGGCCGGTGACGTGGCGGCGTACATCCCAACCAACGTCATCTCGATCACGGACGGCCAGATCTTCCTGGAGAGCAAGCTCTTCTACCAGGGTGTGCGGCCGGCCGTCAACGTCGGCATCTCCGTGAGCCGCGTGGGCGGCAACGCCCAGATCCGCGCGATGCGCAAGGTCGCAGGGCGTATGAAGCTCGAGCTGGCCCAGTATCGCGACCTCGAGGCGTTCTCCCAGTTCGGCTCCGAGCTCGACGCCGCGACGCAGCGTGCGCTCGCGCGTGGCGCCCGTCAGGTCGCGACCCTCAACCAGCCGGCGTTCGCGCCCTGGCCGATCGAGGAGCAGGTTGCGATCATCTACTCCGCCAACCAGGGCCACCTGGACGCGATCGACCCGGCCGAGGTGCCGCGGTTCAACGAAGACCTGCGTTCGGCGCTGCGCGAAGAGGGGTCCATTTTCGCCGCGATCCGCGACACCGGGGACCTCGGAGACGACCTCTCGGCCAAGCTCGAGGCGTTCGTGGCCAAGTTCGCCGCGCAGCGGACCGGCTCGTCGGTCGGGTCCGAAAAGCCTGTCGCCGAGGTCCCGGTTGATGAGGCAGACGAGACGGCTGAGGAGACTGAGGAGACGAACGAGGAGACCGCTGCCGCGTAATGGCGTCCACCCGCGACATCAAGCGCCGCATCGAGTCGGTGCGCGGCACGCGCAAGATCACGCGCGCGATGGAACTGGTCGCGTCGGCCAAGCTGCGCCGCGGTCAGGAGCGCATCGAGTCGCTACGCCCGTATGCGCAGTCGATGCGCAGGCTGATGGCGCAGGCCGCCCGCCAGAGCGGCAGCCTCAAGGGTATGCCGCTCCTCGAGGAGCGAGAGACGGTCACGCGTGGCGCCGTCGTCGTCGTCACCGGCGATCGTGGCCTGGCCGGGGCGTTCAACGTCAACATCCTGCGGCGTGGCCTCGTCATCGCCGACGAGATGAGGGCTAACGGCGCGCAGGACGTCGTGTTCGTGGCCGTCGGCAAGAAGGGCATCGGCACGCTGCGATTC
This sequence comes from uncultured Bifidobacteriaceae bacterium, assembly GCA_964393105.1. Taxonomy (GTDB): domain Bacteria; phylum Actinomycetota; class Thermoleophilia; order Miltoncostaeales; family Miltoncostaeaceae; genus CALMEC01. Next base: position 17,159 of record CAYMSM010000041.1, read on the forward strand.
CGCGGGCTCACCGTGGACCGCTCGTTCCAGGGTTTCTCGATCAACCCGACGTATGCGGACGCCCAACAGGTCACCGAGCACCTCGTGCAGAAGTTCACCGAGGGCGAGGTCGACCGCGTCGTGCTCGTGTACAACGCCTTCAAGTCGGTGCTCGAGCAGAAGGTCACCGACGAAGACCTGCTCCCGATTCCGCGGCGCATCGTCGAGGACGAGGACGACATCGAGGACAACGAGTCGACGATGTCGCAGGCGCTCGCGTTCTTCGAGCCCGAGGCCAAGGACTTCCTGCAGAAGCTCCTGCCGACGTATCTCAACACCACGATCTACCGCGCGCTCCTGGAGAGTGCCGCGGCCGAGCTCGCCGCCCGGCGCGCCGCGATGCGAAACGCGACGGACAACGCCGGCGAGCTCATCGACCAGTACACCCTCGCGATGAACCGCGCTCGGCAGGCGGCGATCACCCAGGAGATCCTGGAAGTCATCGCCGGCGCCGACGCGCTCAAGTAACTCCAAACGACGGACGGACACGCAGACATGGCTTCGAACGGAAACAGCGGGACGATCCTCGAGATCAAGGGCGTCGTGCTCGACGTCCGGTTCCCCAACGAGCAGCTCCCGGCGATCTACAACGCGCTCGAGATCAGTCGCCCCGACGGCTCGACGCTCGTGGCCGAGGTGCAGCAGCACCTGGGTGACGACCGGGTTCGCGCGGTTGCCCTCGACACCACGGACGGCCTGTCCCGCGGCAGCGACGCCGTCGACACCGGGGGGCCGATCTCGGTGCCGGTCGGTGAGCAGACGCTCGGGCGCATCTTCAACGTCCTCGGTGAGACGATCGACGAAGGCGAGCCGATCACGACCGGCGAGCGTTGGCCGATCCACCGCAAGGCTCCGGCGTTCGACGCCCTGGACCCGACCGAGCAGATCTTCGAGACCGGCATCAAGGTCGTCGACCTGCTCGCACCGTACGTCAAGGGCGGCAAGGTCGGTCTGTTCGGCGGTGCCGGCGTCGGCAAGACGGTCATCATCCAGGAGCTCATCAACAACCTGGCAAAGGAGCACGGCGGCCTGTCGGTGTTTGCGGGTGTGGGTGAGCGCACGCGTGAGGGCAACGACCTGTGGCTCGAGATGAGAGAGTCGGGGGTCATCGACAAGACCGCGCTCGTGTACGGCCAGATGAACGAGCCGCCCGGGGCGCGTCTTCGTGTCGCACTGTCGGGGCTGACGATGGCCGAGTACTTCCGCGACGAGGGCGGGCAGGACGTACTGCTCTTCGTCGACAACATCTTACGGATCGTGCAGGCCGGTTCAGAGGTGTCGGCGCTCCTGGGTCGCATGCCGAGCGCCGTGGGCTATCAGCCGACGCTGGCGTCCGAGATGGGTGACTTGCAGGAGCGCATCACGTCGACCCGTAAGGGCTCCGTGACGTCGGTGCAGGCCATCTACGTCCCCGCCGACGACTTGACCGACCCGGCGCCGGCGGCAAGCTTCGCCCACCTCGACGCGACAACCGTGCTCTCACGGTCCATTGCCGAGAAGGGTATCTACCCGGCTGTGGACCCACTCGACTCGACGAGTCGTGCGCTGTCGGCGGCCGTGGTGGGCGAGGAGCATTACGCGACCGCCACACGGGTTCAGGAGATCCTGCAAACGTACAAGGACCTGCAGGACATCATCGCGATCCTGGGTGTGGACGAGTTGACCGACGAGCAGAAGGTCACCGTGTCACGTGCCCGTAAGATCGAGCGCTTCTTGTCCCAGCCGTTCCACGTGGCCGAGGCGTTCACCGGCCGTCCTGGCAAGTACGTTCGCCTGGAGGACACGGTCCGCGGCTTCAAGGAGATCGTCGACGGCAAGTACGACGACCTGCCCGAAGGCGCGTTCTTCCTGGTCGGCGGCATCGAGGAGGCCGTCGAGCAGGCCGAGCAGATGGCGAAGGTCTCGTAGATGTCGACCGGGCTTCAGACTGACCGCAAGCGCCTCGGCGTCAGGTTGCTGACGCCGGAGGGACCGGTGTTCGAGGGCTCGGTGTATATGGTGATCGCCCCGAGCGTGATGGGGGAGGTCGGTATCCTGCCGCGCCACGCCCCGCTGATCGCGTTCCTCAAGACCGGTGAGACCCGCCTGAAGTTGATCGACGACACGGAGCGCGTGTTCGCGACGACGGAGGGGTACTTCTCGATCGAGGAGGATCAGGTGCTGATCCTGGTCGAGCAGGCCGACGACGCGAGCACGATCGACCGTGCACGCGCCGAGGCCGCGTTGCGCCAGGCCGAGGAGGATCTGACGGCAACGGGTGACGACGAGGTCGCCCGGGTCGCCGCCGAGAGCGCTCGCCGCCGCGCCGAGAACCGCCTCCGTATCGCCGACAAGACCGCGGGCCGGCCGACGAGTACGCCTTCGCACTGATTCATGTGTTGGGCCTGGCGGTGGTCGGCGTCAGGGGCCACGCCAGGTGGGATTGCTGTAGCTCCACGGCAGGTGCCGGGTCAGCGCATGCTGGATCAGCATGAACGCGGCCGGGACGCGTCGGCGTTGCCGTGAGTCGTCCCCGGAAGCACGGGGGGCGGTGTTCTCAGTGTCTGCGAAACCGCGGGGGGGTAGGTGGCCGATTCCCGCTAGAAGTGGGGAGCGAGGTCCGTCATGATGCGTTCGTGATCCCTACGCGCGAACAGTGCATTCGGGCCTACCGGAGTCGTGACGCCCGTTTCGACGGGTGGTTCATCCTGGGAGTGACGACGACCGGCATCTATTGCCGGCCGAGTTGCCCGACGCCCGTCGCGCCAAAGCCCGACAACGTGCGGTTCTACGCCACCGCTGCGGCCGCCCAGCGCGCGGGTTTTCGCGCGTGCAAGCGGTGCCGGCCTGATGCATCCCCCGGATCGCCCGAGTGGAACTCCCGTGCCGACATCGTGGGACGGGCCATGCGCTTGATCGCCGACGGCGCCGTCGACCGGGCCGGCGTTCCCGGTCTGGCGCGGACGCTCGCGGTGTCCGAGCGCCACCTCAACCGCCTGCTCGTCGCCGAACTCGGGGCAAGCCCCCTCTCGCTCGCCCGCGCGCAACGTGCGCAGACCGCGCGGGTGCTGATCGAGACGACCGGGATGCCGTTCGCAGAGGTCGCGCTGGCGGCCGGTTTCTCGAGCGTGCGGCAGTTCAACGACACGGTCCGCGAGGTGTTCGACGCGACCCCCAGCCACCTTCGGCTCAGCCGATCACGGGGCGGCCACCTCAACGGCGCGAGTTCGATCTCGGTGCGCCTTCCGTTTCGCGCCCCCTACGACGCTGCCGCCCTCATGGGCTTTCTGGGCAGACGCGCCATTGCGGGGGTCGAGACGTGGGATGGCGAGACGTATTGCCGCACCATACGGTTGCCCGGCGGGAACGGTGTCGTCGCGTTTCGGCCGCAACTCGATCACATCGCGTGTGAGCTGCGCCTGGATTCGCTGTCGGATCTCCAGGCGGCGCTTCAGCGAAGCCGGCGCCTGCTGGACCTCGACGCCGACCCGGTGGCGATCGACGCGACGTTGCAGTCTGACCCCTTGCTGGCACCGCTCGTGGCGCGACGACCGGGCCTGCGCTCACCCGGAATGACCGACGGTACCGAGGCGCTCGTGCGCGCCGTGGTCGGCCAACAGGTCTCGGTCGCAGGCGCTCGTACGGTCCTTCGCCGCATAGCCGAGGCCCTTGGCACCCCGCTCAGCGAGCCGGTCGGCGGGCTGGTCCGCGTGTTCCCGTCGCCTGCGGATCTGGCCGATGCCCCGGATGAGATGCTCGCGATGCCCGGGGCACGCAGGACCGCGCTGCGCGAGGCGTGCCGGAGGATCGCCCAGGGCGACATCGCACTGGACGCCGGGACCGATCGCGACGCCGTACGGCGCGGGCTCATGGCAGTGCCCGGAATCGGTCCCTGGACTGCCGAGTACGTCGCGATGCGCGCGCTCGGTGACCCCGATGCGTTCCCCGCAGCGGACCTGGCCGTGCGACATGGCCTTGCTCGCCTCGGCATCAGTGCGAAACCCCGCCAGGTTGTCGATCTGGCCGAAGCGTGGCGTCCATGGCGTGCGTATGCCATCCATCACCTCTGGAGCTCACTGGGAGACAATTGATGCTGCACAGCACGACCGTCACCACCCCGATCGGCGACCTGCGGATCGTGGCCTCGGACAACGGGATACGGGAGATCTGGATGCCGTTGCCCGATGCGCGCAACGTCCCCGCCCGGGCGACCGAAAACCCCGATCACCCGATCCTCATCGATGCGCGCCGCCAGATCGACGAATACTTCCGCGGCGAGCGGCGCACGTTCGACCTCCCGCTCGACGTCCAGGGCACGGCGTTCCAGTGCCAGGTCTGGGACGCCCTCGTCGACATCCCGTATGGCGAGACCGAAAGCTACGGCCAACTCGCCGAGCGCGTCGGTCGACCGGGGGCGGCCCGTGCGGTCGGTGGGGCCAACGGCCGCAACCCGGTGCCGCTCGTGGTCCCGTGCCATCGCGTCATCGGAGCCAACGGAACAATGATCGGCTATGCGGGCCCGTCCGAGGACGGGATCGCGATCAAGCGCTGGTTGATCCGCCACGAATCGCGGGCGCGGGGGTAGGCGCACCCAGGTAGTCTGCCCCGGCCGATGGCGCTGCCGATCTCAATCCTGGATCTGACCCCCGTTCCGTCGGGCTCCTCCCCGGCCGAGGCGATCCACAACACGCTCGACCTCGCTCGCAAAGCGGATCGATGGGGCTACAACCGCTACTGGGTGGCCGAGCACCACAACACCCCCGGCATGGCGTGCCCGGCACCCGAGGTCATGATCGGCCACATCGCAGCGGCGACCGAGCGCATCCGCGTCGGGTCGGGTGGGGTGATGCTGCCCAACCACAGCGCGCTCCGCGTCGCGGAGGGGTTTCGCGTTCTCGCGGCGCTCCACCCGGGTCGGATCGACCTTGGCATCGGCAGAGCACCCGGCACGGATAGCGTCACCGCGTTCGCGCTGCGGCGCGGGCAGGTCGACGGTACCGAGTTTCCCAACCAGCTCGCAGAGCTGTTCGCGTTCGCAGGCGACGGGTTCCCCGACGACCATCCCTTCTCCACCGTCTCGGCCGAGCCGGCCGAGGTCGATCTGCCGCCGGTGTGGATTCTGGGCTCCAGCGAATTCGGCGCCCAGGTGGCTGCCGCATTCGGCCTGGGGTTTGCGTTTGCCCGTCACCTCAACCCGCGCGGAGCGGCCGAGGCGCTGCACGTCTACCGCAACGGCTTTCAGCCGTCAGCGCGGTGCTCAGAGCCCCGGACGATCCTGACGGTCTCGGCGATCGCCGCCGACACGTCTGAGCGGGCCGACCAGCTGGCGCTGTCGCTCGCGCTCGGTGTGGTGCGCATGCGCCAGGGCCGGCCCGACAAGCTCCCGACGCCCCAGCAGGCCGCCGACCACGACTGGACCGAGGCTGAGCGGGATCAGCTGCGACGCTATCGTCGCGCGCAGATTCTGGGCACGGCGTCCGGCGTGGGTGACGCGATCGCCGCGATAGTCGACGAGACCGGCGCCGACGAGGTCATGGTGATGACCTCGGTGCACGACCACGGCGAGCGCCTGCGCTCCTATGAGCTGATCGCCCAGGCGTGCGGCCTGCGTGCGGCGTCGGTCGCGGCGTAAGGAGCACCCTCAGCTCACGACGATTGCGCTGATGAGATCCCGCAGGCGTGTCGCGCGCCTGTCGTCGCGTCCGACGAGGCGGTTGACCCATGTCGTGAGCTCCGCGACGTCGAGTTCGGCAGCGGTCAGGAAGAGCACCTGCTCGATGTCGATCCACTCTTCGAAACGCAGGCGCGAGGGGTGCGGGTGGATGGGACGCGTTACGCTTCGGAGTGTGAGGTACGGCACATCGAAGCGAACAGCGGTGTTCGCGCTCGCTACTGTCGCCGTGTCGTGTTCGTTGGCGGCGATCGGTGCCGCGACCGCCACCCTCGAGGCAGAGCCAAGGGACCTTCTGCCAGACCTCGTTCAGGAAGCGCCGCAGAACATCGGCGTCACACGCGCGGGCGGGCGCGACCTCCTCGGCTTTCGGTCCGCGGTGCTCAACGCGGGGGACGGGCCGCTGATCGTCGTGGCGCGCCGTTCGACGACACGGGTACGTGACATGGCAGCCAGGCAGATCGTCAGGCGAGCGGATGGAACGACGCGCACCATCGGCGCCGTGGGCTTCGTGCGCTACGTGCGCTCACCCGATCACTCCCACTGGCATTTTCTACCGTTCGAGCGCTACGAGCTTCGTCGCGAAGGTTCGCGCGTCGGGATCGTCGACAAGAAGAGCGGCTTCTGCTTGGGCGACCGCTACCGCGCCGAACCGCGACCGGACGGCGCGGTCGCGGTCCCCGTGTATGTCGGTAGGTGTGGGCTCGCACGCCCGGCGGGTCTCGGCGTCACCGAAGGCATCTCTGTCGGCTGGGGCGACGACTACGCGGCGTACCTGGACGGCCAGCACATCGACGTCACGAACGTCCCGTCGGGCCGATACGTGCTGGTGCACACGGTCAACGTCCGCGGCCAGATCCTGGAACGCGACCGCTCGAACAACACCGCCAGCCGACGTATCGAGCTGCGCCGGGTGCGTGGACGGCTGCGCGTGCGCGTGCTGCCGAAGCTTGCGAGTTCAGAGATCAAGCGCCCAGAAGACCCAATCGGTGGGCTGGCGGGTGCTCGCGTTCTGATGGCAGCCGGCGCAGCCAGACTGTGAGAGGCCGACCTTGGTGAACGGGCCGTTGCCCGACGCGCGCGTGTACTCGACGTAGCGCCATCCACCGGTGGCAGCACCCCCGGCGCCGTCCTTCTCCATGAGCGCCAGCAGCGTGACGGCATCCCCTTGGGTGCCCTGCTTGACGACGACGGCGCCGTCAGGGTAGGGGAATCGCTGCGTCCGGCCGCTCGTGAGCGCTCGCCGAGTCGGGCTGGCCCAGACCCGCTTCTCGCCGCCGTGAGCGCTGCCCAGGCTCGCAAGCTCCGCGATGGGAGGCTTGGTCAACTCGGTCCACCCCAGATATCCGGCGATCAGCGCGGCATCGGCGTCGTCGAGGCCCGTCAGGTCGGCGACCGTGGGCCCCCTCTTCTTGGTCGTCGTCGCAGCGGGGGTGGTCTCGGGGGTCGTGCTCGTCGCCGCTGCCGTGGCTGGCGTGGTGTCTGCTGTCGCGGCCGGCGCCGCGGCGGGCTCGCTGCCATCTCCACACGCGAGTGGGCCGGCGATGGCGAGGGCAGCGATGGGAACCGCGATGAGCGTGCGGCGGATGCGTGACATGGAGGCCTCCTCGATCATCAGGTCGACGAATCCAGTCTCAGGCACGAACATCTCATTCGCCAAGACCTTGCGCCGCCGCTTCATCCAGAATCCACGTCGTTGCGTCTCGGGTCAACAAGCTGGCCGGGATCCGTTCATCGGGATGTGCCATTGCCGCGGCCACTACCCCTGCCTTGCCCACACCGGTCGCCAGGACAATGCGTGCGCGGGCGGCGTTCAGCACCGCCATCGTCAGTGTGACGCGCAGCGGCGGCGGCTTGGGGGAGTCCTCGACGACGGCGCAGATCCGTCCATCGCCATGGAGTGCCTGGGAGCCTGGAAAGAGCGACGCCGTATGGCCGTCCTCGCCCAGACCGAGCACGACGATGTCGAGCACGGGCATCCCGGCGGGGTCGGCGGGCAACGAGCGATGGAGCTCTTCCGCATAGGCATCGCAGGCGCCTCCAGGGCCGAGGTCGGTGTGCACTCGGTGCACCTGCGTCTCGGGAATGCCCGCGGGTCCGACCAGCGCGTCGTCCACCATCCGTGCATTCGCGTCCTGGCTGTCCAGCGCGACGAGGCGCTCGTCCCCGAACCACAGGTGGACTCCACCCCAGTCCTGCCGGAGTCCGGCCAGCAGGGCGTACGTCTGGCGAGGTGTGCTTCCACCCGCCAACGCGACATGCACGACGTCCGCGTGGTGTCGGTCTGCGGTGATCATCTCGTCGATGTGTATGGCGGCCACTTCTGCGGCGCGTTCGGGGTCAGGGGCGACGAGCAGGCGGGGCATGAGCGATCTCCCAGCGTCGGAGTGGACGAGCTGGCGTGAGACGGCTACCGACGCGCTCGGTAGCGCGCGAGCAGGAAGCCGTCCTGCTCCAACAGTGAGCGCAGCTCGACCTCGACCGGAGCGGGCAGGTCGGGACCCGACAGAATGCGCTTCGCGTCGCCGCTTGCCAACCGGGGAGACACCGTCAGGCACACCTCGTCGATCAGATCGGCGTCGGCCAAAGCGCCGTTGACGCTGGGGCCGCCCTCACTCAGGACGTGCTGGGCGCCGAGCTCACCCAGTGCCACCATCGCGGCCGGCAGATTGACCTGGCCGTCGCCGACGGTGATGACATCGCACAGGGAACGTGCGACGGCGAGCGGTTCGGCGGGGGCATCGGTGGTCGTCACGATGATCGTCCGCTCGGTGGCCTCACGAAAGAGCGGCAGGTCGAAGTCCAGATCCAGTTTGCGAGTGACAACGGCGATCCGCGGTGCATCGCGCTGGCCCCGAGCTCGCCGGGCATCCAGGTAGTCGTCGTAGACGAGCGCCGGCTTGTAGTTCTCGGCCCTGACCGTCCCGGCTGCGACGAGCACCACGTCGGCCAGCGACCGCAGCAGCCGGTAGACCACACGGTCGGGCGGCCCGCCGAGCGGGCCGGACACGCCGCCGATCGCGGTCGCCCCGTCGACGCTGGCGATCATGTTGACGCGGAGCCCGGGACGACCCGCGGCCGTGGGCATGTCCGCGTAGACGGTCGCTGGGTCGACCTCGTCGATCGCGGTGGGGAGGAGCTGACGCACGAGGGCGCTCAGCTTGTCAGCAGCGCACGGCGCTCACGGAACCAGTCGAGCGCCATCGCACGCTGGTCGTGCACGTCCAGCAGCGAGCTGAGCGTCAGCACCGCCCCGCCGAACGTGGTCGCGTTCCACAGGTCGCTCGAGGGCACCTGATCGAAGCTCCACGGCGCGACGTACAGGTACGGCTCGGGGTGGGCGGCATCGCCGGGGGAGACGCCGTACCCGGCCCGCCGACCAGAATCCTCAGGCAGGCACTCGAAGGCGGCGTCGAAGTGCTCGACCCACAGCTGCACTCGGCTGGCGTCCGAGGAGCCAGGGTCGGCGCGCAACTCCTCCAGGACCGAGTACGCAAAGCCGTACCAATCTCCCAACCACGTGGATGCAGCCGGATCGATGGCGAGCTGGGCATCCACGTCTCCGGCCGGTGGCACGTCGAACGACGCCGCCCATTCCAGGTCGGGCGGCGTGCCCAAGACGGCGCCGGCCGCGTCGGCCAGGCTCGTGATCGGTACGGCGGTGGCTTCCTCGCCGATCTGGTGTACCAGCCGGGTTCCGGCGACCCGCACCTGCTCGTCGGCGCCGAAGAACGGGGTGCCGAAGCCGCCGAGGGTCCAGCGCAGCGCGATCTTGCCGTTGGCGCGTCGGCGGGCGGGAGACAATACGTAGATCGCCAAGCGGTGGAGCGCGTCGCGGGTCGTTGGCAGGGCTTCCGGCGGGCGCGGGATCGCGCGGTAGGCACCAAGCCAGCGGTCTGCCGCCCACTCCGACTGCTCGGGGAAGTCGCCCAGCCAGCGGTCCCAGGTCAGCGCGGCCGCCGAGGTCGGTCCTACGACCGGAAGGTCGGCGCCGGCGGGGTCCGTCGGGTCGTCGGCACACCAGTCGTCGTCGATCGCGGGAGGCGACGGTTCGAGCACGCGCGCATCGAAACGTCCGGTCAGCAAGCGCTGCGCCTTTACACGCGGGTTGCGCGCGCGGAGGGCTGTGGGCGTCGGGTGTTCGGAGAGAGACGTCGTGATCACGCTCGTTCTGTGGCACGACGACCGATCTGCGTTATTCGGTAACGGATCGGCGTCTTAGGTGACTCTAGTGCATCCCGCGCGTCGAAGGAGGATGGATGAGCACCGCCGAGAAGCCCCGCAAGGTGCTCCAGCTGATGGCACGGGGCATGTCGAACGCCGAGATCGCCGCGCACATGGTGGTCATCGAGACGACGTCAAGACCCACGTCGCCGGGTCCTCGGCAAGCTCACGCTGCGCGACCGGGTGAGCGAGCGGTCGTCCTGGCCTACGAGTCGGGGCTCATTCAGCCCGGCGGAAGCTGAGGGCGTTCCTCAGCTTCGCCGCCGATGTGTGTCGCCGCGTCACAACATTCACTCATTTCATGTGACGATTGTCCGTCGCGTGAGGAGAGGAAACGGCTACGTTCCCCCGCCGCGGGCGGCCGGGTGAAAATACGACTCGCTCTCAGGGATGTTGTCCCTTTTGCGAGTCCTATTTCCCCCTCAGCTCACGAGCGCGTCGTACACGGCCATCGTCTGGGCTGCGACGGCACCCCAGTCGAAGCGCTCGATGGCGCGGCTCCGGCCGGCCCGACCCATCGCGCGGGCCCGGGCTGAGTCGGCGAGCAGCTCGTTGACGCGGCTTGCGATGTCCGCGGCGAACCGGACGGGGTCGGCCGGTGCGCGTGAGGCGTCGGCGCCCGGATCGAACGGGACGAGAAGACCGGTCACACCATCCTGGACGACCTCGGGGATGCCGCCAGTGGCGGTCGCGACGACGGGGGTCTCGCATGCCATGGCCTCGAGGTTGACGATGCCAAGCGGCTCGTAGATCGAGGGGCACACGAACACCGACGCATGACTCAGGATCTGCGCGATCTCCGCCTTGGAGAGCATCTGCTGGATCCACACGACGTTGCCTCGTTGGGCCTGCACGCGGGCGACGGTGGCGGTGATCTCCGCCGCGATCTCGGGTGTGTCGGGCGCCCCCGCGCACAACACCAGCTGCGCATCCGGATCGATGGCCGGTGCCGCGGCCAACAGGTGGGCCAGGCCCTTCTGCCGGGTGATGCGTCCCACGAACACGACGGAAGGGTGCGACGGCTCGATGCCGTGGCGCTCCAGCGCATCGGTCGTGGGATCGCGCCGGTACGCGTTGGCGTCGATGCCGTTGTAGATGACGCTGACCCGGTCGGGATCGACGGCCGGGTAGCACGCGAGCAGGTCCTCGCGGTGCCCGCGTGAGACGGCGATGACATGGTCGGCGGCCTCGAGCGCTGTCTTCTCGCACCAGCCGGACACCGCGTACCCGCCGCCGAGTTGCTCGGCCTTCCACGGGCGAAGCGGCTCCAGACTGTGCACCGTCGCGACGTGCGGGATCGCGTAAATCAGCTTGGACAGGTGCCCGGCCATGTTGGCGTACCAGGTGTGGCTGTGGGCGATGTCTGCGCCCTCCACCCCGGCGGCCATCGCCAGGTCGATCGAGACGGCCCGCAGCGCAGCCGCATGCGGCGCGTCACCGGCAAGCGCGTCCCACGCGCCATAGGCGTGCACCGTCGGCCCGTCGAGGGACGGCGCCCGCGAGGCCCCCCAGCAGTGGACGTCGACCTGGGCGAGCTTGGCGAGCTCGCGCGTCAGATACTCGACGTGGACACCCGCCCCGCCGTAGACCTCGGGCGGGTACTCGCGGGTCAGGACCGCGACCCTCACGCGGCGAGGACGCGCTGGCCCTTGCCGATGACGACGATGCCCCCGTCGGACACGACAAAGCGCTCGCGATCGGCGTCCGGGTCGACTCCCACCTGCGCACCCGCCTCGATCTGGACGCCCTTGTCGACGATGGCTCTGCGGACGACGGCGCCGGGACCGACGATGACCTCATGCATCAGCACCGAGTCGCTCACCTGCGCCCGCTCGTGCACCCGCACCCCCGGCGACAGGATCGAGTGGTGCACCTGCCCGCCGGAGACGATCACCCCGGCGCACACCAGGGAGTCCGTGGCGACACCGAGGCGGTCCTTGTCGGCGAACACGAACTTCGCCGGCGGCAGCGGCTCGGGCATCGTCAAGATCGGCCATTCCATGTTGTAGAGGTTGAACGCCGGGATGACGGAGATCAGGTCCATGTTGGCGTCGTAGTACGCGTCAAGGGTTCCGACGTCGCGCCAGTACCGACCGCCGCCGGTACTCCGGCGTAAACCCGGCACCTCGTTGTCGTTGAAGTCATAGACGTGCGCGTCGCCGCTCGCGGTCAGCAAGGGGATGATGTTGCCGCCCAGGTCGTGGCGAGAGGTGGGGTCCTGGGCGTCTGCGGTGACGGCGTCGATCAGGGCCTCGGCGGTGAAGACGTAGATGCCCATGCTGGCCAGGATCTGGTCCGGAGCGTCCGGCAGTCCCTCTGCCGTGGCGGGCTTCTCGCGGAACGCCACGATGCCGTTGCCGTCGGCGGCCTTGTCGATGACGCCGCAGCGGCTGGCCTCCTCGATCGGCACGCGCATGCCGACGACCGTCGCTCCAGCGCCGCTGGCGATGTGCTGGTCGACGACCTGGCGTGGGTCCATGCGGTAGATGTGATCGGCGCCGAGCACGACCACGTAATCGGGTCGCTCGTCAGAGATCAGGTTGAGGTTCTGGTAAATGGCATCGGCTGAGCCGGCGAACCAGTGCGGCCCGCGTCGCATCTGCGCCGGGACCGGCGTCACGTAGTTGCCCAGGAGCGACGACATGCGCCAAGTGGTGCTGACGTGTCGGTCCAGGCTGTGGCTCTTGTACTGGGTCAGCACGGCGATGCGCAGGTACCCGGCGTTGACGAGGTTGGACAGCGCGAAGTCGACCAACCGGTAGTTGCCGCCGAACGGCACCGCGGGCTTGGCCCGGTCCTGGGTGAGCGGCATCAGCCGCTTGCCCTCGCCACCTGCGAGCACGATGCCGAACACATGACGGGAGGACATGGCCGGAGCCTACCCGGCCACGTTGTCTCGCTTGGTCGTGGATCGGACACGTGGGCGGGTGAGCATCGAGGACACAATCACCCAA
>CAYMSM010000042.1:0-4725 GCA_964393105.1 uncultured Bifidobacteriaceae bacterium
GCGGTGGCGAGCTCCGTACCGGTGTCGAAGGTCCCGCTCGACTGCGCGGCCCACAGCCGCGTCGTCATCGACTGCCAGGATCAGAGCGCGCGGTGAGGGCGGCGTCGGCAAGCCGCGATCCTACTCCGCGGCGCCCGAAACGTGGGCAGGTGGCGGTGGTTGGCCGGGCCGTTCTGAACCTCCCCCGAGACAGTCCGGGTCTGCTGCCTCGGCGCCTCGCGACCGTCGAGGTCCTCCAGCATGATGCTCGACGCCGACTCCGTGTGATAGGTGCGCAGATCTCCAGAAACTATACGTCCGGTCAGGAGACTCTGGGACGTTCGCTGGCTACGCTCATGCGATGCGCCGCTACGGGTACCTCACGCGTGAGAGAGCACGCGCCTCCGAGCGCAGCAGCCCATGCGTTCGGGCAGGGGACCGACCAGTTATTGGCGCGGCATGACGAACGGCACCGGCACACCTGATCCGAGCACGCGTCGCGGGCGCGACCTGCGGCTTGCAGCCGCCTACGGGCTCGCGACCGCGACCGCCGCCTCTCTGTGGCTGGTCGCGCTCCACGTCATCGAGGGAAGCCATGAGCGAAACGAGCCGGCGTTCGTCCTGCATTGGCTGCGCGACGCCGGGTTGGCGCTGCCGATCACGTTCCTGGCGGCCGGCTACGCCATCAAGGTCGTGGCTGCGAGCGATCGGGTCAGTGGGGCGCTGCGGCTGCCCGCCATGGTGGCGCTCGCCACCAGCCTCGGTCTGGCCGCCGGCCTGCCCATCCACGAGGTGCTGTTCGCGGCCGAGGAGGCGGAGAGCATCTCGCTGCCGGTGCACCTCACCCGTGAATGGATCGTCGCGCTGGCCGCGGCGTTCTGCGCGGCCGTGCTGGTTCACGCATGGCACCGGCGCGGCGAGCGGGTGCTTCCGGTCCGCACGCTCTTGGTGGTCGCCCTCGCCAGCCTCGCCACCGGCACGGCCGCCGTGGCGTGGATGCTGGTGCTGCACCTGCAGGTGCGCGCCACCGAGGTGCCTGGCGCCACCCTCGCGCTGCGGACGCTTCGCGACGGCGCCCTGACGGCTCCGTTCGTGGCGGTCGCCCTCGCCGTGGTGATGAGCGTCGTGTCGTGGACGCGCCGCGGCGGTCGCCGGGCAGGCCTGGCCTGGCTCGCCGTACCGGGCGCGGCTGTGGGCCTTGGCGTGCTGACGGGTTTCGCTGGGCCCGTCACCGAGCGGATGCTCGAGGTGTTCCGCCACGGGACGCATCCCCTCATCGAGGACGCCGCCCTCGTCGTCCTGCCGGGCTCGTCCGGCGGGTCGGTCGGGGCTCATCTGGCCGACCACACTCTGGCCCTGCTGCCGCTCTTCCTCGCCGTCGCGTGGGTGGCGGCGCGACTCATCGCCCACGCTGGTTTGCGCCCCGTGGCGGCTCCCGTCGCCGTTCTGCCGGCACCGACGACGCCGGCCGCGGTCTCATCTTCCGGGGACCTCTGGCTGCCCGCCATGACACGCCGGGAAGTTCTGCGCGTAGGCGCGGCGACGGGTATCGCCCTGTCGCTGCCCTTCGGCGCGTCGACTGCGCGTGGCGACATCCCCGCCAGCCCTCGTTTCACGCCGTTCACCCGCAAACTCGTCTTTGGCGACCCCTTCAGCCCCTCGGCGCCGGACGCGTTCACGCCCACGTGCCACGCCGACCCGCGCTGGGGCACCCCGAAGCTCTACGAGATCGACATGCTCGAGAACGAGGTCGAGATCATCCCCGGCCTCGGCACGCAGATCTTCGGCTACGAGGGCACCTACCCGGGCCCGACCTTCCGGGTGCGCGAAGGCGAGCCCGCCATCGTGCGCTTCCGCAACCACCTGCCGGTGCCGACCGTCATCCACAACCACGGCGGCCACCAGTCCGGCAAGGTCGGCGGCGATCCGAGCACCGACTCCGACAGCTTCCCGGAAGACCTCATCCGGCCCGGAGCGTTCAAGGACTACTGCTACCCGCACATCGCCCCGCTCGGCGACCTCATCAACTCCGACTTCAGCTCCACTCAGTGGTACCACGACCACGCCGTCGACATCACCGGCCCCAACGTGTGGGCCGGCCTCGCCGGCTTCTACCTGCTGACCGACGGCCTCGAGGAGGGGCTCATCGCGACCGGCGTCCTGCCCGCAACCGCCTTTGACCTGCCCCTCGCCCTGCAGGACCGCCGGTTCGACCGCACAGGCCGGCTCGTGTACGAAGCCGACGACTTCGACGGCGTGCTCGGCGACGTCTTCGTCGTCAACGGCAAGGCGCAGCCCTACATCGAGGTGCAGCGCAAGAAGTACCGCCTCCGCCTGCTCAACGGCTCCAACGCGCGCTTCTACGAGCTGGAGCTGTCGAGCCGCGCCCCGTTCCTGCAGGTCGGCACCGACAGCTGGCTCCTTCCGTTCGCGGTCGAGCGGTCCTCGATCCGGCTCGGGATGGCCCAACGGGCCGACGTCATCGTCGACTTCCGCGACGCACCGGCCGAGGTGCTGTTGATGAACGTCCTCGAGCAGGAGGATGGCCGCCGACCGGGCGACGTGCGCCGCCCGGGGGTGCCGCTGGTGAAGTTCGTCGTCAGGGACGGACCGCGCGAGAACAACGCCTCCGTCGCGCCCGGGACCGTGCTCCGTCCGCACACGCCGATCCTGCCCGAGGAGGTCGTCGCGACGCGCGACTTCCGGTTCGACCGCAGCGGCGGCCGGTGGACCATCAACGGGCAGGAGTTCGATCCGCACCGCGACGACGCCCGGCCCCGTCTCGGAACGGCCGAGCGGTGGATCCTCCGCAACAACAGCGGCGGCTGGGCCCACCCGATCCACATGCATCTCGAGGCGCATCAAATCGAGCAGATCGACGGCCGGCGGCCACCGCCCTGGGACGCGTTCAACAAGGACACCACCGTCCTGGACAGCAACCAGGAGGCGAGCGTGCTGATGCGCTTCCGCACCTTCCCCGGCCGGTACGTCTTCCACTGTCACAACATCGAGCACGAGGACATGCGGATGATGGGGACGTTCAACGTCATCGCAGACCCGTCCTCAAAGCCCGACGACGGGGTCGTGATTGTCCCGCCCTCGTCGCCATCTGTGCCCCCAGCCCTCCCCCAGACGACCACGCTTCGCCTCACGAAGCTCTCCCTCACGCCGCCGACCTTCCGTGCCGAGAGCCTTCCCGGCACGCGCAAGGTCGGCACCACGATCAGCTTCACCCTGAGCACACCTGCGACCGTCACCGTCGTCATCGAGCGCAAGGTGGGACGCACGTTCAGGAAGGTGGGGAGCTTCCGCTTCACCGCCCCCGCAGGTCACGCGCGCCGGGCCTTCTCCGGCAGGCTCAATGGAAAGCCTCTTCCCATAGGCAACTACCGTCTGCGCACCAGCGCGACAGGCGGCGGAACGAGCGTGACGGCCAGACCGGTGCCCTTCAGGATCGCCGCGCGCTGACCATCGGTGGCGAGGGGACCTGTCGAAGCCTCCGCGCGACCCTCCAGCCGGCGCCGTGCGGTCGGCCCTCACGTTTGACGATCGACGGGTCGCCGAGGGCGATCTACAGCTCGTCCGGGGCGACGACGAAGCCGAGGCGATCGGCGCCGCGCCGAAGGCGGGCGTCGAGCGTGACGAGTCGGCAGCCGAGCAGGCGAGCCAGGGCGACGTACTCCGCATCGTAGGTCTTGGCCCAACCGAGTTCCGTCGCGACGTGCCAGATCTCGTCGTGGAGGTCAGGGCGCTCGATGCGCTCGACCGGGCATGACCCCAGTCGCCGGTATGTCGCGATGGCGTCCTCGTGCTCGATCTCCCGCCGCGAGAGGGTTTCGCGGATCACGGAGCGGGCCTCCGACCACATGAGCGCGGGGGCGGCGATCCGTGCGTCGCCGAGGACCCCGAATCCTCCCTCGACCGCACAGGCGCGAAGGACAAAGCTCGCATCGACGACGAGGGTTGTCACCGTTCGCGGCGTGAGCGGTGAATCGCGGCGGACCAGTCAGGCTGCGGCCGGCCCGAGTCGAACCGGCGGAGCTGCTCGGGAACCGGCAGGGCCTTGGGATCGACCGCGACCGCGTCGAGGTCGGCCTCCTCGATAACGTGCTGGGTTCCCAGCTTTCGTGCTCGGAGCCGACCCGAGCGGATCCAGCGGCGGATGGTCTCCGGGTTCCGGCCAACCCGTTTCGCGGCTTCGGGAACGGTGAGCATGGTGTGCAATACTACACCTTGCATAAAGGTATCGGGGAGGTGGGAGTCGACACCGATGAGACAGCCTGATTCCGATCGTCGGTATCCCCGGTGAGCACGGCGAAAGCGCGTGTGAGGATCATCGCCGACGTCCATGAGCGGGCGAGCGGGATCCCAGCGCTGCTCGAGGCCGTGGGGGTCGAGGTGGAGATCGCTTTACTGCCTGCGGGCGACTACGCCGTAGGTGCGCTGACGCTCGTCGAGCGCAAGAGCGTCTCTGACTTCCATGGCGCCATACTGAAGGGGCGCCTGTGGCCGCAGCTCGGAAAGCTCCGGGCCGAGAGCATGTTCCCGTACCTCTTGGTAGAGGGCCCCAATCTGGATCTGGGACCGTTGCCACCCCAACGCGACCCGCGGAGCGTGTCTCGCTGCGATCGATCAGGGTGTGGCCCTGCTTCGCACGTTGGACCAGGGCGACTCGGCACGATGGCTGTACCGACTCGCCGTCCGTTGCCAGCGGGTGGAGGACGCCCCGGATCGGCCTGCCTATGC
>CAYMSM010000043.1:0-6564 GCA_964393105.1 uncultured Bifidobacteriaceae bacterium
TACGACATGAAAGACGACCGCAACGACCCGACCGCCGTCGGCACCAGCGGTGTCGCCGACGCCCTCGTCAAGAAACTCGGCGGCTGACGCCGCGTCCCCCTCAAGCGCGACCCCAGAGGAGACCGTGAAGAACCCGATTCGTGTTGCCGTCACCGGCGCTGCCGGCCAGATCGGCTACAGCCTGCTCCCCCGCATCGCCGCGGGGGAGATGTTCGGCGCCGACCAGCCCGTCATCCTGCAACTGCTCGAGATCCCCGTGGAAGGTCCGCAGAAGGCGATGCGCGGCGTCGCGATGGAGCTCGACGACTGCGCGTTTCCGCTGCTTCACGGCATGGTGTTGGCCGACGACCCCAACGTGGCGTTCCGCGACACCAACTGGTGCCTGCTGCTCGGCTCCAAGCCGCGAGGTCCGGGCATGGAGCGGGCGGAACTGCTGCGCGACAACGGCAAGATCTTCGTCGCGCAGGGTCGGGCGATCGACGAGGTCGCCGCGGACGATTGCCGGGTCGCCGTCGTCGGCAACCCCTGCAACACCAACTGCATGATCGCCGCCTCGCAGGCCAGGCGCCTGCCGGCTGAGCGGTTCACCGCGATGACCCGCCTGGACCAGAACCGCGCCGTGACCCAGATCGCGCAGAAGGCCGGCGCCAAGGTGACGGACGTCGAGCGCCTGATCATCTTCGGCAACCACTCGCCGACGATGTTCGCCGACTTCACCAACGGGACTGTCGGTGGCAAGGCCATCACCGACGCGATCACCGATCACGCGTGGCTTCGAGAGGAGTTCCTTCCGACGGTCGGCAAGCGCGGCGCCGCCATCATCGAGGCGCGAGGATTGTCGAGCGCGGCGTCTGCGGCCAACGCCCTGATCGACCACGTCAAGGCGCTCGTCACCCCCGGTGACACGCTGCACTCGATTGTCGTGCATTCCGAGGGCCAGTACGGGCTTGCGGAGGGCGTGTGGGCCTCGATGCCGGTCCGAACGACGGGCGTCGGGGAGTTCACCGTCGACACGAGCTTCACGCACAACGAGTTTGCGCAGGACAAGATCGCGCTCACAAACGACGAGCTGGTGGGCGAGCGCGAGACCGTCGCCGAGATGTTGGGGTAGCACTGAATGAGCACGACCGAGCCGGCCCGTCCAAGGCTTTCGGTCCTGCTGCCCGCGTACAACGAGGAGGCCAGGCTGCCGGCGACACTGGCAGCCTGGTCGTCCTACCTGTCGGGACAGCCGTATACGTGGGAGATCGTCGTTGCCGACGACGGCAGTCGCGACGGGACGGCGCAGGCGGCGGAGGCGTTTGCCGCGAGCCACCCTGGCATTCGTGTGCTGCGTCTGGTCCCCAACCGCGGCAAGGGCGGTGCGGTGCGACAGGGTGTCCTGGCCGCCGAGGGTGAGGTCATCCTGTTCGCTGATGCGGACTTGGGCGTGCCCGCGAGCTTTGCAGCGGCTGCGCTCGCCACGATCGACGGCGGAGCAGATGTCGCCACCGGCGAGCGCAGCCTGCGTACGTACGCCAACGAGGAGCGCAGCATCGTTCGCCTGCTCGCCGGGTTGGCGGTGCAGATCAGCCGGCGCGCGCTCGGTCTGACCTACGTCCGCGACAGCCAGTGCGGTTTCAAGGCGTTCCGCCGCGACGTCGCGGGCGCGATCTTCCGCCGCGCGACGATCGACTCGTTCGCGTTCGACATCGAGGCGCTCTACCTCGCGCGGCGTATGGGCGCAAAGGTGCAACCGTTCCCGGTCGAGGTCTCGTTCCAGGCCGGCTCGACGTTCGACGTCCGCAAACACCTGCCGCGCTTCCTCAAGGACATCCTGCGAGTCCGCGTCAACGCCCTGCGCGGCCTCTACGACTGATACGTCAGCAGTCGGCCAGTGCGCGCAGCGCGTGGCACATCTCGATGCGCCGTCCTGGAGCAAGCGCACCGGCCCGTTCGGTGAGGAAGCGGCGACTGATCGGTTGAAGACTGTCGAATGCGGCTGCGGACTCCTGTGCCATCTCTGTCACGACTTCGTCACAGTTCATGTAACGATTGACCCACCCGAACACCGCCAAATGGCGTTCTCCCAGCGCATCGCTCCGGGGTGGCCCAGAGGCGCTCCGGAAAGAGAGTCATGTCGAGGTGCGGACCGCCCGTCGAGCTGGCTGCCTTGCTTCGATCCTCGGCTTGATGGGCGAGGCGAACGCCCATCCAGGGCATGCGCCCTACCGGCTGCGGCATCTTCGGGCTACGCGCGGATCGTTTCCGGTGCGCGTTGGCTACTTGGCGTAGCGGCGGCCGCCGGCGAACTGGCGGGCGTAGTAGCCGGTCGTGATGTCGCTGATCTTGACGACGTCGCCGGTATGCGGTGAGTGGACCATCTTGCCGTCGCCGACGTACAGGCCCATGTGGTGGACATAGCCGCTGCTGTCGGCGAAGAACACCGTGTCCCCTCGAAGGAGCTCTGCGATGGTCCGGATGGGCGTCCCGACCTTGGCCTGGTCGGCCGCGACGCGGGGCAGGTTGATCCCCTGCTGGCCGAACACGTACCACGTCAGGCCGGAGCAGTCGAATCCGGTCGACGGCGACGATCCGCCCCACAGGTACGGCTTGCCCAGGTACGTAAGCGCCAACTGGACCGCGGCCTCCGCCCTGGCTGAGGTCGCGCCCTGCACTTGAGTCGCGCCTGCGACGAGGGCGATCATGATCGGCTTGCCCGGACGCGGCTGGAACGCGATGGACCCCATCGCCGGGGTGTACTTGAACGATGACGGGTACGGCATTGAGCCGCGTTTCAACGTCAGGTTGCGAGTCTTCTGCACAGCCCTCGTCGTGGCGGTGCGCTCGCCATCGAGGCCCAGGTACAACGGATCCCTGGCGGTAAAATCGAACGGAGCGCTGGGGAGCTTGCGCTGGGTGAGCGCTCGGGAGCGGAGCGCGATCGCGCCGGCCCGCAACGCGGCGGGGGCGACAGAGCCCCATTTCGGCGGCATGTCACCCGGCAGCGTCCCAAGGATGTAGTTCTCGACGTCGACCTGGTTGAACACGCTGATCGTTCCGCTCCGGCCGGCGAAGAACCCGAGCGCTCCGCGGTAGCGGCGGTCCAACGGGTCGGCCACCCGGATGCCGGTCTCGCTCGTCCCCGAGTCGATCGTGATGGGGCCGGTCATCAGATACGTGACCGCCGCGTTTTCGAGGTCGGTCACCCGGTACTTCTTCCCGACCCGCTTGACCTCCCAGCGGTGGCCGGTCGGGAGCACCTGCGTCGCCGCGGGCTTCGCGGCGTCGAGCAGGGTCAGATCACTCTGCCCGGCGATGATGAACCGCGGCGCCTCGTCGACCAGGAGCACACGGATGGGCGCCTCCTTGCTCTTGATCAGCCGCGTGCCGGGGAACGCCTGGCGGAGGATCTGCGGGGCGGTCCTGCCCTTCTTCGCCGCACGGAGGACGTCGAGCTTCGTCAACTGACGGGGGGCGGCGAGGGTCGGGCTCGCCAGGCCGACCGCCAAGAACGCTGTCAGGATGAGAACGAGCCTGCGGGAAACGGGGGACGCACGACGCACCGGGGCAACCTAGCACTACCTCCGGCGGCCCCTAGCGGAAGCGGTTGCGGCGGATGCGTCTCTGCAGAAACTCCCGCTCGTCGAGCATATCGAGACCTTTGCGGAAGACCGCGACGAGCGCAAGCGTCCGCGCGGCCGGATCCATCGTCAGGTGGTCCGTTTGGCCTTCCGGCTTGCGCGGTATCGCCTGATCTGACCAGGCAAGAGCCAGCCGGCCAGAAAGCCGAGCACCAGCGACGAGACGATCACCCAGATCAGTGACGACGTCGTCGTGAAGAACACGAAGCTGACCTTGACGTCGCGGGTGTTGCGGAAGATGAACGTCACCAGTAGCAGTGCGACGACGACCAGAACCCCCACGCGGATGAGCTGGCGCTTTTGGCGATCGTCCAGACCGTCGCCGGGGCTACCTGCGTCCGTCATTCACTACACCGTCGCCATCGCCGCCTGGAACACGCCGCCCAGCCGCTCCATGCCCTCTGCGATCTCCGCGGGGCCCACACCGCTGAAGGCCAGTCGCAGCGTACGCTCGCCTCCCTCCACGAAGCAGTCGCTGCCCTTGACGTACTGCACGCCGGCGGCTTGCGCATCGCCGAACAGGGCGTCGGCCGAAAGCGGCTCGGGAAGCTCCAGCCACAGGAAGAACCCTCCCTGCGGTGGGGTACAGCGCGTGCCGGGCGGCAGGTGGCGGAGCCCCTCCAGCATCGCGTCGCGTCGTTCACGCATCAGCCCGGTGACCCGCTCCACGTTGGGCTCGAACCAGCCGTCCGCAACGACCCGGTGGATGGCCGCCTGCGCCAGCAGCGACGGGGAGATGTACGTCCGCGACGCGGCCGCGACGAGGCCCGCGGCGATCTCGGTCGGGGCGACGATGTAGCCCACGCGAAGGCCCGGTGCCACGGTCTTCGAGAACGACGACGTGAAGATGACGCGCTCGGTCCCGCCGAGCGACTCGAGGCTGGGCAGGTGCTCACCATCGAACCGCAGCAGCCCATACGGGTCGTCCTCGAGGATCGGGAAGTCATACCTCTCGGCGAGCGCCACCAGCTCGTGACGTTTGGCGAGGCTGATCGTCGCGCCGCTCGGGTTCTGGAAGTTCGGAATGGTGTAGAGCAGCTTTGGTACGCGACCCGCGGCGCAGGCGGCCGCGAGCACGTCGACGTCCAGGCCGTCGTCGGTGACCGGAACCGGCACGACGTCGACGCCATGCAGCTTGGCCTGCAACAGCGCGCGATCGTAGGTGGGCGCCTCGACGGCGAGGATGTCACCGGGGCCGAACATGCTGTCCAGTAGGAAGACGAACCCCTGTAACGAGCCATTGGTGATGAACACCCGGTCGGCGGGCACGCCGTGCTGCTGGCCGATCAGCTCCCGCAGGGGCGGGTATCCGTGTCCGGTGCCGTACGACAGGATGCGCGTTGCGTCGGCGGCGAGCGCCGCGTTGGTTGCCGCGCTGATGAGGTCGCCCGAGAGGGCCTCTGGGCACGGGGCGCCCCGCGCGAACGAGATCGATCTGGTCACGCCGCAGAGCCTATCGAACGGGTCGCCACGCCCGTCCCACTCGACCGGTTCGCGCGGAACGGGAGACGGCGGACGCAACGTCGCGCCATTTGGCCGATACTGCCTCGGCCAATCGTGGTCTATCCTCGGGGATGTGCCTGACTGGTTGATCTGGGTGATCATCTCCGGAGCCCTCGCGGTCGGCGAGGTCTCCACGTTGACGTTCATCCTGGGGCCTATCGCCCTCGCCGCTTTGATCACGGCGGGCGTGGCGGCGGCCGGCGCGGGGCTGGTGTTGCAGCTCGCCGTGTTCATCGTTGCCTCGATCGGCTCACTTGCGATCGTGCGGCCGATCGCGAAGCGCCACATGCGGACACCGCCCAAGATCCGCACGGGCGTCGCGGCGCTCGTCGGTGAGTCCGCGGTCGTGCTGGAGCGCGTCGACCAGCACGGCGGGCAGATCAAGCTCGGAGGCGAGGTGTGGTCGGCCCGCGCGCTCGAAGGCGCAGGAACGTTCGATCCCGGAGCCCACGTCCACGTGATCGAGATCTCCGGGGCCACCGCCATCGTCATGGGATAGGAGACGCCGTGCCCGCAGGTGCAATCGCACTGATCATCATCGCGTTCGTCGTGCTGGTCGTCATGGGCAAGATGGTCCGCATCGTCCCGCAGGCCCGGGCGGGCGTTGTCGAGCGCCTCGGCCGCTACGACCGTACGATGGATGCCGGGCTTCGTATCCTGGTGCCGTTCGTCGATCGCGTCCGTCACATGGCGGACTTGCGTGAGCAGGTCGTGTCGTTTCCCCCGCAGCCGGTGATCACCGAGGACAACCTCGTCGTCAGCATCGACACGGTCATCTACCACCAGGTCACCGATGCCAAAGCGGCGACATACGAAATCGCCGACTACATCCAGGGGATCGAGCAGCTGACGGTCACGACGCTCAGGAACGTCATCGGTGGCATGAGCCTTGAGGACGCGCTGACCTCACGCGACTCGATCAACAACCAGTTGCGCGCAGTGCTGGACGACGCCACCGGAAAATGGGGCATCAGGGTCAACCGGGTCGAGCTCAAGTCGATCGATCCCCCCGCCTCGATCCAGGAGGCGATGGAGAAGCAGATGCGCGCGGAGCGCGACCGGCGCGCGACGATCCTGACCGCCGAGGGCATCAAGCAGGCCCAGATCCTGACCGCCGAGGGCGAGAAGCAGGGCGCGATCCTCAAAGCCCAGGGCGCGCGCGAGGCCCAGATCCTCGCCTCGGAGGCCGAGCGCCAGTCGCAGATCCTCGAGGCCGAGGGGCAGGCCAAGGCGATCGAGACGGTCTTCGGGGCCATCCACGCCGGCAACCCCGATGAGCGCCTACTGGCCTACCAGTACCTGCAGATGCTCCCGCAGATCGCCGACGGGGCCTCCAACAAACTGTGGATCATCCCGAGCGAGTTCACCCAAGCCCTGGCCAAGGTCGCCGGAACCGTGACCGGCGCGCTCGGCGCACCGATCCCGCCGACGCCCCCAG
>CAYMSM010000044.1:0-18671 GCA_964393105.1 uncultured Bifidobacteriaceae bacterium
GAGCGGCGACACGAAGGCTCGTTACGAGCGTCAGATCCCGCTGCGCCGTTCACGGGAGATCAACGCTCAGATCGGTGTGGCGGGCAAGGGTGTCGAAGTCGCGGTCGGCGTGCAGGACGGCGACGCCGGCCCGGATCGCGATCGCGCCAATGAGGCAGTCCATCAGCGTGCGAACAGTGTCCCCGCCGCGACGGCAAGTTCGGAAGAGCGCAGCCGCTCCTTCGTAGTCCACGTCGTCGGTGGGCAGGATGGTTGCTCGGGCGAGCAGGCGTCGCAGACCGTCGAGGTGCTGTTCGTCGCGGGCTCCCGCGAGCACCTCCATGCGAATCGGGTGGCACGTCGCGATCACGCTGTCGAGGAGCTCGTCGACGCGTCGGCACGCCGGGCTGTCGGTGTCGCGCAGGAACTCGATCCACGCCGACGTATCGATGAGGATCATCGGGTGCGAGCGGCTCGCATCTCGTCGAGGTCACCGTCCCACCCCGAGCCCCGCAGCCGCCTCGCAGCGTCGAGGTCGAGCGGTTCGGCGGCCATGGTGCGAAGCGCGAAATTGACCGCGTCGCGCTTGGTCGTCAGGTGGTAGCGCTCCATCACCGCCCGACATGCGTCGTCATCCACATCGATGTTGGTGCGTGACATACACCGATTATACACCGACGACGTGCGAGATGTCGTACCGGTCGCCGATCCCGGGGTCAACCCGATCCGCGCCGTCCGAACGGTTAGGTTCCGCTAAAGGGTGTCAAGCTGCGACCCCAAGAAGGACTAGATCCCGCTGCCGCCGTTCAGGCCCAGGATGCCGGCGATCTCCTCCTGGGCGGTTGGCAGGCAGTCGCCGTCATCGCGCGTACGCAGCTGCGGCTCGCGGCCTGCGCGCAGATCGGCGATGTCCTGCTCGAGCTCGGTGACGCGGCGCACCAGGCACGCCATGGCCTCGGCGACCGGGTCTGGCAAGCGCGTGTGCTCGAGCGTCGGGTGGTGCAGGGTCTCCTCGTCGACGCGCTGGCCGTCCACGACGACCGCCCGCCCCGGGTTGCCGACCACCGTGGAGTTCGGCGGGACGTCTCTGATCACGATCGATCCGGCGCCGATCTTGGCGCCTTCGCCGACCGCGACCGACCCCAGGATGCTCGCCCCGGTCCCGATGATCACGCCGTCACCCACCGTCGGGTGGCGCTTGCCCGTCTCCTTGCCGGTCCCGCCCAGGGTCACGCCCTGGTAGATCGTGACGTCCTCGCCGATCTCCGTGGTCTCACCGATGACGACGCCCATGCCGTGGTCGATGAACAGACCCGGTCCGATCGTCGCGCCAGGGTGGATCTCGATCCCGGTGAACAGCCGTGACACCTGACTGACCCACCGTGCTGGAAGCCGCAAACCCCGGCCGTGAAGACCGTGCGCCAGGCGGTGCATCCACAATGCGTGCAGCCCCGGATAGGAGGTCACGATCTCGAGCGTGGACCGTGCGGCCGGGTCCCGCTCGCGAGCCACCTCGACGTCGCGGTTGAACGTTGCCGCCGCGCGTTTCAGAATGCTCGTAGGTGGGAGGCCTGTCATCGATGGCTAGTATTGCACCGGATCGATGAGCCATGCCGAGCGGACAGACACTGAGTAGCGACGGGGCCATTCGGGTCGCCGGCGCCGCGTGCCGTCCAGGACCGTCGCCGAGCGCCAAGGCCACCCGACTGGACGGCCTGCGGGCCGAGAGCCCCGGGGCGCTCGAGGCGCTGCTCGCTGAGATCGGTGATGCGCCCTTCGACGTTGCCCTGCCCCACGACGACCCGCTCGTCGGCATCGCTCAGGCGGCAGGCTTCGCGCCGTATGCGCGGACCGTGGTCGTCGCTCGACGGATCGACGGGTTTCGCAAGGACCCTCCGCCGCCCGGGACCAAGATCGAGGTGTACCAGAACGACTGGGCGGAGCAGTTCACCGCAGCCGAGGCCGAGGCGATGGCCGACTTCTCGTTCTTCCGCGAGGTCGGCTCGCCCACCGGCTTCGAGACGGCAGCAGGTTGGGGGGCGTTCTACGCCGCGCGCCAGGGCGACCGGATCGTCGGCTTCGTCCAGGCGGAGATGCCCTCTGGGTGGATCAACTGGATCGGCGTCGTCCCGGACCAGCGCCGGGCGGGAATCGGACGGGCGCTGGTCGGCCAGATCGCCGTCGCCGTGCGCGATGCCGTCGGCAGCCACATCGTCGCCGAGGTGGACGATGCGCCGGAGAACGTGATCTTCTGGGAGAAGCAGGGCTTCAAGCAACGCACCCGGACCGTCTCGCTCATCCGCCGGGTGTAGCCTCCGGCACGGCCGGGATCACAATCCGCAGCGACGCCAGCTCACGGCGGCGCCAGTCGAGGCCACGGAGCGTCACGGTGAGCTCGGGGCCACCGCCGTCGTCAACGCGGAGCGTCCCGAACTGGCCGCCTCCCGGGAACACCCCGTGGCTATAGGGCCCGCCCTTGATCTGGGGCGCGCGGTCCAGCGCGCCGGCGTGGATGACCGGAAACCCCCCGGCGCCACCCGCGGCGTACCCGCTGTTGGTCCCATCGTCGATCGCGACCATATGGGCGTCGCCGCTCACCATCACGATCCCGCCGATGCGATTGCGGACGATGAACTCGGCAAGCGCAGCCCGTTCGGTCGCGTAGCCCGCCCAACCGTCGGATCCGGCGCGAGCCGTGCCGATCCATGGCACCGGGCTGACCCACACGATGACCGGATACCGGTCACGTGCAGCCAAAAGCTCACGTTCGAACCAGCGGCGCTGGGCCGCGCCGAGCATCGACTTGGCCCCTCCGTCGGGCATGTCACCGGGGCTTCGCGCCGATCGGGTGTCGGTCACGATGAAGCGCACCCGTCCCACCGTGAACGCGCGCGCCAGTGGTGCCTGAGCGCCGTCAAGCCCGAGCGGATGGTGGGGCACGACGGCGCGGTAGACGCGATGGGCGGCGGGGGCGGCCGGCGAGGTCCCGTCGGCGTCGTTGGGCCCGAAGTCGTGGTCGTCCCAGACGTACGTCGTCGATGTCGACCGGTACAGGTTGGCCTGGGCGGGCCGCGTGAGCACGCGATCGAACGCGCGCTCGAATCGCCCGACGTCCGGCTCCTGGATGTCCGCGTAGTACAGGTCGCCCAGGTTCAGGTACATCACCGAGCGCTCCGCGCGGATCGCGTCGAAGACCGCGCCGTTGGACCCGGTCCGCGCGCATGACGAGAAGGCGACGGTGAACGATGACGCGGTGTCCGGCATCGTCCTGAACGCACCCTCGCCGGACCGGTCCCCCGCCGAGCCGGCGTCGACGGTGTACCGGACCTCGGTGTCCGGCCGAAGGCCAGTGACGTCGAATCGCACGATCGCCCCGTCGCGCGTCGACCTGACGCCGCCCGCGGGCGGCGTCACGCGAAGGGTCGGCGTGGCACCTTGGCGTCGCAGCTTGGCCGTGACGACAGCCGCGTTGGCGGTGACACCACCGGACCACACCCACTCAACCGCACCGCGTGGCGGACCCGGGAGCCGCGATCCCGGGTGGGTCGCCCCGTAGAGGAAGTGGTAGCCGGACCAGGACGTCACAACGGCGCCCGCCAATGCGGCACACATTGTGGCGAGCACTGCGCCGCGTCTCTTCCATCCGCGCCAGGTGCCCAGCCCGAGCGCCATCGCCGGGGCGATGAGGACGAGCCCTGCCACGGCAGCGACCACAGGATGCTCGGCGAACAGGGCCAACCCGCCCGTCACGCACCCGCCGATAAACGCGATCGCACCGCCGGCGCGAGGCGCCCGCATGGCGACGGCGAATCCCAGGGCGGTCAGCACGAGGAATACCAGTCGGAGCGCCATCTCGCGACCGGGGGTCACCAGGGCGGGCTGCGGGCCACCGGGCACGTTGGGGATCGCGCCCAGACCCGCCAGCGCGACCGACGTACACAGACCCGCCACGGCGACGGACCGCCAGGTCCGAGTTGTCCTAGGAACTTGGCGGACCCTTACTCGTCGTCGAAGAGACCGGGGGTTGTCAGGTATCGCTCGCCGGTATCGCACAGGAACGTCACGATGGTCTGTCCTGCGCTCTCGGGTCGCTTCGCGATCTGGAGCGCCGCCCACACGTTGGCCCCGGCCGAGATGCCAACCAGGATCCCCGCCTCGCGCGCAAGGCGCCGCGCCATCGCGAACGCCTCGTCGGACGGGCAGGTGACGACCTCGTCGTAGACGTCCGTGTTGAGGACTCCTGGAACGAACCCGGCGCCGATGCCCTGGATCTTGTGCGGACCGGGCTGGCCGCCGGAGAGCACCGGAGAGTCGACCGGCTCGACCGCGACCGTGCGAAATCCCGGCCGCTTCTCGCGCAGTATCTCCCCCACCCCGGTGATGCTGCCGCCCGTGCCGACGCCCGCGACCAGCACATCGACCTCGCCGCCGGTGTCGACCCAGATCTCGTCGGCCGTCGTGCGCCGATGCACTTCGGGGTTCGCCGGGTTCTCGAACTGCTGCGGGATGAACGCGCCATCGGTTTCGGCGGCGATCTCGGTGGCTTTGGCGATGGCGCCGCGCATCCCGTCGGTACCCGGCGTCAGCACGAGCTCGGCGCCGTATGCCCGCAGCAGGTTGCGCCGCTCCAGGCTCATCGTCTCGGGCATTGTCAGGATGCAGCGATATCCCTTGGCGGCGGCGACGAAGGCCAGCGCGATCCCTGTGTTGCCAGACGTCGGCTCGACGATCACGCTCGTGCCAGGCACCAGGAGTCCATCGCGCTCGGCGGCCTCGATCATCGCGAGCCCGATGCGGTCCTTGACGCTGCCGGCAGGGTTGAACGACTCGAGCTTGCCGAGGATGCGTGCCCCGGTGCCCGCGTCGATCCCGCCGAGGCGCACCACGGGGGTGCGTCCCACGAGGTCCGTGATCGATTCTGCGATCGGCATCGCGCGGGACCTTACCATCAGCGCAGAACGCTCAGACGTGGAGCATGAGGGAGGACCCAGCGAGGGGTTCGAGTCCTATCATCAGGCTGTCACCCGACTCTGGAGGCGCCGAAATGTTCGTCCTGCGGATCGAGCACGCCATTCGCGATTTCGAGGGTTGGAAGTCGGCCTTCGAGAGCGATCCGATCGGCCGAGAACGCCTGGGCGTCCGTCGCTACCAGATCCTGCGGCCGATCGACGATCCCAACTACGTGATGATCGACCTCGAATTCGACACCTCCCGCGAGGCGGAGGCCTGTCATGCCGCGCTGCGCGAGTTGTGGGGCCGTGTCGAGGTGGCGCACAACCCACGTGCCCGGACGGTCGAGGCGGTGGAGAGCAAGGAGTACTGAACCGCCGCGTCGGGGCGGCATCGCGTGTGGTACCGCGTGAGCGCGATCCGTAGGCAACGGCGACCCTACCAAGCCCGACCCTGATTGTGCGCAGATCGCCACACCCCACCACCGCCGACACGACGCCCGAACGGGCGCCGGTCGGCAGGATGGGACGCTTTCAGACCCTCAGAACTGCCTTCGCGTCCTTCCAGCCCGCGGTGAGCGCCCACAGGACGGCGATCCCAAGGCTGATCGCGAGGAGGCTCCACAGGGGGTAGGCGGGGAACCAGGCGATCTGGCCGATCCCGTTGATGAGGACGGCGAAGATGGCGAACCATCGTGCCCAGCCCCTGCCGGCGAAGAGCGAGCCCGCGGCGAGGATCAGCACGATGCCCCAGATGATCAGGGACCAGCCCCACGTGTCGAAATTCGTTGTGACCAGAAGAGCTTGCTCGCCCCCCGGGATGACGTAGGTCGCGCTCTTCAAGAGGGCCGCCAGGCCCTGGATGATGTCGATGGCACCCATCGTGAACATGACGGCCGCGGCGAAGAGAACCCACCCGGTCGCAGACGACTCTTTGTACGTATCCGTTGACATTGTGTACTCCATTCGTAAAGAAGCCGCGGGGCCAACCTCAGCGCCACGGACGATCGGGGGACAGTTCGGTTATGGCTTCCTACTGTTCTCCGACGCCGCGGAATCTCCTCGGAACTCCACCACTGCACCTCGCGAGCGGCTCGGCGAATCCGATCCTGCCCCGCGCCACCGTTTCCAGTGGCAAACGAGTGGCAGGTGGTGCCGCTGGATGCCCCGCGACGCCGCTCCGTACAGGGAGCCTCGGGGTACCG
Organism: uncultured Bifidobacteriaceae bacterium; assembly: GCA_964393105.1. Taxonomy (GTDB): domain Bacteria; phylum Actinomycetota; class Thermoleophilia; order Miltoncostaeales; family Miltoncostaeaceae; genus CALMEC01. Next base: position 6,134 of record CAYMSM010000044.1, read on the forward strand.
GCTTGTGCCTTTTGCAGGGTGAAAGTGCGCGGACGGGGTGTCCTTGCCCCTCCCGTCTCTATATGTGGAACATCAGGGCGCCGGCGTGGCGCGCCTCGCGCTCGACCATCTCTGCAATCGTCACCGCCGCGAGCACGGCGGCGAGTCGGGTTTGCGCCTCGTTCCACAGATCGTGCGTCGCATCGACGGCGGCCTCACCCGACGGGCGCAGGGGTCCGTCGACGCACTCCACCACGTCGAGGACCGTCACGTCGCGCGGGGTGCGAAGGAACGAGTACCCCCCCTTGACCCCGCGCTGGCTCTTGAGAATGCCGCTGCGGCGGAGCGACGCGAAGAGCTGCTCCAGAACGTGGAGCGGGATCTGGCGGCTCTCGGCGATCTCGAGGATCGGCACGGGAGCGGGCTCCGCGCGACGTGCGAGCTCGGCCAGCGCGCTGACCGCCGCCCGGCTCCTGTCACTGACCGTGATCACCCCGAAACCCTCCGAAGAATGCTTGGATTTCGGGGAAGTGTAGCGGAGGCCCTACAACTCCCTGAGCAACGCCGTGGTCGAGCCCTGGCGAGTGATCGTCGGAGTGTGCGGGTGCCCGTGCTTGTTGCGATGCGCGTACATGAGCTCGATCGCGTCGATCCATGCGTCCAGGTCGCCCACCATCATCTCGTAGCCGCATTCGGCGGTGTAGATGATCATGCGTGGACGGCGGCCGCCCGGAATGATCTCATCGGGGCTCGCCGGGGACCGCTCGACCTCGAGGATCTCGTCGTAGAGAACCTCTCGGCGCTTACCACCCAGGAGCGTGTCCAGGATCGTCGGGACGAAGATGAGTCGCTCGTCGGCGAGGTACAGGGTGCCATGCCGTCCGTACCAGCCGTTCTGCAGGTCGGCGCCACCGCGCTTTCGGATCGTCTCACCCGGCTGCGGACGCTCTGCATGGGGGCGTCGTGGCATCCTGCGGTTACTCGTCCCCATTCCCCATCCTTGTTCTGTTCTCCCAAATGCGACGTCGCTCCTCGATCGCGTCGAGCCAATCGTCGAGCCCGTGGATGAACACGAACTCGAACGACCGCTCCGACGTGGTGATGCGCATGCGGGCCGCCTTGCCCCCCGGAAGCACGTCCTCGGGCCGTCGCGGCTCGCGCTCGATCGCGGCGATCGCGGCAAAGTCGATGCGGTGACTCTTGCCGAACAGCAGCCGCTCGATCGGCGTCGGCGTGAACGACAGCCGATCGTCGTGCAACCGCAACAGGCCACCTCGAGCGAACCACCCCGAGTTGAGCGATGCGAGCGTGCGCCGGTACTCACCGGGCTCCAGCTGGCGTGGGCCATCCCGCAACTCGATGAACTTGGCATCCCACCGGTCGGGGTTGTAGCCGTCATCGCGATGTTCATCAGGCACGGGGCGAGCGTATCAGCGTTTCGGAGCGGGAGTGTGCCGTCCGCGGTCGGCGCTACATTCCACAGCGGTCGTCCACCCATCCGCACCGGGGGAGAGGTCCGATCGTCGGGTACTCCGATTGGCTCAAGGACTTCGAGCGTCGTCTTGCGATGCACGACGAGGGTGTCGCGGCACTCGCGCGTGATCTGGCGGCCCGGACCTCGTGGGACGTACGTGCCGAAGCCCCGGGGTTCGAACCCCCGACACCCCGCGCAGGCCGTCCCCCGGACGTGCAGTGCGACCGGGGCGTCGAAGCAGCACCGGTGGTGTTCGAAGTCGAGCTGCCCGAGACGCTGGTCCGCCGCGAGACGGTTCGACGCCTGACCACTCTCGTCGCCGGGGCGGTCGAGACCCGCGTCGTCATGATCGCCGATGACGACGACCACCCCGATGCGATCATTGAGGCCGGCCGCCTGCTTCGCTGCGCCGGCCTGGACATCCGGGTCGCCGCCATCTCGCCCCACTCCGACACGCTGACGGGGGCGGACTGGTAAGAACCCTGAACGACCCGGACGGCTTGCGTTGCCGGCGGTGCCATGGAAGGGTGGGGATCGACGCATGATGCGTCCCCTCCCGCAGAGCAACCCAGGAGTTGTCTCGATTCGTCTGTGGACCCGAGCATGGCTGCGCGCCGTGACCGCGGCGATCGCCCTCGCGGGCGGCGCCACGACGGCAACCGCGGCCCCGATGATCGTGCTGTACGCGACTCCGGCGACCAACCGTGCCATCGTCCGCCCCGCAGCGGCTGATGCGCTGCCCCTCGATGGACGGCTTTTCGTCCAGGAGCCGAACGTCGGTCACCTCTTCGCAGGGAATCGTGATCGCCCGTACCGCCTGTCCCGCGTCACGGGAGATCAGATCGTGCGGGCCGGCTCGGCGGGGGCCATCGCAGCGCTCCTGCGTGGACGCATCGCAGCGTCAAACTGCTCGTTCGCGGGATCCGGGCGGGCAGGGTGCCGTAGCCACGTTGTGTTCATCGACGAGATCGATGCGCGCTTCGCCGAGCGCGCACCCAACCTCAACACCCCGGCCTGGCGTGGTCGTGCGAGTCGCGCACAGAAGAAGCGCGCATTCCCGAACTACGTGCCGCGACCCCGGAACGGTCAGCCCGGCTACGAGCTCGCACAGGCGATGAGGCTGCTCGCCAAGCAGCCGTACGCCCGCGGCAGCTACGCGGACCGGGTACACCTCTACATCGCCCCCGGGGTGATCTCGTCCCTGGGCGTCGGACGTGGCAAGTACCACAACCTCGGGCGCGACGGACGCCCCCACTTCCGCACCTACGAAGGGCTTCGCGGCGCCCTCCAACGCGCCGGGGGTGTGTGGCTCGAGATGTACCACTTCAACACCGCGACCCGCACCCGCTCCCCGTTCAACACCGGTGAGTGGAGCGCCTACCCCACCCGGTTCACGCGATACCTGACGGCGCCGGGAGCCGCGGCCGCGGATCCCGGACTGGTCGCCAAGGTGCGCTTCATGATGAGCGCGGGTGCACCAGCCCCACGCACCGGTGCGCCCGCCGTGTGTCAAGACGGGTCACAGCCCCAAACGTGCCAGTTCGCGCTGGCATCGCTGCCGCAGAACGCGTCGATCCTGGCCAACGGCGTCGGCCAGTACCGGATGGAGGGCGACGAAGCCGAATGGCGGGCACACGTCAAACGACTGTTCTTCACCTAGCCCGACGCACCGGCCGACGACCGGGCTCTCAACAAAGGGCGTTGATCGGCCGATAGAGGGGTAGGAAGGTTGTTGAGCCTGCGCAGGAGGCGCAGCTCGTCGAATCAGACAAGGACGTCGGATCATGCGGGCATTCCAAAGAATCGCGTTGACAATTGCGGCTCTGGCTGTCACGGCGACGGCGACGGCGACCGCCGCACCGATGATCGTTCTGTACGCGACCGCCGAGACCAACCGCAAGATCGTCAAGCCGGGAACGGCGGGCGCGCTGCCGATCGAGGCCGGCAGGCTGTTCGTCCAGGAGCCCAACGTCGGCCACCTGTTCGCAGATGACGCCGACAAGCCGTACCGCCTGTCGCGGCTGACCGCGGCCAGCGTGATCGCCGCAGGTAACCCGGACGCGATGGCACGGCTGATTCGCGCCCGCATCGACGCGCCCGGTTGCGTGTTCCCGCCGTGGGGTGAGTCCGGGTGCACGAGCCACCTGGTCTTCATCGACGAGATCGACTCCCGCTTCGCCGAGAAGGCGCCGAACCTCAACACGCCCGCCTGGCGCGGACGCACCAGCCGCAACCAGACCCAGCGCAAGTTCCCCAACTACGTCCCCCGCCCCCGACCTGGTCACTCCGGACACGAGCTGTCCAAGGCGATGGAGCAGCTCGCGGCGATGCCGTACGCCGGCGGCGGCACCTACGCGGACCGGGTGCACTTCTACATCGCCCCCGCCGTCGTCACGACGATCGGCGTGGGACGCGGCAAGTACCACAACCTCGGCCGCGACAAGCGCCCCCACTTCCGCTCGCACGAGGGCCTGCGCAACGCTCTTCGACGCGCGGGAGGCGTGTGGCTCGAGATGTACCACTTCGACAACGCGACGCGCACCCGCTCACCGTTCAACACCCGCGAGTGGGCGGCATACCCCGCGCGATTCGCCAAGTTCATGACGGCGCCCGGCGCCGGCACCGCCGACCCCGCCATGCTCGCCAAGCTCCACTTCCACATGAGCAACGGCATGCCGGCCAACAAGGGCGGCGCTCCCGGCGAATGTTCCAACCCCGCGACCCCCCAGGGCTGCCAGTTCGCACTGGCCGCGAGCCCCAGGAACGCACCGATCCTCGCGAACGGCGTCGGTCAGTACCGCATGGAGGGCAACGAGGCGGAGTGGCGCGGCCACGTCAAGCGCCTCTTCTTCGCCGACCTCCCCTAGCCGGGGAGAACACGAGCTCCCGTAGCCTGGGAGAACAGCGCGAGTGCAGGGGTTCTGGGAGGCGCCCCTGCACTGGCGCGACGACTCTACGCCGCATTCACCACGGCACTTGGGCGGCCTATTCGCGGCCCTGCGGGCCACTCAACTGCTGACTGCGGCTGGATTTTTGGGCGGCTCTCCGATCGTGGGAGCGGTGCTCGGGATGGTGGTTTGGCGGAGCGCGTCGGCGATTCGGCGTGACGCGAAGGGGAGGTGGTCGATCGTCCCGGCGATCAGCTCGAAGCGGGCGTGAAGGTCGGGTGCGTCGAGTTCGGTTGCCTTGACCTGGCCGGTTCGGACGTGTTCGGCGACGTATGAGCGGGTCAGGAACCCCGCGCCCTGGCCCGCGGCCACGGCGGCGATCACACCGGCCGAGCTCCCGACCTCGATCGACGCGGCGGGCCAGACGCCCGCCACCTCAAGCGCACGTTCGGCGGTTGCTCGCACACCGGACCCGACGGCCTGCCACAGGATCGTCATGTCGACGAGGTCGGCAAGGCGGCTCGCGCGCCCGGGTTCGGCTTCGACCAAGACGATCGGCTCGCTTGCGACCGGTCGGCGCATGAGATCGTCGGCAGCGGGGTCTGGCAACGCCACAGACACCGCGAGGTCGGCCGCGCCTGTTAGCACGGTTTGCACTGCCGTCGCCGCGTCGCAGGGAATGATCCGCACATTGAGCGCGGGCGGACGCAGCGATTCGGCGACGATCAACGGAACGACGCGCGGGATCGCGGCCTCAGAGAGCGCGATGGCGGTTCGCAGCTCGGCGACAACCGGTGACGTGATCACCTGTTGCCCGCGCGCGAGGGCACGCGAGACGGCACGGGCGTGTGGCAGCAGCGCCTCCCCTGCCTCGGTCAGCTCGATCCCACGCGGCGTTCGGCGATAGAGCTGACGACCGGCCAGCAGTTGTAGGCCGCGCAGGCGACTCGACACGGCCGGCTGGGTCACGTTGAGACGGCGCGCGGCTGCCGTCACCGAACCCTCATCGGCGACCGTCGCGAACACCACCAACTGATCGGCGGACAGATCCATAAGCCAAGTATATATGAATGACCATTAACACTGATTGGTTTATTCTCATCGACAGGGCTACCTTTGGACCGAATGATCATGCCCCCACCGCAGATCAGCGCAGCCCAACTCGAGGACGAGATCCGGGGTGATGCACCCGTCCTCATCGTCGATGTCCGGGAACCGGCGGACTTTTCGCACTGGCCGATCGACGCGGCAGGCGCGGAGCTCGTCAACATCCCGCTCGCCGACATCGAGCGGGACCCACATGCCACCATCGCAGCCCTGAATGCCGGTGACCGCCCGATCCGGGTAATGTGCGCCCGCGGAGTCGCCGCACAGCGCGCGACCGCGCGCTTGGCCGATGCCGGGGTCGACGCCACCGCGGTCAGCGGGGGAATGCGGGCGTGGTCACAGCTCCTGGTCGCGTCGCCGGTCGCCCTGCCCACTCCGACAGTCGTCGTCCAGTTCCGCCGCGAGGCCCGCGGCTGCCTGTCCTACATGGTCATCTCCGACGGCCGGGCGCTGGTCGTCGACCCGGCGCTCACGATCCAGCCGTATCTGGACGAGGCCACCCGGCGCGATGCCCGCATTACGGGCGTGCTCGATACCCACGTCCATGCGGATCATCTCTCGGGCATGTGGGACCTGGCCGCAGCGACAGGCGCCCAGCGCCACCTGTCGGCGGGAGCAATCGCACGTGGTGGCGATCCCGACGCCCTGGTCGTGCGAGATGGCGCTCACATCGATGTCGGATCGGCCGGTGTACGCGTACTGGCATTGCCGGGACACACCACCGACAACGTGGGGCTTGTCGTTGACGACGTCGCGCTCATCGCGGGGGACTCGCTCTTTGCAGACTCGGTTGCGCGGCCGGACCTGGAGACCGGCGACGCCGGTGCTGCCACTGCGGCGCGGCAGCTTCATCGCACGCTCCATGAGCGGGTGCTGCCACTCCCTCCGGCGACGATCCTCCTCCCTTGTCACTACGGGGGTGGCAGGCTGTCGGGGGCGCTCGCCCCGACCTTGCGCGAGGTGCAGGACACCGTCCCGCTCCTCGGTCTCGGCGAGGACGCCTTCGCCCTGCAGGTGTTGGCGGCAATGCCCCCCCGACCTGAGAACTACCAGGAGATCATCGCGGCGAACCTCGCCCGAGGCGAGGGCGACGACATCGCGTCGCTCGAGATCGGGGCGAACAACTGCGCCGCGTCGACGCAGTCGGGTTGATCAGGGTCCCGTGTCAGGCACGCTGATGCTGGCGCTCGCACTCGGGGCGGCGATCGGCGTCACCCTCGGCGTCCTCGGGGGCGGCGGCGCAATTCTTGCCATTCCCGTCTTGGTCGTCGTGCTCGGTGAGGATGTACACGCGGCGACGACCAGCTCGCTTGTCGTCGTCGGAGCGGCATCCCTGGTCGCCGGGCTGCGCTACGCCGGGGCACACCACGTGTGCTGGCGCGCCGCGGCGCTCTTCACCTTCGCGGCCCTACCGGGCGCGACGATCGGCACCCTTGCCAACGGGGCGGTCAGCGGTCGGCTCCTCCTGTCACTCCTGTCGGTGGTGATCCTCTGCGTCGCCTACCTGACCTGGCGGCGCGCGTCGGCCCCGCGATCGCTCGAGACCAAGGCGCCCCTGGTCTGCCCCACGCTGCCTGCGATTCCGCTGATCACCATCGGCCTCGGGGTCGGGGTCTTGACGGGGTTCTTCGGGATGGGCGGCGGGTTCGTCATCGTCCCGGCCCTGGCGATCGCCATGCAACTGCCGTTCCGGCTCGCGATCGGGACGTCCCTCATCATCATCTGCGCGGTATCGCTGACCGGGCTCGTCAACCACCTCGCGGTCGACGCCAACATCGACTGGAGCACGGTACTCCCGTTCGCCACGGCAACCGTCGCAGGATCGCTCCTGGGCACCCAGATCGCGCCCAAGTTCAGCCAGGCGACGCTCGGCAAGGCGTTCGCGGTGTTCCTGGTCGGCGTCTCGGCGCTGACGTTCGCCATCGCCTGACAACGAGACCGGTGGGCGCGTCCCGGTATCGAGACGCGCCCACCAGATCCGACTGGAGATCTAGACCAGGAACGGGATGATCAGGAGCGCCACGATGTTGGCGATCTTGATCATCGGGTTGATGGCCGGACCGGCGGTGTCCTTGTAGGGGTCACCGACCGTGTCACCGGTCACCGCGGCCTTGTGAGCCTCCGAGCCCTTGCCACCGTAGTGGCCATCCTCGATCAGCTTCTTGGCGTTGTCCCACGCCCCACCACCCGAGGTCATCGAGATCGCGACGAAGAGCCCCGTCACGATGACACCCAAGAGCAATCCGCCGAGCATCTCCGCGCCGTTGGTCTTGCCGAAGATGAACGCGGTGATGATCGGGACCGCGATCGGGATCAAGCCCGGGACGAGCATCTGCTTCTGCGCGGTGGCAGTCACGATGCGCACACACCTGGCGTAATCCGGACGCTCGGTGCCCTCCATGATCCCGGGCTTCTCCTTGAACTGGCGACGAACCTCTTCGACCACCTGGCCACCGGCCTTGCCGACGGCCTCCATGGAGAGTGCTGCGAAGATGAACGGCATCATGCCGCCGATCAGTAGGCCGATCACGATGAAGGGGTTGCTGAGCTCGAAGTTGAGCGTGTCGAAGAACGCCTGGTTTGCCTCCTTGAGTTCCTCGATGTAGGAGACGAACAGGACGACGGCGGCCAGGCCGGCCGACCCGATGGCATACCCCTTGGTCACTGCCTTGGTGGTGTTGCCGACGGCGTCGAGCGGGTCGGTGACACCCCGGACCGCGGCGGGGAGATCGGCCATCTCGGCGATGCCACCGGCGTTGTCGGTGATGGGGCCGAACGCGTCGAGCGCGACGACCACACCGGTCAGCGAGAGCATCGCCATGACGGCGGAACCGATGCCGTACACGCCGGCCAGTTCGTACGAGGCTGCGATACCGCCGCCGATCACGACCACCGGCAGAGCGGTCGCCTTGAGGCTGACCGAAAGCCCCGCGATGATGTTCGTCGCGTGTCCGGTCTCCGACGCCTTCGCGATCGACTTGACGGGCTTCCAGATGCTGCCCGTGAAGTACTCCGTGATCGCCACGAGCAGGATCGTGACGCCAAGCCCGATGATCGCGCACCAGTAGTAGTCGGTCCAGGCGATCGAGAGCCCCTCCGGCGAGATGCCGTCCATCAGGCCCTTGGTGATCGGGATGAAGCCGACCGCTGACAACAGTGCTGCGACACCCAGGCCGGTGTACAGCGCGGCCGTGATGTTCTGGCTCTTGCCGACCCGCACGAACCAGGTGCCGATGATCGACGTGATGATCGAGATGCCGCCCAGAGCGAGCGGGTACAGGATGGCGTTCGTCGCGTCGGCGGCGCTGAAGAACAGGGACCCGAGCAGCATCACGGCGACGGTCGTCACCGCGTAGGTCTCGAACAGGTCAGCGGCCATACCGGCGCAGTCACCGACGTTGTCACCGACGTTGTCGGCGATGACGGCCGGGTTGCGCGGGTCGTCCTCAGGGATTCCCGCCTCGACCTTGCCGACGAGGTCGGCGCCGACGTCGGCGCCCTTGGTGAAGATGCCACCACCCAGACGGGCGAAGACCGAGATCAGCGACCCACCGAACGCCAGGCCGACGAGCGGCTTGACGGCCTCGGCGTCCTCCCCGAGGATCCACCAGTAACCGGCGACCGCGAGCAGGCCGAGGCCGACCACGAGGAGCCCGGTCACAGAACCGCCCTTGAAGGCGATGCCGAGCGCGGGCTTGAGCCCGCCCCGCGCGGCCTCGGCCGTGCGGACGTTGGTACGAACCGAAACGTTCATCCCGATGAAACCGGCGGCTGCCGACGCCACGGCGCCGATCAGGAAGCCGATCGCAGCCTCCCATCCCAGGAACGGCGACTCCACGCTGGAGCCGAGCACGCCCAGGAGGACGAACAGGATCGCCGCGACAGCGGCGATGATCGTGTACTGGCGGGTCAGGTACGCCTTGGCGCCCTCTTGAATCGCTCGAGCGATCTCCTGCATGCGCTCGTTGCCCGCAGGTTGCTTCAACAGATAGATGGTCAGGCCGATGCCGTATGCCACGGCAAGCAGGCCGCACACGACGGCGAGCCACGTCGTGTTGTCCGCAAGGAACTCAGACAAGAGTCATTTCTCCCATGATTCGGGTGCATCGAAGCGTGGCCGCCCGGCCCGCATGGGGGCCCCAGGGCGCTTCGGCCGCGAAAGGACGCGGTTTTCTATCACACGTTGAGGATTGCATCCGAAGGTGAGGACGACTCCGGAGGGCCGCGTTCAGCACCGACACTTGAGCGGCCTATTCGCGGCCCTGCGCCATCCGATCAGTCCTAATGCGCGCCGTCCAACGCGCTGGTCGCGTGGGGATCCGGTTCGGTCGGGACGTTCGGGATGACGTGGAGCAGCAGGTCTCGGAGCTTCGCGTTGTTCTCGCCGAAGGTCGTGAGGACCTCGGCGTGGGTCACCGGCGGGACGCCGTCGACGCCGACGTCGTAGTCGGTGATCAGCGAGATGTTGGCGTAGGCGATCGCCAGCTCACGGGCCAGGAAGCCCTCCGGGTAGGCGCTCATATTGATGACCTCCCACCCCATCTGACTGAACCACTTGCTCTCGGCGCGGGTCGAGAACCGAGGACCCTGAATGACGACCACGGTGCCGGTCTCGTGCACCGGGATGCCGAGGTCGTTGCAGCCGTCGATCAGGAGTGCCCGCAGCACGGGACTGTACGGGTCGGCGGCGCTGACGTGCGTCGTGATCGGGCCGTCGTAGAACGTGTCCTTACGCCCCGTGGTGCGGTCGACGAACTGGTCGCATACGACGAACTCGCCGATCTTGACATCACGCTGCAGACTTCCCGCGGCGCACGGACCGAAGATCCAGTTGACGCCGATCTCCTTCATCGCCCAAACGTTGGCGCGGTAGTTGATGACGTGAGCCGGATACTGGTGGTCCACCCCGTGGCGCGGAAGGAACGCGACGCTGCGCCCGCCGAGCTCCCCGATGAAGAGCTTGGAGGACGGCTCGCCGTACGGCGTATCGACCGCGACCTCGTCCACGTCGTCGAGGAACGAGTAGAACCCGGATCCCCCGAACACCCCGATCTCGGCGTCCGCCACAGCTCACTCCTTCGCTCGTCGTTGACCACGGCAACCTACCCAGGACGTACAACGACGGCCCCGCCGCGTGTGCGATCAGGACTCGAGCGCGTCGGGGGTCCAGAGCCCTCCCGGATCACCGGCGGCGCCGGGAGTCCAGAGGCGCCCCTCGCCCTCGTCCGCCTGGGCCACGTCGGTGGTCTTCGCCACCCCCGCGGCGTCCGCCTCGACCTCGCGGGCGTAGAGCATCTGAAGCTGGGCGAGCGGATCGCGAAACGGCCTGGCCTGGGCCGCGCCGAGCTCGGTGTCGGCGACGCCGATGAGAGCGCGCAGGGTCTCGATCGCCAGGCGCGCCTGCGGCAGGTCACGATGGGCGGCGCCGTCGGGCCCGTATCCCAGGCGCACGCCCGCCAGGTCGGCAAACGTCGCCATCGTTTGCAACAGCAGGTCCCGCACGGGCGTCTGGGCCAGGCGGCGCGCCATCTCGCGCACCAACTCCTCGGGTGTCTGCGGTCCGGTGTCCGCCGCGGGGCCGTCGTCACTCATGCTGCAACCGCCTCGAGTTCGTTCAGGAGCTCTGCCGCCGACGCACGGGTGCGCTCGACCCACTCGGCATGCACGGCGCGGACATCGCCCAGCGCCTCCAGCCGCTCGAGCTGCCGCTGTGCGCCGTTACCGTCCGCCAGCATGACGGGAACCTGACGAACGAACGGGGCCAGGCCAAGGTCGGAGTGGACTGGTGCCGTCCAGGAAAGGAGATCCTCGAGCGCCTGGGTCGTCGGGCGCTCCACCCCCCGGGCGAAGTCGATCATCCGTCCGGTGAGCCCGTGGCGGATTGCCCGCCACATGTTCTCCTCGATCAGGCGCCCAGGGTGGGCAGGCAACGGGATACCCTCGTCATAGTCGCGGCAGAACTTGGCGATACACGCCAGCGCAAGCGCGCTCACGGCCAGCGCCTCACCCATCTCGACCTGCCCGTCGCAGATGCGCACCTCGAGGGTGCCGTAGCTGTGGTGCGGGCGCACGCTCCACCAGATCTGGGTGCTCTCCTGGATCGAGCCGGTCCGTTCGAGAAGCTCGACGAAGGCGGCGTACTCGTTCCAATCGGCAAACGCGTCCGGCACGCCGCACCGGGGAAAGCTCTTCGAGAACACCTGCGTCCGGGTCGAGTGCAGGCGCGTGGCCCGACCCCAGAAGATCGCGCTGTTCGCAGAGAGCGCAAGCAGCTCGGGCAGTATGGTGCGCATCGCCGTGAACACCGCTATCGCGCGGTCGGCGCCACGTACCCCGCAATGCAGATGCAGCGACCACGTGTTGTTGGTCCACGCGACGTACCCCAAACCGCTCTCGACCAGGCGGTAGTGCGGGGTGTCGATGATGCGTTGATCCGGCCACTGGCTGAACGGGTGCACGCCGCTGATCCCGATCGACACACCCAGGCGCTCTGCCAGCGCGATCGTCGCGAGCCGCCCCTGGACCAGATCGCGGGCCGCCGTGGCGAACGTGTCGTGCTTGGTCGTCCTGTACTCGACCTCGCTCGCGATCAGCTCGCCCGCCAGGCGGTCGCGAAAGACCGGATCGGCCGCCGCCACGAGATCTTCGAACCGGTTGGTCAGCGCGAGCGTGGACGGGTCGAGGAGCTGGTACTCCTCCTCGATCCCGATCGTGAAGTCCGTGGACTCCTCGAAGCGCTCACGCACCCCGGCGAGGATGATCGACTCCCCGTGCTGGCGGTGCTGGGACACGACGGGGGATTCTAGCAACGGCATTCGATCGGGACCCCGCGGGGGGTGCCGAAATCTGGTGGCACAGCCAAATGCACCCGGTCGCGATCAGATTCAAGCGGCCCTGACGGGAACACAGACGTGCTGCTGAAGGGCTTCGGGGAACCCCTGACACCCTTAGTGGTCGCTCTCGCAAGTACAACCTCGTATCCCGGCTGCAAACCTTCGCCAGGCGGTGTCCTCGGTCTCACCGTTATGGGTACCGATAGCGGCAAGACACTGCGTCCTTGCCTGACTCGGTTTTCGCTCGGGAACGTGCC
>CAYMSM010000045.1:0-2379 GCA_964393105.1 uncultured Bifidobacteriaceae bacterium
GCGCCGCGCCAGATACCCGGGTAGGCCAGCGACGCGTCGATCTGGTTGGGAAGGTCCGCATGAGCGGTTGCGAACACCGCCACGCCGGCGGCGTCGGTGGCCGAAAGCTCGGCAGGCGTCCCCAGTGCGAACACCACCGGGTTCGCCGCCATGGTGGCCACGACGTCGCCGGTCAGGTTCCCTGCGCCCAGGCCGACGAACGCGTTCGCTCCGGCGAGCGCCGCCCGCGGGTCGCCGTCGGGCGTCACCACCTGTCCGACGCCGGCCGTGCCGAGCAGACGCGCTGTTGCTGAGGTGCCAGGCTCGCTCCCCGCGACAACAACGGTCGCGTCGCCAAGGGTCTTGCCCGTCACGCCGAGCCCGTTGATCAGCCCGGCGAGCACCGCGACGGCGGTCCCGTCCGCCTCGTCGTGCAACACCGGGATGTCGAGCACCGACGCGAGCGCGTTCTGCACCTCGACACACCGCGGGGCGGCCATGTCGGTCAGGTGCACCCCGGCGAACACAGACACGATCTTGCTGACGACGTTGGTGATCTCGCCTGTGTCGCGGACGGTCAACGGCAGCGGGAACCCGTCGATGTGCGCCATCTCGCGCAGGTACATGCACTTGGCCTCGGCGGACGGCAGCGCCGCCAACGGGCCTAGGTCACCCTGGCCCGCGACCGAGCTGCCGTCGGTGATGACCGCGACGCTGTTGCCGCGGATCGTCAGGTCCCACGTGCGCTCGGGATCGTGGTGGATCGTCATGCACACGCGCGCCACGCCCGGCGTGTAGGCCATCGACAGGTCGTCGCGGCTCGTCAGCGCCGAGCGGCTCCTCATGGTCAGCGTCCCGCCCGCGTGGGCGAGCGTCACCCTGTCGCTTGCGTCTTGCACGCGCACCCCGTCAAGCGCTTCGAGCGCGGCGACGACGGCCTGGCCGTGGTCGGCGTCGGTGACCGCGACGGTGATGTCCCTGGTGACCGACGACTTGCCCGAGCGTACGATGTCGACCCCTCCGACCTCTGCGCCGGTGCTGCCGATCGCGGCCATGACACGGCCGAAGTTGCCGATCTGTGCGGCGATCTCTGCGCGGATGGTGAGGCTGGAGCTGGGCGACTGCGGCATCGGCGGCTCTCGGTCGGAGTGTGGACGAACGCGATCATCCGCCTCCCCCGGGGGGAGGCGGATGCAGCACTTTACCGATCGGCAGCGGCCCGGGTTACGTGGCGCCGGCGCGAACGCCGGTAGACCGCCGAGCCGAGCCCGCCCAGCATCAGAAGGCCCGCGCCCCCGGCCGCCACGACCGCCCAGGTTGGCATGTCGACCTGCTGGACGTTCGGCTGGCCCGTGGGCTCCGAGGGCTTGGTGGGGCTGATATCAAAGAGGTTCTGCTTGATCGCCACGTCGACGGCCGCGATGAAGTTCGCGAGCAGGCCCGGTTGCTGCGCCGCCATCAGGCCCTTCGCACGCGCCAGGTCCGAGAGCGTGTGACGCACGTCGATCTCGGGATCACGGTCCACCTGCCCGTCGACGAACCCGTCGGCGTTGAAGTCAATGATGACGTCCTGTGGTGATCCCGATTCTCCTGCGCAACCGACCATCAGCAGAGCGACGGCGACGACGCACACAAGGCCGCGCGACGGCCGACGGATCCAGGACATCCGACCAGCGTAGTTTCGCCAGGGGGCCAGGGCAAGCGCGTTCACGGAACCTTTAAACCCGTGTATCGTCGCGACCCGTGCGGGTTCTGGCCACCGGCATCTCCGGCTTCGCCGGCCATCATCTCGTCGCCGAGCTCATCGGTGCCGGGCACCAGGTGCATGGCGTGTTCTGGAGCGACCGCGAGCCGGTGCCAGACGGGGTGGTCGGCGTGCATTACGGCGACATCACCGACGCCGACGCGGTTGGACGCGCCGTCGCGGCGGTTGCACCCGAGCTGGTCTTCCACCTGGCGGGCGCGGCCTCGGTGGGGCAGTCGTTCGAGCAGCCGGTCGCGACGTGGCGCGTCAACCTGGACGGCACCCTCGTCCTCCTCGAAGCCCTGCGCCACCACGCCCCTGCGGCCCGCTGTGTCGCGATCACGAGCGGCGAGGTCTACGGACGCGTCCCGCTCGACGCGCTTCCCGTCGGCCCCGACACCCCGATGCTCCCGCACTCCCCGTACGGCGCCTCCAAGGCCGCAGCCGACCTAGCCGCCCTGCAATACCACATCGGCTACGGCCTGCCGGTGCTCCGCGTGCGCGCGTTCAACCACATCGGCCCGGGCCAGGACCCGCGCTTCGTCGTCCCCGCCGTCGCCCGGCAGATCGCCATGGGCGAGCGCGACGGCTTGGAGCGCATCGACATCCACGTGGGCAACGTCGAGACCCGCCGCGACTTCACCGATGTGCGCGAC
>CAYMSM010000046.1:0-14974 GCA_964393105.1 uncultured Bifidobacteriaceae bacterium
AAAACTCCGCCGGATTCGGTGCGCTGGTGGGGGAGCGGTCGCCTCGGGGGCTGTGTCCTCGCCTGCGCCCATACTGACAAGTATGGGGCGCAGGCTGCGTCCTTGTCCGGCGGGTTTTTCACTCGCCATATCGTCAAGGGACTTGTGAGACAGAGCACTAGGCACTTCCCACAAAATGGCGGGAAAAACTCTTCAAATCAAGCAGACTGCGGACCCAGTCGGGCCAGTTGGACCAGCGACTACTGCAGGCGGGCGGCCTCGGCCATGCTGGCCAGCTTCTGGAGCGACTGGTGCTCGACTTGCCGGATGCGCTCGCGCGTGACGTTGAACATGCGACCCAGCTCGTCGAGCGTACGCGGCTTCTCGCCGCCCAGTCCGTAGCGCAGCTCGAGGACGCGACGCTCACGGTAGGACAGCTGGTCCAGAAGATCGCCGAGCGCCTCGTGGCGAAGCGCCGTCTCAGCGGCTGCCTCCGGGGCGACCGAGTTCTCGTCGGCCAAGAAGCGGACGAACTCCGCCTCCTCGTCCTCGCCGACGGGCTTTTCGAGCGATACGATCGGCTGCGCGCTTCGCAGGATGTCCTCGACCTCCTCCGGCGGGAGGCCGGTGGCCTCACCCAGCTCCTCGACGGTGGGTTCACGACCGAGCTGCCCGATCAGCACGCGCTCCGCACGGCTGATCTGGTTGAGCTTCTCGACAACGTGGACCGGGATGCGGATCGTGCGGCCCTTGTCTGCGAGGGCACGCGTCACCGCCTGCCGGATCCACCACGTCGCGTAGGTGGAGAACTTGAACCCGCGCCGCCAGTCGAACTTCTCGACCGCGCGCACCAGGCCGAGCGTGCCCTCTTGGATCAGGTCCAGGAACGGCAGGCCGCGGCCGCGGTATGCCTTCGCGATGGAAACGACGAGACGTAGGTTGGCTTCGACCATCCGGCGCTTCGCGTCCGGGTCGCCGAGCTCGATGCGCTTGGCGAGGCTCACCTCCTGAGCCGCGGTCAACAGTGGAACGCGTCCGATGTCCTTGAGGAAAAGCTGCAGGGCGTCCGTCGTCTGCTCGACGGCGGGGTGGTGGCGGCGGTTGCGCTCGGCCTCCTCGATCTCGGCCGCGCGTGCGCGGGCCTCGATGACATCGAGGATGTCGACGCCGAGCTCGTCGAGGTGCTGGTAGAGCTCCGCCTGCGCCGCCGCGTCGAGGTTGAGGCTGTCGAACGCCTCGCCGACCTCCTCCACACTCAGAAACCCAAGCTCTTGTCCGCGGGAGATGAGGGCGCGAAGCTCGCCTTCGTAGATCAGCTCTTGAAGTCCCGTTGCGTCCATCCTTTTCTCGATGTTGCCGTGCCGCACAAAGGTGCCACGGTGGCCTTGGCGCCACCTGGTGGGTACCGCACGTCACCCGGGTCTCAACGTGTCGGCATCCCCGTCGTGGACGACACCGCCGGGCACCTCACCGAACCACGTCAACGAATTGGGGGAGTGTAGACGTAATCGTGCCGTTCGTACAGGGTCCCGAGTTGCCTCCGTGGGAAGAGAGAGATCGTACCGCTCGCCCGCCGGGCCGACCGACGGTCAATGTAAGCTTGTTGGCGTCCACAGCGTGTTCGGGGGCGGTTGATGGCACAGCCACGACGAGAGCGTTCCACTGCTTCGGGTCCGGCCGGATGGATCGTCCTGCTCGGGCTCATGGTGCTGGCGCTCATCATCGCCACCGCCAGCGACGGATGCGGCACGGACGAGACGTCACCTGCCGCGCAGTCGCCGACGCCGACGAGCCCGACCGGCACAGGATCCGCAGCTGGAGTCGCCGCCCAGCAGGTGATCGATCAGATCAACACAGTGCTCAAGACGGGTGGCCTGCCGTTCGTGGTTGGCAAATCCGAGTTGGCCCCTGCCAGCGCAGCGACGCTCGATCAGATCGCAGTCAGCCTCAAGGACAACGCCGCGGTCAAGGCCGAGGTGCGGGGGTTTACCGACGACCAGGGCGACGCGGCCAAGAACCAGCAGCTCAGCCTCGCCCGGGCGCAGGCGGTGGTCGACTATCTGGTACTGAAGGGTGGGATCGCCGCCGGTAGGCTCACGGCGAACGGCCTCGGCGAGACGAACCCCATCGCACCCAACGACACGGAGGCCGGGCGAACGCAGAACCGGCGCGTGGAATTCGCGCTGTCCTGACGTTGGCGAGCCCCAAGGCTCGGCTGAGCTCGTGGGGTGGATGCTAAGCCTGGATCCACCGCCCCTCGCGGCGCTGATGCGCGCGGATCGCCGTCGCCATACGGGTTCGGGGTCAACCCGAAGGATGCACCCTGCGGGTGCTCCCCCGCACCCGCCTGACTCGGCGCCCGCACGCCCCGCATCCACGATTGTCGGTGGATCCAGGCTAAATCACCCCCGAAGCTTGGCAACAATGGGCTCATGAACCGGTTGCATGAGCGCGTCCCTGCCGCGTGGCGTCGGCGGGCCGTGGCGTTTGTCGTCGGGCTCGTGCTCGCCGACTCGGCGGTCGTCATCCTCGCATTGCCCGCGATCTACCGTGAGTTCTCCGCGGAGGTCGCCGATGTCGCGTGGGTCGTCACCGCGTTCAACCTCGCGCTCGCTGCCGCAGCAATCCCAGCGGCGCTGCTCGTCAAGCGGATCGCCGCCGCCCGGCTGTGTACGGTCGGCATCATCGTGTTCGCGGCGGCGTCGCTCGCCTGCGCTGTGGCACCGTCGTTAGGCGTGCTCATCGGCGCCAGGTCACTGCAAGGTCTGGCAGGTGCCGCGGCGATCTGCGCGGCGCTCGAGCTCTTGCCACAGGTCGCGGGGGGCGAGCGCGGCGCAGCGCGATCGTGGGCAGCGGCCGGTATCGCTGGAGCTGCACTCGGCCCCGCGATCGGGGGGGTCCTCACGCAGGTGTTCTCGTGGCAGGCGATCTTCATCCTGCAGGTGCCTCTGGCCCTCGCGCCGCTTCTGTTCATCGGTTTCAGCGGAGCGCGGACCCCGGTGGTCCCTGCGGGTCGACCTCACATCGCGGCGAACGCCGCGCTGGCGCTGCTTTCGGCGGGACTGACGGCCGCGCTGTTTCTGATCGTGTTGCTTCTGATCGAGGGCTGGGGCATGTCGCCGCTCGCCGCGGCGGCCGTGGTGTCCGTAATCCCGGCGGCCTCGATTCTGGTCTGGCCGCTCGAGCGCCGCCTCGGAACCGCGCGGGTGCGAGCTGCCGCAGGGGCGCTTGTGGGGGCGGGTGGTCTTGCCGCGCTCGGCGTCATGCCCGGGGTAGGGTGGGGATGGACGGTGCCCGCACAGGTGCTCGTGGGCGCAGGACTCGCCCTCTCGCTCGGAGGATTGACCGAGGCGGCGCTCGCGGGCCGCTCGCGGCCGGCGCTCCACGGCGGGGTCACCATCGCGTCCCGACACGCAGGGATCGTGCTCGGACTCCTGCTCCTGACGCCCGTGCTCGTCGCTGACCTCGATCTGCAACGCTCGCGGGCAGAGCAGAAGGGCGTTGAACTGGTCATCGACTCCAGGATCGATCCATCGACCAAGTTGCGGCTGGCGGCCAAGCTGGCCTCCGACGTCTCGCGCTCGCCCGGCCGGCTGCCGGACGTCCGACGGACGATCGACGCGCTCGACGCCGACCCGAAGGAGCGTCCCGGACTCTCGGCGCTGGCGGACCGCTTGGACGATCGGCTGGGCGCCGCCGCAACCAGCTCGTTCTCGCGCTCGTTCCTGTTGGCCGCGCTCCTGGCGCTCGCCGGCCTCGTGCCCATCGCAGCCGCGCGCGAGGTGCGCCTGTGAGGCCCCGCTGGGTGATCGCGGCCGCAGCGGCGCTGGGCCTGGCGGTGCCGGGGGTATACGTCGCGCTGGGCGGGGGTTCATACGATGCGCCGCGCGTCGCCGATCCTTGCCAGACACGGGAGTGGCGCAACCCTGGCGGCATCGAGCGCGTCGCCGAGCAGATCGTGCTGTCCACCCTGGACGGCGTGGCGTGCGAGGTCGGGTCGAGTCGCGAGGAGCTGGTGCTCGCACTTGCAAGCGATGCGTCGCGCGCGGCCTTCGCCCGTGACCACGGCCTGGATGACGACGGCCTGGAACGCGTGGCCCGACGTGGGCTGGGTCGAGCGATCGACGATGCCGAGGGCGCAGGCGCGCTCGCGGGCTGGCAGGCGGCGCTGCTTCGTCAAGCGGCACGTCGCGTCCCGCTGGAGAGCCTGCTCGACGCCGTGGGCGTGCTCGGCTGACGGGTTCCCCGCTCGACCGGCCGTTTTCGACGCGATGCATCTAGACTGCCGGGGATGTCGGTCACCCACGACACTTGGACGCCCACGACATGGCGGGGTCTCGCCGCGGCACAGCAGCCGGAATGGCCGAGCGCCCACGCCCTGGAAAGCGCGTGCGAGGAACTGCGTGGCCTTCCGCCGCTGGTGTTCGCTGGCGAGGCCCGCTCGCTGACCGGCGCCCTGGCTCAGGTGGCCCAGGGCAAGGCCGTCCTGCTGCAGGCGGGCGATTGCGCCGAGTCGTTCCATGATCACTCCGCGGTGTCGATCCGCGAGCGCCTGCGCATCCTGCTGCAAATGGCGATCGTGATGATGTACGGCTCCGGGCTTCCGGTGGTCAAGGTGGGTCGCATGGCCGGGCAGTTCGCCAAACCGCGCACGTCGCCGACGGAGCGCGTCGGCGACGTCGATATCCCGTCGTTTCGCGGGCACATCGTCAACGACGAGGCGTCGACCGCCGAGGCCCGTATCCCGGACCCGGGGCGCATGGTGCGCGCCTACCACCAGTCGGCATCCACCCTCAATCTGCTGCGCGCGTTCACCAAGGGCGGGTTCGCCGACCTGTCGCGTGTGCATGCCTGGAACCAGGAGTTCGTGGCGGGCTCGCCCGAGGGTCGCCGCTATGAGCGTCTGGCCGGCGACATCGAGCGGGCGCTCGCCTTCATGGCGGCCTGCGGAGTGGACCTGGGCGCAAGCCAACACATGCACCAGGTGGATGTGTGGACCAGCCACGAGGCGCTGCTGCTCGACTACGAGGAAGCGCTGACCCGAGAGGACTCGCTGACCGGCGACTGGTATGACTGCTCGGCGCACATGTTGTGGATCGGTGATCGTAGCCGCCAGCTCGATGGGGCGCACGTGGCGTTCCTCGCGGGCGTGCACAACCCGATCGGGCTCAAGGTCGGCCCGTCCGCAACGACCGACGAGATCGTCGCGCTCTGCGAGCGGCTCGATCCGGACCGCACGCCGGGGCGCCTGACGCTCGTTCTGAGAATGGGGGCGGAGCGGGTGGGGGAGGCCCTGCCACCCGTCATCCACGCCGTACGCGACACCGGCCACCCCGTCGTGTGGGCGTGCGACCCGATGCACGGCAACGGCATCGTCACGACCAACGGCGTCAAGACCCGCAGCTTCGAGGCGATCATGTCGGAGCTTCGCACGTTTGTCGCGGTGTGCCGTGAGGAGAGCGTTTGGCCAGGCGGTGTGCACCTTGAGTTCACCGGCGAGGATGTCACCGAATGCATCGGCGGCAGCCACGAGGTCCTGGAGGACGAGCTCGGCGTCCGCTACATGACCCTGTGCGACCCCCGTCTGAACGCCCGCCAGTCCCTGGACCTGGCGTTCCAGATCTCCGAGCTGCTGCGCGACCACCGGGAGCCCATCACGGTTCCCTGAGCGGGATGAGCTGAGTGCTCCCGCCCAATAGTCTCGATGGCATCCGGCGGCTGCAAGTTCCGGCTGGATTTCCTGGCGGGAGGATTGTGCCTCGAGCCACGCTTGACGTCCGCCAAGAGTGATGCAAGCATGACGTCATGCATAAGACCCAGATCTACATCGATGATGAGCTCGACGCCGCCTTGCGCGACGAGGCGGCGCTTCGATCTGTGTCGCGTGCGGAGCTGATCCGCAACCTCTTGTGGGCCCAGTTGCGGCCCACGCCAATGCACGCGCAAGGAGGCCTCGACAGTATCGTCGGTTCACTCGACATCGAGCCGTTCGACGTCGACGAGGCGGTGTACGGACCTCGGGGATAGCACAGGTGGTGTTCGTAGACACGAGCTTCTTCATCGCGCTCCAGGCTCTGCGTGACACGCGTCACGGGGACGCGCGGTCGCTCTGGCGAGATTGTTCGGAGCGCCTCGTCACCACGAATCACGTCGTTGGGGAAACATGGACCGGCCTTCGCAGACGGGCGGGACATCACGCGGCCTCGACGTTCTATCGGGCGGCGATCGCCGAGCCCCGGATGTCCGTCGTCTCCGTGAGCGCGGAGTTGGAGCGGGTCGCGTGGCGGTGGCTTCTGCAGCGCGACGAACGCGAGTACTCGTTCGTCGACGCTACGAGCTTCGCGTTCATGCGCGACAAGAAGATCACGGACGCACTGGCGTTCGACGGCGACTTCGCAGCCGCCGGCTTCGTCGAGCGGAGACCGTTCACAAGGGCGTGAGACGAGCGTGGGGTTGCGCTCCACGACTTCGACATTGAGTTCAGGCCACCCTTGGATCGTAAGCCCGATTCTCGGGCCCCCTGAGCGCACGCAAACTGCAGTTATGTCGCTCCGCGAGTTCCGGCGAATCCGTCGGACCCGCCTCCCTACCGGCGACCCATCGCGGCAAAGATTGCCGTCCACTTGCAGCCGTCGGATCGCAAAGGCCCTTCCGACGCAGACCCTGGGCGCGCGGCGCGTATGGTGTTGGCATTAAACACCCGCGGACTCCTCCCGCTCGTGCCATCGGCGGACGGGATTCGGGAGGCACCGCAATGTCGTGAGAACCGGAAGCGTAAGACGCTTGGATACCTCCCCGACCCAACGGCCTCTGGTCTCCCGCCCTTGGCGATCACGCCGAGGTCTGGCACGGTGACGCCCAAGCGGCACGACGCGGAGGCGTTCTGGCTGCGCGAGCCCGGCTGCGGGGAGATCCGGCCGATGACGCTGCCCGAGCCTGGGCGGGACGACGTGGTGGTGCGGACGTTGCGGTCCGGCGTCAGCCGTGGCACTGAGACGTTGGTGTTCCGGGGCGGGGTGCCGCCGGACCAGTACGCCGCGATGCGGGCGCCGTTCCAGGAAGGGGACTTCCCGGGGCCGGTCAAGTACGGCTACCTCAACGTCGGCGTCGTCGAGCAGGGGCCACCGGAGCTGCGCGGCCGCACGGTGTTCTGCCTGTACCCCCACCAGACGGCGTACGTGGTGCCGGTCGGCGCCGTGACTGTCGTGCCGGAGGACGTGCCGCCGGCTCGGGCCGTGCTCGCCGGCACCGTCGAGACCGCGGTCAACGCCCTGTGGGACGCCGCACCGCTCCTCGGCGACCGGATCGCCGTCGTCGGCGCCGGGATGGTCGGTTGCTGTGTCGCGCGCCTGCTCTGTCGGTTCCCGGGGGTGGCGGTCACGCTCGACGACGTCGATGCCGGCCGGGCCGAGGTTGCCGCGGCGCTCGGCGTCGGCTTCGCGCTGCCGGCCGACGCCGCCGACGGCTGCGACCTGGTCGTGCACACCAGTGCGACGTCGGCCGGGCTCCAGCGGTCGCTCGAACTGCTTGCCCCCGAGGGCACCGTCACCGACCTCAGCTGGTACGGCGATACCGAGGTCCAACTTTCGCTTGGTGGCGTATTCCATTCGGGCCGCCTCGCTATCCGCGCGAGCCAGGTCGGCACCGTCTCCCCGGCACGGAGCGGGCGCCGCACGACGGCCGATCGGTTGGCGCTCGCGCTCGACCTGTTGTGCGACCCTGCGTTCGACGTGCTCCTCAGCGGGCCATCCCGCTTCGACGAGCTGCCCGACGTGATGGCGCGATTGGCCGCGGGGAGTCTGCCGGCGCTCTGCCACACCATCACCTACGACGAGGGGTAGCCAATGTACAGCGTGACCGTCCGCGATCACATGATGATCGCCCACAGCTTCCGCGGTGAGGTGTTCGGGCCCGCGCAGCGCCTGCACGGCGCGACGTTCGTCGTCGACGCCACGTTCCGGGCCGCGGCGCTCGACGCCGACGGCATCGTCGTCGACATCGGTCTGGCGGCCGAGACGCTGCGCGCCGTGATGGCCGAGCTCAGCTACCGCAACCTCGACGACGAGCCCGCCTTCGCGGGCGTGAACACCACCACCGAGGTGCTCGCGCGGGCGGTCGCGGACCGACTCGCGGACCGTGTGCAGGCCGGCGCTCTCGGGGCCCCCCAGCTCGATGGGCTGGTCGTCACGCTGCACGAGTCGCACATCGCCTGGGCGAGCTACGAGCGGCCGCTGTGACCACGGTGCATGTCGTCGTGCCCGTCGGCATCGACGACCCCGCCCGGCCGAGCGGGGGCAACACATACGACCGCCATGTCTGCCGCGGGCTCACCTCAGTCGGCTGGTGGGTGCACGAGCACACCGTGCCGGGCGGCTGGCCGCGACCCGACGCGTCGTCGTACGCCGCCCTCGCCGACGTCGTCCAGCGCATCCCCGACGGCACCGTGGTACTGATCGACGGACTGGTCGCGTGCACGGCGCCGGAGGTACTGGTGTCGCAGGCGAGTCGGTTGCGGCTGGTCGTGCTCGTGCACATGCCGTTGGGCCATCGCCCGGAAGACGGCGAGGCCGACGACGTCCGGACGCGGGAACGCGAGGTCCTCTCGGTCGCCACCGCCGTCATCGTGACCAGTGAGTGGACCAGGCGCCGGCTGCTGGAGCTGTACTCGCTGCCGACCGACCGGGTGCACGTGGCGCAGCCCGGTGTCGACGCCGCCGATCTCGCACACGGAACCGCGGACGCGGGAGCGCTGCTCTGCGTCGCGGCGGTGACCTCCGGCAAGGGGCACGACGTGCTGCTCGACGCGCTTGCGACGACGATGGACCTGTCCTGGCACTGCGTGTGCGTGGGCAGCCTGGACCGCGAGCCGGCGTTCGTGGAAGGGCTCCGTCGCCGCGCGCTGGACGGCGGGCTGAACGACCGGGTGAGCTTCGCCGGGCCGCGGACCGGCCCCGATCTCGACCGCAGCTACGCCGCCGCGGACCTGCTGGTGCTCGCGTCGCGCGCCGAGACCTACGGGATGGTTGTCACCGAGGCGCTTGCCCGTGGCCTGCCCGTGCTCGTCGCTGACGTCGGCGGGCTGACGGAGGCCCTCGGTTACGGCGCGGACGGGAGCCGGCCGGGGCTGCTGGTCCCGCCGGGCGACCCTGCGGCCCTCGACGCCGCGCTGCGGGCCTGGCTCGGCGACGCCGACCTGAGAGCGCGGTTGCGCCGGGCCGCCCGCGAGCGACGGGAGTCGCTCTCCCGATGGTCAACCACCACGTCCCACGTCGCCGACCTCCTGTCGGCAGCGACGCGATGATCGTCGAGGGCACCCGCGTCAGCTCGGGTTGGCTCGCCCAGCGCGAGCCCGCTGACGCCGCGGCCCGCGCCACCGACCTCGTCGAGCACCTCGGGCCACACGTTCCGGCAACTCGTAGCTGGGTGATCCACGACCTCGGCGCCGGCACCGGGGCGATGGGTCGATGGCTCGCGCCGCTGCTGCCCGGGCGCCAGCACTGGGTCGTGCACGACCGCGACACGGACCTGCTCGAGATCGCCGCCGCCCACCTTCCCGGCCCCGCTGCCGACGGGGCCGCGGTCACCGTCGAGGCCAAACAATCCGACATCTCCCGGCTGCGTCCGGGCGACCTCGCCGACGCGACCCTCATCACCGCCTCGGCGCTGCTGGACCTGCTGACCAAGGGCGACCTGGCCAGGTTGATCGGCGTCTGCACCGGAATCGGGTGTCCGATTCTGTTGACCCTGTCCGTCGTCGGTCGCGTCGGCCTAACGCCGGCGGACCCACTTGACGCGCGTATGGCCGCCGCATTCAACGCCCACCAACGCCGCACGACGAAATGGGGCCGCCTGCTGGGCCCGGACGCCGTTGCGGTCGCCGTCGAGCGGTTCGGCCAAATGGGGGCCGAGGTCCTCGTCCGGCCCAGCCCCTGGCGCCTTGGCGCCCCGCAGGTCGACCTGGCGGCCGAGTGGCTCACCGGTTGGGTCGGCGCCGCATGCGAGCAGGAGGCCGAGCTGGCCGCGCACGCCGATGCCTACGCACGCCGACGTCGGGCGCAGGCGAGCGCCGGCGAGCTCGCCGTCACTGTGGAGCACGCCGACCTGTTGGTCCTACCCCGATGAGCGCCATCCACGCCGGACGCGGCGGCGCGACGCCCCGGACCGCATGGCGGTGGGCCGGCGTCGCGGTCGCCACCGTGACACTCGCCGTCCTAGTCTGGCGCCTGGGCACGAGCCCATTCCTGGAGGGCGTCCGGGCGGTCGACGGCCGGGCGCTGGCGGCAGCCGCAGGGCTCGGGGCGTTGACGACCGTGTGCTGTGCCTGGCGCTGGAAGACCGTGGCCCGCGGTCTGGGCGTCGACCTCCCCCTGGGCGCTGCGGTGGCGGCCTACTACCGCTCGCAGTTCCTCAACGTGACGCTGCCCGGCGGGATCGTGGGAGACGTCCACCGCGGCATCAGCCACGGTCGCGACGTGAGCGATGTCGGCCGCGGGTTGCGGGCCGTCGCGTGGGAGCGCCTCGCCGGGCAAGTTGTGCAGGCCGTCCTCACGATCCTCGTGCTCCTGACTCTGCCATCGCCCGTGCGGTCGGCCATGCCGCCGGCTTCGATCCTGCTCGTCGTGGCAGTGGTCGTCGTCGTGCTGGTGGCTCGGGGGTGGCCGGGTCGCGCTGGGTCAAGGTGGGCACGGATGCGGAGCGCGGTGGCCCGCGACATCCGCGACGGGCTGCTCACCGGGAGGGCGTGGCTGGGCATCGCGGTCGCGTCGGCGCTCGTGGTCGCGGGCCACGCGGTCACCTTCATGATCGCCGCCAGTGCGGCGGGCACGACCGCGTCGCCAGCCACGATGCTTCCGCTGGCGTTGCTCGCGATGCTGGCCATGATGCTGCCCAGCGTCGCAGGCTTGGGGCCGCGCGAGGGGGTGACGGCATCGGTGTTCGCCGCCGCCGGCCTGGGTGCCGAACGTGGGGTCGCCACTGCGGTGGCCTACGGCGTCATGGTGCTCGTCGCGAGCCTGCCGGGCGCCGCCGTGCTCGTGGCATCACTGTTCCGTCGCGCCCGGCCCGCGGCGGGGCGCGAGGCACCGCTCGCGGGCCGCACCCCGGTCGCCGTGCGGTCTGACGGGGCCGCGGATGCCTGAACGCCCGTACACCCTTCTGAGCTGCAGCGTGTCGCTCGACGGCTATCTCGGCAACGGGGCTCCGCGCCTCGCGCTGTCGAACGACGCCGACTTCGACCGGGTCGACGCCGTGCGCGCCTCCTGCGACGCGATCCTGGTGGGCGCGGCGACCGTACGGCACGACAACCCTCGGCTACTGGTGCGCTCGCGGGCCCGCCGCGACGAGCGCACGGCACGTGGGCTCGCGCCGTCGCCGATGAAGGTCACCGTGACCGGTCGGGCGGAGCTGGACACGCACGCGAACTTCTTCACCACCGGCGCCGCCGAGAAGCTGGTCTACTGCTCGAGCCCACGTGTGGCTGACGCCCGCTCGCGATTCGGATCGGTGGCGACGGTGGTCGACGGTGGCCAACCGGTGGAGATGCGGTGGATCAGCGAGGACCTCGCCGCCCGGGGCGTGCAGCGGCTCATGGTGGAGGGCGGCGGTAACGTGCACACCCAGTTCCTGACCGACGATCTCCCCGACGAGCTGCAACTCGTCGTCGCTCCCTTCTTCATCGGCGACGCTCACGCCACGCGGTTCGTGAGCGACGGCCGGTTCCCCTGGAACCCCGACCGGCGCGCCCCGCTCGCCGAGGTCCGCCAGATCGGCGACGTGGTGCTCCTGCGCTACGCGCTCTCGCCGCGGTTCCAGGCCGACTGACCGAGGAGACCGATGGCGTCGCCGCTACCCATTGCGCTGATCCGCACACAGCTGTCCGTACCTCTGCGGTTCGCCGACGGGTACGCGACGACCGCCCGCGTGCTGAGCTTCGACGGGCTCGTCGACGACCAAGAGCACCTCGCCCTCGGGCTGGGCGATTGGGCGGCCGAGGGCATGTCGAATGGACACCGGCCGATACCGCTGATCAGGCTGCACAGCGAGTGCCTCGTCGGCGACGTGTTCGGCAGTCAACGCTGCGACTGCGGGCCTCAGTTGCGCGAAGCCGTCGAGCGTATCGCCGACGCCGGTGGCTTCCTGTTGTACCTTCGGCAGGAGGGGCGTGGCATCGGCCTCTACCCCAAGCTCGACGCCTACGCGCTGCAGGACACGGGGCTGGACACCTACGAAGCCAACCTCGCGCTGGGGTACGGCGAGGACGAACGCAGCTACCTCGTCGCCGCGCAGATGCTGCAGGCGCTGGGGGTGTCGCGGGTCGCTCTGCTGAGCAACAACCCGGACAAGGCCCGGCAGCTGTGCCGGTTTGGGGTGACCGTCGCGTCACGGGTACCGACCGGCGTGCACCTGTCCGCCGAAAACGCGCGCTACCTGGCGACGAAGGCGCGACGGGCCGAGCACACGCTCAACGTCCCGCTGCCAGAGGGGTGAGATCCGCGTCTGGCGGGTTTCGTGCGTTCCGGGAACCTGACGACGGCGTGTCGACGCAGGACGTTAGTTAGGGTGCCGTCGGCCGCGAGCCGAACGCGCTCAGGAAGCGGTCGCGGAACTGGTCCATCGGCCAGACCGGCGCTCGCGGGCTGGGCCGCATTCCGCGCTCCCAGCCCCACCCGGCGATCCGGTCCAGCACCGCCGGGTCGTGGGCGATGACCGAGATCGGCACGTCGTAACTCGCGCCCTCCCCGCTGACGATCGGCGCGGGCTGATGGTCGCCCAACACGACGAGCACGAGATTGTCGTTGCCGTAGTGCTGTACGAAGGAGAACAGCGTCTTCAAGCTGTACTCGATCGAACGACCGTATGCCGCCCGCACCCGTTCGGCGTCGCTGAAGAGCGCGGACTGTGCCGACTCGTCCACCGGGACGCGGTTGAAGATCGAGCCGTCGCCGACGTCGCTCCAGCCGATCAGGCGGGGGATCCGGGTCCACGGTATGTGGCTCGACACCAGGTCGACCTCCGCGAAAAGGGGAGGTCGGGGGGCATTGGCGAGCTCGAGGCGCTGCAGGGCCAGGAGGGTGTACTGGTCGGGCATGGAGGCGTACGTGAAGCTCGGGCCGCGATAACCGACGTTGCGACGGTCATAGAGCTTGTCGTAGTGGTAGAACAACGACCCCTCCGGCCACGTCCGGTCGTTCGACGGCACGACATCGATGGCCCGCCACCCGGCTCGCTTGAAGGCCTGGCTGAGTGTGAAGCGGCCGCTCGTGACGAGGTGGTCGTAGCGCCGGTTGCTGTCGACCAACACCCCTGACTGCACCGTGGAGTGCGCCAGCCAGCTGAAGCCGCCGAAGGTCGACGACGTCAGGAAGCCGCTCCGGGAAGAGAAGCCGGCGGCCCGCAGTTGTTCGGTCCCTGTGTCGAGAACAGCATCGACCCGCGGCGACAAGGAAGAGTCTTGGACGGCGACCCTCCCGTAGCTCTCGACGAACACGAGGAGGACGTCCTTGCCGCGCAGGCTGGTGAGTAACTGGTCACCAGGGGTGTCTCGAAAGCGGTCGTTGCGGAGCTCGCGGACGAACGTCGTGTAACCCCGGAGGCCGGCCTGCACCGCATGCACCTCGTTGACGGCCAGATCGACCCCGCTCGCCGAGGCGATCGGCGAGCCGAACACCGAGCAGACCACCCAGACGACGCCGAGCGTCGTCACGGCCCGAAGCGACCACCGGCGGTGACGGGCCGCGACCCGGGTCAGGCGAAGCACGGCCATGGTCGACGCCACGAGTACGCCGACGCCGAGGACTGCCGCGACGACGACGACCGCGTCGGCGCGCGCGCGACCGACCGAGTCGCGCAGCGTTTCGATGCCGATCCCGGCGTAGCTCCAGTCGTCAACGGGGTTGAACGGCCGGTTGAAGATCGTGAAGAACCCCATGTCGAGGATCTTCACGAGCACGACCAGAGCGAGTGCCGGCCCAACGACCACGGCCAGAACGCGACCGGCGCCGGCGGGCAACAGGCATGCCAGGGCGATGACGACGAGGCCTTCGATCGGGAGCCTCACGAACGCGCTGGGCGTGAGCTCGGTCAGCTTGTTCGGACTGATGAGCGCGACCCACACGAGCACAAGGGCGAGGATCGTGAGTACCGCGGCGATACGCGTTCGCAGGCGTCCGTGCCCGGAGCCGCCGCCGGGGGTACCTGCGAGACCGCGGTCTCCATCCCCAACCGGCAGCACGTGGCGGTCCAGGGCGTGCCGGTGTCTCCACAGCCACCACACGTCGCGGCCGAACGACTCGGCAAGCACGGCGAGCGCGGCGACGAGCGCCGCTTGGGTCAGTGCCAGCGGCAGGACGTCTGCGGTCGCGATGGTCAGCACGATCCCCTGCGCCGCGGCGACGACCTTGCGCCAATGGCGCGGTGGCAGGGTCGCACGCATCCACGGCAGCAGCCACCCGGCTGCAAGGAACGCGTAGCGCGCCGCGCCGATCGCGAGCACCCACGCGCCAGCCGACCGGGCAACGTACACGCTGAGGACGAGGATCAGGAACGCGTCGACCTCTCCGTCGAAGCGCGCGCCCAACGCGGATGCCGTCCCGGTGCGTCGCGCGACCCATCCGTCGACCGCGTCCAGCGCCAGCGCGACGGCCGCGAGCGTCACGAGCAGTGTGACATTTGCGTCGTGCAGCAACGAGTCCGCCGTCAGTGCCGCGACGCCGACGACGAGCGTGGCCCGACCGAGGGTCACCCACGTGGCCGGGCTCAGCCGGTCGCAGCGGTGGCGCGAGATCCCGCTCGCCAGCGCCGCGTCCGTGATCACAGCGCACGTGACTCCGATGACCCAACCGGCCCCGCCGAGGCCGACGGTCTTCGCAAAGGTGGCGAGCAGCAGCATCTGGGCGATCAGCCCGGTCGCCGGACCAGCCTGACTCGCGCGCACCGTGCCTCCGTGTTCATGCGTACATGGGCGGATGACCCTCGCGTCCTGAGCCAGAAGTCTAGA
>CAYMSM010000047.1:0-11774 GCA_964393105.1 uncultured Bifidobacteriaceae bacterium
AGCCGCTTGCCCTCGCCACCTGCGAGCACGATGCCGAACACATGACGGGAGGACATGGCCGGAGCCTACCCGGCCACGTTGTCTCGCTTGGTCGTGGATCGGACACGTGGGCGGGTGAGCATCGAGGACACAATCACCCAACGCCTCGTTCTGCGCCGCGAACGTGTCGTCACACGGCAGGACGACCAGGTGGTCGCAGCCGGCGAGGCGACGCAGTTCTCGCGGTTGTGGCAACCCAGTTCTGTCGATCGTGTGGTACTCGTCGCGCCGCACGTCGTAGGCGACCGCGACAACGGCCTGCTCGGCCGCGCCCGGGCGGACCACGCCTGGCCGGTATCGTTGACCGGTCGGTCGCCTCCTCATTGGCGACCAAGATCGGTCGCGAGCATCCCTCCCTGGCCGAGTGGCCGCCGGCCCCTGCTCAGCTGGCCGTGGGTGCTCCGGTCAAGTGGCCACCGGTGCTCCGGCCGAATAGCCGCGGGTGGTTGGTCCGAGTGGTCGGGGGGTTCCAAGTCGAGTGGCCGTGTGTGCTCCGGTCAAGTGGCCGTGGAATCACTGACCGCGTGGCGCCGGCCCTCGGTCAACTGGCCGTGGGTGCTCCGGTCACGTGGCCACGGGTGCTCCGGCCGAATGACCGCGGGTGGCGCGGCCAAGTGGCCGCGGGTCCTTGAGCAACTGGCCACCGGTGGTATGGCCAAATGGCATTGCGGTCGTTGGTCGAGTGGCCGTGTGCGTCGCACGGGGTCGAACGCCCTGGGACATGTTCAGACGATGGGCGCTCGAGAACCCGCGGGAGAGCCTAGGATTGCCCGATGCCCTCGGAGACCGTGCGATTGCGGATAGGGAACCTCGCGAAGGCCGTGTTGGTGTCGGGGCAGGCCTATCAGGATCCCAAGGACGCGCTCAACGAGTTCGTCTCCAACGCCGCCGACGAGTATGTCGAGGCGGGGCAGCGCGGCGAGCGTATCCGCATCGTCCTGCGCAGGCGGGGCAGGGCGCCCGTCATCGCCGTCGACGACGCAGGGCGCGGCATGAGCCCGGACCGCCTCCGAGAGGTCGCGCGCAGCCTGTTCGAGTCGAGCAAGGCCGGCGACGAGCGCACGCTGGGCGAGAAGGCCATCGGCATGCTCGCCTTCCAGCAGCTCGGCGGGCGATGCGACATCGTCAGCCGCGCCGACGGCAGCAACGAGACCTGGGCCCTACGGCTGGAGCGCGGCAAGGCCACGGCCCGCCTCGAACGTGAGCGGCGCAAGGCCCGCCAGGTGCCGGGCACCACGGTATATCTGCACGACCTGGAGCCTGACGTCCTCCGCGTGCTGACGTGCCGCAAGGTCATCGACTACCTGCGCGTGCGTCGCGGCCCGGCCCTGGCCCGCGGCGACTACGCGATCGAAGTCGTCGAAGGACGCACCTCGGAGCTGGTCAGCCCCGAACGGCCCGACGGCATCAAGCTCGAGATCCCGGTGCGCACCACGCTGTGGGGCCGTATCGAGTTCTCCCTGTACGTCACCCCGCCCGACGGCAGGCGCCGCCGCGTCGCGGTCGTGGGGCGGGCCGGCGCGACGATCATCGACGACATCGCCGAGCTCGAGGAGTTCGACGAGGCGCCGTGGACGAGCGACCAGCTCTCGGGACAGGTCGTGTTCGAGGCACTCCAGCCCACCGCGGGCCGGCGCGCGATCCTGCGCGACCGCGAGGCCTTTCCGATCTTCGTCGACGCCGTCGGCTCGGTGCAGCCGTTCGTCCAACGGGCCCTCGAGCGCGTCACGCGCGAAGTCGACGAGACTACGGTCGAGCGCATGTCCGAGACGCTGCGCCGGATTTTCGGCCGCGTGCTTCGCGAGCTTGCGGACCTGGACAACCCGATGCGCACGCCGGTCGGCGACGAGGCCGGCGAGGGGGGCCTGCTCGTCCCCCATCAAGCGGGGCCGGACACGGCCAATCCCGGGATGCGCGCGCCGGGCGAGTCGCCATCGGTACCCGAGCTGGACGTGCCTGCGCCCGATCAGATCATCTCCGACCAGCAGCCGGAATCCGCCCGACCGGACCGAAGGCGCATGTCGGAGCTCCCATCCATCGCCCCCGACCCCGATCCGGGCGAAGGCCGCAGCCGCTTCGACGAGCTGGAAGGGATGGTTCTGTACAACGACCGCCACGCCGACTACCTGCTGGTCAAAGAGGACGAGGCGGCGCTTCTGGATTACCTCGCGACCCTCGTGGCCAAGGAGTACGTCGTCTACAACAACCCCCGCGCCGAGGCCGCGGACCTGGCCGAGGAGATGGTCCGGATGCTCGTCCGTGTGCGACGCCACCTGCCCCGACGCCGCTGAGGTCGCCACACGCTCGACAGCGGTAGGCTTGCTGCCGATGACGGCGACACACATGAGGCCCGTCGGCAGATCGGGTGGCCCCCGGTCGAGGCGGTTGTGATGCACGACGACGCGTTTCACGACCACGACCTGGACGACGGGCCGATCGACGAGGAGCCGTTCGACCACGGCCCGATCCTCGACGCGCTCCTGCCACTGCTCGCAGACGGCAAAGCCCATACGTTCGATCGCCTCATCGACGATCTCGTCGAGCACCTGCCCGACGACCCCGACGAGGCGGAGTACCGTCTCGACAGGGTCCTGGAGCACCAGGATCGGCTCATCACGTTCGACGACGTGCGCTGGATCGACCTTCACGCGATCCTCGAAGGACGCTGCTTCACGCACGAGCTGACCAGGGTGGAGGCCGCGATCGCGGTCATCCCGCTGCAGCCGGACATCGACCTGGCGCTCCTGCCCTTCGACGCCGAGGTCCCGTTCGCGGATGGGACGACCGGCTCGGTGCTGTTCGGCGACGATCTGGGTGCTGTGGGTCCGCGCCTGGCCGAGGCCCTCAATGGCGGGGGCCTGTCCGGACCGGAGGGCTGGCTGGGTGACGGGGTCGAAGGCACGGTGGTCGCCCTCTGGTTTGGCGACGGCGCCCTGACGTCCCGGCCCGCCCAGGCGGATTCCGACTTGACTCCCGCTGCGGCCGAGGCGTTGTCGGGGGTATTTGCCGACCTGGTGGACGACGACGACGATGCCGTCACGCTGATCGAGCTGCTGCTTTCCTGGATGCTCGCCCAGCCCGAGGCGCTTCGTACGCCGCACGAGCCGCTGGCCGTACTGCTCGAGACCGCAGGGCTCGAGGGCCGCGGTGACTACATCGGTCGGGCTGGGAGCGGGTGGATGACGCCGCACGAGCGGATGCGGATCGCAGAGCGCGCGCTCGACGAGCGCATCTACGGGTTCGAAGACTGCTGTCACGACGCCCTCGCGCTGGTCAATCAAGTGTTCGCGGGGATCGTCCGGGATGCCAGTCCTCGCGACACCGCTCGGGCGCTCTCGCACGGGCAGGTCTGCGAAGCGTTCGTGACGCGGCTCGTGAGCCACGCCGGTCGTGGTCTGGACCAGGTCGCCAAACGGGTCATCGGGTTTGCCGACGATCTGCTCATCGCGTCCCGCGGCGCCGAGGCCGCCGGGCCGCTGTACGCGCAGTCGGTCGGGTTCGATTGCCTGGGCGAGGTCGTCGAGGCCGAAGACGCCGCCCGCGCGGCGCTGCGCGCCGACCCCTCCCACAGGGCGGCGAGCGAAGCGATGGCCGTGTACCTGGAGGAGCGTGGCGAGGCGGCGCGTGCCCTGGAGCACGTGCACCGCGCGGGCATAGGCGACGACGATCCGCAAGCCGAGCGATTGGCCGACATCGTGGCCCATGGCGGCCCCAGGGTTGGGCGCAACGAGCCCTGTCCGTGTGGCTCCGGTCGCAAGTTCAAGGTCTGCTGCATCGACCGGACGGACATCCCGCCTGAGTTGCAGTTTCGGTGGCTGTACGAGAAGGCGCTGGCGTTTGTGATGCACCCCGCCCGTCGCGGAGCGCCGATCCACCTGGCAGCCCACGCGCTCGAGCTCGACGACTCCGACGAGCCGGCTTCCCTGCGCGCGATCAAAGACCGGCGCTTCGCCGAGCTCTCGCTCTTCGACGAGGGGCTCCTGGAGCGGTTCATCGACGAGCGCGAGCCGCTCCTTCCGCAGGTCGACGTCGAGATCGCCGAGTCGTGGCTCGGCCGGCGGCTCGCCCTGTTCGAGGTGATGGACGTCCGCCCGGACGAGGGCATGACCCTTCGCGACACCCGCAGTGCAGAGACCTGGTGGGCAGCGGAGCGGTCTGCCAGCAAGGACATCGAGGTGGGTGAGCTGATCACCGCGCGGCTTCTGCCCGTCGGGGACGACCTGCGCCTGGGCGGGCCGGTCATGCGCGTGCCACTGCGGTTGCGCGAATCGGTGGTCACGTTGACCGGCCACGATGATACGGACGCCTGTGATTGGGCCGAGTGGATCGGGTATTCGGAGGCTCCGCCGCAACTGCAGAACCGTGAGGGAGAGGCCCTGGTCCTGTGTACCGCTCGGTACCGGGTGCCCGACGGGGCGGCCGCTCGCACGGCACTGGCCGGGGTGCTCGAGTACGACCGGGACGTCGACAGGTTCGTCCAATACATCGAGATCGACGGCGACAAGGTCATCCGCGGGTGGATCAACGTCGATGGCGACGAGGTCGTCATCGATACCAACAGCGTCGAGCGGCGTGAGCGCCTCGCCGAGCTCCTGCAGGGCACGATCGACGGGGCGGTGTTCGTCGAGGAGTCCGAGCGACCCGCCGACGAGGTGCTGCGTGATGCGCGTCAGTCCGGCGCGTTGCCGGTCGCCGGGCCCGTACCGCCCGAAGCCGCCGAGTTCCTCGCCGAGCACATGGCCGACTACGCTCGCAAGTGGGTGGACATGGAGATTCCGGCGCTCGGCGGCATGACACCCCGCCAGGCCCTCGACGACCCGACCCGGCGCGAGGACCTGCTCGCGCTCCTACGAGACTTCGAACGCAACGAACGCGCCGGCGTGCCTTACGGATCAGGCGGCATGCCGATCTCGGTCGTGCGCGAGGAACTCGGCCTCGGCTGACTGCCAGCGCCTGCGCGTCCGAGCGGTTCAAGGTGCCGCTCTGGCACCAGGGTGTGCTGGGGCGTGACCCGCAAACTCCTGACCGACCTCCGTCCGCAGGCCGGGCGGGGGCGACACGTCACAGCCCCTGTACGAAGCAATCCGAGATCGGCGTTGAGGTCGTCAAACCAGCGTCAGATCGAACGCCTCGGTCACGCGGGCAATCTCGAGGACGTCGGCCAGATCCTGTCGGCAGATGAGTGGCAGACGCGAGCCGCTGGGGCGGGCACGGTTGGCGAACGACACCAGCGTGCCGAGGCCGGACGAGTCGATCAGCGTCACGTCGGAGACATCCAGCACCACGTGTCCGTCGGAGAGGTTGTAGCGAGCCATGCGTTGGCGAAGGCGAGCAATCGTGTAGATGTCCAGGTTGCCCGTCACGCGCACGGTGACGATGTCGTTGTCGCCGACGCTGACGCTCACGGACTGGGGGCGCGCGGGAGTCGGCCGGCGGAGTCGTGGGTGAGACGGTGCCTGCATTCGGACCTCCAGTAGAGCAGTACCCACGGTCCCTCCGTTTCGTGTGGGGTGTGCAAGCCCAGTGTGCATGACCCTTCCGTGCCGGTGCCGCGCGATCCCGTTACACGTCGGCGAACATCTGGAGACGCTCTGGACGCGCCGGGAGGCTCTCGGCTTGCGCGCCACCGGCATCAACCACGTCAGCGTCGGTGCCCGCGACCTCGCCGAGTCGGTGCGCCTCTCCACCGAAGCGCGAGGCCTGGAGCCCGTCGACAGCAGCCGTTCCTCCGCCTCGGGCTCGAGCGGCATGCGGGCTCCGGCGCTGTAGGCTCGATCGCTATGCGCGCTTCCGTCATCCATGGTCCCCGCGACGTCAGGGTCGAGGACGTCCCCGACGCGTCGATCCGCGAGTCGACCGACGCACTGGTTCGCGTCACCCACGCCTGCATCTGCGGGAGCGACCTGTGGCCATACCGCGGCGAGCTGATGATCTATGGGATCGGTGGACGCACGGGGCACGAGTTCATCGGCATCGTCGAGGACGTCGGCTCCGACGTGCACTTGATCAGACCGGGCGACCGCGTGATCGCACCCTTCGCGTTCTCGGACGGGTCGTGTGACTACTGCTCGCGCGGGCTCCACACCTCGTGCGTCGCGGGCGGGTACTGGGGTGGGCAAAACGACGGAGGGCAAGGCGAGGCGGTCCGCGCGCCGCTGGCCGATGGCACCCTTGTCGCGATCCCGAGCGAGATCGACCTTTCGGACGAGCGGCTTGTCAAGTCGTTCGCCGCGCTCACCGACGTCATGGCGACCGGCCACCACGCGGCCTTGAGCGCCGGTGTGGGTCCGGGCTCCAACGTCGCCGTCGTGGGCGACGGGGCAGTGGGGCTGTGCGCGGTGCTGGCCGCTGCGCGTCTGGGGGCGGCGCGCATCATCGCCCTGGGTCACCACGAGGACAGGCTCGCCGTCGCGGAAGCGTTCGGAGCAACCGACATCGTCACGGCGCGCGGCGACGAGGCCGTCGAGCGGGTTCGCGAGTTGACCGGCGGCGGAGCGCCCAAGGTGCTCGAGTGCGTCGGGACCGATTCGTCGTTCAACACCGCGATTCACGCCTGCCGGCCGGGTGGGGTCGTCGGTCATGTCGGCGTCCCGGTCGGCGGCACGATCGACCTGCTCGACCTGCACATGCGAAACGTCGGTCTTGTCGGCGGAGTCGCGCCGGCCCGGGCGTACATCCCGGAGCTTCTGACCGACGTCCTGGTCGGGCGTATCGATCCATCGCCGGTGTTCGACCTCGTCGTGGACCTGGAAGCGGTGCCGGACGGGTACGCGGCGATGGACGAGCGGCGGGCCGTAAAGGTGCTCGTCGCCACCGGAGCCGTGTAAGCCCGCGGAGCGCGATGCGATCAGACCGCGGCGATCAGCCCGGTGCCCCACATCACGATGAGTCCCGCTGCGAGGCCGAACGCGACGACGGGTTCCATTCCGCGGGCGCCCTCCCGCGGCCGAAGCCCCGGTGCGATCTGCTGGATGACCTGGACGATCGCGCCTGCGCCGACGCCGAGCAGGAATGCCGTGAGCTGAGGGGTGAACGACAGCGCGCCCACCCAGATGCCCGGAACCACGGGCAGGCCGGCGATCAGACCAAGGAGCACCAACCGGCCGAGCCGGGGACGCTCACGAGCGATCGGCGCCACGATTGCCAGACCTTCGGTGGTGTTGTGGATGGCGAAGCCGATTACCAGGAACGCGCCGAGCGCGAGCTCACCCGCCGAGTACGCGCCGCCGATGGCAAGGCCCTCACCCAGATTATGCAGCCCGATCCCGATCGCCACGAGCATCGCGGCGTGCCATCCCCCTGAGTCGGCACGCCGTCGCGACAACCACCCGTCGACGCCGCGCATCGTCACGTACGCCAGGATCGCCCCCAAGGCGACCAGGCTGGCACCGCCAAAGCTCTGCGCGCCGAGCCGTGCCTGGTCCACGCCCTCGACCACGGCTTCGACCGCAAGGAACGCCAGCAGCCCGACCGTCAGCGCCAGCAGGAACCGGACGGCCTGCTCGGGCGCCCGACGGGCGAACGGCAGCCACACCATCCCCATCGCGACGGGGATGAGCCCGACGTAGAGGCCGAGGAGTCCCAGCAGTCCGAAGAACCCGATGTCGGTCCCGGGGGTCATCGCGGCCGCCTCGATGACGTGGTCGATCGTGACCCCCGTCGAGGTGAGTAGGGCGATCTCGTACGCCTCGCCCTCGGTCCACAGGTACGGGATGCGCACGGTGGCCTGGTCCAGACGCCCGATCGGCTCGGCGGGCAGCGAGGCCTCGCCGATGTACGCGTCGTTGACGATGACTTGTGCCAGCTGAACCTGATCGGGTCCGTCATTTCGGACGCGAAGCTCGATGACCCCCGGGCGAAGCTCGGTGCGCTCCACCGCGACCCGCTCGATGGCCGGCCCGCGGCGATCCAACCCGGGCAGGTCGAATGCGAAGAGGAACGCGGCCAGGGTCGCGACCAGCATGATCGGAACCATCGCAAGCAACCACGTCGGCGGTCGCGTTCGCGTCCGGGTGTCGTTCTCGTCGCTCACGTCACGTCGAAGAGTCCGACCCAGCCAAGCTCAGCGAACTCGGTCTTGTGGGCGTGGAACATGAACTGCCCGCTGTACGGAAACCGCACCTCCAGGATGCCGCGCTGCCCCTGCACCTGGCTGATGGTGTCGGTCAACTCGACGGGCTCGAGCGACGTCCCCGTGGGGAAGTAATGGAAGAAGTTCGCGTGCAGATGGAACGAGTTGATCGGGTCGAACTCCAAGGCGTTGACCAGGTAGATGCGCACCAGCTCGTTCTGCGGCACCGGAATGGGGTGGTGCATGTAGTGGAACGCCACCGTGTTGACCGCGTAGACCTCGTTGGCGGCGTCGAAGTTGGTGTCGAACCCGTTCATCACCATCACAAGCTCGCGGGCGGGGGGTCGCGGCTTGGGGGGATCGATGATGAACGCGCCGTACAGGCCCTTGTGGATGTGGGTCGCCAGCGGGAACGTGTGGCAGTGGTACAGGTGCAGCC
The DNA here is from genome assembly GCA_964393105.1 of uncultured Bifidobacteriaceae bacterium. Classification (GTDB taxonomy): domain Bacteria; phylum Actinomycetota; class Thermoleophilia; order Miltoncostaeales; family Miltoncostaeaceae; genus CALMEC01. The sequence continues at coordinate 8,550 of CAYMSM010000047.1, forward strand.
CGAACGGGGTGGCGTCGAACTCGTAGACGAACTCGGCGCCGGGCTCGATCAGTCCACCGGGCCCCGACCCCGGGATGCCGTCCATGGCGGACGGATGGATGCCGTGAAAATGCATGGTGTGGGGGTGGCCGGTGGCGTTGCGAAAGCGGATACGCAGCCGGTCGCCCTGCGCGGCCCGGAACGTGGGACCTGGAACCCGACCGTTGTAGGTCCACGCCGGGTACCGCACCCCCGGGGCGATCTCGATCTCCTTCTCCTGGGCGACGACCTCCCACTCGCGCAGCAGCCGGCCTCCGGGCAGCCGCGACGTCGTACCGCCGTCGAAGTCGGTCAGCATGTCCACCGGGTCGAAGCCGTTGACCGATTGATCGATGTGGCCGCGCGCCCCCGAGTGCATGGGCCCATGTGGGTACTGGCGGGCCAGTTCCTCGGGGGTGGGCTCCTGCGAGGTGGGGCCCCCGCCCGAGGCGCCGGTCAGCACCGCAAGGGCCCCGGCGCCCGCGGCTGCGCCCAGCAGGCTGCGGCGTGTGAGCCGAGGGTCCGTCAAGGAACTACCGCACCGTTTGACGGCTGCAAACCGTCGCCATGCGGCGTTGGCGAGATCGCCGTTACCACCGGTAGCACCGAGGCTCGCCAACACCGCCTGGCTCGATTTTCGCTCGCCATCCGGCGCGGCGGTGATTCCTGGACGGGCCCTTCATCGACATCCAACCTGATTTCGGTGGGACTACAAACTGAAGTTTGGCAGGACTAACTCATGAGCGCAACACGATGTCCGATCCGCATCGTCCGCGCCCTGCCGGCACCCGCTACGCACGACGTTGTGCGATCGCGTATGTCTTGGTGAACGTGTACTCGAAGCCGTCGGGCCCAGCCACCTTCTGGAGGGCCGCGGTGATGCGCGCGACCATCGCGTCGGCTTCGTCCGAGTCCATGATCTGACTCCAAATGTGGCTGCCGACCGTGGTGATACGCGCCATGTAGCGTTCGGGCGGGACCCGCCGGGTCCGCGACTCGACCCAGACGTCCAGCGGCGTCAGCCCAGCCGCCACGAGCTGCGCCTCGGTGACATCGGGTAGCACTTGGGCGGTTCCGAAGATCTCGATGACCGGAGCGGGGACCGCCGGCCTGATGGAGCGCAGCACCTCCGTGTACTCGAAATCGTGCCCCGGCCCTGGTGAGACCAGTCCCAGCACTCCGTCGGGTGAGAGCGCGCGACCCATCGCATGCAGGGCCTCGCCCCGCTTGGCGAACCAGTGCAGCGCCATGCTGGCAAGGACGCAGTCAAAGGCGCCGTCGCTAACCGGCATCGCTAGGACATCTGCCACGTGCAGGTCGACGTCGACCTGCGGGTACGCATCCAGCTTCCGTTGCATTCGCCGAATCATCTGCTCGGACACGTCGACCCCGGTCACCGCTCCGATGTCGAATCGCTCGATCATCGCGAGCGTGGCAAAGCCCGTGCCGCACCCGACGTCCAGCAGCGTGCGATACGTCTCGTCGGGCAGCGAGGCGACCAACCGGCCCGCGGCCTCGCGGTTGTAGCGGGTCACGTCGTCGTAGCGCTCCGCGTTGTGGTCGTAGCCGGCCGCTATCTCGCGTTCGATGCTCACGACGATGGATCCTAGGTCTGCTCGAGGTGGCCGCCGAACTGCTTGCGCATGGCAGAGAGCACCTTGTCGGCGAAGTCCGCCTCGCCGCGCGAGCTGAAGCGCTCGAACAGGGACGCGGTCAGGACGTGGGCCGGGACGCCCGTCTCGACAGCGGCCTGCACGGTCCACCGCCCCTCGCCCGAGTCGCTCACCCGGCCGCTGAACTCGCCGAGCTGCGGGTCCTCGAAGAGCGCGATCGCAGTCAGGTCGAGCAGCCAGCTCGCCACGACGCTACCTCGCCGCCAGACCTCGGTGATCTCGGTCGTGTCGAGGTCGTATTGGTAGTACTCGGGGTGGGTCAGCGGCGCCGTCTCAGCATCGTGGTGCTGGTCCGCCGAGCCGGCGTTGGCCTTGCGCAGGATGGCCAGGCCCTCGGCATATGCCGCCATCGCTCCGTATTCGATGCCGTTGTGGACCATCTTGACGAAGTGCCCGGCACCGGCGGGCCCGCAGTGCAGGTAGCCGTGCTCGGCATTGGTAGTGCGGCCCTTGCGGCCTGGGGTGCGGGGGGCAGCCTCGACTCCCGGCGCCAGCGTGCGAAAGACCGGGTCCAACCTCTGGACGGTCGTCGCCTCGCCGCCGATCATCATGCAGAAGCCCCGCTCCAAGCCGAAGACGCCACCGCTCGTGCCGACATCGACAAAGCCGATACCACGCTCGGCGAGCGCCGCCGCCCGGTGGATGTCGTCACGGTAGTAGCTGTTGCCGCCGTCGATGACGACGTCGCCCTTGGCCAGGTACGCGGCCACGTCTGCGACGACACTGTCGGTGATTCCGGCGGGCACCATCACCCACGCGGTGCGGGGAGCGGTCAGTTTGGCAGCGAAGTCCTTGAGGTCCTTCGCGCCGGTCGCGCCCCCCCTGACGAGTTTGCGGACAGCGGCTCGGTCCACGTCGAACACGACGCACTCGTGCCCGTCGCGCATCAGGCGCCGCACGATGTTGGCGCCCATCCGCCCCAAACCGACCATTCCAAGCTGCATTCCGCGTCTCCTCGTGCCTCGTTGCCACTCACGCAACACCTGGTGTCAGACACCGTGTGTTGCAAATCTCCCGACGCAACACCTTGTGTCTGACACCGTGTGTTGCAAACCGTCCCGACTCAACACCTGGTGTCTGACACCGGGTGTTGCACGAGTCGGAGACTACGCGCGTCCGCGTGCCTGCCGGTATCGGCGGATCAGCGCGTTGGTCGAGCTGTCGTGGTCGAGCTCGGGGAGATCCGCTGACTCAAGCTCCGGGGCGATTCGTTTGGCGAGCTGCTTGCCGAGCTCGACGCCCCACTGGTCGAACGGGTTGATGTCCCAGATCGCGGCCATCGTGAACACGCGGTGCTCGTACAGCGCGACGAGCTGTCCCAACACGCACGGGGTGAGCCGCGGCGCCAGGATCGTGTTGGACGGGCGGTTGCCCGCGAACACGCGATGGGCCACCTGGTGTGGGGGCACACCGTCGGCCTCGACCTCCTCGCGCGTCTTGCCGAACGCCAGGGCCTCGGCCTGGGCGAAGAGGTTCGCCATCAACTGATCGTGATGCCCCGCCACGTGGTGGGCGGGCTCGGCGAATCCGATGA
>CAYMSM010000048.1:0-9457 GCA_964393105.1 uncultured Bifidobacteriaceae bacterium
CGTATCCCGGCTGCAAACCTTCGCCAGGCGGTGTCCTCGGTCTCACCGTTATGGGTACCGATAGCGGCAAGACACTGCGTCCTTGCCTGACTCGGTTTTCGCTCGGGATACGTGCCCGTACTTACGAGAGCGACCACTAAGGTCCGGTAAAGAGTGTCAGAGGAGACAGCGATCGAGGTGGGCCCCTGTCCTGCCACGCGGCGCCGCCTGCGGCCCAGGTGCTCACGGTCGCATCAGGCCAGGGTCGGCCAGTCGTCCGAGGTTGTGGCGAGGCTCGCGTCCTTCCGGACGTCGTCGACGTACTCCCGGGCGGCCCGGGTGACGATCTCGAACACGTTGGCCTTGGGCGCCATGAATCGCGGGGTGAACGGGAGCTGGCCGACGAGGTCGGTCGAGACCAGCACCTGCCCGTCGGTCCCGGTCCCTGCGGCGATACCGATCACCGGCACCTCGAGCGACTCGGTGATCCGGGTCGCGAGGTCGGCGGGCACCGCCTCGATGACGATGGCGAAGCACCCGGCGTTCTGGAGGTCATGCGCCTCGCCGGCGATGCGCTCGGCCTCCCCAGGCGTTGTGCCCTCGCGCCGGTAGACCGTCGCGGTCTGCGGCTGCAGGCCCACATGCCCCATGACTGCGATTCCGGCGGCGATGATCGCGTGGACCTCGGCGATGCACGGCCCCTCCAGCTTGACGCTGTCGGCGCCCGCCGCGACCAGGGTCGCCGCCGACGCGGCCGCCTGCTCGGGCGTGTCGTAGCTGCCCGCCGGCAGGTCGCCGACGATGTGCGTATTCACCGCACCCGTCCGCACAGCGTGAACGTGGTGGGCCATCATCGCGAGCGTGGCCTCGCGCGTCGTCGGGAAGCCCAGCTCCACCATCGCGACCGAGTCGCCGACAAGGATCAGGTCCAGGCCGACTTGGTCCAACGCCAGCGCGGTCGGGTAGTCGTAGGCGGTCAGCATCGCCAGCCGCCGGTGTCCCTTCGTCGCGCGGATGTCGCCTGCGGTGATCACTGGACACCCTCCCAGGCGGCGGGAACGGTGGCTGGGATCGGCGAGCTGGTCGTGGTGGTAGGACTGTTTCGCCCATCGACGTGGACGACGATCGGGTTGTGCCCGTCCAGCTCTGCGTCGGTGTACTCGGCGTAGGTCATGACGATGACAAGATCGCCGGGCTCGGCCAGCCGCGCCGCCGCGCCGTTGAGGCACATGTCGCCCCGTCCGGCGGGCCCCTCGATCGCGTAGGTCTCGAACCGCGAGCCGGTGTTGATGTTGACGACGAACACCTGCTCGTACGTCCGGATGTCTGCGAGCGCCAAGAGATCGGTGTCGATCGTGATGCTGCCCTCGTAGTCGAGGTTGGCATCGGTGACCGTGGCACGGTGGATCTTGCTCTTGAGTATCCGGCGGGTGCGGTGCGGCATTGACTCCTCCGTCAGGTGGTGGTGAGGAACTGGTTGTCGATGAGGCGAGCGGGACCGACGCGACCGGCGACGCACAGGAGTGCCGGGTCGCGCAAGTCGTCCACGAACGCGAACGTATCGGGATGGACGATTCGGGCGTACTCGGGTGTGCACCGCGGCTCGTCGCCCAGGGCGTCGAGTGCGATGCGCTCAAGACGCCGCGGGTCGTCGACACCGGCGACGAAGGCGTTGACGGCGGCGTCGAGTGCCCGGCGCAGCACGAGGGCGGCGGCGCGATCCTGCGGCGCCAGGTACGCGTTGCGGCTGCTCATGGCCAACCCGTCGGCCTCGCGCACAATGGGGCCGACGACCAGTTCGATGTCCTCCAGATGCAGGTCGCGCATGAGCCGGCGGATGACGGCGACTTGTTGCGCGTCCTTCTGCCCGAACACGGCGCGATCGGGCCGGGCCGCGATCAACAGCTTCGCGACGACGGTGGTGACGCCGGCGAAATGATGGGGCCGGGCGGCGCCCTCAAGCGTCCGGGCGGGGCCATCCACCGTGATCGTCGTGCCGAACCCGTCCGGGTAGACCTCGGCGGCGTCGGGAGCGAAGACGAGCTCCACGCCCGCTCGGGCCGCCAGGCGCACATCGCGATCCTCGTCCCGTGGATAGGCGGAGAGGTCCTCGGTCGGTGCGAACTGCGTCGGGTTGACGAACAGGCTCATCACCACCGCGTGCTCGTCGTCGCCGGCCAGGCGCAGCAGGCTCAGGTGCCCCTCGTGCAGCGCACCCATCGTGGGCACGAGCGCGACGCGCCTGCCGGTCTCCCGCAGCGACGCAACGGCCTCGCGGAGGTCGGCGACGCTCCGGACGACGGTCGGCGTGAGGGGTACGGTGGCGAGGTGGATTGTCATGGGGTGCCGCTCCGGCTCGCCGATCTGGCGGAGCAGGCACGGGGGAGCGCCCGCGACATTGCGCGGCCACCCTCCGAGTGAACCCGCTCCGGCTCCCTCACGGGATGCCAGGCGACTCGCTCTGAGCACGGCAAGTGTACCCAAGGGGGGCGATCCATCGCAACCAGGTCACGAGGCCGCGGTGACGACCGTCACCACGAATGCTCCGTCTCGAGTGCGCCGGGGACGCGAGCGTCCGGCCGCGGCGGGTACGCTCTGCGAATGAACGACGCCCCCGCCCGGGCGACTGCGCTTGCCGACTACCACGCCGCCCAGGTGGTCGACTGCGTCCGCTGCCCGCTCCATCAGACCCGGACCCAGGTGGTCGTGGGAAGCGGCGACCCCGACGCCGACGTGCTCTTTGTGGGGGAGGCGCCCGGCTACCACGAGGACAAGAACGGCGTCCCGTTCGTCGGCGCGGCGGGCAAGTTGCTCGACAAGCTGCTGGCAGGTATCGGGTTGACACGGGCCGAGGTGTTCGTGGCCAACGTCCTCAAGTGCCGTCCACCCGGCAACCGCGATCCGCTGTCAGCCGAGATCGAGGCGTGTGAGGGGCATCTGTTCCGTCAGGTGGGGATGATCCAGCCGAAGCTCATCTGCACGCTCGGAAACTTCGCGACCAAGTTGATCTCGGGCCGGTCCGACGGCATCAGCCGTGTCCACGGCCATGAGGCTCCCATCGCGATCGGCGGTCACGAGCTGTTGCTCTACCCGCTCTACCACCCCGCTGCGGCGCTCTACATGCCGTCCATGCTGGCGACGCTCGAGGCCGACTTCGCGCGAATCCCCGGGTTGATCGGCGCTCCGTCACCGGCGCTCGCGGTCGTCACTGATCCATCGGCTGAACCGACCGCCACGCCCCCGCCGCGCGTGACCGTCATGCCTGCCCGGGAGCCGGTCGCCGAGCCCGAACAGCTCGGGCTGTTCTGATCGAGCTCCAGACCGCCGGCCCCGACCAGACCGAAGCAATCGGCGCGGCGATCGCATCGCTCGTACAGCCCGGCGACGTCGTGACCCTGCGCGGCGACCTCGGCACGGGCAAGACCACGCTCGTGCGGGGCGCCGCCCGGGCGCTCGGCGTGACCGACCACGTCACCAGCCCTACGTTCACCGTCGCGCAGCGATACCAGGGCCGCGTCGCCGTCGCGCACCTTGACGCGTACCGTCTGGACTCGGCCGACGACGAGGAGCTGGGCCTCGCGCTCGAGGCCGCTGCCGAGGCCGTCGCGTTCGTCGAGTGGCCCGACGCGCTCGCGGCGGCGTTCGACCGAGCCGCCGTCGCGGTGACGCTTGGCCACGGGGGTGGTGACAGGCGGTTGCTAACGTTGACGTGCCCCGACGCCGAGATGGAAGCAGCGCTGCTCGACGCCATTGATCACGCTCGCCCTCGACACAGCAACGCCGGCCCTGAGCCTCGCCCTCGTTCGTGACGGCGCGGCGCTCGCCGAGCGCACGATCAGCCCGACCCAGGGAGCAGGTCGCCGCGTGGCCCAGGAGATCCATGAGCTCCTGACGACCGCGGGCGTCGGCGTGCGTGATCTCGATGAAGTCGTCGTGGGCGTCGGACCGGGAGGGTTCACCGGGCTTCGCATCGGCATCGCGACCGCGCTCGGGCTCGGGCAGGCGCTCTCGATCCCAGTGCGAGGGGTTGCGTCGATCGAGGCATTGGCGCTCGGCATCTGGGCGCACGCTCCGTCCGGGGCGATCGTGGTGCCGGTGATCGACGCCAAGCGCCAGGAGGTGTTTGCCGCGGCCTACCGGGGTGACGCCAACGGTGCGCTCCTGACGGTGATCGAACCCCACGCGACGAGCGCCAGTGGCCTGGTCGAGCGCCTGGACGAGGTGGCGACACCCGCATCGCCGGTGTACGTGGCAGGCGACGGGCTGCACCGGTTGGTCGATGCCCTGACGCCCGCGGTCGTGGCGATGCCGGCGCATCGCATCAGCGCCGTCCTGCTGGCGCAGCGGGCCCGAACGGGTGGGGCACGACCGGTGAGCCCCCTCTACCTGCGACTTCCGGACGCCGAAGTCAACCGCATGCGCAGGGAGCGTGAGGCTGCTGCGGGGATTGCCCGCGCGTGAGCGCGACCGAGGAACGCGCGGATCGCAGGTCACGCCTTTCGATCCGTCGGATGCGGCTCAGTGATCTGGATGACGGGGTGCTTGCGATCGAGCGCGCGAGCTACCCGGTGCCGTGGAGCCGCCGGATGTTGGAGGGTGAGCTTGCCCGGCCCGACGGGATCTGCCTCGTGGCGCTCCACCAGGACGCGGTCGTCGGATACATCCTGGTGGCGTTGCAGGTCGACGTCTGGCACATCCTCAACGTGACCGTGCATCCGCTCCACCGCGGCCGGCGCATCGGTGACGCGCTCGTGCGTTCGGCGACGACGGTGGGCGAGCGGCGCCGTCACGCGGGGTTCACGCTCGAGGTACGGGTCTCCAATGACCGCGCCATCCGGTTGTACGACCGGCTCGGGTTCGTTTCCCATGGCGTCAGGCCCCGCTACTACAGTGACAACGGCGAAGATGCGTTGATCATGTGGCGGTTGCCCGTCGAGGCCGATCAGTCATGAGCGCAGGTCTGATACTGGCGATCGAGACCTCGTGCGATGAGACCGCTGCGGCGGTCGTCGCGGGTCGCACCATCCGCTCCAACGTCGTCGCAAGTCAGGCGGATCTCCACACCCCGTACGGCGGGGTCGTGCCCGAGGTCGCCGCCCGCCACCACCTGGGGACCGTCAACGCGGTCATCGACGAGGCGCTCGCCGGCGCCGGGTCCACGCTCGACGACATCGCGCAGATCGCCGTAACGCACCGGCCGGGGCTCATCGGCGCGCTGCTCGTGGGGGTCGCAACGGCCAAGGCGATCGCGTATGCGGCGAACAAGCCCCTTGTCATGGTCGACCATCTGCACGGACACATCTGTGCAGCCTGGTTGGAGCCCGTCGCGCTCGATCCGCCGTTTGTCAGCCTGGTCGCATCGGGTGGGCACACGCGCCTGGATCTGGTCCACGACTACGCGGCGCCACGGCTTCTGGGGCAGACCCGCGACGATGCTGCGGGTGAGGCCGTGGACAAGGGAGCCCGGCTCCTTGGCCTTGGCTATCCGGGCGGCCCCGCGCTCGAGTGCCTTGCCGCCGACGGTGACCCGACGGCGTTCATGTTCCCCATCGGGTTGGGCGGCCGCACCGAACGGGACTTCTCCTACGCCGGTGTCAAGACCGCGTTGCTGTATACCGTCCGAGACTTGGGCGACGATGTGCACATGCACCTCGCCGATCTCGCCGCCTCGTATCAGGAATCCGTCATGCGTCCGCTCGCCGAGCGGTTGATCGACGCGGCGGTCGAGCATCGGGTCCCTGCAGTCGCATTGGGCGGCGGCGTCGCCGCAAACGGCCGGCTGCGGGCGCTCGTGGCCGAGCAGGCCTCGGCGCACGGCCTCCGGGTTTCGGTGCCGGCGCGGGAGCTGTGCACCGACAACGCCGCGATGATCGGCGCGGCGGCGCAGTTCACCTCCGCGATCGCATGGCCCGACTACCTGGGCCACGACGCGATCGCCACGGCCCCACCGGGAGGGATTGCCGCGTGATCGCCCCGCCCTGGATGCGACGCGTTGGCCTGCTCGCTGCAGGGGCTCTGGCCTCGACTGCACCGGTGCTCTTGGCAGACCAGACCGCAGACGAGGTCGCGACGGCGCCCGTGCGCGCCCTTGCCGCCGCCGACGCGTGGCGCGATGTGCTCGAGGCCCACCGTGCCCCGCAGCTGCCGCCGCCCGCCGATACGGAGTCGGCAATCGTCGTGCTGAACGGGCCTGCGGTCGCCGACCACGCGGCGGCCGATCGCGCGGCAGCCATGTCGCAGATCGCGCTGCAACAGGCATCGGTCGAGCCGGCGCTCCTCGGCCTCGGCGCGACGATCAACTTCCGGTACCGGGCACTGGTCAACGGGTTCGGCGTCCGCGTTCCCACGGGTCGGCTCGCTCTCGTTGCCCAACTGCCGGAGGTCAAGGCGATCTACCCGGTCACCTACATGGCCCCCGCGCAGGACTCCGCCGTCGATCCTCAGGCGCAGCCACTGCCTGGCGGTGACGCGCTGCCGCAGCCGGACCAGCCCGCCACGGGTCCAGCTCCGGCCACGATCGCCATGATCGACGCCGGGATTCAGCCCGAACACCCGTGGCTCGGCGGCGCGATCGGGTCAGACCGGCTGATCGTGGGGGGTGCGGACTTCGTCACCGGCAACCCAGGGCCCCAAGCCAGTGCCGACGGGCGGTTTGCCGAGGCGCACGGGACCGAGGTCGCCGGGCTCGTGCTGCGTAGCCCGGCGCTTGCGGGCCTGCCGCCGGAGCGCGTACCGCGCCTTCTGGCCTACCGTGTGGTGGCCCGTGAGTTCGTCGATGGACGGGCGCGTCCGTTGGCACGGACGGACCGGGTGCTGGCTGCGCTTGAGCGCGGGGTCGACCCGAACCTCGACGGCAACCTCGACGATCACGCCCAGGTGATACTGCTCGGTGTGGCCCGCGGGTTCGAGGGTGGGGGGTCCGACCCGATCGAGGCGGCGGCGGTCGCCGCTGACGCGGCCGGATCGCTGGTGGTGGCCCCGGCAGGAAACGACGGGCCGACGTTCGGGGCAGTCGGCTCCGTCGGCGGGCCGGCCGCGTCCGACAAGGTCCTGACGGTGGGCGGCGTCGGTGCTCCAATCGCACCGCGCACCGCAGATCTGGAGCTGGTAGTAGGACCCGCAGAAGCGCGGCTCGCGGGGCTTCCGTTGATCGGGCCGGCGCCCCCGCCTGCCACGTTGCCGGTCGTCGTACTTGCCGGTGTGGATGGCCTGGCGCGCGGTGACGAGGCACGCGACTACGCCGACGCGCACGGGGCCAGCCGCGTCAGCGGCGCAATCGCCGTTGTCGGCCGGGGCGGCGACACGCTGGCCAACAAGGCGCGCGCGGCGGCCCAGGCCGGTGCGGTCGGGCTGGCGGTGTGGGATCACGACGGCCCGGGTCTCTTCCCTGGTATCCGCGCCGGGGCCGACATCCCCATTCCGATCATCGGCCTTGGCTCGCGGCAGGGCCGGGTGCTGGTCGAGCACCCGCAGTTTGCGGCCCGCATCGTCGAACGCCCGGATCGTGCCGCGGTCGAGTCCGTGCCGTCGTTCTCGTCACGTGGCCCGACCGCCGACGGCCACTTGGAGCCCGATGTCGTGGCGCCCGCCGTCGACGTCGAGACCGCGTATCCGGGGCCCGCCGGTCAGGCGCTGATCGCACGGATGAGCGGGACGAGCGCCGCCGCGGCCCAGGTGGCGGCGATGGCGTTGCGCGTGCGCGTCGATCGGCCCGAACTCAGCCCCGCGGACGTCCGCAGCCTGTTCGTCCAGGCAGCGCAACCGTTGCCGGGTGCGCCCGTGACCGACCAGGGCGCAGGGCGCGCGCGTCTCCCCGGGGCGTTCCCCGTTGCGGTCGAGCCGGCGGTGCTCTCCGGCGTACGGTCGCCGACGGTCGCGACGCGCATCACGTTGCAGCTGCACGATCTGGCGGGTGCCGGAGGCAGCTATCGGGTTGGCATCAGCACGCCTGCAGAGGTCGTCGTTGATCCGAGCGATCCGATCGAACTCGGCCCGGGTGCCCGCGCGGAGGTCACGGTCGAGGTCCCGGCAGGGTCGGACACGTTCTCGGGGACGCTCCACGTGCTCACTCCCGACGGGCGGACGGTGGGCGTCGCGCCGGTATTCGCCGCGCCGAAGCCTGGTGTGCCCAAGGTGGCGCTCGGTGTGCCGCTGGTCCGCGTGGCGGGCGACACCGCCGAGGCGCGGGTGACGATCGGCTTCGTCGGTCGCAGCGGTCCGGCCCTGGTCGTCTCGCCGTTGCACGACTTGGGTCTGTGGCTCGTCCCGGCCGGGGGGGCGGCTCCGATCCGGATGGCAGGCGACAAGCAGGTCGGAGACTGGCCCGCCGGCACCTACCGGTTCATGCTGACCCGCAGGCGAGTCGACGGGAAGGAACTCCCCGCCGGCCGGTATCGCCTGCGCGTCCAGGGCTTCGGCCCCGACGGGGCCCCCCTGGTCCGCGAAAGCAAGGTCTTCCGCCTCCGGTAAACATTCAGCCGCAGTCAGCGCTTGAGACGCCCGAAGGGCGGCTCATAGGCCGCCCAAGTGCCGTGCTGAATGCGGCGCATAGTCCACGGCAGTCAGCGTTTGAGCCCCTTCAGGGGCTCATAGGCCGCCGAAGTTCCGTGCCGAGGGCGGCGTATGGGTATCTGATAGTTTGTATCCAATTGATACAAGCTCCGCCGGGTGGGGCGGGTGACGGAAGGAAGTGGGTGGCACAGGATCGGCTCACGCTCGGCGTCGCGACGCGGCTGTCGCGGTACCTCCAGGTGTTGACGCAGTCGAAGAAGATGGGCAAGAGCTCCATCTCGTCCCAGGCGATCTCCGAGTACACGAACGTCAACCCGACGCAGATCAGGCGCGACCTGTCGGGGTTCGGCAAGTTCGGAAAGCGGGGCGTCGGCTACGACATCGACACCCTGATCGCGCAGATCAGGAAGATCCTGCGCACGTCGGGCCAGCACAACATCGCCCTGTTCGGATCGGGAAACCTGGGCCAGGCCATCGCGAGCAGCGGCGTGTTCGCCGACCATGGATTTCGGATCTCTGCGATCTTCGACGTCGACCCCGACAAGGTCGGACTTAGCATCGGCGACATCACGGTCCGCCACTACTCCGAGCTGCCCCAGGTCGTCGGCGGCGACGGCATCATGGTCGGCGTGCTTGCGGTGCCCGGTCACGCGGCCCAGATGGTCGCAGACGACCTCGTCTCCTCCGGCGTCAAGATCATCTTCAACTACTCGGATGCCCTGCTCTCCGTCCCGTCCGACGTCACGGTCCACACATCGAGCCCGGCGGTGGAGCTGCTCTACGCGCTGTACTTCTACTTGACGTGAGGTGTTCGTCCGCGTTTCAACTAAGTGGTCGCTCTCGTAAGTACGGGCACGTATCCCGAGCGAAAACCGAGTCAGGCAAGGACGCAGTGTCTTGCCGCTATCGGTACCCATAACGGTGAGACCGAGGACACCGCCTGGCGAAGGTTTGCAGCCGGGATACG
>CAYMSM010000049.1:0-3546 GCA_964393105.1 uncultured Bifidobacteriaceae bacterium
CTCTGTGCCAATCGGCGCACGATCAGTGCCAATCGGCGTGACACCGTGCCGCGGACCGAGGAGCGTTTGCTCGTCGGGCGCTGAGACGCCCGGTCCCGCACCACGATGTGTCTGACACCGAGTGGTGCGAACATCCGGTCCGTCGGCGCTGTGGTAGGTTCGCGGCCCCTCGAAACGCCTGTTGGCGTCGGGGATTCGTCAGCGATCAGTGAGGCGCGGTTGGGGGATCGAGCGACAGGCGCGACGAAGCGCACGACCGAGGGCGGCATCCCTGTGGAAGCCGTCTACGACGCCGCGTCCGTCGCCGACCTGGACCTGGACGGACGGCTCGGCGAGCCCGGTCGGTTCCCGTTCGCCCGTGGCGTCCACGCGACGATGTACCGGGAGCGGCCCTGGACGATGCGCCAGTACGCGGGCTTCGCGACCGCCGAGGAGACGAACGAGCGCTTCCGGTACCTGCTCGCCCACGGCGCGCCGGGCCTGTCGATGGCGTTCGACCTGCCGACCCAGCTCGGCATGGACTCCGACGATCCGCGCGCGCTCGGCGAAGTCGGCCGCGTCGGCGTGGCCATCGACTCGATCGAGGACATGGCCCGGGTGTTCGACGGGATCGACCCGGTCCAGGTGTCGACCAGCATGACGATCAACGCGCCCGCGTCGGTGCTGCTCCTGCTCTACCAGATCGTCGCCGAGGAGCGGGGCGCCGACACCGGCGCGCTGCGCGGCACGATCCAGAACGACGTGCTCAAGGAGTACGTAGCCCGCGGCAACTACATCTTCCCGCCGGTGCAATCGATGCGGCTGACCGTCGACACGTTCGCGTACTGCAACGCCGAGCTGCCCAACTGGAACACGATCTCGATCTCGGGCTACCACATCCGCGAGGCCGGCTCGACCGCGGTGCAGGAGGTCGCGTTCACGCTCGCCAACGGCATCGCCTACGTGCAGGCGGCGATCGACGCCGGGTTGTCGGTCGACACGTTCGGGCCGCGCCTCTCGTTCTTCTTCAACGCGCACAACAACCTGCTGGAAGAGGTCGCCAAGTTCCGCGCGGCCCGCAGGCTGTGGGCACTCGTCATGCGTGAGCGGTTCGGGGCGACCAACGACCGCGCGATGATGCTGCGCTTCCACGCCCAGACGGGCGGCTCGACGCTGACCGCACAACAGCCCGAGAACAACATCGTGCGGGTCGCGACCCAGGTGCTGTCGGCAGCGCTCGGCGGCGCGCAGTCGATCCACGCCAACGGCTTCGACGAGGCCCTGGCCCTTCCGACCGAACGCGCCGCCAAGCTGGCGCTGCGCACCCAGCAGATCATCGCGGCCGAGAGCGGCATCACGGACACCGTCGATCCCCTGGGCGGGTCGTGGTACGTCGAGTCGCTGACCGCCGAGATCGAGGAGCGGGCCCAAGCCCTGATCGACGAGATCGACAGGCGGGGCGGGGCGGTCGCGTGCATCGACCTGATGAGCGAGCAGATCCACGACGCGGCCTACCGCCACCAGCAGGAGGTCACCTCGGGGGAGCGGACGATCGTCGGCATCAACGCGTTCGCCGAAGACGACGAGATCGACCCCGAGCTTCTGCGGATCGACCCCCAGACCGAGCGTGCCCAGGTCGGACGCCTTACCGAGCTGCGCGCCCGGCGCGACAACGACGCGGTCACCCGGGAGCTGGACGCGGTTCGCGCCGCCGCACGCGGCACCGACAACCTGCTCTACCCCATGCGCGACGCGCTGCGCGCCCGGGCGACGGTCGGCGAGGTGTGCGACGTCCTGCGCGACGAGTGGGGAGAGCACGACCGCCTGCGAGGAAGCTCATGAGCGTCGAGGACAAGCGGGCGCGGCTCAAGGCGCTGCGCGACGAAGCGGTCCACGCCGGGTCAGAGGCGGCCGTCGAGCGCCAGCACGCGCGCGGCAAGGGCACCGCCCGCGAGCGCATCGACATGTTGCTGGACCCCGGCTCGTTCGTGGAGCTCGACATGTTCACCCGCCACCGCGCGCATGGGTTCGGTCTGGAGGACAACCGCCCGTGGGGCGATGGCGTCGTGACCGGCCACGGCGAGATCGACGGGCGCAAGGTCTTCGTGTTCAGCCAGGACTTCACGGTGTTCGGCGGCAGCCTGGGCGAGGTGTTCGCCGAGAAGATCTGCAAGGTCATGGACCTTGCGGTCACGATGGGCTGCCCGCTCATCGGCATCAACGACTCCGGGGGAGCGCGCATCCAGGAGGGCGTCGTCAGCCTGGGCGGCTACGCCGACATCTTCTACCGCAACGTGCGTGCCAGCGGCGTCATCCCGCAGATCAGCGTGGTCATGGGACCGTGCGCGGGCGGTGCGGTCTACAGCCCGGCGATCACCGACTTCATCTTCATGGTCAAAGAGACCAGCCACATGTTCATCACCGGCCCCGAGGTCATCAAGACCGTTACGGGCGAGGAGGTGACCATGGAGGAGCTGGGCGGCGCGGTCTCGCACGCCACCAAGTCCGGGGTCGCGCACTTCGCCGCCGAGAGCGAGGCGGACTGCCTGGACATGGTGCGGGAGCTCATCTCGTACATCCCGCAGAACAACCTGGAGTTGCCGCCGTACGAGGAGCCCGACGACGACCCCGGCCGCCAGGACGCGGTGTTGACGTCGATCATCCCCGACCTGCCGACCAAGCCCTACGACATCACGGACGTGGTGCGCGCCGTCGTCGACGACCACCACTTCTTCGAGGTCGCGCCACTCTACGCCCAGAACCTTGTCGTCGGGTTCGGCCGGCTCAACGGCCACTCGATCGGCGTGGTCGGCAACCAACCCAAGGCGCTGGCCGGCGTGCTCGACATCGCGGCATCCACCAAGGGCGCCCGGTTCATCCGCTTTTGCGACGCGTTCAACATCCCGATCGTGTCGTTCGTCGACGTGCCGGGTTTCCTGCCGGGGACGTCGCAGGAGTTCGGCGGGATCATCCTGCACGGGGCCAAGCTGCTGTACGCATACGCAGAGGCGACGGTGCCCAAGCTGACGGTCATCACACGCAAGGCGTACGGCGGCGCGTACGACGTCATGAGCAGCAAGCACATCGGCGCGGACTTCAACGCAGCGTGGCCGACCGCCGAGATCGCGGTGATGGGACCTGATGGCGCCGTCAACATCATCTTCCGCAAGGAGATCGAGGCGGCCGAGGCCAACGGCGGGGACGCCGCCGCCAAGCGCGCCGAGCTGATCGCCGAGTACACCGAGCGTTTCGCCAACCCCTACATCGCGGCCGAGCGCGGCTTCGTCGACGACGTGATCGAGCCCGAGGAGACCCGACCGTGGCTCATCAAGGCCCTCGAAGTCTCGCTCACCAAGCGCGAAGCGGGCCCCAAGCGCAAGCACGGGAACATTCCACTGTGAGTCAGGCAGTTGAGGTCGTCGGCGGAAATCCGACCGCCGAGGAAACGGCTGCGGTTCTCGCAGCGGTCCAGGTCCTTCTCGAAGCAGAATCCACCTCCCCGGACTGCCTTCCTTGGGCCTACCGATCCGCCTGGCGCCGAGATGCAATCGACGAAGGGGTGATGCT
>CAYMSM010000050.1:0-22788 GCA_964393105.1 uncultured Bifidobacteriaceae bacterium
GCACCGGCGATCGCCGGTGCCTCACTCGCGATCGCCGCCGGCTCGTCCTGTCGCCAGCAGATCGCTCGACACACGCAAGCGCCGGTCCTGCACCCCGCCCAGTTGCTCGCGGCACGGCTGGCGACTCGCGACTGTGCTTAGAGCTCGAGCCAGAGTGTCGAGCGGATTGTCGCGCCGACGAGGATGTCGAGACTCCCGTCGTAGGTGATCGTGACGCTGCCGTGGACGTTGTTGTCGTTGATCGTCGAGTCCGGCGAGTCACAGAGGTTCTGGGAGACGATTGAGCCGTTGATGCTGACGTTGCCGCCGACCTCGATCTGCTCGCCGGCCGCGTAGAAGCCGGAGTACTCACCGGTGCCGGACGACGGGTTCCCGTTGACCTTGAGATCCCGACCCGCGATGAACCCGAGTCCCGTGGCGAACGGGATGCTTCGCGGCGTACCGGTGACCTTGATGTCTCCGTAATCCCGGGTCGTCGCACACGCTCCGTCGGCTCCGCCCACTGCTGATTCGGCGATCAGGGATGCCTGCCAGGGTGAACCTGCGGCCAGACCGGGGTTGCCGCTGATCTCCATGTTCGCCTGGAACGCGTAGTAGACGCCTTCGCTGGCGTCGTCGGACTTGTAGTCCCATGTGTTGGTTCCCGAGCTGTAGCCCCAGCCGCGGAAGTCGGTGCCCGCCACGAAATCCGGGTGCGTCGGACCGGCGCACGGTACCCCCTGGCCGGCGGTGACGCTGTGCACTGACCCATCGGGACATAGGTCATACCACGCACCAAGGAGCGTGGCGTTTGTCGTCAGACGCTCCCAGATCAGGCGCGGGTCGAAGTTCGGCACGTCCTGCTGCGCCGAGCCCGACTCGACCTTGGGGATGTCCGCATTGGGGATCCCCGGCCCGGTCACCGAGAAGCTGCCGGAGGTGGAGAGCAGTCCGGAGACCTCTGTGCTCCCGCTCGCGATGTCGATGTTGCCGTTCGCATGGACGTTGCCGGTCAGGCCGGCGACGGTGGCGCCGCTGAGGTCCAGGTCCCCGTCCACCAGGAGGGCGTGGTCCGGGTGCCACGTCGAGAACAGCCACTCCGTCTTGATGTACCGCGTGTGCACGGGTGCGGCGATGCTCGGCACCCAGCCGACCGCGTAGACGGTCTTGCGATTCGACGGGCTGATGAGGACGTAGTCGCCCTCCGAGGACGTTCCGGCGACGCCGGCGGTCGTGAGCGCGGCGAAGTTCGCCGCGGCGTACGTGGCGCGCTCGCGAAGCCACGCCTCCTCCTCCTCGACGGTGTCGGTCCCGGCCGGAAGCTGCCCCTCGACCCCCGTCGCCGTGCCGTCCTCCCAGGCGATGTCGGTGCTGAACGTGCCCTGCGCCGCCTGTTGCTCGGCGAGCGCCGTGTCGATGCCGTTCTCGGCGACGTGAATGGCCTGCTCGTAGCCCAGGTGGCGCTTGCTGGAGTTCTGGCCGATGTTGAACAGCGTGAACGCCGCCGCACCCATCGCCATCAGCAGGAGGCCGATGCCCATCACCATCATCAGGCCGACGCCTGCCTCATCCGTGAGCGCGTACCTGGTCCGTGCCATCCGTGACCTCTTCATTCGGTGTTCCTCAGTCGGATCCGGTACGTGTTGGTCTTCTGCTCGAGGTACGCGCCCACGATCGCGTCGTAGTCCATGCTGACCTCGACGACCGAGCTCAACGTCAGATCGGTCGCCGCAACCGACGCGTCGAGGACCTGCAACGTGCCCGTGTCGTCCCTGAAGTACTGGAAGGCCAGCGCATCGATCACCGAGCGACCGACGGTTTGGGCCGGATCGGAACCCTGCTTACGGCGCACGTCATAGTGGCCCCCGCTCGACGCGACGACGTCCCAGACGATGATCTCGGTGGCAGCGTCCTTGATGTAGTCGGCGTCGTAGTCGATCCAGAGGATGAGCTTGCTCTGGTCCGAGTCGGCGGTGGCGGGATCCGTATCGTCGTGGACACCGCGCCCGGCACGGATGTCGCGCGTGAGCCGCTCCGTGACGATGCGAAGGTCCTGCTGGCCGCGGATGTCGTCATCCACCCGCCCCAGCGCGTTGGAGCCGGTGTTGAACGTGGCCAGGCAGATCGCGCCGATCAGCCCCATGATGAACACGATCACTAGGAGCTCCACCAGCGTAAAGCCCGACTGCCCGGATGTTGACCGGCGCCGCATCTAGGTGGCCAGGGGGATGTTGATGCGGGCCGGGTGCGTCGTGGTGCCGTAGGCGATCCACACGTTGCCGGAGCCGGCATTCGTCACATATGCCCGCAGGTACTTGCTCGCGGCGATGCTGATGTCGGCGGCGACGGGGATCGTGATCGTCACCGGCACCCAGGTGCTGGCCGGGATTGTCACCGGTCCCGACGTGCCTGCCCCGGTGGCGCCGATCGGGTTCGTTCCCGAGCCCGTCGTGCTGTAGTGCGCATATCCGTTGAGCACCGCCGTGCCGGCGGCGAAGTCCTCCATCGCAACCCACACGGTGATGGTCACGGTTCCGACCTTGACCGTGTTGGCGATCGGCAGCTGGTACTGCCACTTCGCGATCTTGGTCGCGGTGTTCTCGCTGTAGTCGGTGCCTCCCGTCAGGATCGTCCGGCCCGAGTTCGCGGCGCTGTCCTTGTTCTTGTCATAGTTCGGCAGCGTTGCCAGCAACGAGGTCGAGGTGCTGGTCGCCGGCATGTCACCGGTGACGAGGTTCGCGTCTGCGCTGCTCGGTGGCGAGGCGTTGTGGAACCAATAGTCGTGGTAGGTGCATCCGCAGGAGGCCACGGGTGCGCTGAGCGTCACCATCAGCTCAACGGTCTTGGCGGGCGTCGTCGGCTGGCTGGCCGAGCCCAGGCTCACGGTGATGACGTACGTCCCGGCCGTCACCGAGCCGGTCGGGTTGTCGATCTGCCATTGAGCAAGGTCGATCCAGCCGACAACCTTCCGCAGATCGTCCGTCTCGAGGAGCCCCGTGTCGACAACCGAGTCGCCGCTGACATCGCCCAGCACGACCTCGCCGGCCGACTTCTGGCCGTCCACTGGATCGTCGTCGCGATACCACACGATGTCGTCGACCCAAGCGGCCGACGGGCTTGACTTGGCGACGATGTTCCAGTTGTCGCGCGCACCATTGTTGGTGATGCTGAACGGCAGGTTGAGTTCCTGATCGGTCGTCTTTGGCGGGAGGGTCATGTCGGTACCCACGGCGAAGTTCGGCAGCGGCAGGCCGCGGCGGGTTTCGGTCACGAGGGTCGAGATGCGGCGGGAGAACGTCTGGCCGTCTTGGGTCCACGAGACCCGGGTCGTGACGCGTTTGACCCGTGTCGTGCCCGCCGGGTCGGTCACGACCGTCCACACGTTGAACGTCGCGCCGTTTCGCTGGAGCTGCTGGACCGGGTCGATCGAGGCGCTGTTGGAGATCACCAAGGGCTCCACGAGCAGCGGCCCGGTCGACCCATCGGGGTCGAACGTATAGGCACCGGGCGAACCCGCGATGTACGCCACCCCTGTGGCGTTCAAGGCCGCCAGGTCAGCCGTGTTCTGGGTCGCGACGCTCGCGTAGTCCATCGCGCGGGTGCCCTCGAGGATCTCGGTGGCCGCTTCGACGGCGTGTTGCTTGAGGCGGGTCTCCGCAGCACCGGTCAGAGTCGAGCCCAGCACCAACGCGGTACCCGCGAACATCAGCGCCATCACCGCGAGCGCGATCATCATCTCGACGAGCGTGAAACCGTCGCCCGAACGCGCGGCGAGTCGAAGACGACGGAGCAGTGCCTTCCATGGCGATCGACAGATCATCAACATCCTTATCGGCGGACGCGCCCCCATCCTTGAGGGGCACGAAGTTCCAGAACTTGTAAGGCCTCCCGGCCCGTGAGTCAAGCGTCTGGAGCGCAATCACGCATCGTGCGTGACCCCGTCCAGACCGCCCCTGGCTACCTGGCCCTGATCTGCTCCGCGATGCTCTGGGGGACCTGCTCGTAGCGCTGGAACTGCATCGTGAACGTGGCACGGCCCTGGGTGGCGCTCCGAATCGACGTGGCGTAGCCGAACATCTCCGACAACGGCACCGTCGCGCTGACGACCTCGGTCTGCCCACGGGGCTCGATCCCGACGATCTGGCCGCGGCGGCGGCTGATGTCGCCCGCGACCGCGCCGGTGAAGTCCGCCGGGGCGACGACCTCGACCGCCATGACCGGCTCCAGGAGCGTCGGCGACGCCTTGAGCGCTGCGGCCTTCGCGGCCATGGACCCGGCGATCTTGAACGCCATCTCGGACGAGTCGACGTCGTGGTAGGAGCCGTCGATCAGCTCGACCTTGATGTCGACCATCGGGTAGCCGGCGAGCACGCCCGACTCGAGCGCCTCGCGGATGCCGTGGTCGGTCGGGGCGATGTACTCCTTGGGGATGTTGCCGCCCACGACCTTGCTGGTGAACTCGTAGCCCTTGCCCGGCTCGTTCGGCTCCATCGTGATGTACACGTGGCCGAACTGACCGCGTCCACCGCTCTGGCGGACGAACCGGCCCTCGACCTTCTCGACGCGCTTGCGGATCGTCTCGCGGTAGGCGACCTGCGGGGCGCCGACGTTGGCGTCCACGTTGAACTCGCGCGTCAGGCGGTCGACGATGATCTCGAGGTGAAGCTCGCCCATACCGGCGATCAGCGTCTGGCCGGTCTCCTCGTCCGAGCGCACCCGGAACGTGGGGTCCTCCTCGGACAGGCGCTGGAGGGCCTGGGCGAGCTTGTCCTGGTCCTGCTTGGTCTTGGGCTCGATCGCCACGGAGATGACCGGCTCGGGGAACGTCATCTGCTCCAAGATGATCGGCTTGGAGACGTCGCTGAGCGTGTCGCCTGTCGTGACGGTCTTGAGGCCGACGGCCGCGACGATGTCGCCCGCCCCGGCCTTCTCGATGTCCTCACGGTGGTTGGCGTGCATCATCAGCAGGCGGCCGATGCGTTCCTTCTTGTCCTTTGTCGCGTTGACGATGTTGGCGCCGGCGTTGACGGTGCCCGAGTACACGCGCAGGAACGTGAGCCGCCCGACGAACGGGTCGCTCATCACCTTGAAGGCCAGAGCGGCGAACGGGGCGCCGGGCTCGGGCGGCCGCGCCGTGGGCTCGTCCTTGCCGGGCTCCATGCCCTCGGCCGGCTCGACGTCGAGAGGGGAGGGCAGGTAGTCGACGACGGCGTCCAGCAGGTGCTGCACACCCTTGTTCTTGAACGACGAGCCGCATAACACCGGCGTGATCGCGAGCGCAAGCACACCCGTGCGGATGGCGGAGCGCAGCATCTTGGGGGTGATCTCCTCGCCTTCCAGGTACGCCTCGGCGAGGGTGTCGTCGACGTCGGCGAGCGCCTCGATCAGCGCTTCGCGCCCCTGGTCGACCGCATCCTTGAGGTCGTCGGGCACGGGGCCCTCGTTGACCTTGGTGCCGAGGTCGTCCTCATAGGTGACCGCGATCATCGTGACCAGGTCGACGAGACCCGCGAACGCGCCCTCGGACCCGATCGGCAGGTGGACCGGAATCGCGTTGGCGCCCAGGCGGTCGCGCATGGTCTCGACCGAGCGGTCGAAGTCGGCGCCGATGCGGTCCATCTTGTTGACGTAGGCGATCCGCGGCACGCCGTAGCGGTCGGCCTGGCGCCACACCGTCTCGCTCTGGGGCTCGACGCCGGCGACCGAGTCGAACACCGCGACGGCGCCGTCGAGCACCCGTAGGCTGCGCTCCACCTCGACCGTGAAGTCCACGTGCCCCGGGGTGTCGATGATGTTGATGCGGTGGTCGCGCCAGATGCAGGTGGTGGCGGCGCTCGTGATCGTGATTCCCCGCTCCTGCTCCTGCGCCATCCAGTCCATGGTGGCGGCGCCCTCGTGGACCTCGCCGATGCGGTGGGTGCGGCCCGTGTAGTAGAGGATGCGCTCCGTCGTCGTCGTCTTGCCCGCGTCGATGTGCGCCATGATCCCGATGTTGCGGGTACGCTGGAGCGGGATGCTCTTGAGTGGTTCAGACGTGGACACGGTGCTCCCTTAGGACCTGGGGCAGGTGGAACCTGCCACCCGAATGACGGCGCGGTTGGCGCAAAGTCATGGCCGCGCCTACCAGCGGTAGTGCGCGAAGGCCTTGTTGGCCTGGGCCATGCGGTAGATGTCGTCCTTGCGCTTGTACGCCCCGCCCTGCGAGCCGAGCGCGTCCAGCAGTTCGTTGGCGAGCCGCTCGCTCATCTGCTTCTCACGCCGGTCGCGCGAGAACCGGACGATCCACCGGATCGCGAGCGTGCGTCCCCGACGGGGCTGCACCTCGATCGGCACCTGGTAGGTGGCGCCACCGACACGACGCGACCGCACCTCGAGCGCGGGCGTGACGTTGCGGATTGCCTCTTCCATGACCTGCACGGGGTCGCGGCCGGTGCGATCCTTGATGCGCTCGAGCGCGTCATAGACGATCGACTCGGCGACGGACTTCTTGCCGTCCCTGAGGACGCGGTTGACGAGCTGGCTGACGATGACGTTGCCGTGGATGGGATCCGCTTCTGGCTCACGGACGTCTGCTGCGTTTCTGCGTGGCATTACTTGGGAGCCTTTGCGCCGTACTTCGACCGCCCTTGCTTGCGATCGCCGACGCCGGCGGCGTCGAGGGCCGCGCGGATGATCTTGTACCGCACGCCCGGCAGGTCCTTGACCCGCCCGCCACGGACCAGCACCACCGAGTGCTCCTGCAGGTTGTGGCCCTCACCCGGGATGTAGCTCGTGACCTCCATCCCGTTGGTCAGCCGCACGCGGGCGACCTTGCGGAGCGCCGAGTTCGGCTTCTTCGGGGTGGTGGTGTAGACCCTGGTGCAGACGCCACGCTTCTGGGGCGCGCCCTTGAGCGCCGGGGTGGACGTCTTGCTGGCTTTGGGCTTGCGGCCCTTCCGGACCATCTGATTGATCGTCGGCACGCTTGTGCTTGGCCTCTTCTTCGCTGGCAGGTTCGATCAGCCACCGTACGGCGACCGGCGGGGAACCGTAGCACGTTCGGACGGCGCGGTTCGGCGTCACGTCGCGGGGACCGCGCTCACCAGTTGCACAGTCGTCCGGGCCTGGAAGGCGAAGACGCCGCCGATGTCCATGTCCACGTCCCAGCGAACGGGGAGCCCCAGCGCGGGTGACCACCAGAGCGTCTCGAGTCGCGTTCCGGGATGCGCTCCGCTGGTCGTCGACCGGCTGTCGATCACGAGAACCTCGACGGTCTTGCCGTCCACGGGCAGGCGTTCGAAGCGAAGGATCCGGTTCTGGGCCCGGACGGAAATGTCGCCCGTGCGGTATCGCTCGGTCCACCGCGTGCCCGGGGAGGGGCGCGCCGGAAGGAACAGGGATGCCGGTTCGACCGTGCGGCGATCGTCGCGACCGAACCCGGCGAACGTGACCTTGGTGCGCCGCCATGTCACGCGGATGTCGCCCTCACGCAACATGTAGCGGGCGGCCTCGACATGCTGACGACTGTAGGAGAGCTCGGCCTCCCACCCAGCATCGCGCGGCGTGATCACCAACCTGGCCTCCGCCGGGAGGTCGCGGCTGATGACAAGGGGGCCCGTGCCACCGCGCTCGATTCCGGTTGCCCGATACCGGTAGACCCCGGGCGCAGGACCGCCCGCCGGGACCGTACCGGAAGCCGCCCTGGCGAACGCGGCAAGCGCCTCGCGATCGGTGACCGGATCGCTCGACCCCGCCACCTGACGCAGCACGACCCACCCACCCGCCAGCAGCGCGATCACCGCCAGCAGCACGCGGGCCAACCTGGACCGCAGCAGCCACGACATCCGCCAATCCTAGTGCTCGCAATGAGGATTTCTCGACGAATGTCCGGATCAGCGATACCCTCGCCGCAGGTGAGCGCACGACGAAACGCCATGGCCTGCTGCCCTGCGTGCCGCGCATCCGTGCGCCGCAAGCGCCGATCGTCGGCGCCGCGAGGATGGATCGTGCTCTGTGCGCTCGTGGTCACCACCCTGCCGATCGCCGCGCTGAATGAGGGCGGCACGACGACGGCGTCCGCCGCGTCGGCGCCGGCCCCGACTCCCCAGCCGCAGGGTCCCCCCGCGCCTCCCCCGCCTCCACCCCCGATCGAGGCCCGCATCCAGTGGCGAGAGAGCGTCGCCCACGGCACCGCCAACGTCGGGTGGCTCGAGCGCGGGGTGATCCTCCCCGAGGACGGCCCGGGTTTCTACACGTACAACCCCCATACCCAATCGCCACCGAATCGGGCTGAGCGCCGACATGGAACGGCAGCGCTCGTCCGGCGGCTCATCGCGCTGGGCAGATGGTGGGAGCAGACCTCTCCCGACGCTCCGCGCCTGGGCATCGGCGACCTGTCCAACGAAGGCGGCGGCAGCTTCGACCTTCACGCATCACACGAGAACGGCCTTGACGTCGACATCCGCCTGCCGCGCAGCGATGGCAAGGAAGGCCAGTCGAACCCGAGCAGCTACGACCGGCGTCGAACCCAGGCGATCGTCGACTTCGTCGTCGCCCGTGGCGCCGAGTATGTCTTCTACGGGCCGAACCTCGACATCCGAGGCCCCGGCGGGGTCGTCATGATCTGGCCCAACCACGACGACCACTTGCACGTGCGGTTCCCCGACCCGGACGGCCGCGACAACTGACCCAAGCCGGGCAGGGGCGACGTCGTCGGATTCGACTCGCCGAGCGAATGCCGTGACCGGGAACGTGGCCTGATTCTGGCGAGCGAAAACCCGCTGGACAAGGATGCAGTCTCAGTTCATATCTGTCCATATGGACGGAGGCGAAGACGTAGCTCCCGAGGCCCCGGTCAAGCGGGACGATCGGCACCACCCGCAGATCGCGCACAACAAGCTCGTCGTCATCACGGATGACGAGGGCAAGTTCCAGGGATCGGCGTTCCAGGCCATCCCGGTCGTGTAAGAAGAAGTACCTCGACGCGGCGCCCGACGACTTCGCCACTACGGTCAATACCTGCTTGCTCGGGAGCGTTGCGACCCGGCGGACCCAGGGGGTACAGATTTCAACCGGCAGAAGGTGACCAGTTCTCAACTGGCATTGACACCTATGTGTCGGATCTGTCACGCAACTCACTCGGATGATGTAACCATTGGCCAGCGTAGACACGGCCAACTGGCCATTTCGGAGATCAGGGGGGCTGCGCCGCAGGTTGGTGGACAGACCTTCCGACACGAGGAGATAGCGTGGGTAGGTGCCCGAGGTCCGGATCATTCGAAGCGCCCGTCGCCGTCGTACCGCTGCCGCGCGCGAGGTCGACGATGTGATCGAGGTGCGTGTCCCGGCGGGTCTGGGCGCAGCCGAAGAGGCGCGAATCGTCGCACGGCTCGTACGGCGGGTGACCGGCCGCACACGCGGCACCGAGATCGACCTGTCGGCGCGTGCGGCCGGACTGGCTGCGCGGTACGGACTCCCGTCGCCCACGTCGATCAGGTGGGTCGACAACCAGACGACCCGGTGGGGCTCATGCACCCCGACGACCGGGACCATCCGGTTGTCGCGCACGCTCAGCGGATTCCCCGGGTGGGTCCTGGACTACGTGATCATGCATGAGCTCGCGCACTTGGAGGTCCCCGGTCACGGGCCTGCGTTCTGGGAACGCGTTGCCCGCTACCCCCTCACCGAACGTGCCCGAGGATTCCTGATCGCCAAGGGGCTCGAGCAAGCTGACCCGTCGGGGCCGTCCGCTTCATACACCAGTCGATGAACGCGAGACCCTGAGTCGGTCCTCCTACATGTCCTCGCTGAATCCCACCATCGCCGCTGTCAGGGTTCTGTCGATCAATTCCTGGCAAGGACACCCTGCCATCACGCCGTCATCGGCATGGGGGCATCCACAAGCCCAACTCGACCGCGCCCCGGGCGCGTACCTGTCCCGCGGGCACGGTGAGCTGTTACGTCTGGTCCTCGGCTTCGTCGGGCTCCGGGCCGAAATCGGGCTCGAACGTGTACGTGCCGCCATCGCCGTCGCCGATCAGGAAGTCGTCGTCCCCCTCGTCGATCATCGAGAAGGGCGCATCCAGATCGAACTCGAGCAATGCGGGAGCGCGACGCACCGGCTCGATCTCCAACTGACGGTACCGGCGCAGGCCGGTCGCAGCAGGGATGAGCTTGCCGATGATCACGTTCTCCTTGAGGCCGCGTAGGTAGTCGACCTTGCCTTCGAGCGCCGCGTCCGTCAGAACCTTGGTGGTCTCCTGGAACGACGCTGCCGACAGGAACGACTCGACGGCCAGCGACGCCTTGGTGATCCCGAGGATGAGCGGATCGAACTGCGCCTGGGCCGCCTCAATCTGCACCTCCATCTCGCGCTCTGAC
The DNA here is from genome assembly GCA_964393105.1 of uncultured Bifidobacteriaceae bacterium. GTDB lineage: Bacteria > Actinomycetota > Thermoleophilia > Miltoncostaeales > Miltoncostaeaceae > CALMEC01. The sequence continues at coordinate 10,339 of CAYMSM010000050.1, forward strand.
CCGGCGAACTTCTCGCGGGCCAGCCGCTCACGCACGTCGAGACCGATGCGCGCGTTCTCGCGATAGAGCACCGGCTTGTCAACCAGCTGCCCCGGCAGGAACTGGGTGCCGCCGGAATCCATGACCTTGACCTTGCGCAGCATCTGACGCACGATCAGCTCGATGTGCTTGTCGTTGATGTCCACGCCCTGCGACCGGTAGACGTGCTGCACCTCTGACACCAGGTACAGCTCGGTCTTGGTGGAGCGCTCCCGCTTGATGCCGGCCGGAAGCACCGGGTGGTTCTCATGGACCTCCATGCCGGCCTCGGGCAGCCACGGCGCCCGGCTCGGCGGGATGTGCGCCCAGCGGGTCTGCTTGCCGTCCGGCGTGTCCAGGTCGATCCTGAACCAACCGTCGGAGCCCTTCTCGGCGGTGACCTTCTTGACCTTGCCGTCCGTCCGCAGGAACACACCGGAAGTGGCCTCAAGGATGTCCGGCGGGAACGCCGACCCGATCGTGATCAGGTCGCCGGCCTCCACCCACTGACCGTGGCTCACGATCATCTGGGTCCGCTTGATGTAGTCGTACGGGTGCTCACCCACCGACGAGCGCTGCTTGCCGGTGCCGGCGTCGTCGGACTCGACGAACACGGGCTCGACGATGACGATGCGCCCGGTGCCCGGACGGGTCTCGTCGTCTTCGATCCTCACCCAGCCGTCGATCTTCGCGACCTGCGCGAGGGCCTTGGGTCGACGTGCCTCGAACAGCTCGACGACACGGGGGAGTCCCTGCGTGATGTCGGCACCGGCCACACCACCGGTGTGGAACGTACGCATCGTCAGCTGGGTGCCCGGCTCGCCAATAGACTGCGCGGCGATGATACCCAGCGCGTCGCCCGGCTCGCACAGCTCACCCGAGCCGAGGTTGCGCCCGTAGCAGTGCGCGCAGATCCCCACGGCGCTGCGGCACTTCATCGGTGAGCGCACCGTGATGAGGGCCTTGGGGTGCTCCATGCCGAGCGCCTCGAGCTCCTCGACCTCGGGCATGTTGATCATCTGCATCGTCCACTCGGCCTGGGCCTCGGGATCGTCGTCCGGCGGACGCTTGCCACGCAGATCGGCGATTACCTCACCGGTGACCGCATCCACCACGGGCCCGGCGATGATGCGGCCGGACAGGTTGGGATTGACGGAGCCGTCGCGCATCAGGCCGAGTTCGATGCCCTCCTCGGTGCCACAGTCGCGCTCGCGGACGATGACGTCCTGCGAGACGTCGACCAGGCGTCGGGTCAGGTACCCGGAGTCGGCGGTCTTGAGGGCCGTGTCGGCCAGACCCTTGCGGGCACCGTGGGTCGAGATGAAGTACTCGAGGACCGAGAGCCCCTCCATGAAGTTGCTCTTGATCGGGCGCTCGATCGTCTCGCCCTTCGGGTTTGTCATACAGCCACGCATGCCGGCGAGCTGGCGGATCTGCTTGAACGATCCGCGCGCACCGGAGTTGGCCATCATGTAGATCGGGTTGAGTCGGAACAGGTGATCGCGCATCGCGTCGGCCACCTCGTCGGTCGCCTTCTCCCACACGTCCACGACCGCTTGGTGGCGCTCCTCGCCGCTCATTTCGCCGCGGTCGAAGTAGCCCTGGATCTCGTCGACCTGACCCTCGTACTTCTCGATGATGGCCTCCTTGGTCGGAGGGATGACCACGTCGTTCTTGGAGATCGTGATGCCGGAGCGACTGGCGTAACGGAAGCCGAGCTCCTTGAACGCGTCGAGCGTTGCCGACACCGCGGTCGGCCCGTAAAGGTTGACCAGATCCTCGATGAACTCGCCGAGGTTGCGCTTGACGAACACCTTGTTCTGGAACTCGAACGGACACGCCTCGAGCTCCTCCTCGCCGATCGCCTCGGTGAGCGCCCGGCGGATCTCCTTGTTGAACACGATCCGGCCCGCGGTCGTGACCAGGCTGCCGTTCTCGCGGTAGTCGATGACGTCCTGCAGGTCGATGACCTTGGCCTCGAGCGCGTAGACGACCTCATCGAGGCTGCGAAACGCCCGCGGCGCCCGCGTGATTCCGAGTGCCTTGAACGGATCGGTCGTCCAGCTCGCTGCGCCCTCGATCAGCGCCTCGTAGCCCTGACCGAGCGTCCACTCCCCGGCCTTCAGGTCGACAAGCTCGGTCAACTCCTTGGGGACCGGCACTGCGTCCTTCTTGCCCTTCTCGCGGACGTCGAGGGTGCGGCAGTAGGTCAGGTAGTAGAGCCCGAGCACCATGTCCTGGCTTGGCACCGTGATCGGGCGCCCGTGAGCCGGCGACAGGATGTTGTTGGACGAGAGCATCAGGATACGCGCCTCGGCCTGGGCCTCGACCGACAGTGGCAGGTGCACGGCCATCTGGTCCCCGTCGAAGTCGGCGTTGAATGCCGTACACACGAGCGGGTGGATCATGATCGCCTTGCCCTCGACCAGCACCGGCTCGAACGCCTGGATACCCAGCCGGTGAAGGGTCGGTGCGCGGTTGAGCAGTACCGGGTGCTCGGCGATGACCTCTTCGAGGACGTCCCACACCTCGGGGATCATGGAGTCGACGAGCTTCTTGGCCGCCTTGATGTTCTGCACCTGGCTGCGCTCGACCAGCCGGCTCATGATGAAGGGCTTGAAGAGCTCGAGCGCCATCAGCTTCGGCAGCCCGCACTGGTGCAGGCGAAGCTCCGGGCCGGCCACGATGACCGAACGGCCGGAGTAGTCGACGCGCTTTCCGAGCAGGTTCTGACGGAAGCGGCCCTGCTTGCCCTTGAGCATGTCCGAAAGCGACTTGAGCGGCCGGTTGCCGGGCCCGGTGACCGCGCGACCGCGCCGGCCGTTGTCGAGCAACGCGTCGACGGCCTCCTGCAGCATGCGCTTCTCGTTGTTGACGATGATCTCGGGGGCCCCCAGGTCGAGCAGCCGCTTGAGGCGGTTGTTGCGGTTGATCACGCGCCGGTACAGGTCGTTGAGGTCGCTCGTCGCGAACCGTCCACCGTCGAGCTGCACCATCGGGCGAAGCTCCGGCGGGATGACCGGGACGGCCTCCAGGATCATCCAGGCGGGCCTGTTGGTGCTCCGGATGAACGCCGTGACGACGCGCAAACGCTTGAGGGCCTTGGCGTGGCGCTGCCCCTTGGACGTGTTGATCGTCTCGCGGAGGTTCAGCGACTCCTGCTCCAGGTCGAAGCCCTCGAGCAGGTCGCGGATCGCGCTGGCGCCCATGCCGCCCTTGAAGTACTCGCCGAAGCCGTACTGCGAGCCGAACCGCTCCCGCATCTCGCGGAAGAGCTGCTCGTCGCCGATGATCTGACGCACCGAGATCGTGCGGAACGTGTCCCAGGCGTTGCGGATGCGCTCGGTGGCCTCCTCGGCGTACCGGTCGACGTCCTTGATGGACATGTCGGTCTCTTTGCGCAGGTCGGTCTCGGCCTGACGCTTGTCGGCGTCGGTCAGCACGCGCTTGCGCGCGCCGCCCTCGGCGGCGCGATCGCGCTCGAGCTCCTCGACCCAGAAGATGTCCTCGTCGTCGAACCTCTCCATCGTGTTCTCGCGCAGCCAGGTCACCCGGCGCTCCAGGCGCTCGCCCAGGTCCACCAAGCGCTCTTCACGGTCCTGCTGGTACTGCTCGACCGCCTCGTCGACCTGCGTCTGCAGGACGTCCAGGTCGGCCTCGCGCTTCTCGTCGTCGACCGAGGTGATGATCGACGCGGCGAAGTACAGGACCTTCTCGAGCTCCTTCGGCGCGAGGTCCAGGATGTAGCCGATGCGGCTCGGCACGCCCTTGAAGAACCAGATGTGGCTGACGGGCGCGGCCAGGTCGATGTGGCCCATGCGCTCGCGCCGCACCTTGGCCCGCGTCACCTCGACGCCGCAGCGCTCGCAGATGATGCCCTTGTACCGGACGCGCTTGTACTTGCCGCAGTAGCATTCCCAGTCCTTGGTCGGACCGAAGATCTTCTCGCAGAAGAGTCCGTCCTTCTCGGGCTTGAGCGTGCGGTAGTTGATCGTCTCCGGCTTCGTGACCTCGCCCGACGACCACTGCCGGATCTGGCGGGGACTCGCCAGGCCGATGCGGATGGACTCGAAGTTGTTGATGTCGATCACGCTTGGATCTGCCTTTCGAATTGAAGCTCGTACGGGTCGGGGTGGGGGCTCCGCGCCCGGGGCGCGGAGCGGTCCGTCACTCCTCTGCCCGGTCTGCCTCGTCTGGGCCGACTGCGTCATCCGGCACCGGCACGGCCTGCGCGGCCCCACCGTCGCCGGTCGCCGCCTCGCCGTCCTCCAACTCGGCGCGACCGACGCCGAGACCACCTGAGAGGTCGATGCCGAGTTCCTCCGCTGCGCGTATCAAGTCGTCATCGTCGTCGCGTCGCATGTCCTCACCGCTGTCGCCCTCGATCTTGACGTCCATCCCGAGGCTCTGCATCTCCTTGACGAGCACCTTGAAGCTCTCGGGAATCGAGGGCTCCTGGATGTTCTCGCCCTTGACGATGGCCTCGTACGCCTTGACGCGCCCGACGGTGTCGTCGCTCTTGATCGTCAGCATCTCCTGCAGCGTGTACGCGGCGCCGTACGCCTCGAGTGCCCACACCTCCATCTCACCGAACCTCTGGCCACCGAACTGCGCCTTACCGCCCAGCGGCTGCTGGGTGACGAGCGAGTAGGGGCCGGTCGACCGTGCGTGGATCTTGTCGTCGACGAGGTGGAGGAGCTTCAGCATGTACATGTAGCCCACGGTGATCGTTCCGTCGTACGGCTCGCCGGTCCGGCCGTTGAAGAGCTGCAGCTTGCCGGAGCAGCGGCGACCCTGGCGGTCGGCGCCGTCGATGTTGAACTTGATCGGCGAATCGGGGTGGCTCTCCTGCCAGTCGATGAGCGCCTGGTCGACGTCCCCCGGGGTTGCGCCGTCGAAGACGGGCGTGGCGACGAACGTGCGCTCGGGGGCCTTGCCGTTGCCCCTGCCCTGCTCGTGCCAGCCGTGGTTTGCGACCCATCCCAAGTGCGTCTCGAGGATCTGGCCGATGTTCATCCGGCTCGGCACGCCGAGCGGGTTCAAGATCATGTCGATCGGCGTGCCGTCCTCCAGGAACGGCATGTCGGCCTCGGGCACGATCTTGGAGATGACGCCCTTGTTGCCGTGACGGCCTGCCAGCTTGTCGCCCTCGGCGATCTTGCGGCGCTTGGCCACGAACACGCGCACCAGCTCGTTGACGCCCGGCGCCAGGTCGTCGCCGTTGTCGCGGCTGAACGTCTTGACGTCGATGACCTTGCCGCCCTCGCCGTGGGGGACCTTGAGGGACGTGTCGCGGACCTCACCGGCCTTCTCCTTGAAGATCGCCCGGATGAGCTTCTCCTCGGCGGTCAGCTCGGTCTCGCCCTTCGGCGTGACCTTGCCGACGAGCAGATCACCCGAGGTGACCTCGGCGCCGACCCGCACCACGCCGCGCTCGTCCAGGTCGCGAAGCGACTCCTCGGAGCGGTTGGGGATGTCGCGGGTGATCTCCTCGGCGCCCAGCTTGGTGGCGCGGGCGTCGATCTCGTACTCCTCGATGTGAATCGAGGAGAGCACGTCGTCCTTGACGAGGCGCTCCGACACGATGATCGCGTCCTCGAAATTGTAGCCCTCCCAGCTCATGAACGCCACGAGCATGTTCTTGCCGAGCGCCAGCTCGCCGTGGCTGGTGGAGCTGCCGTCTGCGAGCACATCGCCTTCGGCGACCTTCTGCCCCATCCGCACGATGGGCTTCTGGTGGATCATCGTGCCCTGGTTCGAGCGCGTGAACTTCTCGAAGTCCGCGCGGAACAGCTCGCCCTTGCGGTCCTCGACGATGATGTGGGTCGCATCGACGGATGCCACGGTGCCGTCGACCTTGCTGACGACGACATCTCCGGTGTCGATGGCGGCGCGCCGCTCCATCCCTGTGCCGATCAGCGGCGCATCCGTGATCATGAGCGGGACGGCCTGACGCTGCATGTTGGCGCCCATCAGCGCGCGGTTGGCGTCGTTGTGCTCGAGGAACGGGATCAGCGCGGTCGCGACCGAGACGATCTGCTCGGGCGACACATCCATGAAGTCCACGTCGTTGGGGTTCGCCATGATCGGCTCGCCGCCCTTGCGGCACAGCACAGGGCCGACCAGCTTGCCCTTGGCGTCGATGTCGGCGTTGGCCTGCGCGATGATCTGATGCTCCTCCTGCGTCGCGTCCAGGCGGTGGACATCGTCCGTGACGACGCCCTTGACGACCTTGCGGTACGGCGTCTGGATGAAGCCGTACTCGTTGATCGTCGCGTAGCTCGACAGTGACCCGATCAGGCCGATGTTCGGCCCTTCCGGAGTCTCGATCGGGCACATGCGGCCGTAGTGGGTCGTGTGGACGTCGCGCACCTCGATTGGGGCGCGCTCGCGCGTCAAGCCACCGGCGCCGAGCGCCGACAGGCGGCGGCGGTGGGTCAGACCGGCGAGCGAGTTGGTCTGGTCCATGAACTGGGACAGCTGCGAGGAGCCGAAGAACTCCTTGAGCGCCGCGACGACCGGACGGATGTTGATGATCGTCTGGGGCGTGATCGCGTCGGGGTCCTCGGTGCTCATGCGCTCACGCACCACGCGCTCCATGCGGTAGAGCCCGACCCGGAAGGCTTCCTGGATCAGCTCGCCCACGGTCCGCAGACGGCGGTTGCCGAAGTGCTCGTACTCGTCCAGTTCGTGCGACAGCTCGTCGCGCGGGAGCATCGCGGCGTCGGCGGCGAAGTCCTTGGACTCCTCCGGCAGGCCGTGACGGACCGGCAGGTCCACCAGCTCCCTGATGAGTCGCACCAGGTCGTCGCTCATGCCGCCTACCCCACCGGTGAACCGGGGGCTGACGAGCGTGCGCACCGACGTCGGCAGATCCGAGCCGAGGCGCGCGTTGAGCTTGTAGCGGCCGACCTTGGTCAGGTCGTAGCGCTTGGCGTCGAAGAACAACGACCGCACGAGGGATCGCGACGTGTCGACCGTCGGCGGCTCGCCCGGGCGCTGCTTCTTGAAGACCTCGATCAGGGCGTGCTGCATCGTCTCGCCGGCGCGCTGCTCGATCTTCTTCTCGAGCTTCTCGATCTCGGTCTGCAGGCGTGCCTTCTCGTCGGCGTGCGATGCCTGCTTCTGGACGTACAGGGCCTGCATCTCGATCGCGACGACCTCGATCTCCTTGAGGCTCTTCTTGTTGCCCTTGACGGGCTCGCCCTCGATGGGGTCCTTCTCGAGCGTCCACTCGATGAACGGGTTGGTCCGCGCCTTGTCGGTCGGGTGCGGGAACAGGTTCAGGATGTCGTCTCGCGTGTAGCCCAGGGCGAACAGGAGCGTGGTGACCGGGAGCTTGCGCTTGCGGTCGATGCGGACGTTGACGAGGCCCTTCTTGTCGACCTCGAGCTCCAGCCACGATCCGCGCGCCGGCATGAGGTTGGCGACGAACACCTGCTTCTCGCGGTCCTTGGGCTCCATCACGTAGGCGCCAGGCGAGCGCACGAGCTGGGTGACGATCACGCGCTCGGTGCCGTTGATGATGAACGTGCCCCACTCGGTCATGAGCGGAAGGTCGCCCATGAACACCTTCTGGCGCCGGATCTCGCCGGTCTCCTGGTTGACGAAGCTCACCTCGATCGTGAGTGGCGCCGCGTACGTCAGGTCCTTCTCGCGGCACTCCTTGATCGGGTTGTTCGCCTGGATGTACTCGAACGGCTCTCCGGGCTGCCATCCGCCAAGGGTGTACATGCCGAAGTCGACGGCGAGGGTTCCGGTGAAGTCCATGATCGGCGAGATGTCGTCGATCGTCTCCCGCAGCCCCTCGTTGAGGAACCATTCGTAGGACTTCCGCTGGATGTTGATCAGATGCGGAACTTCGAGGACCTTGTCGAGGCGCGAGAACGAGCGTCGAACACGGGCAGGCTTGAGGGTGCTCAAGTCCTGAGACCTCCTGACGTGAGCTTTTCGGGGGGAGCGAGGGAGAGGCAAGGGCGGTACAAACGCAACCGGGAAAGTTAGCACACCGAGAAGCAACCATCGAGAAATGGCAGCAGGGACTCCCCGCGACGTGCATACTTCAGCGGTGCGCGACGGACTGCCTTCCCCGATTGGGCCGGAGACGCCCGAGGGTGGGTGGAGCCGGGAGCTCGTCCCGATCGTCCGTATGGCCCACATGCTCTGGCTGCAGCCCGCGGAACGACGGCGCATGCGCGCCTATGGCTTTCGTCCGGCGGTCGAAGACGGTGTATTGAAGCGTGAGTGGCACCAGCTGGCAGTCCGCGTCAGCGCACCCGAGATCCGGGCGCGCCACGCCGTCTACGGCGAGTTGGCCTTCCGCGCCGAGGATGACGAGCTCTTGTTCAACGGAGCGCCCTTCGACGGGAGCGAGGCGGCGCTCAAGATCGCGGAGCTGGTGGTCTCGCTGATCAACGACTACGAGCGGTGGATCGAGGTCCGTGAGGGCCGCGCCAGTCGCCTGCGTCGCACCGAGTCCATCCCGAGCGATCGCCGCCCGCTCAACGCGATCGCCGAGACCCGCCGCCTGCAGCGAATGCTCGGCAGCGCCTGGGGCCGCCCCCCGACGCGGCGCCGGTAGGACGGCCTATACGCCGGCCAGGAGGTCACCCTCGAGGCCGGCGACTACGCCGCGTCCTCGGCCGATGTCCCACACGATTACGAGGCACTGGCACCCGAAACCCGGGTACTCCTGATCATGGATACCCGGGGTAGCGCCCTGCGGCCTCAAGGGCCGCCGCGGGCGATGTACGGAAGGGTCGAGACGCGACGAGCAAGCCCTGGTCGGTGGCTAGAACTTTCCGGGGACGCCGCCGCCCTTGACGATCGCGAGGTCCTCGAGCCAGCCGCCGAGGCGCGCGTGATCCTTGTCGTCCTCCGCGAGCGTGGCGCGCGTGGCCTCGACCTCGGCGATGACCTCGTCGACGTTCACCTTGCTCACCGTCGAGACCCGGTCCCTGAGCTTGCTCTTGACGTCAGCATCCAGCGGCATTCGCGATCCTCCTGGTGTGTTTCCGGTCTGCCGCCGTCAATTCTGCGTGATTCGGATAGCGGATGTCCAGCGGGACCTCCATACGCCGCCTCAGATGAGAAAGTAGGACTCAGGGAGTCCGACTTCCTCACGCCGCGGGCGGGCGGTCACGCCTGCTCCGCTGACACGGCTCTCGGGCGGCCTCTGGCGGACCACACACGCCGCGAAGTGCGGCTATCAGCGCGATGCAGCGGGGGGTGGCAGTGCGGGAGCGCTCGATCCGGCGACGCGGATGCGTTGGGTCACGGTGCGGCGGTTGCCTGCGGCGTCGATCGCGGTGGCGCGAAGCAAGTACCTGCCGCGTGCGAGCCGGCCGAGTCCGAGAGCGCGCGGGACGTCGACGGGGAGCATCACGTCGCGTGTTCTACGTGAACCGCGCGGGAGCTTCTGCATCACCAGCCGCACCTGAACGGTACGGCTCAGGCCGTCTCCGACGGCGAGCGTCACGCGGACGGGATGGCGCGGCTTTGGACGCCCGGCGACGGGCACGACCTCGGACGGGCGCGCCTGGACGTCGGTGATCGCAAGCGTCGGCGCCGTGTTGTCGATCACGACGCGCCAGGTGCGGCGACCCAGGTTGCCGACCGCGTCGCCCACTTCGAGCACCACCGTGTGCGGGCCGTCGGCAAAGGCCTGCGTGCCGAACCGGATGTCCAGTACCTCGACGCCTGCCCGACCTGCGCGGCGCCGGACACCGTCGACCAGCAGGGCCCAGGAGACGACCTGACCGGCATCGGTTGCCTCGACCGCGACCCTGGCCGTGGCGCGTACCGGCCGCCGTGGGATCCCGATCACCGTCTGCAACGTCGGTGCCTCGACATCGACGCGGATCCGTCCTGCTCCGAACGCGGGGTCGGCGCCGGGGGCTCCCAGGTCGAGCGCGTCCCGAGCCATCAGCGCCCGCATCTCGGCGACGCTCGGGCGCAGACCGGAGCGACGCATTGCGCCCAGGGTGACGGCTGCGGCCCCTGCGGCGTTTGGCGCGGCGATCGACGTGCCACCCACGTCGCGCTGGTCGCCGACCGAGGTGGCCAGCCGCGTCCCGGTCGGCGCAGCGAGATCCGGCTTGAGGCGACCGTCTGCGGTGGGCCCATGGGAGGAGTAACGGGCGAGGCTGTTTCCCCGCCAGTCGACGGCGGCGACGCTGATGCTCCCAGCGGCGTCCGCCGGCGTCGGGACGCTGCCGAGCGGCGAGCCGCTGAGCGCCAGGATGTCGTCCTCACGGGAATACAGATGCAAGGGTCCGGTCGGCGGTGGCCCTGCGACCAGGACCGCGCGCAGGCGGAATTCTCCGGCGGTCTCGGGCCGGACGCCGTTGAGACGTTCCGCCGGCATTGCTCCCTCCAACTGTCTGTCCGTCGACGCGGCGATCGCCTGCCATGTGCCGTCGGGCAGGCGACGTTCGATGAGCAGGTCGACGTCGCTCTTGGGAGCTCCAGCCGGGCTGGTCCAGGAGAGGTGAAACGTCGACGCCTGGTTGGCGTCGTGTCTCAGCGTCCAGGGCGTCGCGCCCGGCCAGTCCAGCACCCGGTCGCCGTCGCTGTCGACCCAGGTGCCTGACCAGTGCTTCTCGCCGTAGTTACCGGCGGAGTTGAACCACAGGATGCCGGCGGCCGCTGCGCGATCGACCGCACGCGCAGGCGCGCTCGTTCCATCGAAGGGCCCTTCGAGGAAGTTGTTGGAATGCACGACCACATCCACCCGCTGGCCGGCGAGCCAATCGACGGCCGCGACGAAGTCGTCGGGCGTGTGGTAGTTGACGAACAGGTACGTCGCGCGAGGGGCGTAGTCGAACACGGTCTGGGCCACGAGCTGGCCATGGTCGGTCAGGTTGCCGTAGGCATTGGTGCCGGCGATCCCGGCGGCAGGATCGAACGACTGCTGGACGAGGCGCGACGGCCGGGGCAACTCGCCGGTCGCCTGCAGGGTGGGTAGCGATCTGCCGAACCCCAAGTCGATGATGGCAATGCGAAGACCCGCGCCATCCGCCGCGGCGTCGCTGAGCGCCGACGCGCCCGTCCGGTCGACGCCCTGGCTGATGACGGCGTCGGCGTAGGCGGTGGGTGGCAGCGCGACCGTCGCAACGCCGGGGAGCGCTGCAATCGCCCGTCGCTGCGACGGGCGCCGCACGACGACCTGCAGGCGCCGGCCGACGCGGCGGTCCACGCGAAAGCCACGCGCCCGAAGTGCGGCGTGCACGGCTCCGGTCTGACCAGGCGTGGTCACGACGTTGACCGACACGCCGCGTGCTTGAGGTCGGGCAGCCGACGCCGTCGACGCGACGCACGCACCGACAGCCACGACGATCACCGCGATGCGACGCCATCCCATCGCCCGGGAGGAAAGCAGACGCGGAGGGAGCGGTCCACTTTTTCGGGGCCCTGCGGCCCGAAAAAGTACTCCCGGTCATGAGTATCGCCACGGTGCGCCTCGGAACCAGTGCCGTGACCGGGAACGTTGGCGCCTCATGAGCGCGAACACTCAGGTTCGCGTCCGGCGAAGCCGATACGAGCATCGATGGCATCGCCGCAACGGATCTTCCACCAGCTTGCCGTGCGAGCAGGCCTCATGGCTGCGGTGCCGGCCGGCGTCGCGTTGTGGGCGTTCGGTCCGCTGGTCTCACTGATGGTGGGCGCAGCGGTCACGAGTGTCGAGTTGGTGCGGGTGCGAAGCGCGGTGCGGTCGGGAGTGCCCGAGACCCTCGAGTTTGTGGCGTCGCGACCCGCCGATCATCCCTGGCTCGACGCGGATGGGTTCCGGCGTGAACTGGGGGCCCTCAGCGACCTCGGCTTCGAGCCGGCCGCCGACTACAGCGTCGTGTACCCCAACGCCCCCACCGGACTCGCACGCGTGTTGATCCACCCGGAGCTGTGCGTGTACGCCGAGGTGAGCCAGGTGCGCCACATGGGTCGGATCACACCGACGACGACCTGCCTGACGAGCATGCTGGAAGACGGCTGGTCGCTGCAGACCACGTCATTGGAGCCACTCTCGGTTGCGGTCGCGTTCATGCAGGCAAGGCGGTCTGTGTGGCGCAGCCTGCCCGAAGCAACGGTCGCCGAGCTTCTTGCCGACCACACCGAGCTGCGTGCCCGGATGAGCGCCGACCTCGGGATCCGGATCGGCGGCGACGGCACGTTGGAGCGCTACTTCGAGCTTCAGCAGACCGGCCATGAGGCCTGCCGCGCCTCCCTCTTTTCGACGAACATCGTGACCGGGATCGCACGCGGCATCGCCGCCGAGCGCCGTCCCGCCCGCCAATGGCTCGGTGAGTACTCACCGTCCCAACCCGCCTGACCAGTCCTCTGATTGCCACTTGGCGCTGTCTGCGTCGGCCAATCGTTACATGTCGAGTCGTGCGATTTGGCCTAGAGACCCCATTCCGCATTGGACCACGACTT
>CAYMSM010000051.1:0-4707 GCA_964393105.1 uncultured Bifidobacteriaceae bacterium
GCAGCCTGCGCCCCATACTTGTCAGTATGGGCGCAGGCGAGGACACAGCCCCCGAGGCGACTGCTCCCCCACCAGCGGACCGAATCCGGCGGAGTTTTGCAGCCGCCAGATCGCAAGGGTATTTGTGAGACAGAGCACTAGTCCCCCAGCAGGAGTTGCGTCAGGCGAAACAGGGCGATCGGGCGGCCGTCCGATTCGCGCCATACGCGCGCGTCCCAGACCTGAGTCGTGCGGCCCGCGTGCGGGCAGGTGGCCTCGCATGCGATCCACCCGTCGAGCGCGGTGCCGATGAAGCTGCACGTCAGGTCGATCGTCGCGAACCGGCCTCGCCGCTCGGGAGTCAGCGAGAGCGTCGTGCCAAAGCCACATGCGGTTTCGGCGAGCGCCATGACGGCCGAGCCGTGCAGATAGCCATTCGGCGCAAGCAGGTCAGGACCGACCTCCAGCCGTGCCGTCACCCGTTCGGCCGCCAAGCTCGTCAATGACATCCCGATCAACCCGGAGAGCGTCCCCTCGCACAGCGCGTTTGCCTGATCGACCGTCATCGACGCTCAGATCCGGCGCATGACGAGCGTGTAGTCGTCGCCACCGCGCAGGGCCTCGAGCGCGACGAAATGCCGTCCCGTCTCCTTGGCCCGCACGACCATGGTGCGCGTCCCCGGGGTCGGTCGGCGGGTCTGTCCGAGGCGCTTGGCGGCGAGCTGCTCCGCCGTGCGCGCCCGCAGCAGCACCGACGTCGTACCGGGGCGGTAGACGCGTAGGGCGATCCTGGCACGCTTCGAGATGACCGTCACCCGCATGCGCTCACCCTTTCGCAGCAACACCGGGTAGTTGTCGAACTGGTCGTCGTTGAAGTCCATACGAGCCCGTAGCCGGGTCGGCGTTGGCTTGACGCGCAGCGTCTGACTCTTGGGCAACCACTTGACGTCGTCGTTGATCTCGCTGAGGTCATCCACGGGCGCCGGCGCCTGCGCTGCGGCGAGCGGGTTGACCCTCCCCCACCCCCACGTGCTGCTTCGCGCGCGCCCCGCCGCCCCGCCGCTGGACGTGGTCTGCAGGATGCGCGTGACCTGGTACGGCGTGATGCCCGGATGCGACGCGTAAATGAGCGCGACGACGCCCGCGACATACGGCGCTGACATCGAGGTCCCGTCCTTGAAGGCGTACCCCGGTGCGACCTCGCGCTCGTGGATCGCGAGGGGCACCGTGGAGATGACGTTGACCCCCGGCGCCATCACGTCGACCGAGTAGTTGTGGTTGGAGAACCGCGCACGTCCGAACGCCGCGGGGCAGTCGGGTGCCACCACGACGGCGTCACACAGCGCCCCCACGCCGATGACGTGGTCGTATCCGGCGGGGAAGTTGACACTGTTGTCGTCGAGTCCCTCGTTGCCGACCGACGCGACGACCAGCGCACCCCGTCTGAACGCCCAGTTGATCGTGTCCTGGAACGCGTTCGACGCGCCCGTCCCACCGGACGAGATGTTGATGACCTTGGCGCCGTGGTTGACCGCCCACCGGATGCCGGCCATCATCGTCGAGTCCTGGCTGACTCCCCGGACGTCCGAGATCTGGACCGGCACGACCTTGGACACGCCGGGAACCGCCGGGTTGGCCGACGCGGGCGCGACTCCGACGACCCCGACCCCGTTGGCGGGGGCGGCGGCGATGCCGGCCACGTGGGTGCCATGGCCGCGGTCGCTGATGTCCTCGGCGCGATCGACGTGCCGCACCGTGCTGCGCGGCGCGATCAAGAGACCCGGCTCCCTCCAGTCCTCATGCGTCGCGTCGATACCGGAGTCGAGGATGGCGATCGTCGGGCGGTCGTAGCTGCTCAGCCCGAGCGTCCAGTTGCCTTGACGAAGCCCCCACTGCTGGTTCTGGTCGGCGATCGTGAAGTACGGGTCGGTCGGGTCGGGCGTCGCGATCAGCGGGAGCGCCGGCGGCGGCACGGGACGCTCGTCGGTCAGGGCATCGGTAGTGCGAATCAAGGACCATTCCGCGCGGACCACGTGGGGTCGCGCCAGCACCTGCCGACGCGCCGTCGATGCACCGAGGGGCGCGAGCGCCCAGATTCCGATGTCCGGCACCGACTCGTCGACGGTTCCCAACCCGCTCAGGCGCGACGCGACGGTGGCGCGATCGGGCTGGTCGGCGAACGTCACGAGCAGCACCTGTCCCGAGGTGGGAACGCTTCCGACCGAGGTCACCGCGTTCGCGACCTTGTCGCCGCCCTGCGCAAGCGCCACCGGGGCGCCACATGTGAGCAGCGCGCATGCGACAAGGGCAATCCGCATGGAACTACTCATACTTGTTGGTGATCGGCATCCGTCGGTCTCTCCCAAAGGCCCGTGGGGTGATCTTGATGCCGATTGGCCCCTGGCGCCGCTTATATTCGGCTCGGTCGACCATCCGGACCACCCCGCGAATCACGTCTGCCGACGCGCCGACACTGCCGATCTCGTCCGACTCGCGATCCGCCTCAACGTACGACTTGAGTATAGGGTCAAGCACCGAATACTCGGGCAGGGAGTCGGTATCGCGCTGGTCGGGACGAAGCTCCGCCGACGGGGCACGCTCGATCGAGTGTGGTGGAATCACGTCGGTTTCGGCCTGGGCGTTGCGCCACCGCGCGAGTTCGTAGACCGTCGTCTTTGCGACGTCACGGATCGGGGCGAATCCGCCGACCATGTCGCCGTAGAGCGTGCTGTATCCCACCGCGATCTCGCTCTTGTTGCCGGTCGCGAGCACCATTCGGCCGAGCTTGTTGGAGAGCGCCATCAAGAGCGTCCCCCGAACCCGGGCCTGGATGTTCTCCTCGGTCACATCGGGCGGGCGACCGGCGAACGCGTCGGCCAGCGTCGCCTCGAACGCATCGACCACCGCGGCGATCGGAATGACCTGCAGCGCGATCCCCAAGAGGCGGTTGAGGTCCCGGGCGTCGGCCAGGCTCTCGGAACTCGAGAACACGGACGGCATGGCGACGCCGCTCACCCGGTCTGCGCCCAGCGCGTCGACGGCGAGCGCCGCGGTCAACGCCGAATCGATACCACCGGAGAGCCCGATCAGCACGCCGGGAAAGCCGTTCTTGTCGACGTAGTCGCGGATGCCCAGCACGAGCGCACGCCACAGCTCCTCGAGCGGATCGGCCAGCCGCGCGACGACGTTGACCGGGGCGTCGGACGACGGCGTCACGAGGCCGAATTGGATCGGCAGCGCAGCCGAAGAGTGAGCATCGCCGATGCGCCGAACCAACGGCTCACGGAGACGGCGGCGCGCGGCCGCGCCGGCTTCGATGTCGGCCGCGACGAAGTCCTCGGTGAACTGGCCGCAGCGCGCGATGACCTCGCCCGTCGCATCGAACACCGCGGAGTGTCCGTCGAAGACAAGCTCGTCTTGCCCTCCCACCAGGTTGCAGAACGCGAGCGCCGCCGCGCTGTCCGCAGCACGCGTCGCGAGCATTCGCTCGCGGGCGGCCCCTTTACCCTGATGGTAGGGCGAGGCGGACACGCAGCAAATCAGGTCGAGTCGCGCGACCGCAAGATCGCCCGCGACCGGGGTCGGGTACCAGATGTCCTCGCAGATGACGATGCCGACGCGCGCGCCCTGCACGTCGATGACAAGCTGCTCGTCGCCCGCCTGGAAGTACCGGGCCTCGTCGAACACCCCGTAGTTGGGCAGGAACCGCTTGTGGTAGACGGCCTGCACCCGGCCGTCGGCGAGCACGGCTGCCGCGTTGTAGCAATCGTCCTGCCAGTCGACGAAACCAACGATCGCGACGCCGGCGGTGACCTCATCGGCGAGTTCCAAAAGCGCCTGACGCGTGTCGGCGGCAAACTCGGGCCGAAGCAGCAGATCCTCGGGCGGATAGCCGCAGATGGCAAGCTCGGGAACCAGCGTGACCGTCGCGCCTGCCTGTCGGGACCGCTCGAGCGCGCCGCGAATCCGTGCCAGGTTGCCCGGGATGTCGCCGACCACGGTATTGAGCTGCGCGACTGCGACGCGCAAGGTCACTGCCCCCTCCTCCGACGCACCGCGCGGCCGAATCGGCGAGCGCGCGGTAGGCTTTTGCCAGCCAACATGTCCACGATACGCTGCGACCGCGCGAACGAGAAGTCCGCCGCGCACGCGTGGCAGACGAGAGGAGTGGGTTCATGGGTTCCAACCTCCCACCGCACGTTCCACGACCCGGCACCAGCGGCGGCGGCGGCGGCGAGCAGCGCCGGGGCATGTCTCCCCTTCAGGGTGCGCAGGAGGCGGCGAAGCGCCTTGGCTTGACGTGCTTCCACGCCGGCCAGCAGATCCCCGGCCTGGTCGGCTGTGTCGCGTGCCAGTTCCAGATCCGCAACCGTGGAGTGCTTCCCGCGTGCCCCGACTGCGGCGAGCTGGTCTGGGCGTGGCTCGACGAGGGCCCGCCTCCCGTCGTCGAAGGTGTAACCGCCGCAACACCCCCTGCCCGGGCGGCCGCTCAGCCGAAGGTCGAGGAGGGGGTGGCGCTGCAGCCAACGGTGCAGATCCAGGAGAACGTCACGATCGAGCCGACCTAAGCCTGGATCCACCGACAACCGTGGATGCGGGGCGTGCGGGCGCCGAGTCAGGCGGGTGCGGGGGAGCACCCGCAGGGTGCATCCTTCGGGTTGACCCCGAACCCGTATGGCGACGGCGATCCGCGCGCATCCGCGCCGCGAGGGGCGGTGGATCCAGGCT
>CAYMSM010000052.1:0-11157 GCA_964393105.1 uncultured Bifidobacteriaceae bacterium
GGCGCGACCTTCATGCCGGCGTCGGCAAAGCTCTGTCCGTGCCCGTTGAGACGCGCGACGCGGCTGACCTCTGCCTGCTCCTCGGGCAGGACCAGCGTGACGCCGGTACCCGAGCGTCCCGCCCGGCCGGTGCGCCCGACACGGTGCGTGTAGGCCTTCTCGTCCTGCGGCGGGTCGTAGTTGATGACGTGCGTGACGTCATCGACGTCAAGGCCGCGGGCGGCGACATCGGTCGCGATCAGCGTCGTGACCCTGCCGCTCTCGAACTGCGAGAGCGCCTTCTCGCGAGCGGCCTGCGTCTTGTCGCCGTGCATCGAGACGGCGTGGACGTTGTGGTTGGCCAGGCGCTTGGCCAGGCGGTCGGCCCCATGCTTGGTCCGCACGAACACGAGCGCCAACCCTCGGTCGGTGTTGAGCAGCTCCACGAGCTTCTCGACCTTGGTGTCGGCGGTGACGGACACGAAGTGGTGGTCGACATCGCCGGGCAGGGCGTCGGTGGGAAGCCCCGCCTCGATGTGCGCAGGGGAGTTGGTGTACGCGCGGGCCAGCTCGCCGACGGCGCCGTCGAGCGTCGCCGAGAAGAACAGGGTTTGGCGGTCGCCGGGCATGGCCTTGAGGATGCGGTCGACCTGCGGCTTGAAGCCCATGTCGAGCATCCGGTCGGCCTCGTCGAGCACGAGTACCTGGACTCCGCTCAGGTTGACGGCGCGACGGTCGATCAGATCCTGCAGGCGTCCGGGCGTCGCGACTAGGATGTGGGCGTCCCGGGCCTTCTTGATCTGCGGGACGATCGAGACGCCGCCGTAGACGGCGATGACCCGCAGCTTGCGCGCAGAGGCGAGCGTGACGAACTCCTCGGCGACCTGGACGGCCAGCTCACGGGTGGGGACCAGGACGAGGGCCGACGGGCGGCCGCCGTTCGGTGTGATGCGCTCCACGATGGGGAGCGTGAACGCGAGGGTCTTGCCGGAGCCGGTCGGGGCCTTGGCGAGGATGTCGCGCCCGTCGAGGGCGGCGGGGACGACCCGCTCCTGAACCTGGAACGGCTGCTCGATGCCGCGCTTCTTGAGCGCGTTGACGAGATCCTGGCTCAGCCCAAGCTGAGCAAACGTCTGTGCTTGCACGTGTGGTGACTCTCCTTGTTGGTGACTTCGGGACCGAAAACCGTCCTCGAATCCACCCTGGGAGTCGAACCTACGACGTCTGATCGGCAGGCCGCGGATGCGGCGAAGTGCGCTGAGCGTAGCACGGCGAGCAGAAGACGCCCGCAGGTGATCGAGTCGTCAGCCGCCGATCATGCTCATCGGGCGGCCCACGTAGGTCCAGGCCGGGTCGGCCATGCCGTGTCCCGGGCCCTTGGCGGCGACGGCGTCGCGGATGATCGTCTCGAGCTCGATGTCGTCCGCCCCGGTGCGCATGGCGCCGCGCAGGTCGGTCTCGCTCTCGGCGAACAGGCAGGTGCGGAGCTGCCCGTCAGCGGTCAGACGCAGGCGGTCGCACGACGCGCAGAAGGACTCCGTCACGGAGGACACGAACTGCAGCTCACCCGCTCCGTCGGCGAAGCGCCAGTGGGTGCCCGGAGCGGACGGACGTTCACGCCCGGCGGGGACGAGCAGCCAGCGCTCCTCGATCATCGCGCGCACCTCGGCGCCTGATAACACCGACGTGCGCTCCCAGTCGCGCGGGGCGTCCAGGGGCATCACCTCGATGAACCGCACCACGTAGGGCCGGTGGCGGGCCATCTCGGCGAGCGGGAGCACGTCCGGCTCGGACAGCCCGCGAAGCAGCACCGCGTTGACCTTGATGGGGCGAAGCTGCGGGTAGCGCTCGCACGCCTCGAGCCCGGCGAGCACGCGGTCCAGGTCGCGGCGACGGGTGAGCTCGGCGAATCGGTCGGGGTCGAGCGAGTCGACGCTGACGTTGACGCGCGCCAGGCCGGCTGCCACGAGGTCGTCGATCTGCTCGGCCAGCAGCACGCCATTGGTCGTGATCGACACCTCATTGATGCCGTCGATGGCTGTCAGTCGGGAGATGAGCGCGGGCACGTCGCGCCGCACGAGCGGCTCGCCGCCGGTCACGCGGAGCTCGCTGATCCCCATTCCTGCGACCAGTCGGGTCAGCCGTTCGACCTCGTCGAAGCCGAGCAGCGCGTCCTTGGCGAGCCAGTCCATCCCCTCGGCGGGCATGCAGTACCGGCACCGCAGGTTGCAGCGATCGGTCACCGACAACCGCAGCGCACGGTGCACACGGCCGAAGCCGTCGGTCAACGGTTGTGGCGAACCCGACCCCATCCCAGCAGGTTAGCGCTCAGCCCACCGTTCGGTCAGCCGGTGGACGTGCATCCTGTCGTGGTGGCCGCCGACGCCGTGGTGCTAAAGCCCGAGAACGAGCAGAAGCGCCTCATCAACCGCGACACGCTCATCCGGCGAAAGACGCCCGACCGACCTGCCGAGACGCTCCGGGTCGATCACCGTCATCTGTTCGACCAGCACTCGGGTCGGGGTTCCGTCGAGATCAATGACCGGCCTGAACGTCGCAGCCCGCGCACTCGTCGACGTCGGGGCGATGAGCGTCGTGCTCATCGCAAGAAACTCGTTCGACTGAACGATCACGGCGTATCGGGTGCCGCGTTGTTCTCGCCCGCGAGCATCCCGAGGAGCCGGCAGGCGAAACACCTCGCCGCGAACCACGGAGCTAGTCCTGGATCGGCGGCGCCAGGAGCGCCATCTGTTCGCGGATCAGCGCCATCTCCCTACGATCGTCCGGGTCGTTCGCCAGCGCCCGCACCTCCTGCGCGAGCGCGACACGCATCCGCCTGCGGGCTGCGGCCTCCTTGAGCGCTCCCCGCACAGCATCGGAGTCGCTCGCCGCATCCGATCGAAGTAACGCCAGCGCGGCCGAGGACTCTTCATCCAGGCGTACGTGCAGTGCCCTTCCCATGGCAACGAAGCGTAGCACGTATCATGCTACACAGTGTTTTGCATCCAGCAGACTTGGGGGAATGGATTCGTCAGCGCAGTGCCGATCGCTGACGAAACACGATCCTGGTGCGCGCCACGAAGGCGCGCACCAGGATGTGCGTCTACCGCGAAGCGGCCTCCGCCAGCGCGCGGCCGGTCAGGACCTGCGCGAGGTGGCGACGGAAGTCGGCGCTGGCCCAGGTGTCGCTCGGGGGATCCGTCCCCTCGGCGGCTGCGGCTGCGGCCGCCGCTGCCCCACCGGTTGCGAACGCTGCCTCGGCGGCGCTGGCGCGGAGTGGGGTTTGGCCCATGTTGGTGAACGCGATCTTCGCTCCGCCGTTGACGACGGCCGCGACGCCCACCGTGGCCCAGTCGAGGGCCCGCTGGCGGAACTTGATGTAGCTCCAGCCGGCGCCGCCGATCTTGGGGACGTGGATCTCCGTCAGGAGCTCGTTTGCCTCCAAGGCCGTGTCGAAGAAGCCACGGAAGAAGTCGGCGGCGGCGATCTGCCGTGTGCCGTTGGGCCCCTGGGCGACGAACGTGGCGTCGAGCGCCCGGCAGACGGTCGGCAGGTCCGACGCCGGGTCGCCGTGCGCACAGGACCCGCCGATCGTCCCGCGGTGGCGGACCTGACGGTCGCCCACCAGCCCGGCCGTGTAGGACAGGATCGGGCAGTGCTGCTTGACCGTCGCGTCGTGCTCCAGGTCCGCATGCCGGGTCAGGGCACCGATGACCAGGTGGCCACCGCCGTCCGTGACGCCGGCAAGTCCCAGCCGGCCGATGTCGATGAGCCTCGACGGGCGTGCCAGGCGCGTCTTCATCAACGGGATGAGCGAATGCCCGCCGGCCAGGAGCTTGGCCTCCGGGTCTTGGCCGAGCAGCTCGATGGCATGAGCGGCCGACTCGGCGAGCGTGTAGTCGAACTTGCTCGGGATCATGACTTGGCCTCCTGGATCGCGCGCCAGACTCGCTCTGGCGTCGCCGGCCTCTCGACGTTGGTGACGCCGAGGTGCGAGAGCGCGTCGACCACGGCGTTGATGACGGCCGGTGGCGCGGCGATCGTGCCGGCCTCGCCGACGCCTTTGACGCCGAGCGGGTTGGTGGGGCTGGGGGTGACGGTGTGGTCCAGCTCGAACGACGGGATCTCCGGCGGACCCGGGACCATGTAGCTGGTCATGTTGCCGGTCAGCAGGTTGCCCTCGGCGTCGTAGAGCGCCTCTTCGAAGAGCGCCTCGGCGATGCCCTGGGTGATGCCGCCGTGAAGCTGACCTTCGACGATGTTGGGGTTGATCTGCACGCCGCAGTCGTCGACGGCGACGTAGCGGATGATCTCGACCGCGCCGGTCTCGGTGTCGACCTCGACCACACATGCGTGCGAGCCGTTGGGCCAACTGAAGTTGGGCGGGTCGTACAGGTGGGTGGCCGTGAGCCCCGGCTCCATTCCGTCCGGTATGTCGTGGGCGGACCACGCTGCAAACCCGATCCCCTTGATGTTGGCGCTCTTGTCGGTGCCACGGACGGTGAAGTCGCCTCCGGCGAACTCCAGATCTTCTTCGGAGCACTCGAGCTGGTGCGCTGCGATGGTTCGGGCTTTGGCGAGGATCTTCTCGCCGGCCTTGTAGAGGGCGACGCCACCGACGGCCAGCCCGCGACTGCCGTAGGTGTCCATGCCGAGGGGCACCACCTGGGTGTCGCTGTGCAGCACCTCGACGTCCTCGAAGTCCACACCGAGCTGGTCGGCCACGATCTGCGCCATCGAGGTGACGTTGCCCTGGCCGTGCGGCGATACGCCGGTCAGTACCCGCACCGTTCCGGTCGGCATGAACTCGACCGTCGCCGCGTCCCACCCGCCGGCGATGTACTTGAGCGCGGCCAGCACGCGCGACGGCGCGAGGCCGCACATCTCGAGCCAGGTCGAGAAACCGACGCCGATGACCTTGGTGCCGCCGTTCGCGCGGCTCTCTGCCTGCTGCTTGCGCACTGCGGTGTAGTCGAGCATCTCGAGCAGCTTCTCGGTGGTGCCCGCGTAGTTGCCCGAGTCGATCGTCAGCCCCGACACCATGGTGTAGTTGGGGAACTTGTCGCTTGTGATGAAGTTCTTCATCCGCAGGTCGATCGGGTCCATGTCCAGCGTGCGCGCAAGGGCGTCCATGGGCCGCTCGATCGCGTAGGTGGCCTCGGGCCGGCCGGCGCCGCGGTAGGCGTCGGTGAACGTGTTGTTGGTGAACACGTTGGTGTACTGGAAGTCGTAGCCCTCGCAGTCGTACGGCCCTGCGTAGAGCCACGCGCCCAGCATCGGGATGCCCGGCGTGATGATGCGCAGGTAGGCGCCCATCGACGCGGTCAGGTTGACGCGAACCGCCTTGAGGTCCCCGTCCTTGGTCGCCGCCAGCTCGATGGTCTGGTACATCTCGCGACCGTGGAGCGTGGCGACGTAGCCCTCGCTGCGCTCCTCGATCCACTTGACCGGACGGCGGAGGTTCTTGGCGATCGCAAGACAGATCGCGTCCTCGGGGTAGGCCTCGAGCTTGGAGCCGAACGCGCCGCCGACGTCCGGGGCGACGACCCGAAGCTTGGCCTCGGGGATGCCGCAGGTGATCGTCAGCGTGGTGCGCAGGATGTGGGGGATCTGGCTGGAGGTGTAGACGGTGTACTCGCCCATGGATGCCGTCAGGTCGACGACCACGCCGCGCGGCTCCATCGCGTTGGGGATGAGCCGGGCCAGGTAGTAGTCCTCTTTGATCGTGACGAGCTCGGGGTCCTCGAAGAACGGTCCGGCCGGCGCACGGGGCGGGACCGGCGAGTCGCGCCCGAACACCCAGTCTCCGGCGTTGTTGGTGCCGAACTCCTCGTGGATGATGGGCGCGCCGTCTGCGAGGGCGTCCTTGATGTTGGTCACCGCAGGATGCGGGTCCCAGTCGACCTCAACCAGCTCGGCGGCGTCCTTGGCGCTGGCGCGGCTGTCGGCCACGACCACCGCGACCGGGTCGCCGACGTAGCGGGCCTTGTCCTTGCACAGTGGGTGGTGGGCCGGGTTCTTGACCTGGTCGTTGATGGGCCACGCCATGACGAGCGGGCCGGCGAACTCGAGCGTCTCACCGGTGTAGACGGCGACCACGCCCTCGGCCTGCTCGGCCTTGGAGGTGTCGATACCTTTGATCGTCGCGTGCGCGAACGGGCTGCGCACGACGTGGACCCACAGCATCCCTGGGACAGAGATGTTGTCGACGAACCGGCCTTGGCCGGTGATGAGCTCAGGGTCCTCCTTGCGAATGCGGCGCTGCCCGATGTCGGGCTTGGGTTCTGTCGTTGCCATTGGGGCCTCCTATGCGCTCGCCGCGGCCTGCACGGCCTTGACGATGTTGTGGTAGCCGGTGCAACGGCAGAGGTTGCCCTCGAGCCCGTGGCGGATCTCGTCCTCCGACGGCGAGGGGTTGTCGTCGAGCAGGCTGACGGCCGCCATGATCATTCCTGGCGTGCAGTACCCGCACTGCAGGGCGTGATTTTCGGTGAAGGCCTGCTGCATCGGGTGCATCTCGCCGTTCGTGGCGAGCCCCTCGATGGTGGTGACCTGCTGCCCGTCGGCCTGAACGGCCAGTACGGTGCATGACTTGACGGATTCACCGTTGAGGTGAACGGTGCAGGCGCCGCAGCTCGAGGTGTCGCATCCGACGTTCGTGCCTGTCAGGCCGAGCGTCTCGCGAAGTGTGTAGACGAGCAGATCACGTGGATCCACGTCGACCTCGTGGCGGTGCCCGTTGACGGTGACGGCAATTCGTCCCACGGGTCAGCCCCCTTTCCGGAACATTCGTTTGATGGCCCCGTCCATGACGGCCATGATTCGTTTGATGGCCGGTTTCAGGGCGGCCATGATTCGTTTGATGGCCCCGATCATGGCGGCCATGAGGACAGAGAATGCCGACAGCGGTTTGGCTGCCGGTGGCGGTGGTGGCGGAGGTAACGGGACCGTGTCCGGGTCCCCATCGGATGCGGCGGCCTCGGCCTCCGATTGGAAGCGCATCTGCTGACCGAGGCATTTGGCGAAGTCGCCAACCAACTTGGAGGCGACGTCCTGCACGACGTTCGGTCGGCCGAGTTGCGCGGCCTGCCCGCTGAAGCGCAGGTCGGTGGTCATGTCGACGCGAGTGCCGGTGCCGTTGGCGGCGAAGCGCGCCTCGACGGTGCCGTCCGCGCCGCCCTTGCCGCGGGTGTCGCGGCCGCTGACGTTCATGCGGACGAGTCCGGCGGCCTCGTCGATCTCGGCCAGCTCGATCTTGTTGTCGAAGTCCATCCCGACGGGACCCAGACGCACGCGCATCTTGGCCCGCCAGTTCTTGGGGTCGACGACCTCGACGAGTTCGGCGCCGGGCATGCACGGGACGACCCGCTCCGCGCTCAAGAGCAGTTCCATCGTCTGCTTGGGGGTGCCGGGCACCTCGAAGGAGTTCTCGATGATCATCGGCTCACGCTCGGGACGGGCGCGACGCGGGTGCGCATCGTTTGGATGATCTGGGCGCCGATGGCAACTGCGACCTCCTCGGGGGTTTTCGATGAGATGCCGAGCCCGATGGGCGAGTGGATGCGCGCGAAGTCCGCGTCCGTCAAGCCCTCGGCCCGCAGTCGCTCCTCGCGACGCGTGACGGTCCGGCGACTGCCCATCGCGCCGATGTACCCGGCCCGGGTCTTGAGCGCGGCGTGCAAGGCGGGCCCGTCGAACTTGGCATCGTGGGTCAGGATGCAGATGGCGCTGCGCTCGTCGATCGGTGCCTCGGAGATCAGCTCGTGGGGCCATGCCACGACGATCTCGTCGGCGTCCGGGAAGCGTTCCTTGGTGACGAACGCGGCGCGTGCGTCGCAGACGGTCACGTGGTAGCCCATGAAGCGGCCGAGCGTGGCGAGGGACGACGCGAAGTCGATCGCGCCGAACACGTACATGCGTGGGCGCGCCGCGACGCTCAGGACGAATCGCTCGTCATCGCCAGTCCCGACCGAGCCGCTCTGGCCCGCGCGGATCAGGGCGGCGGCCTCGTCGTCGGCGCCGTCGGCGTCCGTGACGACCCGCTCGCCGGCGTGCGGTCCTGCGATGTGCGTGATGACGCCGAGGGGTGCCTCGTCGCGGACGGCCTCGGCCAGGCGCGCGATCACGTCGGCGTCCATCGCCTCGACGAAGATCCGCACCGCACCGCCACACGGCAGGCCGACCGCAAACGCGTCTTCGTCGGCGATGCCGTACTCCCGCAACTGGGGGGCGCCGCCGGCCAGGACCTCCTCGGCCGCCATGACGATGTCAGGCTCGACGCAGCCGCCCGTCACGGACCCGACGATCTGCCCGTCCTCGCTGAGCGCCATGATCGAACCGGGGCCCCTGGGGGCCGACCTCTCGACCGATACGACCGTGGCCAAAGCTGCACGGGTTCCGTTCCGAGCCCATTGTTCAAGCGCTGAGAGAACCTCGCGCACGGTCACGCTCCATGTAACGGACGTTGCGAGCGCACGCTACGCCTTGACGTGGTGGAGGGCAACCGGAGCCGATGCCTCCCCCCGAGACGGGCGAATCGCCCTCGTGAGCTTCTCCGATCACGGGACCCACTCGACAGCGCCGACCCTTGTAACTCCGGCCCGCCCCCGGTTTGCCGTTCTAACGTTGGCCACTTGACCGTTCCGACGTGGCCACTTGGCCATCCCGACGTTGGCCACTTGGCCATCCCGACGTGGCCACTTGGTCATCCTGACGTGGCCGCTGCTCGCGTGGGCTCGCAGATTGAACCTCGATGCGGTGCGGCAGATACGCTTCAACGATGAAGATGTCCTCACCGCAGGAGTTGTCCGCGCGTCTCGCGGAGGCGGACTACCTGTGCGACGACGGCCTGGCGGTGGGCATGTACCTCGCGCTCGAAATGCGCCGGCCGTTGCTCCTGGAGGGCGAGCCCGGGGTCGGAAAAACCGAGGCGGCCAAGGCCCTGGCGACCGCGCTCGGGGCGGACCTGATCCGACTCCAATGTTATGAAGGTATCGACGCGAGCCAGGCGCTCTACGAGTGGGACTATTCGCGGCAGCTCCTGCATGCCCGTGCGATCCAGGACGGCGCGCTCGATGAGGACAGCCGGGTGCAGGAGCTCTTCAGCGAGAAGTTCCTCGTTGCGCGTCCCTTGCTCCAGGCCATCCGCGCGGGCTCGAGGGCGGTGCTTCTGATCGACGAGCTCGATCGGGCCGATGACGAGTTCGAGGCGTTCCTGCTTGAGATTCTCTCCGACTTCGCGATCACGATCCCCGAGGTCGGGACCGTCCGCGCCGCCGAACCGCCGGCGGTGATCATCACCTCCAACCGCACGCGCGAGCTGCACGACGCGCTCAAGCGCCGGTGCCTGTACCACTGGCTGGAATACCCCAGCCTCGAACGCGAGGTCGCGATCATCCGCCTGCGGGTACCGGAAGCCGAGCCGGTGCTCGCGGGCGCGGTCGCCGACGCGGTCGCGCGGCTTCGCGACATGGACTTGGCTAAGCCGCCGGGTCCCGCCGAGGCGATCGATTGGGCACGTGCGCTGCACCTGGTCGGCGCGCCGCCCATCGACGAGGCGTCCGCCAACAGCACGCTCGGCTGGGTCGTCAAGAACCGCGAGGACCAGGACCGCGTGGGCGCCGAGCTCACGAAGATCATCGGCTTGGCCTGAACCCCGGTGGGCGTCGACCGCATCGTCGAGCTGGGACACGCACTGCGACGCGCCGGGCTACCGGTCGGAACGGGTCGGCTCCGGACCTTCGCCGAGGCGGGGACGCTGACGCCTCGTGAGCTCTACTGGGCTGGACGCCTGACGCTGGTCGGCCGCCGCGATGACCTCGCCGTCTTTGACCGCGTGTTTCGGGAGCTGTTCGGTTACTCCATCGACCACATGCCTGGCAGGCCCCCGCCCGAGATGCGCCTGACCGGGATGGTCACCGAGCAGGACATGTCGGTCACCGACACGCTCCCCGAGATGGACGTCCCCGAGGATGTCAAGATGGCGAGCCGCATCGAGCGGTTGCGCCAACGGAGCTTCGCCAAACTCGACGCCGCCGAGCTGGCTGAATTGTCGCGCTCGGTCAACCGGCTGCGGCTCGTGGCACCGGTACGGCGCACACGCCGTCGCGTCGGCTCGCGCCGCGGCGACCTGGACCTTCGCCGCACGGTACGCCGAGGACTTCGCACCGGAGGGGATCCTGTCAAGCTCCTCCACCGCACCCGTCGGGAACGCCCACGCCGCGTCGTGCTGCTGCTCGACATCTCCGGCTCGATGTCCTCGTTCTCACGCGCATTGCTGATCTTTGCGCACGCCGCGCTACTCGCCGACCAACGGTGGGAGGCGTTCACGTTCGGAACACGTCTGACGCGTCTGACCGGGGTGCTGCGTCACGCCAAACCGGACGAGGCGCTGGCGCGCGCCGCCCAGGAGGCGCGCGACTGGGATGGCGGCACGCGTATCGGGGACGCAGTGCGTGAGATGCTCGCCCGGTACGGCAAGGGCGACATCATTCGTAGAGCTGTCGTCGTGATCTGCTCGGACGGGCTGGACGTCGGCGAGCCGGAGCTTCTCGCCTCCCAGATGGCGCGCCTGCACCGCCTGGCGCACAAGATCGTCTGGCTCAACCCGCTGCAGGAGAACCCCGACTACCAACCACTGGCGCGCGGCATGGCCGCGGCCCTTCCGTATGTGGACCTGTTCTCAGGCGGCCACAACCTGGCTGAGATCGAGAAGACCTGCGCCGCGATCGGCCGGTTGTGACGAGTGGTCTCCGCCGGAAGTACGACGACCACACCGTCGCGGGGCACCCACTCGAGCACGTTGGGTCCGATCACCAGCCCGCCGAGCACGAGCCCCACCATTCCGGGCAGGCGAAGGCGGTTCACGACGAGCGGAGCCACCAAGATCACAAGCGTGCAGATGAAGAACGTCCACTCAGCTCCAGATGGCGGGAAGTGAAGGTTCAACGGGTGAAGTTGTTCATCGTCCTCGGGGGCGTCCCCTCCGGGTCGTCATCCCGATACGCCGATCTCGGTGGCATCGGCCGAGGTGTCGACGTCCATCGGCAACGGCGCGTCGCGTGCGATCTCGTGGATCAGGTCGGGACGCGCCGCCATGAGCTCCCGAGCACCCCGATCGCCCTCGATTGCCATCAAGCGTTGCCAAAGCTCGCGGTCGAACCCAACCGGGTGCCCCGG
>CAYMSM010000053.1:0-24508 GCA_964393105.1 uncultured Bifidobacteriaceae bacterium
GACCGCACCGCAGGCGGAACCCGCTGCAACACGGCCCTGGCCTCGGCCGCAAACGCCGCGACCGTCCGCACCCGGGCATGCACCCAGGTCGCCAAGATCGCCGGCGCCACCCGGATCCCGATCGTCACCGGCTAAACACAAAACCACTGGAGGTCCGGGTTCGTGCGGGACCCGGACCTCCACTGGCACCTCCGCACCTCACGACTCCGCACACCGCTCGACCGTTTGAGCCCCTCACGGGGCTCAAACGCATTTCAGGACCGGGCCGTCACATGGAGTACGGGCACGACGCGCAGGCGCCGTGCCCTGCGATCCCAGTCAGCCGCGGGTGATCAGGCGCTCGCGCTCCGCGCTGTCGGCGCCGACCAGCGGCCTGACGAACTCCATGTTGACGTCGGCGACGATGATCTGGCCGACCTCCTCGTGGGTGGTCGAGAAGATCCCAAGCGCCTTCATGCTCTCACTCTGTCGCGCGTTGTCGTCGGTCGGAGTCAGGTAGTGGATCGCAGCCGCCTTGTAGCGATGAACCAGGAACAGGTGCAGCAGCGTCACGAGCCGCTTGCGACGCATCGACTCCGCGAACGTGTTCTGATCGCGCACCGACAGGATCACCCGGTGGCGGCGGTCCTGAACGGTTGTGAAGATCATGTTTGCAACCTTGTCCCCGCCCGGTCCGTGGATGCTGAGCTCCAGCACGTCGGAGCCTGGCGTGTGTGGCCGCAGCGTGACCTTGAGGGGCCCGGGGATCTCGTTGATGTCGGCCCAGCGCACGAGCCACGCTTCGAGCGTCTTTGTCGGCACCTCGGTCTGGACCAGGTGCTGGCTCTGCGTCGAGCCCTCGCCCATCGCCTTTGTCGTGGCCGTCTGACCCGACACCGACATCAGGCCGGCGTCGGCGCGCGGGCCGCCCACCAGCGTCTGCGGCGTGCGGTAGGGCGACTCGAGCAGGCGGAACTTGCGCTGCAGGCGGGCCAGGGCCAGCATCCCGTCCTCGCGAAGCGATGCGCTGAACTCCTCGGATGCGAGGCCGTCGATCTGGTGGCCGCCGTAGGTGATGAAGTTGAAGACGAAGCCCATCCGGCCGAGCTCTTTGGGGAACTCCCGCATCTCGTCGTCGTTCATGCCCGTGGTGTCCCAGTTGAAGGACGGCGACAGGTTGTAGGCCAGCATCTGGTTGGGGAACACGGCGTGGATCGCATCCGCGAACTCCTTGGCGTCGTGCAGGTCGGCGGTCTTGGTCTCCATCCACAAGAGGTCGGCGAACGGCGCGGCCGCGAGCGACTTGGCGATTGCGTACGGGATGCCACCCTGGACCTGGTAGTAGCCCTCCGGGGTCTTGGCGAGATCCGGCTCCCAGGTGACGTCCAGGCCCATGCCCTCCGCTTTCGCGCGCATGGTGTACCAGGACGCGGTCCTGGCGAACTCGAGCCACTCGTCGACCGTCGTGTCGAGCTGCACGCCCTCCTCGTCCCGGAACGCGATGACCTCGGCCACCGCGTCACCAAGCGTCAGGATGCCGGCGTCCGTCTGCCACGTGGACAGGAACGTGTCGGCGACGGTGTCGAGGACTGCCTCGGCCTGGGTGCCGTCACCGTCGAGGAACGACTTGGCGGCCGCGTCTGCAACGGCTGCGACGCCGGACGTGTCGAGCCAGGCGTCGGCGTCGGCCGACTCGGCCTCGGGGAGCGCGTACAGCAGGTGACCGTTGAGGTCCGTGAGGCCGGCGTTGTGCAGGCGGCGGATGACCGCGAGGAATGCCGACTTGTAGCTCGGCACATCGGTGTTGGTGGCGCCCAGGATGAACGGCTGGTCGCGCTCGTCGCCGCAGCTCTCCAACAGGTTGGCGGCCTCGGCGTCGGTGCGGGCGACGATGATGCCCGGCACGCCCATGATGTCGAGTTGGAACCGCGCGGCGTTGAGGCGCTTGATCTGCTCGTCTGATCCGACGAGCACCTTGCCGCCCTGGTGGCCGCACTTCTTGGCGCCGGGCTTCTGGTCTTCGATGTGGTAGCCGGGGACCCCGACCTCTGCGAACCGCCGCACCAGGTTGCGCACGTGGGCGTCACCACCGTGCCCGGTGTCGGCGTCGGCGATGATGAACGGGGTGTAGTCGACCACGGGCGTTGCAGCGCGCTCGGCCTCGCTCATCTTCGAGCGGGCGAAGCTCTGGTTGCGATCGGCGGTCAAGAGCCCGCGCACGAGACCCGCGGCCTCGTCGGGAACCTGGCTCAGCGGGTAGCTGGCCAGGTCCGGTCCCGGGTCCTCGTCCTTGGAGCCCTTCGCCGACGTCGCCCACCCGCCCAGGTAGATGCCCTCGATGCCGGCGCGCTTCATCGCCACGGCCTGTCCAGGCGAGTAGGGACCGTAGGACGTGATGGAGAGTTGGGCGGCGAACAGCTCCCTCAGCCGTGCGTAGAACCGCTCCGCCGCATTTCGCGCCACGATGTACTCCGACGGAATCGACCCCCGCTGCTCCACGACCTGCCGTGGCGAGAACAGCCGGGTGATCTCCGCAAACCGCTCGCTCGTCATCCAGGCGCGCGCGCCCTCGACCTCGTCCTCGAATGCCCCCATCTACCCCTCCCCGTGTGTTGCCGCGACAAGCCGGAGATTCTACGCATGGCGAACGTCCGCGTGTGGGCGAAATGACCCGGATCGCCCGGGCTTGGCGACCAGGTTCGGGCGCACCCCTCGTTCTTCGTCTGCTAGGCGACCGTGCCCTCCAGCTCCTTGACCCCCTGGCGCACCATGTCCCGAAGCTCCGGGGTGTCCTCGTGGGAGTGGACCGCGATCGCGTGCTGCACGGCGGCCTCGATCAACTCGTCCTCGGAGTCGGCCGCGATCGCAATGGTGCAGTTCATCTCGCTGGGCACCCCTCTACAGTCGATGTACTTCCGGGCCATTTCGCGCTCCTTTCGGCAGGTTGGATCGATACTCGTCCCTGAGCAGCGCCCCGTCAAGAAATCGTGAGGTGGTACTTGAGCTGTGGGTGAATTTGGTCATCCAGCACTGTGCACTCAATCTTGACAGACTCCCGAGCGAAGCGTATGGTTGCCATTCCATCGACCCATGGTGTTCTATGAAATTGAGAACCAACATGTTGACCGCCAAGACCACCGACAGACAGGAGCTGTGATGAGCACGACCCCGATCCCGTCCGTCGCACCGATCGCGCTTCAGCCCGGAGAGGGCGACGCGCGCTGGTTCCTCGGTGCCCTGGGAACGATCAAATCCTCGGCCGAGACAACCGACGGTCGCGTGGCGGTGCTGGAGTTTCTCTGGCCGCAGGGCGGCGGATCGCCGCTGCACGTCCACCGCAACGAGGACGAGTGGTTCTACGTCATCGAAGGCGAGGTGACCTTCTGGGTCGGCGGCGAGGTGGTCGTAGCGCCGGCCGGATCCTTCGTCTACGGGCCGCGCGACGTCCCGCACACCTTCCTCGTCACCTCGGCCGAGGCGCGCTTCCTGATGGTCACCGAGCCCGCCGCCTTCGCCGACTTCGTGCGCGCGCTGTCCGAGCCGGCACAGACCCTCACCCTCCCGCCGGCATCCGTCCAGCCGCCCGACCCCGAGACGATGATCGCCGTCGCGGCCGAGTACGGGATCGAGGTCTTGGGCCCGCCCGGCATCCCCACCTGAGGCTCCAGCCACGCACCCGCGGGGCGCCTCGGTCCGCCGACCAGGGCGCCCCGCGCCTGTGGCTCGCGTCGCGGGCCGACACACGCGGAGCCCAACACCCCGGAACCGGCTCTGGCGAAGGGTTCGCGGAGGAAGTGGAGGATACCGGGATCGAACCGGTGACCTTCGCGCTGCCAGCGCGACGCTCTCCCAGCTGAGCTAATCCCCCCGGGACGGTGATTATAACCCGCGGTCAGCCCGTGGCGGGGGCGGCGCGCTCGGCAATCTCGGGCACGTAGCGCTCCTGCGGGGCCTCGCGCCACAGGCGCTCCAGGCGGTAGAAGTCGCGGGACTGGGGCGTGAAGACATGCACGACGGCGTCGAGGTAGTCGAGCAGGACCCACTCCCCTTCGCGCTCGCCTTCGGTCCGCCGGGCGAACCGGCCGGTCTCCTCCTTGACGCGCTTGCGGACCTCTTCGGCAATCGCCTTGGTCTGGCGCGGCGTCTGGCCGGTCGCGACGACGAGCCAATCGGTGTACGCAACGATGCCCCGCATGTCGACGAGGACGATGTCGGAGGCCTTCTTCGCGTCGGCCGCCTGGGCGGCGAGAACGGCGAGGTCGCGGGTGGAGATGTCGGTCAGGTCGGTCGAGATGGCGACGTCAGGGTAGCGCGGACTGCCCGCCGAACAAACCCTCTGCGGCCAATGCGTCGTCGACGGACGGTGACACGAGATGGCGAACGGGGCGTCCGGAGGCGATGCGCTCGCGGATCATTGTCGACGATATTGCCACCGCCGGCATGTCGAGCCAGTCGACGCGGCCGGGCGCGACCCGGTCGGCGACGGCACGGTGGTCCGCGGTTTCGACGTGATCCCGGGACGCCACGGCGAGTCGCGCGAGGTCCACGATCCGCTCCGGGTCTCGCCACTGCGCAAACGACGCGAGCTGATCCGCGCCGACGATCAACCAGAACGCGGTGTCGGGCGCCGCCTCGACGAACGCGCTGAGCGTGTCGACCGTGTAGCTGGGACCCGACCGGTCGAGCTCCACCCGCGACGCGACGAGCGAGGTGTATGGGGCGGTCGCGCGTTCGACCAGCCGCTGCCGCGTCTCGGCCGCAAGCCAGCCCTCGGCACGGTGCGGCGGGCGGGCGCAGACGACCAGGCGCACCTCGTCGAGCCCGAGTTGCCACGCCGCCTCTCCCGCCAGGACGAGGTGGCCGATGTGCGGCGGGTCGAACATCCCGCCGAAGACACCCACTCGCCGGGGCAACTCAGCTTCGGACGTGACCGTCTCCGGTGACGACGTACTTCATGGTGGTCAGCTCACGCGGGCCGATCGGGCCACGCGCGTGGAGCTTTTGGGTGGAGTTCGCGATCTCGGCGCCCATGCCGAACTCACCGCCATCGGTGAACCGCGTCGAGGCGTTGATATACACGCAGGCGGCGTCCACGCCCGCGTCAAACGCCTGGGCCGCGGCGAGCGAACGGGTCACGATTGCCTCGCTGTGCCCGGATCCGAACTGACCGATGTGCGCGATCGCCTCGTCCAGGCTGTCGACGACACGCACCGCCATCGTCAGGTCCAGGAACTCGGTGGCGTAGTCGAGCTCCGTCGCCTCGACGAGCCCGTCGGCCCCGATACCGAGCACTTGCCGTGTGATCGGGCACACGCGCAGCTCGACCCCATGCTGCTGCAGCGCCGTGACGACCGCCGGAAGCGCAATCGCAGCGACGTCCCGGTGCACGAGCAGGGTCTCGGCCGCGTTACAGGTGCCCGGGCGCTGCACCTTGGCGTTGACGGTGATCCTGACGGCCTTCTGGACGTCGGCGTCGGCGTCGATGTACACGTGGTTGTTTCCCGACGCGGCGTAGATGACCGGCACGGTCGCGTTGTCGAGCAGGAACGCCTTGAGCTCCTCCCCGCCCCTGGGGATGACGAGGTCGACCAGGTGCTTCATCTGGATGAGCTCGCGAAGTTGCTCCCGGTCGCCCTCGACGTTGACGATCGCGCCCGTTGGGGCGTCGGCCTCGCTCAGGGCGCGCATCAGGACGTCCGCGATGATCCCGTTGGAACGGCGCGCCATGCTGCTTCCCCGCAGGATCGCCGCGTTGCCGCTCTTGATACAGAGGGCGGCCGCATCGGAGGTGACGTTGGGGCGCCCCTCGTAGATGACGGCGACGACGCCGAGCGGCACCCGCTTCTTGATGACCTCGAGGCCGTTCGGCAGCCGCCTGCCCTCCTCGATCTCGCCGACCGGGTCGGGCAGACCCGCAACATCCCGCACACCCCGGGCCATCGCCATGATGCGATGCTCGTCGAGCATCAGGCGATCGACCAGCGCCCCGGGCCGGTGGGCGGCCTTGGCGTCGGCGACGTCCAGCGCGTTCTCGCGGATGATCTCGTCACAGCGACGTACCAGCGCATCGGCCATCGCGTGCAGCACGTCGTTCTTGCGCGCGGCGGTCATGCCGCGAAGCGTGATCGACGCGCGCTTTGCCTGCTCGCAGAGGCCCTGCAGGGATTTGACGTCCGTCGAAGCCACCCCCAAAACGCTACACGACATCCGCTCCAACGAGCACGAGCTGGTCGCGGTGGATGACCTCGTCCGGCGCTCCGGGAAGTCGCGCCCGCATCTCCGCGGTCGAGAGGCCGACGACCTGCCGCAGCTCCTCTGCCGACAGCCCGCTGATGCCCTTCCCGATCATGCGTCCCGTCGGGTCGATGATCTCCACAGCGTCCCCTGCGACGAACCCACCACGCGATCCGGTCACCCCGACCGCCAGGAGCGACGTGCCGCGCGACTCGATTGCGCGGGCCGCGCCCGCGTCCACCTCGACGCGCCCCATTGCCGGTTTTGCGTACCGCAGCCAGAGCTTGAAGGCCGACCGCGGTCGCTGAGCGGGCGGGAATCGCGTACCCACGTGCGCGCCGTGCGCGATCTGCGCGATGACGCCGTCGGCGGCGCCGCTGGCGATGACACACGTGATGCCCGCCGCCGTTGCCATGCTGGCCGACGCGATCTTGCTGGCGATGCCGCCGCGTCCGTGCCCCGACCCGGCCAGCGGGGCCAGCTCCACCTCCTCGGGAGTCGTTCCCGCCGGTACGTCGCCGATGAGCGTCGGCCCATCCGGGCCCGGCGCGTAGAGGCCGTCGCGGTCTGTGAGCAGCACGAGCCATTGGGCGCGCACCAAGATCGCGACCTGGGCGGCCAACACGTCGTTGTCGCCGAACGTGATGTCGTCTGTCGCCGTGGTGTCGTTCTCGTTGACGACGGGGATCGCCCCGAGCTCGATCAGGCGATGAAGCGTGTTGCGGGCGTTGACGTATGAGGTGCGACGCTCGAGATCGCCGGAGGTCAGAAGGACCTGAGCCGGTACGACATCGTGCGCGCCGAACGCCCGCAGGTACCGCTCGAACAGCACCCCCTGCCCCACCGCCGACGCGGCCTGAAGATCGGGGAGGGCGGTCGGGCGCTCGGCGATGCCCAACCGGGAGAGCCCGCAGGCGATCGCCGCGCTCGTGACAAGCACCGGTTGATGGCCCTGGCGCTGGATGCGCACCAGATCCCGCACGCGGGCATCCAGCACGTCCTCGCGGAACCGGCCGGTGTCATCGACCAGCGTCGACGTACCGATCTTGACCACGAACACGGACATCAGCGGCTCACCAGCAGCGCCATGAGGCGCGTGCGCAGAAGGTCAACCCCGTCCCCGGTGACCAGCTCGACCGCCGCGTCGAACCCGGCGGGCGGAGCGTCGGGGTCGGCGTGGGTCGCGACCAGCACCTCGGGCGCATCGGACGACGCGAGCGGTCCCACGGTGGCGCGCACGAGTGCCACGCGCTCGGAGATCGTCGCGGCCTCGGTCGCATCCACGCAATGCAGGATGATTCGTGCGCGCTCAAGCTGGCCCAGATGCCCGTCGCGGCGCGGCTCGCCGCGCTCGTCGACGCCGGGCAGGTCAACCAGCAGGAACTGATGGCCGTAGTCGTCTTCGAGCGGCCCGAACGCGGGCTCCTTGGTGGAACGTGGATATGCCGCGACGACGACCGACGCGCCCGTCAACGCATGCAAGAGGGCGCTCTTGCCGCTGTTCGGAAGACCGACGATCGCGACGTCGATCGACATCCGAAGCTCGAGCGTCAGCCAGGTCACGTCACCCGGCGTGCCCGGCACCGACTCACGCGGCGCCTGGTGGGTCGACGATCGGAACGCCCAGTTGCCCGCGCCGCCCTCGCCCCCGCGCGCAACCTCAGCCCGCTCTCCGGGAGCGTCGAGCGCGGCGATCGTGGCGTCGTCGCGGATGATCCGGGTACCCACCGGCACCATCAGCTCGATAGCGCCGCCGGACTTGCCGTGGCGTTTGCGACCGGCGCCGGGCTGGCCGGCTTGCGCCTTGTGGTGCACGGCATGGCGGTAGTGCGACAGGTCCTCGATGGACGGATCGGCGACGAGGAACACCGAGCCGCCGTCTCCACCGTTACCGCCGTCGGGACCGCCCCGAGGCGTATGCGCCTCACGGCGAAACGACACGCTGCCACCGCCCCCGTGGCCACCCGCGACATTGATCTTGACCCGATCGGTGAAGGGCACGCTTAGGTCGCCGGAGCCTCCGGGTGCACGAAGATCCGCCGTCCCTTGCGACCGTTCGTGAACTCGACCCGGCCGCTGACCGTCGCGAAGATCGTATGGTCCTTGCCGATTCCGGTGCCGTTCGCCGGATGGAAGCGGGTGCCGCGCTGGCGCACGATGATCGACCCGGCAGGCACGATCTGGCCGGCGAACACCTTTACGCCGAGCCGCTGGGCATTGGAGTCACGTCCGTTGCGGCTGGAGCCGCCACCTTTTTTGTGTGCCACGTCTTATACCCCGGCGATGGATTCGATCTGGATTCGCGACAGGCGCGAGCGGTGCCCGCGCTTCTTCTTGGAGTCCTTCTTCGCCCGGTAGGTGAAGACCACGATCTTCTTGCCGAGCAGGTGCTCTTCGACCCGGGCGGTGACCGACCCACCGTCAGAGATCGCGTTGTCGCCCCCGACCGCGAGGACGTCGGGACTGAACGTCTGACCCGGCTCGACTCCGAGGCGGTCGACGAGCAGGCGCTCGCCCTCTCGGACACGGTATTGCTTGCCGCCAAGGGCGATCACAGCGTAGTCAGGCATCAATGCTCCCGGTTGCTCCAGCGCCACGGGCACGGCGCGGCCCGGAATTGTACCCGATCCTGCGGCGACCCGCTGTTTACGAGACGGTGCTGGTGTTCTTCTCCGTGCGCGCGCGACGGTCGACGACCTCGTCGGACTCGTCGGACTCGTCGGCCACGACGACGACGTTGCGGCCGCGGCCCTTGGCCCGATAGAGCGCCTTGTCGGCGCGGCGGATGAGCTCCTCGAGCGTCTCGGCGCCACTCGCGACGCCGATGCTGACGGTGGCGCGGAGCTCCTTGCCCTCGGTCTCGATGATGAGCTTCTCGATGGCGGCCCGCACGCGTTCAGCAACCGTGGTTGCGGCTTCGAGCGACGTCGCGGGCATCAGCAGCGAGAACTCCTCGCCGCCGAAGCGCGCAGCCATGTCGGTGGCCCTGGCCCCCGCGCCGATGACATGCGCGACCGCCGTGATCACCGCATCGCCGGCCAGGTGTCCGTGGGTGTTGTTGATGTCGCGAAGGAAGTCCAAGTCGATCATCGCGAGCGAGGTCAGACCTCGACCCCGCGAGACGATCTCCTCGCCTCGCTCGGAGAAGAACCGCGCGTTATAGAGCCCGGTCTTGGGGTCCGTCCAGCTCTCCTGCTCGAGCCGCGGGATCTGCAGCGCTCGGGCGATCAGGATGAGGGGCAGCATCGCGAAGAGGCTGGTGATCGGGCTGACCTCCCAGGCCAATGCCATCGCGGCGCCTGAGCACAACACGAGGGTGTCAAGTGACAGGTGAGTCGCCGAGAACAGTCGGGTCTGGCGGACCGATTCGCCTCGGGCGAGATGCAGGACGCCCGCCAAGACGGCGTGGTTGACGAGGGTGAAGACGATCGTCGCCACGGCGACGTAGCCGGCCCACTCGAGACCCGGCACCTGAGGGCCGTTCGCGACGATGAGCTTGGCCAGAAGCGCAGGCAGCGCGTAGTTGGCCATGTTGAACACGGGCATGTACCAGGGGTAGTGCTCCCGGTACCAGATGGGCAGGAACATGAGGGTGGCGACGAGCACGACCGAAGGGGCGGGCAGCACGATGACCGCTGCAAACACGAACGCCAGCGAGATGTCGTAGCCCAGGCGGGGGGATGCCTGGACCAAGAACAGCTGGGCGAGCGCGGCGCCGGTCGCGAACACCGCGAGCGCCCAGACATCCCCCAACCGGGGCTGAACTGCGACGGCGACAGCGGTCGCAGCGATCATGCCCGCGATGCACAGCAGGACGTAGGTGTACGCCCCGCGCGATAGTCCTTTTCCCCTCATGATCCGGAAGTTGTATCGGCATCTGCGCCCCAATACAGGAGGGCGCAAGGTGCACGATGCCGCTACTTTCGTGTTTTTGGGCGCAACGCCTTCGAGGTTTTTTGACTTATACGTTGCCAGAACATGCGAACGTCATCAGATCGGTGCAATACGGACATCGTGAACGCCGAGCGAACCGTCCGGCTCGAGGCGGATGCGCTTTGCGGTCTCGGCTTCGATGTCGGCGATGCCCGCATCGTCGTCGCCTGCCACCAGCTCCGCGATGATCGGGTTGAGTCCCACCGCAAACGCCTTTTCGCTGCGCTCGAGCAGCATACGACGGATCTCGCGGTCGGCATGGACAGCGTGGGTCTCGTCGCTCGGCACGACCCCGACCCCGTCGCACGTGGGACATGCGACGGTCATGACCTCACGCGGGCCGTCGCTGATGTTCTGACGCGTCATCTCAACGAGCCCGAGCGGGGAGATGTCGACGACGTATGCCTTGGCGCGATCGCGCGAGAGCGCCGCTTCGAGGGCCTCACGTACCGCCTTGCGGTTGCGCTGGTCGTTCATGTCGATGAAGTCGATGATGATCATGCCGCCGATGTCGCGCAGGCGAAGCTGGCGGACCACCTCGTCGGCGGCTTCGAGGTTGGTGAGGGTGATCGTCTCCTCGAGCGTCGTCTTGCCGCGGCCCACCTGCCGACCGCTGTTGACGTCGATCACCGTCATCGCCTCGGTGTCGTCGATGATCAAGTACCCGCCGGACTGGAGGTCGGCGCGGCGCTGCAGTGTTGAGCGGAGCGCCCGGTCCACGCCATAGCGCTCCATCAGCGGGGTGGACTCGGTGTAGTAATGGATGCGCTCCGCCAGGTCCGGCGAGGTACGCCGCAGGAAGTCGAGGATGCGCTGGTACTGCACCTCGTCGTCGACCAGCACCTCGTCGATGTGGTCGCCGAAAAGGTCGCGGATGACCTTCAGCGACCGGTCGGCCTCGCTGTAGAGCAGGCTGGGGGCCTTGACCTGCTCGCCTCGGGCCTGGAGCGCCTCCCACAGACGTTGCAGCGCGATCAGATCCCGCTGCAGGTCCCGTTCCATGACCCCCGCGGCCTGGGTCCGCACGATCAGCCCGCCCTGACCGATCTCGAGCGATCTACAGATCTTGCGCAGCCGGTCGCGTTCCTCGTCGTCCAGCCGCTTGCTGACGCCGATGCCCTCGCCGTACGGGACGTACACCAGAAACCGTCCCGCCAGCGACAGCTGCATCGTCAGGCGAGATCCCTTGGTGCCCATGGGGTCCTTGATCGCCTGCACCATGACCTCGTCCCCCTTCTTGAGGAGGTTCGCGATCATCCGCTTGCTCTTGGGAACCCCGATCGCGACGATCTCGTCGACGTGCAGGAAGCCGGCCTTCTCGATGCCGACGTCGACGAACGCCGCCTCCATGCCCGCGAGCACGTTCTCGACCCGCCCCTTCCAGACGTGACCCACGACAGACCGCCGCCCACGGCGCTCGATATGGCACTCGGACACCCGATCACCCTCGGTGATCGCAACCCGGGTTTCGAAGCGGTCGACCGAGACCAGAATGCGCGTCGTCACCCGCGGCCCCGGCTCGGCAGCGCCCGCTTGAGCGTCGCCTGCAGCCCGTCGAGCGGCTGGTCGGCCTTGTCGCAGACCGCGGCGAAGTAGGTGCGCGCCGCCTCGCCGACCGCGCGGGTGGCTGAGTAGGCGACGCCGGCGCGCACCACGAACCGCGACACGGGCGCGACGACAGCCGCCCTACGGGCGACCGCGCGCCAGCCGAACGCGCCGGCGATGACACCGGCGACCTCGAGCCCTCGCCGAGCATCAAGCGGACAACCGTGGAGCGCTGCGAGCTGGGCGACCAGGCGCACCTGGATGAGCGTCATCGCCGGCATGTCGGCGCCCGGAATCGCCACCGCCACGCCGATCGCCCCGGCCTGCCGGGCCGCCCGGGCGATCACGAGCTCGGCGACGCTGTCGCGCAGGGCCGAGTGACGTCTGCCCGCCGCAACGGCCTCGTCGCCGAGGTTCCGGGCAACGGCCGCAAGGATGGGTGCCGGATCGTCCAGGCTGGTGACGTGCGCGGTGTCGGACGGCTCGAGGGGGCGCGCGTCGAGCACCGCGCGCTCGATCGCCTGGCGAGCCTCGTCGGTGCCCACGATGATCGCCAGGACACGCCGGCCTTCGCGCTTGGCGCCGGCGAGCACCGCGGCCGCGAGCGCCGGGTCGTGCCCCTCGACTGCGGCATGCACCACGAGGCCGTTGCCGTCGCGAAGCGGCCGCTCGGCGTCGACACCGAGCATCGCCCGCAATCGCGCCGTTGCGCGCGGCTCGCCGTCGAGCACGACGATAACCCCGCCGTCCTGCATCTGCAGATCGGCACCGCGGGCGGCATTGATGTACGGGCGCAGCGCCCCCAAGCCTCCGAAGATCGTCGGGAGCACGAGACGCTTGAGACGGGACACTAGAGCGGCCCTGTGCCGTGGCGGCGGTGGATGCGAAGCAGGATTCCCACCGCGATCAGGTTCGTCAGCGTGTGGCTTCCGCCGTAGCTCATGAACGGCAGGGGGATTCCGGTGATGGGCATGATCGTCACGTTCATCCCGATGTTAACGAATACCTGGAACGCAAACATCGCCGCGATCCCTCCGGCGACGAGTTGGTCGAACTGCGTGGACGCCCGGGTCATGATCCGCAATGCCCGCCAGATGACCAAGCCGAACGCCAGGATCAGCAAGACCGCCCCGACGAATCCGAACATCTCGGCCTCCGAGGCGAAGATGAAGTCGGTGTGGTGCTCGGGGAGCAGGTCGTTGGTGACCTGGGTCGCTCCGTCCTCGCCGCGTCCGAACGCGCCGCCGTGGCCTGTCGCGATACGGCTCTGGTTGGCCTGGAAGCCGGCGTCGGGATCGCCGCTCGAGTCGACGAACGACTGCAGGCGACTGACCTGGTAGTCGCGCAGAAGGGGAGCGCCGAGCGCCGGCAGGACCGACAGGGCGAGCACGGCGAGCCCGGCCAGAGCGGCGCCGACGACCGCGAAGTGCCTCCACGGGACGCCCGCGAAGAACAGCATCCCCCCGAGGATCGCCATGTAGACCAGCGATGTCCCCAGGTCGGGCTGGACGAACACGATGAACGCGGGAAGCAGCGCGGCCCCGAGCGCCAGCAGGCTGAACCGAACGGAGCCGATCTCGCCGCGACGTTCGACGATCACGCCGGCCAGCACGACGATCAGCGCCACCTTGCCGATCTCGGACGGCTGGAACTGGAAGATGCCGAAGTCGATCCACCGTCGCGATCCGCGCGCCGCCGAGCCGATCACGAGCACGACCGTCACCGCGCCGCACAGGGCTCCCCACAACGTCCACGGGCGCCGGCCGAAGCGCTCCAAGTCGACCGCCATCGCCAGGGCCATCACCCCGACGCCGATGGCGACGTAGATCAGCTGCCGGAACGCGAAGAAGTTGGGGTCACCGGGGATGTCGTCGCGCGTGGCGACCTCGACCATCCGCAGCCCGAAGACCGTGATCGCTGTGACGCCCAGAACCAGCAGCCAGTCGAGCCGTCCCAACAAGTGACGGACGCGATCGGCGGACACGATCCGGCGGTGGGGTGCGAACGTCGTCAATCCGCACCCACCGGCAGCGAGGGACGGCTGCCTGAACCGCACAGCGCCGGGTCGTACGGAACCGCTGCGGCCAGCGCCTTGCAGGCAGCAGGCGCGGCGGCCTCGGTGCCGAGGCCGGCGTTCTCGATCAGAACTGCCACGACGTACTTGGGGCTCGTATCAACGCTGGCAGACGCGTATCCGACGAACCACGAGTGGTCCTCGCGCGTCCCGTTCTCGGCCGTGCCCGTCTTGCCCGAGACCCTGCCGCCGAGCCGTGAGAAGACCCCGGCGGCCGTTCCCTCGGACGTGTTCGTCACGTCATACAGCCCCCCGAGCACGGTCTCGAGCACACGCGGGTTGAATGTCGGGAGGGCGGTTTCCTTGCGGCCCTTGGCCAGGTCGGAAATCACCTCGTCGGTCTTGGGATCGCGGATCTCGCGGCCGATCGTCGGCGTCAGCAGGCGATGACCGTCGTTGACGAGCGCCGCATACGCCCGGGCCATCTGCAGCGGGCTTGCGCGCAGAAAACCCTGGCCGATCGACATGTTGATCGTGTCGCCCGGACGCCAGCGGTTCCACAGCCGCTCGGTCTTGCGGACGTCGAAGAGGTTGCGCACCTTCCACGCAACGTCTGGCAGGTCCCCGCCCTGGTCGCCCGGGATGTCGATGCCGGTGCTGCGTCCCAATCCGAACCGACCCGCCCAGAACTTCAGCTTGCTCTCACCGCTGAGCTTGCCCTCCGCGCCTGAGCGCTCGAAGATGTTGGCGCCCACCTGGTAGAAGAACGTGTCGCTCGACACCGCCAGCGCGCGCTGGATCTGCATGTCGGGAAGCTCGATCCTGCGGAAGTTGTTGAAGAACGTGCCGTAGAGCTTGACCGTCTTGGGGGAGGTCAGAAAGGTGTCGGGCGTCATGTACCCGGCGTTCAGCGCGGCGATGGCGGTGATGGGCTTGAACGTCGACGCCGGCGGGTAGGTCAGGAGCGCGCGGTTGTCGTACGCCCGACGCCGATTGGTGAGAAACCCCTTGAGTTCTTTGGCCTTGCCGCGACTGAACGCACGTGGATCGAGCGTCGGGTACGACGCCATGGCGATGACCTCACCGGTCGTGGCGTCGAGCACCACGCCGCCGCCCCCGGCGTTGGGTTCGGACTTGTTCAGCACCTGCTCGCGGACCGCGTTCTCGAGCGCCTGCTGTACGGTGACGTCGATCGTGGTCTGCAGGGTCAAGCCCGGACGCGCCTCCTTCTTGGACAGCGTGCCCCGCCCCACCGGCTGGCCGCTGACATCGACCTCGACGCGCTGCTCGCCGTCCTTGCCCCGCAGGAACTCCTCGTAGCGCCGCTCGAGCCCTGCGCGACCGACGATCGCGTCGTTGCGGTATCCCTGCAGGCGTTTCTGGTCGAGGTCACCCTCGTCGATCTGACCGACGTATCCCAAGACGTGCGACAGCGAGGTCTCGAACGGGTAGTCGCGCCGGAACGTCTGCTGCAGCTGGATGCCCGGGTACTGGCGGATGCGCTCGGCCAGCGGGATGCGCAGAT
Source organism: uncultured Bifidobacteriaceae bacterium (assembly GCA_964393105.1). Lineage (GTDB taxonomy): Bacteria > Actinomycetota > Thermoleophilia > Miltoncostaeales > Miltoncostaeaceae > CALMEC01. The sequence continues at coordinate 15,231 of CAYMSM010000053.1, forward strand.
CGTCCTCGATGTCGGCCTTGAGCACGACGGACTTGTAGGCGGCCATCTTGTTGCCGCGCAGCATCAACCCGCGCATCCGTTTGAGCGGCTCACCGGTCGCGCGGGCGAGCTTCTTGAGCGTCGCGGCCCCCTGCTCGGAGATCTCGGAGTCGTCGCCGGAGCCGGTCACGAGGTCTTGCGGCAGGGCCACGATGTCCCAGGCCAGGCGACTGCCGGCAAGTACTTGACCGTTGCGATCCACGATCTGTCCGCGCGGGGCGGGGATGTTGATCGTGCGCACGCTGTTTCCGACGGCCTGGGCCTCGAACCCGCGCGCGCCGACGACCTGTAGGAACCACAGCCGCACCACCAGGATCCCGAACAGTGCCACCACGATGCTGCCGAAGAGCGCGATGCGCCTTGCGGAGCTCGGCGTCAAGGGGCTCCCGCCGCGGCTCGACCCGCTCGGCCGGGACGCCTCCGTCACGCGCGGCAGGCGCATCACGCCCGCACCCCCCACGGCTCGACCTCGCGCGGCGCCCCCAGGAGCCGTCGCGCGACCGACCAGGTGGGCCACGCCACGAGCGTCGAGAACACGAGCTGGGGAACCGTCAGCTGACCCAGCAGATACCCCAACGGTGGGCCCTCGCCGCGCAGCAGCTCGATCGTACCCATCCACAGCGGCACGAGCGCCGCCGCGATCGCGGCGATGATCAGGTACTGCAGGCGGTTGATCGGATCCGACCCGGCGGCAAACCGACCGCACCACGCTCCGATCACAACGCCCACGAGCGCGAGGACGCCGAGCGTATCGCCCGGGGTCATCAGCTCGACCAGGAGGCCCCCGAGAAAACCGGCGACCGCGCCCACGACGACGCCGCGCAGGATCGCCACCGCGACGACCGTCGCGATGACGAGGTTCGGAGTCGCCTCCAGCGGTCCGAGATCCAGGCGTGGCATCACGGTCACCTGCAGCACCACGGCCGTCCCGACCAAGAGCGCGACGAGCCCCAACCCGTTGCCCTGGCTGGGTCGCAGCCACTCGCGGTGCAAGCCGGAGACGCTCATCCGCCCGCCCTGCGCTTGGCCTCGGGGCTGACCGGCACGAACACCGTGAACAGCGACAGCTCGAGCGGTTCGCGAAACGGCTTCACCTGCACCGTCTGGAACTCCCCGGGCTCGCGACCCCCGACGCTCTCGACGGTCCCGATCGGAAGGCCGGGCGGATACGGCGACGGCAGCACGACGGTGCCGGAGCCGGACGTGACCACCGTCATCCCCGTCTCGATGGGAATCGCCGAGGGCACCTGCTCCAGGTTCAGCCGGCCGGACGCCGTCGCGGTAAGCAAGCCGAGCGGGCTGGTGGAGCCCTGCAGGCGGGCGCCGACCTGCATCGACGGATCTGTAACGAGCGTCACGGTCGCCGAGCTGCGCGTGACGGACGTGACCAGGCCGACGAGCGCCGGAAACGTCGGGGCCCCGCCGGACGGGCGAACCGGCGCGAACACCGGCGAGTTGACGACGATCCCCTCTCCCCTGCCCTTGTCGAGTGTGACGCGGCGCGACAGGTCGACGGGCGGTCGCGCGATGACCCGCCCCGCGACCGACCGGTAGCCGGCGGGCCCGTCATTGGCGATCGCCAGCTGCTCGCGGAACGACCGGATGAGATCGTCGTTATCGGCCTGGTTGACCAGTTGACTCCGCAGCGCGCCGTTCTCGACGAGCAACCGGTTGCGCTCGTCACGCGCCGTCCGCAGCTCAGCGAACCAGTTCCACCCGTCCTTGAACGGCTGGACCGCACCGACCGCCGCATCCTGCACCGGGGCGACGACCGAGCCCACCGTGCCCTTGAGGCTGTGCAGGAACCCACCCTCACCCTCGCGGAAGAACGACGTGAAGATCAGGACCGACAGGACCAACAGGCCCAGCACGACACCACGGCGCGCGACGATCCGCCGGCGCGACACACGGGCAAGGCTGTCCCCTGGGAGCGGGCTCGGTGGCACGCTGCCGCCTGAGCCGCCGGACGATGCGGACTGCGTGCTAATACCGCTTGTTGCGCGGCCGCTTGCTCATTTTCGATGACTTTCGCATGACCTCGAACTCCTCCAGTGCACGTCCCGAGCCGACCGCCACACACGTGAGCGGTGACTCGGCGATATGGATTGGCATCTCCGTCTCCTGCCGTAGGCGCTCGTCGAGTCCTTGCAACAGCGATCCGCCTCCGGCGAGCATGATCCCGCGGTCCATGATGTCCGACGAGAGTTCCGGCGGCGTCTTGTCGAGCGTGCTCTTGACGGCGTCGATGATCTGCTGCAGTGGCTCTTCGAGAGCCGTGCGCACGTCCTCGGACGAGAGCACGACTGTCTTGGGAAGCCCGCTGATCATGTCGCGGCCGCGGATCTCGGCCTGGACCTCCTCTCGGAGGGGGTACGCCGACCCGATCTCGAGCTTGACCTCCTCTGCGGTTTGGTTGCCGATCATCAGCTTGTACTCGCGCTTGACGTAGTTGATGATCGCCTCGTCGAGTTCGTCGCCGCCGACGCGGATGGATTGCGCGACGACGATCCCGCCGAGCGAGATGACCGCAACCTCGCTCGTTCCGCCGCCGATGTCGACGACCATGCTGCCGGTGGGCTCACCGACCGGAAGGCCGGCGCCGATCGCCGCGGCCATGGGCTCCTCGATGAGCTGCGCCTCGCGGGCGCCGGCGCTGTAGGTGGCCTCGACGACCGCCCGTTTCTCGACGCCCGTGACGCCCGACGGGACGCACACCACCACACGCGGATGGGCCCAACGGTTCTGATGCACCTTGCGGATGAAGTGCTTGAGCATCTGCTCGGTGACGTCGAAGTCGGCGATCACCCCGTCCTTGAGGGGGCGGATCGCGCTGATGTTGCCCGGGGTTCGTCCCAGCATGCGCTTGGCCTCGATGCCGACCGCGTGCACCTCGTTGGTGCGGTGGTCGATCGCGACCACCGAGGGCTCAGACAGCACGATGCCGCGCCCACGCACATAGACGAGCGTGTTCGCCGTTCCAAGGTCGACGGCCATGTCACGCCCACCGAAGCCCGTCAGATAGCCAAACAGACCGATCGGTTACCTCCCTCCGGGCCGGTCACAGCAGGCGACACGCTAGCGGGGATCGCGCCTGGGTTCCACCCTGCAGGGCAAACGTCCGCACGACAACCCCGAGGCGCTGTTCCTCCGACCAGGTCACGAGGCCCGGCCGAGCGTGCAGCCGCAAGATCCCATCAGACTCTTGAGACGGAGTGCGAAGGCGTTTTCAGGGACCCCTCAGCGCGCCGATGCGCCCTTCGAGAAACCGCGCTCGCCGTCGCTGGGCGCAAGCTCGAGCGCCGTGGCAAACGCGTCTTGGACGGCATCTTCTGCCAGGTCCAGGTCGCCGGTCGCCCGGGCGATGATCGCAACCGCCCGGGCCCAATCCTGGCGGTTGTTCGATTTCGACCTCTTGACGAGTAGGCCGGGTCGAATTCGACATCATCGCTGCCAGGGGGCGAGCCCGCACTCCTCGAGCAGCGGCAGCAGCCGCCCGATCGGCAAGCCGACCACGGTCGTGAAGTCGCCCTCCACGCGGGCGACCAACGCTGCACCCGAGCCTTGGATGGCGTAGGCACCGGCCCGGCCGTGCCACTCGCCGCGCTCGAGGTACCACGCGATTTGCTCGACTCCGAGGGGGCGGAAGCGCACCATCGCCTCGTCGACGAACGCATGCTCGCCGTCGGAGGTGATCAGGCAGACGGCCGTCGCGACGACGTGCTCGCGGCCCGAGAGCATCGTGAGCATCTGGCGGGCCTCGTCACGATCCGCCGGTTTTCCCAACACGGTCGCAGCGCCGGCCACGACCGCCGTGTCGGCGCCGAGCACGCCGCCGCCGTCCGGCACCCCGATCCGCGCCGTCACGTCCCGCGCCTTGGCCGCCGCGTGCGCCGCGACGAGCTCACGCGGCGCCAAACCCGAGATGTCGTCTTCGCCGTACCCCGACGCGGCGACGCGATGGACGACGCCCGCCGCCGCCAGCAGTGCCCGCCGCTGCGGCGAGCGGGACGCCAGGACGATCAGGTGGTCACGGCACCAATTCGGCCGGGGCAAAGTGCAGGGCAAGCTCGCGGGCCGCCGACGCCTCGCTGTCGGAGCCGTGGACGCAGTTCTCGCCGAGCTCGAGCGCGTAGTCACCGCGGATCGTCCCCGGGGCGGCGTCCTTGGGGTTCGTCGCGCCCATCATCGCGCGCAGCACGCCGATCGCGCCAGGTCCTTCGACGCACGCCATCACGACCGGCCCGGACGTGATGAAATCGACAAGCTCACCGAAGAACGGCCGTTCCCGGTGTTCCCCGTAGTGCTCCTCGGCGACCCCGCGGTCCATCCGCACCATCTTCAGTCCCGCGACGGTGAAGCCGCGACGCTCGACACGCGACAGGATCTCTCCGGTGAGTCCTCGCGCGACGGCGTCCGGCTTGACCATGACAAAGGTGCGTTCACTCAAAGAGTTCTCCGTCTCAGAGGTGTGGTGTGTTGGTACCCGGTGCGTACGAACACCGGACAACCCGGCAGGGCGTCAGGCCGGCCCGGGCGTGATCGTGGGCAGCTCGGAAGCCGCCTCCGGTCCGCGGCCGAATGCGCCCACGGGAACCTTCTCGCAGTAGGGGCAGACCGACCAGCGTGGGTCGATCGCCTCGCCGCAGTGCGCGCAGGGGTCCTTGAGCTTACGCATGCAGGACGGACACGCGAGGTAGCGCCGTTCGGTCGGGAACCCGCAATCGGGGCATTGCATGCGCGCCTCGCGCTCGAGGCTGAGCGTCTCGAGTTGACGGTCACGCTGCTCGCTGAGGGTCTCGCCCGGGCGCACCGCCAGGTACAGGAGCGGCCCGAAGAACGGGATCACCAATGCGACCGCAGCCATCAGCCGCGGGTAGCCCGGAGCAGCGTTGCGCCGGCGGGCGTCACGAAACACCCACACGCCCAGTGCGAGCCACATCAGGATGATGAACACCACGAGCAGGACCTTGAGCACGGTCCAGACGGGTGAGTCGAAGAAGCTCGAGAGCGACTCGAATACGTCAGCCGTCACTGGCACCCCTTCGTCGTTCACGTCCGGCCAATCGGTCGGAGAGCATATCAGCACCCCTCACCACGGTCTCGCGCACGTCGGCCAGCAGGTAGAGCGAGCCGCACACCAGCACCGCTCCACGCGGACCCGCCAGTGTCCGCGCGCGACGGACCGCGTCCAGAGGGTCTTCGACGATCTGCGTGCGCATACCTGCGAGCGCGGCCAGATGGCCGATCACCTCGGGAGCCGCGGCACGCGGGTGGCTCGACCGCGTCGCGATCGCGGTCTCGCACAGACCGGCCAGCGGAGCGATCATCGCCCCGGTGTCCTTGTCGCCCAGGATCGACACCACAGCGACGGTACGGCGGCGCCCGACGATGGCGCCGAGCGAGGCGGCCATCGCCTCGACGCCGGCAGGGTTGTGGGCGCCATCCAGCACCATCAGCGGACGACCACCGACCACCTCGAGCCGCCCCGGCATCCGGACGCGCCCAACGGCTCGGCGAAGCGGACCGATCCGCATGGAGGCGCCCAAGCGGCGTTCGGCCGCGGCGACGGCCGCGGCGAGGTTGTCGCGCTGGAAGGTCCCGCGCAGCGGCAGCGGCAGCCCCAAATAGGTTCCGGTCGGAGTCACCACATCCACGCCCCGTGGCCCGTCGGTCACCTGGATCTCGTGTCCGACCCCCCAGCCCGACAACCCCCGCGTCCGACACTCCTCGGCGACCGCGGTCTGCGCGCGCGGGCTCAGGCGACCGATCACGAGCCGATCGGACCCGTCGGCGGCGACCGCCAGCTTCTCGGCCGCGATCTGAGCCTCGGTCGTGCCCAAGAGCTCGGTGTGCTCAAGCGCGACGTTTGTGAGCACCGGCACGGCTTCTGGGGCCAGGACGTTTGTCGCGTCGTAGCGCCCGCCGAGGCCGGCCTCGATCACCACGCCGTCCAGGGCGGCGTCGGCGAACACCGTGAACGCCGCAGCCGTCAGGACCTCGAACTGCGTCACGCCGTCATCGTCGGCCAGATCGAGTCCTGCGGCGGCGTCGCGCACCGCGGCGATCGCCCGCGCGAACCGCATCTGACCCACCGCCCGCTGGTCGACCTCGATGCGCTCCCGCCAGCCGACGACGTGGGGCGAAAGATAGGTGCCGACGCGCAGTCCCTGGCTTTGCAGGCACGCCGATGCCAGACGCGCCGTCGACGACTTGCCGTTGGTGCCGACCACGTGGATCGCCGGTGCGGTGCGGTGCGGGTCGCCCAGCGCGCCGAGCAGCCGGATCATCCGCTCGAGCCCGAAGCGCATGCCGAGGATTGCGAGCCCCTCGACGTACCGGGTCGCCGCGGTATATGTCATGCGATCACGGGCAGCCGAGGCGGCTGCGCTCAGCCTGGAGCTCGGCGATCTCGATGACGTAGCGCGCCGCCTTGGCCCGCTCGGCCGTCACCAGGTGCCCGGGGGCGCGGCCGACGAACCTCTCGTTGGCAAGCTGGCGCTCGGCCCGCGCGAGCTCGGCTTCGGTCTCGGCCAGCGTCGCGTCGACGCGTGCGCATTCGGCCTCGGTGTCGATCAGCGTGTCCGGCCGGCTGACCAGGAGGCGTCCGAGCTCGATCCCGATGAACCGGGCATCGTCTGCGGGCGAATCGGTCCACGTGACGTGGGCCAGCGCCGACACCGCCGCGCGTGGCAGGTCGAAGGGCACCCGCTGCTCCAGCGTCACGGCCAGCGGATCGCGTGGCTTCATCCCGTGCTCGGACTTGTACGCGCGCAGCGCGGTGACGGTCTCGATCAGGTACCCGCCCCGCTGGCGCGCGTGCTCGTCCTTGGGCCACGAGGCGACGGCAAGCGGATGTCGGAGCAGCCCGTCGGCGTCTGCGCCGGGAAGCTGCGCGTAGCACTCCTCGGTCACGAACGGCAGAACCGGGTTGGCGAGCGCGAGCAATTGCTCCAGCACGAAGCCCGCGACCTCGGGTGTCGCCTCCCCCACCTTCAGAAGCTCCAGATACCAATCGCAGAACCCATCGAAGATCGTGCGGTACAGCAGGTCCGCGAGCGCACTGAAGTCGTATTCGACGACAAGCTGCCGGGCCGTCGTCACCGTTTCGTGCAGGACATCGGCGATCCACCGGTCACCGAGGCGGGCGGGTTCGGGCGCCGCCGTGCCGGCGCGCCCGCCGCGATCGACGACGAGGCGGGTCGCGTTCCAGAGCTTGGTCGCCAGTTGACGACCTTGCAGGATCCGCTGCTCGTTGAACCGCACGTCCTGCGTGCTCGCCATCAGCAGCAGTCCGTACCGCACGGCGTCTGCGCCGTGCCGGTCGATCAGCTCCAGCGGGTCGATGCCGGTGCCCAGGCTCTTGCTCATACGCCGGCCGTCGGGGGCCTGGATGATCGGGTTGATCACGACATCCTCGAACGGAATGTCGCCCAGGAACTCGATACCCATCATCACCATGCGCGCCACCCACAGGAAGATGATGTCGCGGCCGGTGACGAGAACGTGGCCGGGATAGAACCGGGCAAGCTCAGGCGTCTGCTGCGGCCAGCCCTGGGTGGCGAAGGGCCACAACGCCGAGCTGAACCACGTGTCGAGCACATCGGGGTCGCGCTCCCAGCCGTCGCCGTCGGGCGGCGCCGTGCCGACATGGACCTCGTCGCCGCGGTACCACACCGGGATCTGGTGGCCCCACCACAGCTGGCGCGAGACGCACCACGGCCGGATGTTCTCCATCCAATCCAGGTAGACACGGCCGAACCGCTCCGGCGTGAACCGCACGCGGCCATCCTTGACCGCCGCGATCGCCGGCTCGGCGAGCACACCCATGTCGCAGAACCACTGCAGCGACAGTAGGGGCTCGATGCGCTCGCCGCTTCGGTGCGAGAACGGGACGTTGTGGGTGTACTCCTCCTCACCGCGTAGGGCCCCGACCGCCCGCAGGTCGTCGATGACCTTGGCCCGGCAGTCGAGCGGGGCGAGCCCCGCATACCCGTCGCCCGCGAGCGCGGTCATGCGTCCGTCCTCACCGATGACGCTGACCTCGCTCAGGCCGTGGCGGCGGGCGATCTCGAAGTCGTTGGGGTCGTGGGCAGGCGTGACCTTGAGGGCGCCGGTGCCGAACGCCGGGTCCACGTGCTCGTCGGCGACGACGGGGAGCTCCCGTCCGACGAGCGGCAACGTGACGGTCCGACCGATCAGGTGGGCGTAGCGATCGTCGGCTGGGCTGACCGCGACGGCGGTGTCGCCGAGCATGGTCTCAGGACGGACCGTGGCCACGACGATCTCGCCGGACCCATCGCTCAGCGGATACGCGATCGAGACGAGCGTGTCGGTGACCTCGCGGTCCTCGACCTCCAGATCCGAGACGGCCGAGCCCAGGCCCGGGTCCCAGTTGACCATGTACCGGTCGCGGTAGATGTAGCCCTTGTCGTAGAGCGATACGAACACGCGCAGGACTGCCTCGGCGTACCCGTCGTCCAGCGTGAACCGCTCCCGCGAGTAGTCGAGCGTGCAGCCCAGCCGCTTCTGCTGGTTGATGATCTCGCCGCCGGACTGCTCCTTCCACGCCCACACACGCTGCAGGAACGCCTCGCGACCCAGTTCGCGAGGGCTGTCGCCGTGCGCGGCCAGCATCTTCTCGACAACCGCCTGCGTCGCGATGCCCGCGTGGTCGGTGCCGCAGACCCACTCGGCTTCGCGCCCCGCCATGCGATGCCACCGGATCAGCACGTCCTGCATCGTGTTGTTGAGCGCGTGGCCCATGTGGAGCGACCCCGTGACGTTGGGAAGCGGGATCGCGATGACATACGGCTCACGCCCGCTTTCCGGATCCCCCCGCAGCGCCCCGGACTCCAGCCACCGCGCCATCCAGCGCGGCTCGGCCTCCGCCGGATCAAAGCGGTTCGGGGGGACACTCACCCCGGAAACCTACCGAGGCGACGGACGATACGCCCCGCCGACACGGCACTTGGACGGCCTATGAGCCCCCCTTCGGGGCGACTCAAACGTCGACCTGGACTGACCAAACGCCGCCTTCACCATTGCACCGCAATGTCGTGAGACACCTCCGCCTGACGCCCACCGGTGCACACGAGCGGACCCGGACGCCGGGGCGAAGGTGCCTGGGGAGGCGACCGGCGGAGGTCGCCTCCCCCTCGGCGCTCGCTACCTCCGTACCTGCACGGGCACCTCCAGCAGCAGGCCACCGCGACTCGACTCGATGCTGACGGTCGTCGCCG
>CAYMSM010000054.1:0-39989 GCA_964393105.1 uncultured Bifidobacteriaceae bacterium
GTGCGCCCGTCGAGGACTCCGGGGTATCGAGCAGGGCGCGATCCCGGCTTGGGACTGCAACGAGACACAGATCCGCGGCCCGGCAGCCGACCCGACGATCGGGCGTGCTTGGTTCCCTTGCACGCCGGGTGACGATGGGACACGCTTCGGCCGGTGCGCATCGGGATCCTCATCTACTCCGGGGTCGACCTGCTCGATTGCGGCGGGCCCTATGAGGTGTTTCTGACAGCCAGCCGCCTCGCTGAACGAGACGGCATGACCGCGCCGTTCGAGGTCGTCACGATCGGGGTCGGCGACGCGCCGATTGCGTCGTACGGCGGGTTGGGCCTGGTGCCCCAGACGAGCGTGTCAGACGCCGGCCAGGTGGACGTGTTGATCGTGCCCGGCGCGATCGCGATCGACGAGGCGCTCGCCGATGCAGCGATTCGCGACGCGATCGACACGTTGAGCACAGGTGCCGAGATCACGACATCGGTGTGCACCGGGGCGTTCCTGCTCGGCGCGAGCGGTCTCCTCGACGGACGGCCGTGGACGACACACTGGGAGGACGTCGACCCGCTGGCCGGCAGGATCGGCGAGTCCGGTGCGACCAGGGACGTCCGCTGGGTCGACAGCGGCGCGATCGTCACCTCGGGCGGGCTCTCGTCGGGTATCGCGATGGCGCTGCACCTGGTTGACCGTGCCGCCGGACGCGACCTGGCGGAGCGCACGGCCCGCCAGATCGAGTACGACTGGGACCCCAGCGGGGGCCGGTAACCCTCCACGTGCCCGGCGGACCAGCGACTTCCGAGATCCAGCACGCGACCGAAGACGGCTGGGTCCGTCGGCTCGGGCCGTGGATGGGCATTGGCACGAGCCCGGCCGCGCTGATGGTGGGCGGCGGGGTCGCCTACGGCAACGAGACCTGGCGGCTCGCGGTGGCGGTGCTGGTCGGCGTGGCCGTGCTCACCGGGCTCGCCGTCGCGCAGGGGATGCTGGGGCAACGTCGCCATGCCCGCCTGCGGACCCTCGCCGCGGACGCCCTTGGCCCCGAGGGCGGACGGCGCATCGCCTCCCCGGTGCTCGCTGTGATGATGGTGGGGTGGTTCGGCTTCAACACCAGCGTCGCCGGGACCGGGCTCGGCCGCCTGCTCCATGTCCCGTCCCGCGTGGGGATGGCGCTGTTCGCAGTGGCGATGCTGGCCGTCGCCTGGCACGGCTTGAACACGCTGTCCTGGACGGCGCTCGCCGCTGGGCTCGCCACCGTCGTGCTCGCCGTCGACGGCCTGCGCATCGCGCTCGCCGACCGCGCCGGCCCGCTGCTCGGCGACGGGGTTCCCCAAGGCGATCTCGGTGTGCTTCCGGCAATCGCCGTGATGGTTGGCTATGGCGCGGCGTTCGCGCTTCGCACCCCGGACTTCACGCATGATCTGGCGCGCCCGCGCCAGGTGGTGTGGTGCGCGACGCTCGGCCTGGCGGCGCCCCTGCTCGCGTTCGCCACGGCAGGCGCCATCCTGGAGCTCTCGACGGGCACGTGGAATCTGGTGGACGTCCTGGAGCGGCTCGGCAGCCCCAACGTCGCATACGCGTTCGTCGCGCTCGGCTTCGCGGGCTCGGTGCTGACCAACCTCCACAGCGGGGCGTTGTCGTTCGAGGACGCCATCCCCCACCTGACCCACCGGGGTGCGCTCGTGATCGTCGCGGTCATCGGCACCGGGCTGGCGGCGCTGAACTTCGCCGACAGCATGATCGGGTTCCTGACGGCGATGGCCCTGGCCGCGCCCTGCCTGATCGGCGTGTTGTGGATCGACGAGCTGCGCGGTCACCGGGGCGCGGCACGCTACGTCAGGGTCGGTATCTGGGCCTGGGCCGCCGGCGTGGGCGTGGGCGTCACGTTGCGGCTGATCGATTCCCATGTGGCGCTTCCCGTCGGCATCGCGGCAGCGGCAGCAGTCGCAGCCACACCGCTGCTTCGGCCGCGACATGGGTAGGCTCAGTCCTGCCGTGAGCGCACTCGACCGCCTCGCCCGCCGTGCCGGGCGCATCGCCCCGTTCGAGGTGATGGAGGTCCTCGCCCACGCCCACCGGATGCAGGCAGCCGGCGCCGACGTGATCCACCTCGAGGTCGGCGAGCCCGACTTCCCCACGCCCCAGCCGATCGTCGACGCGGCGATACGGGCGCTCAACTCGTCGCCGATGTCCTACACACCGGCGATCGGCCTGCCGCAGCTTCGGGAGGCGATCTGCGGGTACTACGCCGATCGCTACGGGCTGTCGGTGCCGGTCGAGCGCATCGTGGTCACGGCAGGCTCCAGCGCGGCGCTGCTCCTGGCACTGGGCTTGGTGCTCGACGTCGGCGACGAGGCTTTGATCGGCGACCCCGGCTATCCGTGCAACCGCCACTTCGTCACGTTCGTCGACGCCGAGGCCGTGCTCGTCCCCACCGACGCCGAGACCAACTACCAGGTGACCGCCGAGCTGCTCGAGGCCGCCTGGACATCCAAGACCCGCGCGGTGATCGCGGCATCGCCCTCCAACCCGACGGGCACGCTGATCGAGCCGCACGAGTGGGGGCGCATCGCAGCGCTCTGTCGCAGTCGAGGGGCGACGCTCGTCGCCGACGAGATCTACCAGGGCCTGGTCTATGGACGCGAGCCGCACACGATCTTGTCCCTGACCGACAACGCGATCGTGGTCAACAGCTTCAGCAAGTACTTCCAGATGACCGGTTGGCGGCTGGGGTGGCTCGTCGTACCCGACGGCCTCGAGCGTGAGGTCGAGAAACTCGCCCAGAACCTGTTCATCTGCCCTTCGACACCGGCGCAGTACGCCGCGCTCGCCGCCTTTTCGCCACCGACCATCGAGATCCTGGAGTCACGGCGCGCTGAACTCGAATGCCGGCGTGACGTTCTGCTGGCCGCGCTCCCCGGCATCGGGTTCGGCGTACGCGCGCGGCCGGACGGCGCGTTCTACATCTACTGCGACGTGGGCGGGATCACCGACGACAGCTTTGCGTTGGCCCGCCGCATCCTGGACCAGACGGCCGTGGCCATGACACCCGGGCGCGATTTCGGATTCGCGGCACCCGACCGGCACATGCGGATCGCCTACACCCAGACGGTCCCGCGTCTGGAGGAGGCGGTCGATCGCATCCGGCGGATGCTCGCGACGACGTGACACAGGGATCGCGACACCAGCGCGACTGGGAGGCGCTCGCGGAGCTCGACCCGCTGTACGCGATCCTGAGCACCGCCGAGGCCAAACACGGTGGCTGGGATACCGAGGCGTTCCTTGCGACCGGTGTCGACGATGTGGCCCGGATCCTCGCAACGGCCGAACGGCTGGGGTTGCCTGCGCGCCGTGAGGCCACGTTCGAGCTGGGATGCGGCGTCGGCCGGCTGACCCGCGCCCTCGCACCCCACTTCGCACGGTGTGTCGGCGTCGACATCTCGCCGACGATGATCGCCACGGCTCGGGAACTGAACAGCGCCGTCGCCAACTGCGAATGGATCGTCAATGCGACGGACAACCTGCGCAGGTTCGACGACGGATCGTTCGACCTCGTGCTCTCGCACCTGGTGTTGCAGCACGTCCCGACGCGTGCGGCGATCCTGACCCTGCTCGGCGAGCTCGGCCGGATCCTCGCTCCGGGCGGCCTGCTGATCGTGCAGCTCCCCGCCTCGATGCCGCTTCGCCAGCGCCTGCAGCCGCGCCGGCGCCTCTACGCGACCCTTCGCCGCGTCGGCGTCAGCGACACGCTGCTGTACCGAAGAGCAGGGCTCAACCCGATCCGCATGAACTGGGCGCCACGTCCCCAAGTCGAGACGCGCCTCACCGGCGCCGGCGCGCACGTGCTCGATGTCGAGCTGGGATGGCTCGGCGACCGCGCGACCACGGGCCGGGAGGTCAACCTGACCTACCTGGCCACGCGCCACGGGTCGGGGCGCTCCACCACGTAGCCCGGATCAGGGAGCAGGGAGCATGTCGACGACCGGGATGCTGGAACCGAGACCCGGCAGCTCGATCGTCTCCGTGGACTCGACCTGCCTGACGGACGCGTACCGCTGCGACCCTCGACCCGAGAAGACCACGACGCGCCGTGCGGCGATGTCGACGACCCAGTACGTCGACGCTCCCCATGACGCATATGCCGCCGCCTTCTCGGCCAGATCGCGCTTGAGGCTCGTCTGGGCCACCTCGACCATGAGCAGCAGATCGCTCGGGCGGACCCAGTCGTCGATCCGACGCCCGATCGCGAGGTCGGGAACGCGGTACTGATGCTGCCCAAGCGGAAACGTGGTCTGGACCCTGATCTCATAGGTCGGCCAGGGGTACTTCAGGCTCATCACGCCGTTGATGTTCCGGATGACCAACGCGTGGGGCAGGCCCTCGGGGCTCATTTCGACGAGCACCCCGTCGACCAGCTCCAAGCGTTCCAATTCGGAGAGGATCCCAACCTCAGACATGCGTATGGCGTCCGCAACGCTGAGCTTGCGCACCTGTCCCGAGACGGAGCCTGTGACCTCGAGAGTCGACACACCCACAAGGTACCTCCCTTCATGCGTTTATGGAACGTGTCTGCACCCACTGGCTCGTGCAATCGACCCGACTTGCCGATGAGCCTAAGGATCGGCAAAGTCGCGTCTGTGCCCCGCGCACAGCCCCTCCCGGACCTCATCTTCGCCACCACGGACGGGCGCGAGGTCCGGCTGTCCGAGTTCCGGGGCGAGGCGATGGTGCTGGTGTTCATGCGTCACCTCGGCTGAATCGCCTGCAACGAGCACCTGGTCGAGGTCGCTGCACAACGCCAAACGCTCGCCGGACGCGTGATCGGGGTCGCGTTCGCTCCCGCCGCATCCGTCGTGATCTTCGAACGCGGACTCGATCTGGGCGTCCCGATCCTGTGCGACCCGGCGCGCGTCGCATACGGCGTGTTCGGATTCGGGCGGACGTCGTGGTGGCTGGCGATCCTCCGGCCCGGATACTGGGTCCGCCTGGCACAGGCGCTTCGGCGGGGGCGGCGGCTGAGACGTGTACGCGAGGATCCAGGACAGCTCGGCGGCGATGTCGTGCTCGACTCGGACGGCCGGCTGCGATGGGTCTATCGAAGCCGCTGGCCGGCCGATCGCCCCTCCCTCGATGCCGTCAGGGCCGCCCTGCTCGCGGCGGCCTGACGGACCGGACGCCCGCCCGGCGGCGACGCACGTCCGGCCCGTCCGCATCAGGCGACCAACTGCGTGACGAGCTTCTTGATCGCCTTGACGAGGCCGTCCTTGAGCTTGTCGCCGATGTCGTCGCCCCACTTACCTGCGACCACCCCCACGCCGCTCACCAGGAGCGCCACCATCACGACGATCCCGACGTACTCCACGGTGCCCTGACCACGCTGCTCGGTCATGCGATCCCACGCGCGCATCGCACGCACCGTCGTCCACGCCATCACCTTGTAGCCCATTGCTCCCCTCCAGTTCGTTATGTACGGGCGACATGGATGCTGCGACGCAGGGGTGTTACAGCGCGACACCGAGGTGTCACAAAATGCATTCGTCTCTGTGCCAATCCCCGACACCTTTGGGCCGTCAATGACCGCGCCAACCGTCGCCATCCGGCACGGCAGTCATTCCTTGACGGGCCCTTTGCCGGGGGGCGCCGGCACGCGCCGCGCATCGAGGCGCCGCTTGAGCGCCCGCAACATGGCGCGCTTGGCCAGAAGCTTGCCGCGGGCGATCACCACGTCCGCCGTCGCCTCGCCAAGGTCGCGCATGAACCTCCGGTAGGCGTCCTTGGGAGACATCGCCCTGAGCTCGCGTGCGTACGAGATCGCCGCGTCGAACTGCGCCGTTGTCAACCCGAGCGGGTCTTCGGCGAGGGACGTGATCACGCCTCGCCCATCCGTCAGGAGCGCCACGGGGTCACGCACGAACTCGGTGAACGCACCCCACATGCCCTGACCGAATCCCGACGCGAACGCCGTGGCGCCGACAACGACGATCTCGCCGCCCGTGCGCACGGTCTGCCCGACCCGACGAAGCGCACGGCCGATCGCCGGGTTCCGACGTTCGCGCGGCGTCAGCCCCAGATCGGGCGGACGCGGCGCAGGCTCTCTGATGCGATCGAGGCCGGACCAGACGTGGGGGATGATCGGAGGGGGCGCGCGGTCGGGCCGGACGTGTGACGCAAGCCATGCCCCGGCGGCAGCGACCAGGAGCGCCACGACGACGACCAACCCCACGTGCTCAACGGTCGCCTGCCCCGACGCCCCGGCCCGCCGATGGCACCGCGAATCCATGGGACGACGCTACGGCCGGCATGTGTTACAGCGCTGCACCGAGGTGTGCCAATACACGCGCGAAAATGCGTCAATCGTTGTAACAACTCAGGGACGGCTATGGTCACCAGACCAACGTCGCAGGAGCGTCATGACAGTCATCACCGCCGTCACCGGCACCGTCGGCCGCGTCGTCGGCAACCTCCAGCAATCCGTCCGTCGCGCGCGGCTCGAGGGAGAGCGACGCGTCCTGCAACGCCAACATCGGGCCGCCCTCGAGGTCCTCGGCGGGCGCGTCATCGACCTCGTCCGCGCCGGGACCCTCACCGCAACGGCAATGGGCCCCGAGGTCGCAACGGTTGAGGCCAAGCTCATGGAGATCGACGCGAAATCCGCCGAATTGGACCGGCCCGATGAGCCGGTCCAGAGGCCGCCCAAGAGCCGTGTCGAGCCGGGCGTTTGAAATCCAGCCGCAGTCAGCGTTTGGATCGGCCCAACGGGCCGGTCCATAGGCCGCCCAAGAGCCGTGGTGAATGCGGCGTTTGGAAGCCTTGCAGGCCGGCGTCACCGGTGTATTCTCTTCGAACTCCGTTTGTCGCACCGCGAGGAGGAACGGGGCATGCGGGTCGAACCAGATCGCCAAGGGCACCACAGCTCCGAGGCGCCGGCCTGCCATCGCTGCGGGGTCCCGTTGCTCGAGGAGACGACGTTCTGCCCGTACTGCGAGCGGTGGCTTGACGATGCACGCGATCGGCCCCGCGCGCTGCGAAGGGGCGGTGTTGCGTCCCGAATCACCGAGCGCACCCTCTTGACCGTCGGTTTCGTATTCTTCGCCGCTGTCGCCGCAGTATGCGTCGTGGCCGCGCTGCTGATCTAGCGCCCACCGGACGGCGACGCAGTTCGCACCGACCTTGAGCGGCCGACCGTGCCGTACCCACCCCATGGAGGTTCACGATCCCCTTGAGCAGCACTACCAATCACGACGCGTTTTCGATCGGCGACGAGGTCGTCGGTCAGTTCAGGTGCTCGGGGTGTGATCTTCTCATCGTCTCGCCCAAGGAGAACGACGGGGTGCTCGTCCTGCCGGCGTGCCCGTTGTGCGCATCCGAGGACTGGCGCCGGGTGTCGTAGCCCGGGGGGCCCGCGCAGGAACTACTCCTCGAAGCTGGCGAGGAAATCGTCGATCTCGACAACGGTCAACGTATCCACCCTGGCACTGCCGCGGGCCGCCATCTCGGCGGAGATCTTGGCAATGGCCTCGATGCCGGGAGCGGTCACCACGCTCAGCATGTCGTATGGACCGAGCAACGCCCACTGCTGCAGCACCGTGACGTCAGACGCCTCGAACTCCCGGTTGACCTCGAAGAGGCGCTCGGGTGTCGCTTGCAGCGTCTGAAGCCCTTGCGGGCTGAGCGTCGAGAAGAGGAGGTACGTCGGCACGGCGATTCCGGACGAGTCTACCCGGACCGGCCTCGACCGTCACCGGCATCCCGACACACTAGACTCCGCGCTCGTTCCACGACCCGAGGTGATGATGCAACGCGAATTCAACCCCAACGAACTCCAGAAGGCGCTCCTCGGATACGACCCGAGCGACCTGGAGTCGTCACTGATCGAATGGGCGCGTGAGCATTGGCCCATGGCGGCCCGCGGAATGATCTACGCCAAGCGCGAGGCCGAGGACACCGTCAGCGGCGTCCAAGGCGTCCGTGACCCCGACATCAAGCTGGCCCTCGAGATCGCGGTGCGTGCTGCGATCGCCGAGCGGGAACTGACGATCCGTACGATTGCCGCGGTCCTGCCCGAGTGGCTCGAGCGCACCTACGGCCTGACGCCCAAGGAGTCGTAGCCGCCAGTGCACTAGCCCTTGGGGACGACGGCGTAGCCGGCGTCCTGCCAGCCGGCCCAGCCGCCGACGAGCACCCCGACCCGGCTGTGCCCGTTGTCGAACGCCCAGAGGGCGATCTTCATGCTGGTCGCCTCGCCGGCGCGGTCACAGTAGAAGACCAGCTCCTTGCCTGTCGGAAGCGACGGGACCTCTTTGGTGAACTCCATGGGATCCACCCGGATCGCGCCCCGAATCGTGCTGTCGGACTCGCGCCAGGTCAGCTCCCGGACGTCGATCATCTGAACCGGGTCGCCCATCTTGAACGCTGCCGCCAGGTCAGCCGCCTGCCAACGTGACACGTCATCCCAGGCCATTGCCTCTCCTCGTCCGGGTCTCGAGCGGCCGAGAACCTATCAGGCACGCTGCTGGTGTCGAATCACACGACCCTCAACGTTAGCCTGACGGCCAATCCGCTGGCGTGGCAGGGCGCCTACCTTGGGGACCGTCACGGTGAACAGCTCAACCCCGTCCAGGCATCGACATCGGAGTACGTAACGTGCTGACGTCAGGAACAGCCCTCCATGCCGTCTTCGAAACCGCTGCTGCGCTCGAGCGGGCCGAGGCGTCGGCACGGGTGCTGGCGGCGCGAGCCGCCGGTTACGCGGGAGCACCCAGGGCATTCGCCGAGCTCGCGGCGATCGCTCCGGACGGGCTGATCCCGACGCCTGGGCGGGGCGCGGCTCACGTCGCGCGCCAGATCGAACATGCCGCCGATACGGTCTGTGACGCACGTGCACTGCTTGGGGACGAAGTCGTCGACGCGGTGGAATGGGCCGCTGGAATGACCCGGCGCATCGCCTCGACCGCCGACGCATTGGATCCGGCAGGCGCCGCCCGGGCGGCCCGCCGAGGCGTGGCCACCGTCCGAGGACTGGTGGACGGCACCGTGGATCGCGATGAGCGGTGGGAGGCATTTCGGCTGGGAACGTTCATGCCGCGGTCCGCCTGGATCAGTGCACTCATCCGCGCAGCAGCCACAGTCTCGGCTCAGAACGGCAACGACCAAGCGTGGCGCGTTGCGGGCGCCGTGACAGGACTCGGCGCCGACGGGGTCGACATCGCCCAGCGCCTCGTCAGCGATCGGCAGGCTGTCGCGACCGCGGCACATGCGCTCGAACAGACCGAATCGGCGTTGCTGTCGCTGCAGCGCATGCACCAGGTCAGCACAGCCGCGCTGCCACTGGCGCGCGAAGCGCACTCCAGGCTTCGCGAGGCGTCAACCCAACTCGACCACCCTGACGAGATGGCGCACACAATGGATCGCGTGCTCGATGCGATCGGTGCGCTCGCGGGGGCGGTCGACCCGACGCCCCTGACGCCACGAAGCCCGGGGCATTCCCCTTCCCCGGGCTTCGGACGCCCCCTGTCGCCGACTGGCACTATGGGCTGATCGAGTGGTCCGCACCCTGTCCGACGCAACTTCGACCGGCAACCCACGCGGATGCCGACCAGATCGGACGGCTCGTCGCAACGGCCCTGGCGGACAAGGTCGCGCCGGCATTCGGAGATCGCGGCCCCCTGGCGATCGCCGCGCTCGTGCGCCGCGACCTGCCACGGCGCTCAGTGCGGTACATCGTTGCCGAATCGCATGGAACGGTGGTGGGCACGACACGGCTGGCCCTTCGACAGGAGGCCAGCGAGGCGGGGATCGGACCGATCGCGCGGGCCGTCGGGTGGCGACGTGCGCTGCGCGGCGCCCTGGTACTGGGGCTTCTCGCACATACGCGGCTTGCGCCTGACGAGGCCTACGTCGAGGAGCTGGCGGTCAGCGCGGACCATCGTCGTCGGGGCATCGGGCGTGCGCTGTTACTCGAATGTGAGACGATCGCGCGCCGCGCCGGCAAGCACCGCATGACGCTGTGGGTGACCGCCGGCAACGTCGGCGCGGTCGCGCTGTACCGCTCCCTCGGATACCGCATCCTCCGTCAACGTCGCACGCGCCGCGGACGGCTGCTCTTTGGGGCGCCGCTCGCGCTGCTGATGGAGAAACCGCTCGGCACCGGCGCCGCTATCCTGTCGTCGGATGCCGCGCCCTTCAGGACAGAATCGTCGTGACCTCGTGATGTGGGGCGCCGGCCTCGTCGTTGCCGCGGGTGCCACGTTGATCGCGTCGGCGGCCGGCGCTCGCTTGGGAGCGGCGCTGACCGGCGGTGTCATCCTCCTCGTCGCGACAGTCCTCACCGGACTCGCGATCGACGCCCGCCACGACTAGCCCGGCGATCCGACTCCGACGGCCAGCCCCATCGACGGCATTGTCGGCAACGCAGGAAGCTCGAGGCGAACGTGCCCACCCGGGCCGGGCTCGACCACCAGCAGGCCTCCGAGTCGTTCCGTCAACGCGGCCGCGACACCGAGACCCAACCCTGCGCCGGGAATCGATTCGGAGTCGCGCCCCCGGAAGAATCGCTTGGTCGCGTGCGCGGCATCCTCCGGGTCGATGCCACCACCGGTGTCGCGCACCTCGATCACGACGGCCCGCTCACCTGGACGCGCCACGAGTGACACGGTGCCCCCACGAGGCGTGAACTTGGCACTGTTGTCGACGAGCTCCGTCAGGATCTCCTCCACGAGCGCGGGGTCGGTGCGGACGTTCGGCAGATCCGGGGCGATGTCCAGCTCAACCCGAAGCGCGCGCTGACGAAGCGCGGCGTCCCAGTCGTGAACGAGGCCCCACAGCAGGCCGGCCACGCCGAACGTCTCGCGTCGCGGCGGACGCAGCGCGGGATCGTTGTACGTACCGCGAAGCAACTTGCGCACGACCCGATCCAGACGGTCGGTCGCGGCGAAGACCGCGCGGAGCGTGGGGGCAGCGGGTGCGGGAAGCTGCTGGTACAACTCCTTGCCACGCGCTTTGATCTCTTCGATCGGCGCGCGAAGCTGGCGCACCGCGGTGCTTTCGAGCTGCCGGCGCAGTGCCGCAAGCCGGTCTTGCTCGGTGCGTTCGGCGACGCTGACGAGCCGGCCTCCCGGGACGCTCCACCCGTCGATCTCCATCGTGCGACCGTCGCGCAGCGACACGCGACTCCCGACGGGGCCGGTCGCGTCCAGCCCCTCCTGTACGGCAGCCTCAATGGCCGCACGATCCTCGGCGGCGAGGTCTTCGAGCAGCCGCTCGAGGCTCAGGTTGCGCAGCCGCCCGCCGGAGGGCCCCCGTCCGGCGACACCCACGGGCAGCGGCTCGATGGCAGCCGCGAGCACGGCAACCTCCCGCTCGGCGACCTCGCTGAGATGCGTCAGCCGCTCCGCAGTCGACTGAAGCGCTGCGCCCAAACGGCCGAACGTCCCCTCGGTGAGGAGCGGATCGGGACCGGGGCGGCGGCCGGCGGCGATGCTCTCCGCGGCGCTGAGCAGGTGCTCCACGCGCAGGTGGGCGCGGCGCGTGCGGAGGAACGAGATGAGCCCCGCCACGAGCGCCAGCAGCAGCGCGGTGGCGGCGCCCACCACTGCGGTTGTGGCGGAAATGCCCGTCGCGTCACGACCGAGGTCACGGCGGACGCTGATCGAGCGGCCGCCCGGAAGCGCCCGGGTGGCCTCGACCGCGCCGTCGACGACCCGCGCGGAGCTGCCGGTCATGGCCAACCGCCCGGTCCAATGCGCGGGACCCCGATCCCACACTCCGGTAGCGGTACCCGTCTGCAGGACGACCTGCCCGACCTGTCCGGTCAGGGACGCAGGCATGGGAATCGGTGCGACGAACGCCTGGATCTGGTCGGGTGTCGGGCCTTCGGGGATCTCGCCGGTGATGGCATTCACCGTCGCGGTGACATCGCGCGAGGCGGCATCGACCTGCGATCTGATGTGTGTGAGCACACCCAGCGCACCGACCAACGCCGCCGTGACGAGGACGATCAACGCCGTCAGCGCGGCACGGGTGAGCGGGCGATGGAGGCCGTCGGGCATGAGTTTCCGGTTCGCCTCAGGAGGATTGTCTCCTTCTCTCCTCGTATTCGTCCGATATGCACTCTAGTATTGAAGCGTGCTCCAAACTGACGTGAGGGATGGTATGCATGGCACGTGAGCATCGACGGCCGTCTGGCCTTGGCCGGGTTGAGCCGGGGCGTCGCTCGCTGACCGCGAGTGAAGCGGCTGCAATTATCGGGGTGAGCGTCGCCACGGTACGCGGGTGGGCCGACTCTGACCGGCTTCCGTCACACCGGACCGTCGGCGGTCACCGACGTTTCGACATGGACGAGCTGAAGGACTGGCTCGAGGATCACGGGGCGCCGATTCCGCGTCGGTTCTCGTTGAATGCGGCACGGACGGAGATTCCGGCGTGTCCAGACTTGGCGCGGGAGCTCAATTCCCGGAGTGACGCGGTGATCGCACGGGTACTCGGCGGGTATGACGACGCCGTTCCCACGATCACGCAGGTTCCGAGCGAAACCGAGCTTCGGCGTGCGGCGACGCGGTTTGTGCGGGTCGTCACCGGGGCATTGGAATCTGGCAACCCGGCGGCGTTCGCGGGTCGGGCCGAGGTCGCGGGGTATCGTGGCGGACTTCAGGGGGAGCGTGGCGGCGGCGTGCTCGTGGAGCACACGCGGTTGGCGTTGGCGCTGCTCCAGGAGGCCGAGGATGCGATCGACGCGGGCCACGTGACCGACGACCACGCTATGGCGTGTCTGCTCTCCGTGATCGACGGGGCGCAAGCCGCCGTCGCACGCGGGTACGGCATCGCATCCCAGGAAGGCCTCTAACCAACACCCGCTTTGGTTCGCGCTGAGACGGGATCGTAACCCGCGGGCCGCCCATGGATTTGCCTTGCGAGCGAGGTCCCTCGCCGCAGGGGACGCCGGCCCGCACGCCGGGAGTAACCTCGCGGGCCTGAACGACGAGCTCGTGGCGAAGTCACGAGCAATAGAAAACCCCGCATTCGCGGGGTTTTCCGTAGCAGGCCTGTAAGCCGGATTCTGTCGTGGGCGACCATCTCTCTGGGACGCCTGTTGCCAGACGCCTCGATGCGGCCGACCTGGGACTGGGCGAGCAACCCGTAGCGCCCCTGCTTGGCCTTGCACCGGGTGGGGTTTACCCAGCCGGCCTGTCACCAGACCGCTGGTGCGCTCTTACCGCACCTTTTCACCGTTGCCGCCGGTCACCCGATGGCTGTGTCGTTTCTGTGGCACTTTCCCTGGGGTTTCCCCCGCTGGCCGTTAACCAGCACCCTGCTCTGCGGTGTCCGGACTTTCCTCGAACCGGTTGCCCGATCCGCGGCCGCCCAGCCTGCACGTGCAGTCTAGTGCCCCGCGTCGCGTCACGCAGCCCAAAGAGGCGCCGGCTCTGCGCCCATCACGAGTTCCGCCGCGCAGTCCTGACATCGCACGCCACCGACGATCGGCCGCGTCGTACCCTCGCAGACCAGGCACGAGCCGTGGTCGGCATCCGCGAGGATCTGCAACACAACATCGTCGAGCGATGGCCCCGCGGCGTACGCGCCGTCCTCGAGCGCGAAGAGGCGCGGAAACTCCATCACCACGGCGGCCGGCGGGGTCATAGCTTGCGCAACACCCCCACGACCTTGCCCAGGATGTGGACGTCGTCGCTGATGATGGGCTCGAACGCATCGTTCTCGGGCTGCAGGCGCACGTGGGTCGTCTCACGGAAGAAGCGCTTGACCGTTGCCTCGTCCTCGATGCGGGCCACCACGATCTCACCGTCCTTCGCGGTTTCCTGCTGCTTGACCACCACCAGATCGCCGTCCAGGATGCCCGCGTTCATCATCGAGTCGCCTTTGACGCGCAGGACGAAGTCGCCCTCGAACGGTGTCTCGACGTACTCGTCGATCTGCTCGTCGGCCAGCGTCGGCATACCGGCGGCGACCGAGCCCAGAAGCGGCAGCCCGCGGGGGGCCTCGCGCAATGCCTGGCGGTGAGCCTTCTCCTCACGGCGATCCGACAGAAGCATCGCCCTGGGCTTGGTGGGGTCGCGACGGATGTGCCCGCCGGCTTCGAGCTTGGCGAGGTGGGCGTGGACCGTCGACGGCGAGGTCAGCCCGACCGCCAACCCGATCTCGCGTACCGTGGGAGGGTATCCGTGGACGGCGCAGTGCTTCGAGATGAACGTCAGGATCTCGGACTGTCGATCGCTCAGGTCACCCATTCGCGTGCTCCCCCGTCGTGAGAAACGAACATGTGTTCGTGAGCGTAGCAGGGTCCGTGGCCCGACGCAAAATGGGACCGGACATTCCTCGGCCGCTATACTGCGGGTCCCTCATGCGCCTGTGGCGGAATTGGTAGACGCGCTAGGTTGAGGGCCTAGTGGCCTTAACGGGCCGTGGAGGTTCAAGTCCTCTCGGGCGCACTCGAAGACGCCTCGCCTTCGGGCGGGGCGTTTGTCGTTTCAAGAAGGCCGGGCAGGCTGGCTCAGCCGAGATTCTGGAGCACCTGGACGACCCAGGCGATCACGTACACGCTGAGCAGCGCCCCGAGGTAGAGCGCGACGGACCCGACCACGACGGCCACGGCAGCGGCGACCAGGCCCACGACGGGCTTCACGACGCTATCCATACGAGAACCCTACCCCGCGGCCCGGCTGTGTGGAAGGGTGGCGACCGTCACCATCAGCGCGGGCTTACGTCGTCAAAGCATCTTGTCGAGCGCGAACGTGGTGAGCGCGAGCAGGAGCGCAGCGATGATCGTCGCGCGCGTCAGGTTCCGTTCCACGATCGCGGTGGAGCCACCGGTCGAGCTGGAGCCGCCCCCCATGCCGAACGCACCGGACAAGCCGGCGTCCTTGCCCGAGTGCATCAGCACCAAGGCGATGACGATGACGCACAGAAGCGAATGGGCGACGATGACGAGACTGTCCACGTCGGGCAGGGTAGCAATGCCGCGCCCGTTCAGCCAGCCGCTTCGGAGTCAGGTGGGACCTCGGGCTCGGCGGTCTGGCTTCCGCCCCCCGTCGGACCCATCCGATTGACCGGTGAGACGACCCCGATGCGACCGACCGGCTCGGCGATGAGCTGGCCGACCGGGAACGGCCTGATGCCACGCGAGCCCAGAGCCGCCATCAGCGCCGGGAGCGTCGCAAGGGGGCACGCCAGAAGCAGTCCTCCGCTCGTCTGCGGATCGAACATCAGCGTGCGGGCGTCCGCGACGACCGCATCCTCGAAGTCCACCCATTCCCCGATGTGGTCGCGATTGCGATCGACCGCGCCTGGGGCGTGTCCCTGCTCGATCAACTCGAGCACCCCGTCGATCGGCGGGATGCGGTCGACACGGATGACGGCGCCGACCCCGCTCGCGGCCACGAGCTCGCGCAGGTGGCCGAGCAGCCCGAAACCGGTGACGTCAGTCGCGCAGCGGATCCCCACTTCCTGCGCCGCCTCCGAGGCCGCTTGGTTGGACTGCAGCATCTGCGCGACCGCCCGAGCATGGACCGGCCCCGGAGCGTCGGCCTTGGCGGCCGCGACGGCGATCCCGGTGCCCAGGGGCTTGGTCAGCACAAGCACGTCGCCGGCCTGTCCGGCGGCGTTCGTCAACATCCCATCCGGAGAAACGGTGCCGACGACGGCAAGGCCATACTTGGGCTCGGCGTCGTCGATGCTGTGCCCGCCGAGGACCGGGCACCCGTGGGCGGCGGCGACCTCGGCGCCCCCGCGCAAGATCTGGCCGAGCACCGCCAGATCGCCGTCTTTGGGGTACGCGGCGATCGCGAGCGCGAACAGCGGCCGGCCGCCCATCGCGTAGATGTCGCTGATCGCGTTGGTCGCGGCGATCGCCCCGAACGTCGCAGGGTCGTCCACGATCGGCGTGAAGAAGTCCAGCGTGCCTGCCACCGCAAGGTCGTCGGAGATACGGTAGACGGCGGCGTCGTCCATGCGCTCGTGACCGACGAGGATGTCGGGATCGACCGGCAACCTCGGCATCGATGCCAGCGCCTCGCTCAGCACCCCGGGCCCGAGCTTGCAGCCGCACCCGGCGCCATGGGCCATCTTGGTCAGCGGAATCGCTTCGTCTGCCATCGCTCCCTCACCGTCGGTCGGACCGTCGGAGAGGCTACGCCGCCAGCGCACCTGCACGCCTGACTCACACCCGTTGAGCAATAGTTCTTGAATATTCGTGTCTGTGGCAAAAACGAAACTGAGCGCCGCGAAAGTTCGCGGCGAAAGTTTCGTTTTTCCCCCGGCGGGGCGGGCCTCTACAACATCCGCGCAACTGACACCACCACCCCAGGAAATAGCTCGCGAATGCTGATGGAGAAAGGGATTACGGCGATCGCTCGTTCTGTACGGAAGGGTCGTAACGCGCAACTACCAGGGCTGGCATTGTTCGCCCATGAACGAGCCGCGCCTTCTCAACCCACCGCAATGCCCTGAGTGCTTCGGGTGTGGCGCCGACAACCTGCGCGGGCTACAACTCGAGATCTACCAAGACGGCACGGACGCGATCGCGACGTTCGCTCCTGACGACCAATTGTCCGGATACCCGGATCGCCTGCACGGTGGCATCGTCGGCCTGCTGGTCGACGAGATGTTGGTCTACGCCGGCGCCCCGCACGGCATCTGGGGCATGACCGCCTCGGTGCGGTACTGGGTCCGCAAGCCGATCCCGCTCGACGCGACGCTCACCCTGCGCTCACGCCTGACCCAGCGAAGCGAGCGCGGCTTCCGCGCGACGGTCGCAATCCACCTGCCCGGCGAGGTGCTCGCCGCAGAGGGCGAAGGCCTCTGCGTACTGAGGTAGGCGCGCCTCCGTACGTGTCCTCTCTGAGATTCGCGGGGAGAGCCTCCCGACCGCCCCCAGATGGTCCACCGCGCCTCGCGGTGGCTCGGAGATCATCCCGTCCTGCGGAAGGCTGCGTGACGGCACCTTCCCGTCCCGGGCAAGGAATGTTCCACAAGGACGTTTCCTCGCTATTGCGCGGCACTATTGTTGCCCGGGACCGGAACGTGCTCTCCGGTGGCGCTGCACGGGCGACCGTCGCGGTCCACCTACCGGGCGAGGTGCTCGCCGCCGAGGGCGAAGGGCTCTGCGTCGTGCGCTGAGCTTCCCTGCTCGTTCGAGCCGACACGGCGGGCTCAGGCCTCCATCGACTCCAGAGCCTCGCGCGGGCCGAAGGCGACGACCAAGTCGCCGGGAGCGAGCAGCGCGTTGCCGTCGGGGGGTGCTGCCAGTTGGGCTTCGGCCTCGCGCTTGTGGGCGAGGATCGTGACGCCGCGATGTGAGGCACATGCCGTGTCAACCGACATCCCGACCAGCGGTGATCCCTCCTGAACCAGGATCTCGTCCAGGCGCAGATCCGGTCCGACGGTGACCATCTCGATGAAGTCGACAAGCGACGGATGGAGCGAGAGCGCCGCCATCCGGTGCCCGCTGAGCTTGTACGGGCTGATGATGTGGTTGGCGCCGGCCTTCTCGAGCGCCTGCAGCGACTGTCGTCGCGCGGCCCGCGCCACGATCGTCAGATGGGGGTTGAGTGCCCTGGCGGTCAGCGTGATGTAGACGTTGACCTCGTCGGAGTCGACGGCGCAGACCAGGCCCCGCGCGCGCTCGAGGCCGACCTCGTGCAGCACCCCCTCCTCGCTGGGATCGGCGATCAGGTACGGCACGCCGTCGGCCTGCAACCGGGGCTCGAGTCCGGGATCGATGTCGACGACCATGACCGAGGCGCCCTGGCGGCGCAGCTCCTCCACCACGGACCGTCCCACACGGCCGTACGCGCACACGATGTAGTGATTCGAGAGCCCCGCCACCCGCCTCCTGACACCTCTTCGCTTGACGATGGCCGAGAGTTCGCCGGTCCCGATCATGTTCGCAAACACGCCGATCCCGGTGAACAGGGCCGAGATCCCCACCACCAGCACCGAGATCGTAAACAACTTGGCACCGGTGGTGTCGATCGGCTCCACCTCACGGAACCCGACGGTGGTGAGCGTGATCGCCGTCATGTAGAGCGCATCGATGAACGCCCAGCCGAAGAGCACGACATATCCGACCGTCCCGTAGACGACCGCCGCGAGCAGCATTCCGAACGGAAGCTTGAACTGTTCCAGGATCTCCCAGTCGCGTCGCAGCAGTTGCACGGGCGGATTGTCACTATCCGGAGGCCAAAGGTCCAGCCCTGGTCGCACTCGCGTACGATCAGCCCTTGCCCGGCGGGCTTTTCGCTCGCCATGTCATCAACGAACCTCTGGAACGGAGCACTGATTGAGCGAGCAGCTCATCCGCCTGGGCCACAGCCCCGACCCCGACGACGCGTTCATGTTCTACGCGCTGGCAGCCGACGCGATCCCCACCGACGGGTTCCGCTTCGAGCACATGTTGCGCGACATCCAGACGCTCAACGAGTGGGCAATGCGGGGTGAGATCGAGGTGACCGCGATCTCGGTCCACGCGTATGCATATGTCGCGGACAAGTATCGCCTGCTGCCCCATGGGGCATCGATGGGCGAGCAGTACGGCCCGATCGTCGTCGCGCGCGAGGCGACGTCGCCAGACGACCTGCAGGGCAAGGTCATCGCCGTTCCGGGCCTGATGACGAGCGCGTTCCTGGAGCTGCAGCTCGCAGTCGGCAAGATCGAGGACCCGCTCGTGGTGCCGTTCGACGAGATCCTCGAGACCGTCGCCTCGGGCGAGGCCGACGCGGGACTCGTGATCCACGAGGGGCAGCTCACGTACCCCTCGCTGGGCCTCGAGCTCGTGCTGGACCTCGGCGTGTGGTGGCACGAGTTGACCGGCGGGCTGCCCCTCCCGCTCGGCGCCAACGCCGTCCGCCGTGACCTCGGCGAGGACGTCATGCGCCGGCTTTCCGTCCTGCTTCGCGAGAGCATCAAGTTCGGCCTGGACCATCGTGAGGACGCGCTGGAGTACGCCGGCAAGTACGGCCGCGGACTCAACGACGACCTGACCGACCGGTTCGTCGGGATGTACGTCAACGACCGTACCCTGGACTACGGCGACGACGGCCGCGCCGCCGTCGCCGAGCTCCTTCGCCGGGCGGCCGAATCCGGGCTCATCCCCGCTGCGGTCCCCGTCGACTTCATCGACTGACCACGCGGTGGTGATGGATACGCTGCGCGACTGGGATTCCGAGATCGACCGGTGGACGGTGCTGTTCGCCGACATCCCGGATCCACCCGAGCCGTTCGCGACGGCGCTTGGCGACGGCTGGTCTGCGCAGGCGCGGGCCGAGCTGGCCGAGGCGGCCGAGACATATGCACGGCGGCTCACGGCGTACGTGGCGGAGCTCCAGGCCTCGGGAATGGACCTGGTGCGCCTCGACCAGAAGCAGGGCGACTGTGGGGTGTGCCGCCGCTACGCCGGCAAGGCCTACTCCTTGGGCGGCGACACCGAGGGGCTGCCCCCGCCCCCACCGCTCCCGATCTGCCCGGCCTGCCGCCACACGCTCAACCTGCTGACCCCGTTCTTCCTGCAGAGCATGGGCCTGGACGTCGAGGATCTCGTCGCCGAGGCGGAACCCTACGTCGAGCCCGACTCGTAGCCGGCTGGTCTGGGCGATGCGCGACAACCTGAACGCCTACGACGCAGTCTACGTCGCTCTGGCCGAGGCCATCGACGCGCCGCTCCTGACCCTCGACGATCGCCTCGCGAAGGCTCCAGGTCATCGGGCCGAGGTACAGCTTCTGTAGCGCGACCCCGGCGCTCGCTCGAGGCGGCTCACGGCGATGTTCACGCCCGCCTCACGATGCGTCATGGAGCCAGGTCGTGAACTCGTCGATCGCCTCCGGCAGGACGTAGTAGTAGGCCCACAGGCCCTGGCGCTCGCTGTCGACGATGCCGGCCTGGCGGAGCACCTTGAGGTGGTGGGAGACCGTCGGCTGTCCGACGTCGAACAACGGCGTCAACTCGCAGACGCATACCTTGCCGGCGTGCCTGCGAATCACATCGACCAGCTGCACGCGGATGGGATCGCCCAGCGCCTTGGCGACCACCGCCATCCGCTCGGCCTGTCGCCGATCCACCTCTGGGTAGACCACCGGTTCGCAGCACGGCTGTCCAGCGGGTCGTTTCTGTTTGGGCGACAATTCCAGATCGGTGCGCATCAATCTATGTATATCGATTGAACGCATAGTCGTCAATGGATAGATTTGGCCCCGTGCAGACGACCGAGGACAGCTCGCCACGAACCGTTGCAGTCGACGGAGCGCCATCGGCAGTTCGCCGGCCGGCCATCCGGTTCGTGGCCACACCGATGGCGACGCTCGGACGCGTGATGCTTGCGGAGGCGCTCGGAACGTTCGTGCTCGTATTCGTCGGATGCGGAGCCGTGATGGTCGATTCGCGCACCGGAGGGCTCGGCTCCCTGGGCGTGGCCGCGGCATTCGGGCTGGCGATCGCCGTCATGATCGCAACCGTTGGAGATATCTCGGGGGCGCATTTCAACCCGGCGGTCACCGCGGCCATGTGGGCGCGGCGAGTACTCCCGCTGCACCTGGTGGCGCCGTACGTGATCGCCCAGATCGCAGGCGGCACCGCAGCGGCGCTGACGCTGCGCGCGTCCCTGGGTCGCATCGGCGACGTGGGGGCGACGGTGCCGTCCGGCAGCGCCGGTCAGGCCTTCCTGTGGGAATGCGTCCTGACCACCATCCTCGTGAGCGTCATCCTGGCCGTCGGGACCGACCCCCGGGCCAATGGTCAGACGGCTGCGCTCGTGATCGGCGGGACGGTCGCGCTGGCGGCGCTCGTCGGCGGACCTGTCAGCGGCGCATCGATGAACCCCGCGCGAACGCTCGCGCCGGTGTTCGCGGGCGGACCGACGACGGCCCTCTGGGTGTACCTGACGGCACCGTTCCTTGGCGCCGCCATCGCGGTCAGCCTCTCCGCCGTTCTCCGGTCCCCCGTTACCGAGTCGGAGGTTCAGCCATCATGAGCGAGCTTCCACGCGCGCTGTTCGTCTGCGTCCAGAACGCCGGGCGCTCTCAGATGGCGCACGCCTTCTGGACGATGGCGGGAGGTCCCGCGCGCTCGGCCGGGTCGGCGCCCGCCTCATCCGTCCACCCCGAAGTGGTCGAGGTCATGAGGGAAGTCGGCGTCGATCTGGCCGGTCGCGTCCCACGTGGCTTGACGGTCGAGGACGCCGAGTGGGCGGACATCGTGGTGACCATGGGCTGCGGCGACGCCTGCCCCTTCCTCCCGGGGACGCGCTACCTGGATTGGCAGCTCCCCGACCCCCATGGGCAGGGTCTTGACGCGGTGCGCGAGATCCGCGACCAGATACGGCGCCTGATCGACGAGCTCGGCGCATCCTCACGCGCGGCAAGTCGCTGACCTGCACGCGCCCTCACATGGCTGGGCACCTGTCTCATCGGAGTGTGTCTCGCAGTGCCCGCCGTTTTCATCAGGGCGCGCGCACGCGCGGGGCCTTCAGCCGTGCGCCGAAACGCGCACCGCCCGCGCGGCATCCGGGGGAACCTCGATGACCCCGGCGTCGCCAACGCGTACGCGAAGCGGTCCGCCAAACGCCCCGTGCTCGATCATCTCGACCGCCACATCGGGCACCAGTCCCAGCTCGGCCAGGTACCGAAGCAGGGCCGGATCCTGGTCACCCACCCGACGGACCGTCGCGGTGTCGCCCTCGGGAAGCTCTGACAGGCGGTCGGTCGCCACCTGGGGGACCTCGCCGCCCAAGGTGGGGATCGGATCGCCGTGCGGATCGTGCTCCGGATGGCCGAGCGCCTCTGCGATGCGGGCCTCGAGCTCCTCCGACAGATGGTGCTCCAGGATCTCAGCCTCGTGGTGCACCTGGTCCCAGGGGATGCCCAGGCGGGTCACGAGGTAGGTCTCGAGCAAACGGTGATGACGGATCACCTCGAGCGCGGCCGCTCGTCCAGACTCGGTCAGCTCGACCGCACCCCGACGGCCTGCCGCCGAGACGAACCCGAACTCGCCCATTCGCTTGAGCATGGCGCTTGCCGACGGCGCGGTCACAGCCAACGCGTCGGCGACCTCCGACGTCCCGACGGTCGAGCGCCCGGCGTCCTCCGCGACCCGGTAGATCGCCTTGAGGTAGTCCTGCACCGCAGGACTTGGCCGGACTCGCTCAACCTCGCCGCTCATGGAACGAGTGTAATGCCCGGATCATGACTCTCGCGCGATCCGGGCCGTCGCCCCCGCGGAGCGCCGACCGGAAAAGACCCGAAAAACCCCCATCGCCTTCATGCAGGGCTAACAATGAAGTGCAACTCTGCGTCCCATGCCTCCTGCAACAACACCGCAACGCGCGCGTCCATCAGCGACGAACGGAGCGGTCACGCTCCGGCTCGCCGACTCGCCGGACCGCCTCCACCTCAAGAAGATGGAACTGTTCGCCGGCTTGCCCGAGCGAGACCTCGAGATATTGGAAGGTCGCCTCGGCATGGTCCGATGGCCACAAGGGGCGGAGACCCCGGCAGGGCTCGAGCGCCAGGATCACCTGTTCATCGTCCGCGAAGGCCGGCTTGCGCTGTACGAACGCCTGGGCGCAGGGCATGAGGTGATGGTGGCGATCCTCGAACCCGGAGCGATCTGGTCGACGTTGGGCGGAAGCACGCCGCCACCGCTTGCCGCGCTCGAGTCGGCCGCCATCTCCCCGCTGCCCGCGTACGCCGTCGAGGCGCTCTCCACGCGCTATCCCCGCTTGGGGCGCAACCTCGCCGCGCTGCTCTCAGAGCGATGCTGCGCGCTGTCGGAGACGATCGCGATGGTCAGTGAGATGCGCGTCGAGGACCGCCTGCGGGCGCGCCTGCACCAGATGGCGGAGCGCTTCGGCATCACCGGCCGCGACGGCATCAAGCTACGGTTGGACCTGACCCACGCGCAGTGGGCATCGCTCGTCGGCGCATCACGCGAAGCCGTCACCACCGCATTCGGGCGCCTGAAGTCCCAGGGCGACATCGTCCTGGACGGCCGGCACATCCTGATCCCGTGGCCCGTGGTTCATGCGCGTGAGGCGTCAGCCGCCGACGCCACAGCCGTCGCCTCCAGGTAGCGCG
The DNA here is from genome assembly GCA_964393105.1 of uncultured Bifidobacteriaceae bacterium. Lineage (GTDB taxonomy): Bacteria > Actinomycetota > Thermoleophilia > Miltoncostaeales > Miltoncostaeaceae > CALMEC01. Next base: position 23,062 of record CAYMSM010000054.1, read on the forward strand.
GCCCGTGTAACAACAGGTTGCCTCAGGTGGTGGACGGCCAGCCTCCCGATGGCCGCCCACCCCCTGTGGTCCCCCTCACCCGTCGTGAACGGGCGTGGGCTTGGTGTTCCCGCCGTCGACGAGAACGATCTTGGGGAGCGTCACGAGGATCAATGCGACGCCTGCGAGGACACAGACCGATGCGGTGAACAACGAGGAGTTCGGCACCTCGCCCTGGGTCCTCAACGCGTAGATGGCAACCCGAATGAGGAGCGCCCCGCCTGCCAGGAGCAGCGCGAGACCGGCCGGGCCTGCGATGACACGGCGCCGCCAACCGGGACGGTCGGCCAGGCGAACCTCGTGGATCAACTCGGCCTCTGCGACGGACTGCGCGTCGACGTGCGGGCTCATGCCAGCGCCTCAACTTCGTCCGAGAACGACCCGGACCCCGTCGGGACGCCGAGACGAGAGTCCCAGCTGTCGAGGTCCCGCCTGCTGTGGATGCCGAGCTTGCGAAGCACCGACTGCGCCTGGCTGCGAACCGTATGCCAGGACACACCCAGCTCCATCGCGATCTCCTTGTAGGTCAGCTGCTGGCGCATCAAGCGCAGCACGACCCGCTCCTGCGAGGTCAGGAGGATGCGTCGCGGCCCCGTCCGCTCCACAAGCTCGCCGATGCTGTGTGCGGGGCCCGACGCGAACGCATGGTCCATGGCCTGTGAGACCGCATCGACGACTGCCTCGCGTGTGGCCGTCACCAGAAGGCACCCTGCGGCGCCGAGCGCAGTGGCCCGGGCCTCGTTGCCGGGGCGGAACGGACCCGGCTCGATGCAGAAGATCACCGGGATCGACACTCCGCGCCGACCCAGCTCCATCGTGAGCTCGATGCCAGAGGCATCCGCAAGGCTCCAGTCCACGATCAGGAGTTGCGGGGAGCCACGCTCGACCAGCGTCAGGGCTTGGCGAACCGTGTGGCACACGGCGACACGAATCGGGAGCCCGCGCAGGAACGATCGGAGCCCTTCGGCGAGGGCGGGAGACCTGCTTGCGATGAGGACCGGGACGTTCGTCTCGTACAAGCTCACACCATCCTTGGACACTGTTCACTGACGCCGTGGGACACGCTCAGCGTGCAGTGACATCGGCAGATTCCCGCGCAAGCATTACCCCGCCGCGGCTCGACATTTCTGAGGTTCGACTGACAGCGAACCTTCAGATTCTTGGTCCCAATGCCGATAAGGAATGCAGGATCGAGCCAACCGGGGAGTGCCCCAGGTGACGGTGAGCAACACGGTGTACGCAGCAACCTCCGAGAGCAGCTCCGCAGCGACGGCACGCCCGAATGGCGCTCCCGATATCGGTGCCACCCTGCAGGGCATCGCCGCGGCGGCACTGACCTCGCTCGGGGCCGACCGGGCCACCTGCTACGCGTACGACGTGGAGTCGCAGGTCGTCTGCGCCGTCTACACGACCGAAGCCGACCCGGAGCGCCGCGCCTTCCTCCAACGCACCGTCGGGATGGGTGCCGATCGCCTGCCGATCTGGCGCCTCCAGCTCGCCCAGCACGACCCCCTCCTTGCGATCGACGACGTCACCCAAAGTCCCGACGTCACTCCGGCCCTCGCAGCGCGCCTCGGTTCCGGGGCCGTGCTCGGCGTGCGTTTGGAGCACCCCTCGGTCCAGCGGGACGGCGCACCCCGACTGCTTGGCACGCTGTTTTGCAGCTACAGTCAGCCGCGGGCCTTCTCAGCTGTCGAGTGCCAGGCGGCCCGGGGCCTCGCGGAGCTTGCGACCCTGACGCTCGCCAACGCGCGCCTCCAGTTCGAGACCGCCCGGCAACTCGACGAGAACCGCGCCCTCGCCGCCGAGCAGGCCGCACTGCGCAGGGTGGCGACCCGAGTTGCGACCGAGGGGAACCCGGAGAAGGTCTACGCACAGACAGCGCGGGAGGTGGCGGTACTCCTCGGCGTCGAGTGCGGGCTGGTCGCCCGATTCGAATCCGACCAAGCCGTACCGGTCGGCTGTTGGGGTATCGACCAGACCCACCTCAACGTGCCGGTACCGCTCGGCAGTGCCGGGGCACTCGCCCAGGTTGCCCGGGGTGGGCGCACGTCGTGCGTCAGCGACCACGAGCTCAGCATGAACGACCCGGTCACGCACATCGCGATGACGACCGGCTACCGGAGCGCGGTGGCGGCACCGGTGTGCGTCGCCGGGCGCCTGTGGGGGGCGCTGCTGGCTGCGACAACGAAAGATCGCGTGTTCGACACGCACGCCGAGGAGCGCTTGGAGCGCTTCGCCGCCCTCGTCGCGGTGGCCATCGCCAACGCCGAGGCGCAGGCACGTCTGGCATCGCAGGCGGCCAGCGATCCACTGACGGGGCTCGCAAACCACAGCGTGTTCTTCGAACGGCTGAACGCGGAGGCCCAGCGCGCCCGCCGCAACGGCCACCCGCTCTCGCTCGTCCTGATCGACCTGGATCATTTCAAGCGCGTCAACGACATCCATGGTCACCTTGTCGGTGACAGCGTGCTCGTCGAAACCGCCGAGCGACTGGCGACGCTCGCGCGGGCAGAGGACACGGTCGCGCGGATCGGCGGCGAGGAGTTCGCATGGCTCCTGCCGGAATGTGACGCGCACGCGGCGTGGGCGGCGGGTGAGCGAGCGCGCCAGGCCATCGCAGCGATTCCGTTCAACGGGGCGGGTGGGATGACACTGTCTGCCGGCGTCGCCGAGCTGACCGAGGGCATGGGCGTCAACGACCTCTTCCGGGCCGCAGACAGCGCCCTGTACGACGGCAAGGCACAGGGGCGAAACGCATGCGTCCCGTACTCACTTGAATCGGTCCCCGCGTTGCAGCTGCGCCAATCTGAATCCTCGACCCGTCTCGCCCCGAGCGTCGACCGCCTTCTCGCGCTGGCGCGCGAGCAGCTCGGGCTGCCGCTCGCTGCCGTCGGGCAGTTCCAAGGCGAGACGCAGGTGTGGCGGTACCTCGCAGGCGACGGAGGCCCGTTTGGCATGCACGTCGGCACAGAGAGCACGCTCGAAGGCAGCCACTGCCAGATGGTGATGCACGGCCGCCTGCCCAACCTGGTGCGCGACGCCCGACGCGACCGGATCAGCCGGGAACTCGCCACCAACGACAACACGGCCGGTATCGGCGCCTACGCAGGTGTCCCCATCACTCTTCCCGATGGGAAGGTGTACGGCATGCTGAGCTGCCTGAGCCCTCACCCAGAACCCGACCTCGGTGTGCGCGACATCCGACTGCTGAAGATCCTGGCGAACATGATCGGCGAGGAGATCGGGCGGGAGGAGCGCGCCACGCAAGTCCACCGACGTCAGCACGAACGCATCCGACGGGTGCTCGATGGTGATGGACTCCACGTCATCTTCCAGCCAATCGTCGATCTCAACAGCGGCTGGGTGGTGGCCGCCGAAGCGCTCACCCGGTTCTCCCATGAGCCGCACCGTCCCCCGCAGGTGTGGTTTGCGGAGGCCGCGGCGGTCGAGCTGGGCATCGAGCTCGAGCTGGCCGCAATGCGCTCCGCACTCGCCCGCATCGATGACCTCCCATTCCACGCCCGGCTCTCGTTCAACCTGTCGCCGAGCACGATCTGCGCTCCGGCGCTCGCGCACGCACTGGCCGGCGTCCCCGCCGAGCGGTTGGCAATCGAGCTGACCGAGCGCGCTCCCGTCGACGACCTCGAGCTGCTCGAAGCGACGCTCGCGGATCTGAGAGCACTCGGCGTTCAGCTCATCATCGATGACGCCGGCGCGGGATTGTCGGGACTCAAACGCATCCTCGGCCTGCACCCGGATGTGATCAAGCTCGACCTGGCACTGACCCGCGACATCGACTCGGATCCGGTGCGTCGCGCGCTCGCAGCGTCCCTCGTCACGTTCGCCTGCGAGACCGATGTGATGATCGTCGCGGAAGGCATCGAGTCGCAAGCCGAGCTCGACGCGCTCCGGGCACTCGGGGTCACCCACGGGCAGGGATACTTCCTCTCCCGCCCCGGATCGGGGATCGTCCCCGCTCACGTGGCCCTCGACAGGCCCCTGGCCATCACGGAGACGACGCTCGCCGCCGTGGCGATCTAGTGCTCTGTCTCAGAGGTTCGGTGGATATCCGGCGAGCGAGAAGCCCGCTGGACGAGGACGCAGTCTGCGCCCATATCGTTGTATATGGGCGCAGGCGAGGACAAAGCTCCCGAGGCTGATGCTCCCCCGATAACGCCAGGAAATCCAGCCGAGCTTTGCAGCCGCTGGATGCCATCGAGACTTGTTGGGACAGAGCACTACTGGTTCCCTACGAACCCGGAGATACACCACCAAGGGTTGCGAGCGCTTGCGCGAGTTGGGTGGACGCGGATCTCGCCGCCGCCGCGTTGCCTGCGGCCGCCGCGTCGCGCACCCGCGTCATTGCATCGACCGCGGCGGCGAAACCGGCCGCGCTGCGTGCGCGTTGCTCATCGAGGCGGCGATCTGCCAGCCGCTCCGCCGAGAGACGCTGACCGGCCAGCTTGGCGCGCTCGAGCGGCGGGTCGAGCTTCGACACCACCGCCTTGAGCCGCTGCGCCGTCGCGGGGGATCCGACCCCGCGCAGGGCCGTCGAAAATGCGCGAACCGCGTCCGCGGCGGCGGCGGCGTCGGCCAGATACCGATCCGGTCCGACCGAGGCACCTTCGGCCGCCATCGTCGTCGGGGGTGCCGTCGCGTTGCCGCACCCGCTCAAGAGCCCCAACGAGATCGCCAGGGCGACTGTGACAACCAAGCGCACGACGGCCACCCTAACGGGCCGCGCGGGCCACGTCAGCTATCCTCGGTCGCGTGATCCTCGACTCGGAGCTGCCGCTCGCGCTTTCGTATGACGATGTGCTCCTCGTTCCGCAGCGCAGCCCGATTGCGTCGCGGGCCGATGTGGACACGACGGCGCAGTTCACCCGGCGCATTCGTCTGGCGGCGCCGATCGTGTCGGCCAACATGGACACGGTCACCGAGGCGCCGATGGCGATCGCGATGGCGCGCGCGGGTGGCATCGGCATCGTCCACCGGTTCCTGACAATCGAGCAGCAGGTCGCCCATGTCGCGCGTGTCAAGCGGGCCGAGGCGCTCGTCATCGACGACCCGTTCACGATCGGGCCTGAACTGACGCTGGAACGCGCGGTGGACGAGATGCGCGTACGCGGCGCCAACGGCCTCGTGGTGATCGACGGGGAGCGCCGGCCGATCGGCATTCTGACCCGGCGCGACGTGCTGCTTCGCGACGACGTCACGGTCACGGTGTCGCAGGTGATGACGCCCGCCGAACGGCTGATCATGGCGCCCGTCGGGGTCCGCGCGGACGAGGCCGCGATGATCCTGCGCGACGCGCGCATCGAGAAGCTGCCGCTTGTCGATGATCACGGGCGCCTGGCAGGGCTCATCACCCTTCGTGACCTGATGCAGCTCAAGGAGCGTCCCGACGCCACCAAGGACAGGCGTGGCCGGTTGGTGGTGGCTGCCGCCATCGGCGTGCGCGGTGACCATCTGGAGCGGGCGAAGGCGCTCGTCGATGCCGGCGCCGACGCCCTGGTGCTCGACATCGCCCATGGCCACATGGAACAGGCGCTCAGCGCGATCGGCGAGGTGCGGGAGTGGGTTGGCGACGTGGATGTCATCGCGGGCAACGTCGCGACGGCCGAGGGGGCGGACGATCTGATCGCCGCGGGCGCCGATGCGATCAAGGTCGGCGTCGGACCCGGATCGGCGTGCTCAACGCGGGTCGTGGCAGGGGTCGGCGTGCCGCAGTTCACCGCGGTGGTCGAATGCGCGGGACCGTGCCGCCGGCACGACGTGCCGCTCATCGCCGACGGCGGCATCCGGGCGGGTGGCGACGTGGCCAAGGCCATCGGCGCGGGCGCCGACACCGTGATGGTGGGCAACCTCTTCGCGGGGACGCACGAAAGCCCGGGGATGGTCGTCAACCGGGGCGGCTCGCGGGTCAAGGTCTTCCGTGGCATGGCGAGCGCAGGGGCGGCGGCGGCACGCCGCGCGGTCGACGGGGACGTGCGCGAGGTCCTGGCCAGGGAGGATCAGACCGAGTTCTCCCCGATTGCGCCGGAGGGCGTCGAGGCCGTGGTGCCGCTGCGTGGCGACGCCGCCGCGGTCGTGGCCGAGCTGGTGGGTGGCCTCAGGTCGGGGATGAGCTACTCCAACGCAGCGACGATCGCCCAGATGCAGCAGCGCGCCCGCTTCGTGCGGATCACCCCGGCGGGCCTCAAGGAGAGCCACCCGCACGACGTCTCGTTCTGATCCCGACCCGACGGGTCAGGATGAGAACAGCGAAATTCGGTTCGCCGCAACCCCCGCGCAGCTCGGCCAGGTTGACCGTCGCCGTATCGAGCCCCGTAAGCGGGCGGCACGCCCGCCATATCCTGACCCGACGGGTCAGGAGAACAGGCGCAGATCGGGCTCGCGAAGGCCGCGCAGCTCGGCCAGGTTGACCGTCGCCGTTTCGAGGCCTCGTGAGCGGGCGAGGGTTCGTGCCTGCGGCTTGACCGACTCGCCGACCACGATGCCGCGGCACGCTGTCATCCCCGGCTCGGCCCGGATGTACTCCAGGTAGCGGCAGAGTTGTTCCACGGCGTCGATCGTCGCGACGCGTTTGACCTCGACCGCCACGAAACCGAGGGCGTCGGCACACAGCAGGTCCACCGGGCCGATGGGGGTGGAGTACTCGCGGCGTACCAGCCTGAGCCCCTCGCCCAGGACCTCGGGGGCGGCGGCGAGGGCCTCCTGCAGGTCGCGCTCGACGCCGTCCTTCTCGAGCCGGGCGGCCTCACCCAGGTCGTGCGCGGTGTCCGAGACGACCTGCTCGATGCGGATCTCGAGCGTCTCCTGCCGCGCGCCGGAGCCCTTCGCGACGACGATCACGCCGTCGCGTTCCTCGATCCGGGTCGGCGGCGTCATCCAGTTCTGAGGCTTGAAGCCCCCGGCGTCCGAATGCACCATGATCGACCCGTCGGCTTTGACCATGATCAGCCGCAGCGCCATCGGCAGCACGGACGTGACCCGCCCGCCGTAGACCACCTCGCAGCGGGCGACGATCAGACGCAGGGTGGCCTCCAGAACACGGCCGGATGGTAACCGTTGCCCAGGCCTCCTGGACGAGGGACCGGGGCTCCTGGGATCTGGTAGACCATCGGCATGGCGATCGACCCGACGCACCGGATCCGGATCGAGTACTGCGTCCCCTGAGGCGCCGCTCCGAACGCCGCCGGTCTGGTGGCGCGGCTCTTGACGGGGTGGGGCGCGATCCTCGCGTCGGTCGACGTGATCGCCGGCACCGGCGGGGTGTTCGACGTCCACGTCGACGGTGGCCTGGTCTTCGAGAAGCGGATGCTCGGCCGCTACCCCGATCCAGACGACGTCCTGCCGCTCATCAGGGACCGCATCGGCCCCGAGGTCATGCGCGCATGCAGGTAGCGACCGGTTAGGCCGCCACGCTGCGAACGTACTCGTCGCCCAAGAGCGGGCTCGACAGGATGAAATCCGCGGTCGAGCGGTTGCAGGCGATCGGCACGTTGTAGACGACGGCGATCCGCAGCAGGGCCTTGACGTCGACGTCATGGGGCTGCGGTTCGAGCGGGTCCCAGAAGAACACCACGAAGTCGATGCGCCCTTCGGCGATCGCAGCGCCGATCTGCTGGTCGCCGCCAAGCGGGCCGCTGAGGTAGCGGTGCACCAGGAGGCCAAGCTCCGAGGCGATCGTCCCGCCGGTCGTCCCGGTCGCGTACAGCTCATGCCGGCTCAGGGTGCCGCTGTTGAACCGCGCCCAATCGAGCATGTCCGCCTTGCGGTTGTCATGCGCAATCAGGGCGATGCGCTTGCTGCGCGACATCGCACGAGCGCCCGTCGTCAGTGCTTCGTTCATGGAGGTGACGGTAGCGTGCTTCCGGCGGGAAGACACCCGACACGGGTCCAGTGACGCCACACTGAAACCAGCCGCGATGTCGAATCCACCACATCGTCATGGGTAGACTCGCGCGGTCCCGCGAAGGAGGAACATGCCCACCCAGCTCGCTCCCCCCGAGCTCTGCATCACCACCGTCCGTACCCTTGCGATCGACGCGATCGAGAAGGCCAAGAGCGGCCACCCCGGCGCCCCGATGGGGCTCGCACCCGTCGCCTGGCAGCTCTACACCACCGCGCTTCGCCACTCGCCGGACGAGCCGTCGTGGGCCGACCGGGACCGTTTCGTGCTGTCGGCCGGACACGCATCGATGCTGCTGTACGCGTTGCTGCATCTCACCGGGTATGACCTGCCGCTCGACGAGCTCAAGCGCTTCCGCCAATGGGAGAGCCGCACCCCGGGGCATCCCGAGTACGGGCTGACCCACGGCGTCGAGAGCACCACCGGCCCGCTCGGCCAGGGCTTCGGGAACGCCGTCGGTTTTGCGCTGGCTGAGCAGATGCTGGCCGCTCGCTTCAACCAGCCGGGCCACACGATCGTGGACCACCGGAGCTGGTGCATCTGCTCGGACGGCGACCTGATGGAGGGCATCTCGCACGAAGCCGCCTCGATCGCGGGGCACCTGAAGCTCGGCAAGCTGATCGCGATCTACGACAACAACGGCATCTCGCTGGACGGACCGACCCACCTGAGCTTCAGTGACGACGTCGAGGCGCGATTCGGCGCGTACGACTGGCGGGTGCTTCGCATCGACGACGGCAACGATCTGGGCCAGATCGACGCCGCGCTCGCGACCGCGCAGGAGTCGGATGGTCGTCCGACCCTGATCATCTGCACGACCCACATCGGGTTCGGCTCACCCAACAAGCAGGACAGCCATGCCGCCCACGGCGCCGCGCTTGGCCCCGAGGAGACGATCGCCACCAAGCGCGCATACGGGTGGCCCGAGGATGCTCAGTTCCTGATTCCGGTCGAAGTCGCCGCATGGGCACCGCACATGGTGGGGCGCGGGAGTGACCTCGCGGCGGACTGGAACGAGCGCTTCGACGCCTACCGCAGCGCCCACCCCGACCTCGCGGCCGAGTTCGAGCGGTCGACCGCCGGTGAGCTGCCCGACGGATGGGACGCCGAAGTTCCGACGTTCGGGCCCGACGACAAACCTGCGACCCGGGCGGCGGGCGCCAAGGTGATCAACGCGATCGCGGCGCGGATGCCCGAGCTCGTGCAAGGCGCGGCCGACCTCGCCAGCTCGACCGACACGACGCTCAGGGACCTCGGCGTGGTCTCGGCCGGAAACTTCGCCGGGCGCAACCTGTACTACGGAGTTCGCGAGCACGCGATGGGCGCGATCACCAATGCGCTGGCGCTGCATGGCGGCCTGCGTCCTGTGGCCTCGTCGTTCCTGATGTTCTTCGACTACATGAAGAACACGATCCGCCTTGCGGCCCTGATGGAGATCCCATCCATCTTCGTGTTCACCCACGACTCGATCGCCCTGGGTGAGGACGGCCCCACCCATCAACCGGTGGAGCACCTGGCGGCACTGCGCGCCATCCCCAACGTGGTGACCATCCGGCCGGCCGACGGCAACGAGACCGCGGCGGCGTGGCGCATCGCGATCGAGCGCACCGACGGACCGACCGTCCTGGTGCTGACCCGGCAGGGGCTGCCGACCCTCGACGGGCCCGCGGACGTATCACGTGGCGCATACGTCGTCGCCGACGGCACCGATTGCGTCCTCATCGCCACCGGCTCCGAGGTGTCGGCCGCCGTCGCCGCGCGGGGGATCCTGGCCGCGCAGAACATCAGCGCCCGCGTCGTCAGCATGCCGTCGTGGGAGCTCTTCGACGAGCAGGAGCCCGAGTACATGGATTCGGTGCTCCCCGAAGGGCCGCCACGCCTCGCGATGGAGGCCGCCTCCACCCTCGGGTGGGAGCGCTGGGCGGACGCCGTCATCGGGATCGACACGTTTGGCGCCTCGGCGCCGGGTCCTGAGCTGATGGAGCAGTACGGGATCACCGCCGAGGCGATGGCCGAGGTGGCGGCATCGTTCTTCGGCGACGAGGAGTCGTGACGGCCACCGGTTTCCAGGGATGAGTCTCACCTTCAAGTTGACCGTAAGATACATCGGTGTCGGTGATGGCACCATATGAATCCCATCGCCCCTGACGGTGTGCTCGCCGCAGAGCCGCGACTGACCCGGACCCCGCCGCCCGCGCTCATCGTGATCTTCGGGGCGTCGGGCGATCTGACCAAACGCAAGCTGGGCCCGGCCCTGTTCAACCTGGCCCATCAGCGGTTGTTGCCGCCCGAGACGGCGATCGTCGGCGTCGCCCGCAGCGAGATGACCGACGACGAGTTCCGGGCGAACATCCGTGCCGGCATCGACGCCCACAGCCGCGTCGAGGTGACCGATGAGTCCGTATGGGACGGTTTCGCCGCGCGGCTTCGATACATGGCGGCGAGCTTCGACGACGCGGCGGCGTTCGCACGCCTCGCCGCCCTGCTCGACGAGATCGACACGACGATGGGCACCCGTGGCAACCGGCTCTACTACCTGGCCACGGCCCCCGAGTTCTTCCCGACCATCGCGACCAACCTCGGCGGAGCCGGCCTGGCCGAGGAGCGCGACGGCAGGTTCGCACGCATCGTCGTCGAGAAGCCGTTCGGCACCGACCTCGCCAGCGCCCGCACGCTCAACGACCAGCTCGGCCAGACCTTCCGTGAACGGCAGGTGTACCGCATCGACCACTACCTGGGCAAGGAGACGGTGCAGAACCTGCTCGTCTTTCGCTTCGGCAACGCGATCTTCGAGCCCATCTGGAATCGCCGCTACGTCGATCACGTGCAGATCACGGTGTCGGAGGAGATCGGGGTGGAACGGCGCGGTGGCTACTACGACCAGAACGGCGCGCTCCGCGACATCGTCCAGAACCACCTGATGCAGGTGCTCGCCATCGTCGCGATGGAGCCTCCGGCACGGTTCGACTCGCGCGAGGTGCGTGACGAGAAGGTCAAGGTCCTGCGGGCGATCCGATCGTTCGACGAGGGCTCGGCCGACCAGTGGGCGCTGCGCGGTCAGTACACCGCAGGATGGGTCGGCGGCGAACGCGTCCCGGCCTACCGGCAGGAACAGGGCGTCGACCCGGCCTCGTCCACCGAGACCTACGTGGCAATGCGGGTCGAGATCGACAACTGGCGGTGGGCCGGAACGCCATTCTACCTGCGCACAGGCAAGCGCCTGCCCCGCCGCGCGACCGAGGTCGCGATCCGGTTCAAGCCCGCGCCCCACCTGCCGTTCGCCTCGACCGCGGTGCAGGAGCTCGATCCCAACCTGCTGGCGATGCGCATTCAGCCGGACGAGGGCGCGTCCTTGACGTTCGTGGCCAAGGTGCCGGGCCCCCAGATCGACCTGCGGCCCGTCAACATGGACTTCGCCTACGGGACGTCGTTCCTGCGCTCGTCACCAGACGCCTACGAGCGCCTGCTGCTCGACTGCCTGCTGGGCGATGCGACGTTGTTCATCCGGTGGGACGAGGTCGAGCGCGCCTGGGAGATCATGGATCCCCTGGTCGAGCGGTGGAAGCACGATGACGAGGGGCTCGCGTTGTACGAGGCCGGCTCGTGGGGCCCGGTGGAGGCCGACGAGCTCTTGGCTCGCGAGGAGCGTGCGTGGCGGCGGCTGTAGCGCAACCCGCCGTCTGGACCGGTCGGGGCGTGCGCATCGCCGACATCGCACGACGCCTCAGGGAGCTGCGCGCGGGGTTCGGAGACGAGCTCTCCTCGACGCTGACGAGCGTGATGAACCTGGTCGCCGTCGCCCCCGACGAGAGGTCCGCGCGCGACGTGGAGGCCGTCGCCGACGCGCTCAGCGACCACCACCCCTCGCGCGTCGTGATCGTCGTTCCCGCCGGCGGCGCCGACCGCATCGACGCCAGGGTCGAGCTGATGCCCAGCACGCGGCGCGGACGCGATCGCACCCTGCTGGTCGAGCAGATCGTACTGACGCTTGGTGGCGCAGTGGCCGCCCACGCCGGCAGCGCCGTGATCCCCCTGCTTCGCTCCGAGCTCCCGACGTTCTTGTGGTGGCCCACGGCCCCCGATCCGACCTCCCCCACGTTCCTCGAGCTCGTCCGCGTCGCCGACCGCCTCGTCACCGAAACTGGTCGCGGGCTGCAAGGACACGAGGCCCTCGCCCGACTCGCGACGGTGGCCGCAAGCTCACCCGCCCCCGTCACCGACCTGGCGTGGGCCATCCTGACCGCCTGGCGTCAGATCATCTCGACCTCGCTTCGCAGCGAAACGCTCGTGGCGCTTCGGGGTCGCCCCGCCTCCGCGGTGATCACCTGCGCGGCGGGTGAGCCGCCGCTCGAGGCCCTGCTCTTGGGAGGCTGGTTGGCGGACGTCCTCGGCGATCACGTGCGCATCGGGTTCGCCCAAGCCGAGGGCTCGGACGACATCCTGGGCGTCAAGATCGACGCGCGGGGCGAGTGCGTGATGGAGCTGGCCCGCGGCGACGGGCCACACGCCGTCATGCTCCGTACCGCCGCGGGCGGCCCGAGGTCGCTCCCCCTCCCTTCACCGCACCGCCGCGAGCTGCTGGCGGGCGAGCTGGAGTTACGCGGTCACGACCGGCCGCTGGAGCGAGCTCTCGTCAACGCGATGCGAGTGGCGTAAGGGCATCACGAGCTCGGGCTTCCCGTCCACTACGTCCAGGCATCCCTTCCCGTTTCGCCGGTCCCTGATCCTCCCAGGGCGGCCGCCGCGGACTGTGGGCTGTCGACGACGGTGACGTGTGAGAGATCGTCATCGCCGAGGACGAGTTCCTTTGCGAGGACTGAGATCACACGGTCCCAGCGGTCGCCGACCAGGATGATCGGCGTCGTGGTGCGGTGCATCAGCGCGAGGTTCCACGAGAGGGCGACCTCGGTAAGGGTGCCGATCCCGCCGCCGACGGCGATCAGGGCGTCCGCGGCCAGCAGCTCGGCGAGTCTGGCGATCAGGTCCGCGGCCACCCGCTCCTCGACGACCCATTCGTTGGCCGCGAAACGTTCGGACCAGGCGGCGACAGTGACGCCGATGACATGGCCCCCGGCCTCGCGGGCGCCGCGCGAGGCGGCTTCCATCACGCCCGTGTAGCCGCCGGTCATGACACCCCAGCCGGCCTCTGCAAGAAGCCTGCCCATCAGCCGCCCCGCCTCGTACTCCGCGTGCCCGTCGGCGACGCGGGCGCTGCCGAACACCGCCGCGACCGACATCGCTCTAGCCGCCTGCGAACGTCGAGCGCGCCTCGTCCACCACGCGCTCGGCCTCGATATCGGCCGGCGCCCGATGCTCGGCGGGAAGCTGAGGGCCGGGATCGTCGCGCAACCCGGGCGTCAGGTCCACGCCCAGGCGCGTCTGCGCCCGCGTCAGCCACTCCGTGGGCAGGTCGTTCGCGAGGTCCGCGCCGACCATCTCGGCGAACAGCATCGTCCACGCGCGTGGCAGCACGTCCACGTTGTAGCCGCCGCCGCCGAGAGCCACCCACTTGCCGCCAGCCGCGTCGAACGCCAGGTCGTGGAGCGAACGCCACAGGCGCGGGAACGCGTCCATCGTGACCTGCAGATGCGCCAGCGGATCGGCGTGGTGGGGGTCGACTCCGTTCTGGGTGACCAGCACATCCGGACGGAACGCCCGGACAGCCGGTGCGATGACCTCGTCCACCGCACGCAGGTACGGAGCCTCACCCGCCAGCGCCGGAAGCGGGACGTTGATCGAGTACCCCACGCCGTCGCCGCTTCCGCGCTCGGCCAGGCCGCCCGTACCGGGGAACAGGAACTTGCCGCTCTCGTGGACCGAACACGTCAGCACACGCGGGTCGTCGTAGAAGATCCACTGCGTTCCGTCGCCGTGGTGGACGTCGACGTCGACGTAGGCGACGCGCTCCGCCCCGGCGTCGAGCAGCGCCCGGATCGCCACGGCGGGATCGTTGTAGATGCAGAAACCCGCCGCCCGGTTGGCAAACGCATGGTGCAGCCCCCCGCCGGGGCAGAACACCTGCTCCACCTCGCCGTTCCACACCGCCAGGGCGGCGGTGATCGACGCGCCGCAGATCTCGGCGGCGGCCTCGGCCATGCCGCCGAACGCCGGGGTGTCGCCACCGGAGGCCAATCCCCAGTTGGAGGCCTCCCATGCCGCGGCCAGCTCGGGCTCTGCGCTGTAGCGCTTGACAGCGGCGACGTAGGCGGGCGCATGGACCGCCTGGATCTGGGCATCGGTTGCGGGCAACGGGTCGATCTCGATGACGTCAGGCCGGTCCAGCAGCCCGTACGCGCGGATCAGGTCGACGGCAAGCGCGCGCGTCGTCGGCGAGAGCGGATGATCGTCACCCAGGTCGTACGCGCCCAGCGCGTCACGGCCCACGAATCCCGTGCGTCCCATCAGGTGGCGACGGTCCACGGGACGACGCGCCACGACGTGACGAGGCCCGCGGTGAAGTACGGGTCGGACTCGACGAACGCCGTGACCTCGTCCTGGGATTCGGTGCGGAACACGATCGCTGCGCCGGTCGGCGGGTCACCGAGGGCTCCACCCGCGACCACCCGATTATCCTGCTTGTACTCGCCGACGTGGGCGAGATGAGCCGGTCGATACTCGCCCCGCCGCTCGACGATGTCGGCGACGTAGTCATAGAAGAGGATCAGATACCGGCCGGACTCCATGCCGTCACCATACGTGGTCCGGCATGCTCTCCATAGGTGATCGCTGCCCGCTCCACCATCCACCGAGTGCCCCTGGATCGCGCGCCGCGTCCCGAGGCGCTCCTGGCCGCTCTGGCCGAGCGTGATCGCCCGGTGCTGGTGCCGTTCGCGGGTCACATCATCGTCGCCTGCGACCCGGCCGAGGTCGTGACCGGGGCAGAGGTGTGGGACGCTGTCACCATCGCCTGTGCCCGACGTTCGCAGGGCCCCGAGGCCGCGGCCGGAGCATGGATCGGTCTGCTCGGCTATGACCTGGGTGGCACGATCGAACGCCTGCCGCGACCGCACCCCGACCCGGGTGGACCCCCGCTCGCCGGGCTCGGCCGCTACGACACCGTCGCGATCTTCGATTCGTATGGCGGCTGCACGCTCGCCGGCGCCGGATCCGAGTCTGCGCTGCACGAGCTCGCCGACGTCGCGCGGCAGGCAGACCGGCCAGGGTCGGGCGTTCCACCGTCCACCCCTGTCACCACCTCGCTCGACGCGGCGGCGTACCGCGACCGCGTCGGGCGGACGCGTGAGCTGATCCGGGCAGGCGATTGCTACCAGGTCAACCTGACGCAGCGGCTCAGCGGACCCTGGACCGGTTCGCCGATCGAGTTCGCGACCCGTCTCTGGGACGCCGCGGGCCCGTCGTCGCATCGGGC
Organism: uncultured Bifidobacteriaceae bacterium; assembly: GCA_964393105.1. Taxonomy (GTDB): domain Bacteria; phylum Actinomycetota; class Thermoleophilia; order Miltoncostaeales; family Miltoncostaeaceae; genus CALMEC01. The sequence goes on from CAYMSM010000054.1 coordinate 38,388, forward strand.
CTACGTCGGCATGCCGGAGGGGGTCGTCGTGTCGGCGTCCCCGGAGCGGCTGGTACGCGTGTCCGACGGGGTTGCCGAGAGCGAGCCGATCAAGGGCACCGCGCCGCTCGGCGAATGGGAGCGGCTCTCGGCGAGCGCAAAGGACCGGGCCGAGCACCTGATGATCGTGGACCTGGTGCGCAACGACCTGGGTCGCGTCGCGCGGCCGGGCGGGGTCTCGGTGCCACGCATCTTCGGATATCTCTCCACCCCGTACGTCGAGCACATGGTCAGCGAGGTGCGCGCCGAGCTTCGCGCCGGCGTGACCGCGGGCGACGTGTTGCGCGCGGTGTTCCCCGGAGGGTCGGTCACCGGCACCCCGAAGGTGCGGGCGATGGAGGTCATCAGGGAGCTCGAGCCTGTGTCCCGCGGCCCGGCGTTCGGCAGCGTCGTCACGGTGGGAACGGATGGCGCGATCGAGGCCAGCATCACGATCCGCACGGCGTGGGTCGCCGGCGGCGAGGTCCGGTACTGGTGCGGCGGCGCGGTCGTGTGGGACAGTGACCCCGACGCTGAGCACGCCGAGGCATGGGCCAAGGCCCAACCGTTCCTGCACGCAGTGGGCGCCGCGTGAACCGCGTGGCGTGGCTCAACGGCGCTCTTCTCGATGCGGCGACCGCGAGCCTCTCCATCGACGATCCCGGCGTCCGGTACGGCGTCGGTCTGTTCGAGACCATGCGTGGCCAGGATGGGTCGATCCCGTGGCTCGATCGTCACCTCACACGCTTGGCGCGATCGATCGCGACGCTCGCCCTGGAGGGGATGCCCGCGATGGCCCACATGCGCGACGCCGCCGCATTGGTCGCGACGACGCTGGACACGGGGCCCGCGCGGATTCGCGTGACCGTTACCCCCCACCCCACCCTGCTCGTCGAAGGCGTCCCCGTCGAGATCGATCCGGATGAGACACTGACCGCCGCGTCGATCCGGGGCGCGTGGCACCCAGCCAACCGGATCGCCGAGCACAAGACCCTTTCGTTCCTCGGCTGGCGCGACGCCGAGCGGCAGGCCCACGCGATGGGCGCCGACACGGCGCTCCTGCTCGACAGCGATGGACGACTGGGCGAGGCGTCGACCGCAAACGTGTTCTGCGTGATCGGTGGAGAGGTCATCACCGCACCGATCAGCGGCATCCTTCCCGGCGTCACCCGCGGGGTCGTGATGGAACTGACACCGGTCCGCGAGGCGATCCTCGACGAGCCCACGTGGCGTTCGGCTGACGAGATGTTCGTCACCAGCGCAGTCCACGGCGTCGTGCCTATCGTCCGGCGCGACGACAACGACATCGGGCCTGGAGCAGGGCCTGTGACGGCTGCCCTGCGGCAACAGGTCGAGGCGCTGCTGGCTTCCTGACGAGACGACCGCTTCGGCCCGAGTAGCTCTCGTCTGCGCGCTAGTGCTCTGTCTCACAAGTCCCTTGACGATATGGCGAGTGAAAAACCCGCCGGACAAGGACGCAGCCTGCGCCCCATACTTGTCAGTATGGGCGCAGGCGAGGACACAGCCCCCGAGGCGACTGCTCCCCCACCAGCGGACCGAATCCGGCGGAGTTTTGCAGCCGCC
>CAYMSM010000055.1:0-18683 GCA_964393105.1 uncultured Bifidobacteriaceae bacterium
CCGAAGCGGTTGGCCAGGAACGGCTCGAGCGCCGCCTCCTCCTGGCGCACGAAACCGGTCTGCGGAAGCTGCCCCCGGGCGTGCATGTCGACCATTGCGCAAATTCCGGACGCGGTCGTCAGCTGGATCGCGCTCATCAGACGACCCTCGACCTCGTGTGCGTACACCTTCCTGGCGTAGGTCTCCTGGGTCAGCCGCGCGTCGCGCCACCCACTGACCGACACAAAGATCAACACCACGTCCTGATGGGTGATCGGTACGGAGCGCTCCATCACGTCCTTCAGGAGTTCCCGCCGGTCACGAAGGCGCAGGTCCTCCAGGAGCATCTTCATGACGTCGCGATGGCCGGGGTAGCGCACGGTCTTGTAGTCGAGGCGGTCGACCTGGCCGTCCAGCGTCTCGCACAACGTGCCAAGCCCACCCGACGTGTTGAACGCCTCGTAGTCCACTCCGTCCAAGGAGAAGCTCTCGAGGCCCTCCAGCGGCAGCATCTCGACCAGCCGGCCGTCGCGGATCCCCTCACACGGGTTGCAGTACTCGTTGATGAGCCCGTCGGTGCTCCACGTCAGGTTGTACTTGAGCGTGTCGAGCGGATACTGGGGCAGGGCGCCCACCCGCATGCGCACGTCGCGCAGGCGGTCGAACCGCTTGGCCAGGTCGTAGGCGGCGATGCTGATGAACCCGGGCGCGAGGCCACATTGCGGCACGAACGCACACGCCGCCCCGTCGGCCACCTCCCGCACCGCCCGGGTCGTGGCGACGTCCTCGGTCAGGTCGAAGTAGTGGGCGCCGACGTCACGGCACACGCGCGCAACGGCCGGGTTGAGGAAAAACGGCAGCGCGCTGACGACGTACTCGTGTCCCTGCGCGAGCGCTGCGAGGGTGACGGGGTCGGAGACGTCCACCTGCTCTCGGCGGGCTCGGTCCTCGGGAATCAAGGACAGGAACGCCTGGGTTTGGTCCGCGACCGTGACCTCCCAGTCGCCCGATCCGCCGAGCAGAACCACGATCGCCCCACCGATCTTTCCGGCGCCGAGCACGAGAAGTCGTCGCATCTAGTGTCCTGTCTCACAAGTCCGTTGACGATATGGCGAGTGAAAAACCCGCCGGACAAGGACGCAGCCTGCGCCCCATATCGGTGGATATGGGCGTAGGCGAGGACACAGCTCCCGAGGCGAATGCTCCTGCGTCAACGGACCGAATCCGGCGGAGTTTTGCAGCCGCCAGATCGCAAGGTACTTGTGAGACAGGACACTCGTGCTCCATCCGATTGGTTCGCCGAGACACCGGCAGCGAATGTATCAGCGCCGGTGACGCGCCGGTTCAGGCCTCAACCGCGACGGGAGACTCGTGCGCGGCGGTGAGCTCCCGGCCGGGCTTCCGGCCGAACGTGGGAGCGTGACGGCGCGGAGCTGTGAGCGGCAGGGGTTGTCCCTCCGCCACGAAGGCGGGAACGAGACTGCCCGCGGACCACAGAGCGAAGAGCGCATCGATCACACGCGGGCTCCATTGGTTGGCTTTCCCCGCGTCAAGCTCGCGCAACACGTGCTCGATCGCGAGGGAGGAGCGGTAGTGCCGGGTCGCCGTCATGGCGTCCCATGCATCGGCGACAGCCAGGATCTGGGCACCCTCGGGGATGGACTCGCCTGCGACCCCCTGCGGGTAGCCGGCGCCGTCCCATCGCTCGTGGTGATGAAGCACCCACAAGGCCTGTTCGGGGCTCAGCACGTCCTGCACGATGCGAGCGCCAAGCGCGGCATGGGTCTTCATCACCACGACCTCGTCGGGTGTCATCGGCCCGCGTTTCCGCAGGATGCTGTCGGGCACGCCGATCTTGCCCACGTCGTGCACCAACCCGGCCTCATGCAGATTGATCCGGCGCTCCGGCGTCCAGCCCAAGAGACCCGCCAACGCCGCGGCGACCGCTGCGACACGCTCTGAGTGGCGTTGGGTCGTGGCGTCCTTGGCGTCGACGGCGCGGGCCAGGGCGGTGATGGCCGACAGCGTCCTGGAGCGCTCGGCCTGCTCGGCGCGATCCTCGGCGGACAGGACGTCCATGACACCCGGCTGATAGCGATACACGACGTTGCGGCCGTGGTTCTTGGCCCAGTACAGCGCTCCGTCGGCCAGTCGCACGAGCTCGTCCTCGTCATCGGTCACCTCCAGATCGCAGACGCCGGCCGAGATCGTCACCTGGCCGACGCCACCGAACGGCGCCGCCTCGATCGCCTGACGCGCCCGCTCTGCCGCTCGCCAGCCCGCCCTTCCGTCGGTCGACGGCAGCAGACAGGCGAACTCCTCGCCGCCGATGCGAGCCAGGACATCGTTGCTGCGCAGCGTCCCGGCGATGCGTGCTGCGACCTCGATCAGCACGCCGTCCCCGACGTGGTGGCCATGGGTCTGATTGACATGGCGGAAGTCGTCGATGTCGATGATCACGATTGACAGCTCGCGATGATGCCTGCGCGCGTGGCTGACCTCGCGACGCAGGGCCTCGTGGAACGCGCGATGGTTGGCGAGCCCTGTCAATGTGTCGGGCGTCGAATGGGCGATGTCCTGGCGAGACTCCCTGGCGATGCTCGCGTTCTCACGCAACGTCGGTTCACCACGGATCATTGGTCGCAGGTCCGAGGCGTGCCACCCCGCGAGGGCCAGCAGCCCGATGCCGATCGGCCAGAGCAACCCGACCACGCCGTCTTCCCGCACACCGGTCGCGGTGTGCCAGAGCTCGAGCGCATGGGCGAACGCCAGGGTCCCGAATGCCGCCCCGAAGACGATCCAGGCCCGGTCTGGACGCCACCGGTTGAGCGCCATGACCCCCGCGACGAATGTGAGCAGGAGCATGTCGCCGACCGGGAACACCGCCTGCACGACAAGATCGCTGAGTCTGTCGCCTGCGCTGTGCAAAGCGAGGGGCAACACGATGCCGGCGGCGATCGAGGCGACGGCGAGCGCACCGATGGGCCCGTCGAGCCAGCGTGCGCTTGCAAACCGCGGCATGCGGCTGCGCACCAACTGCAGCATTCCCAGGAAGCACAGAGGATAGAACGCGACGTGACAGGCGTCGGCGAACGTCGGGCTGGACGTGGCTTCGAGGCCGTTCGAGGCGAGAGCGGACGAGATCGAGCCCAGGGTCCACACACCGATTGCAGCCGCGAGCGTACTCCAAGCCGCACGGTCCTCGGGGACCGTCCCCAACCGGATGACGCAGCCCGCGAGCGCGCAGAGCGAGACTGCGATTGGAAGCCAGGTCGCGCTGATGCCGTCCGAGTCGTCCAGAGCACCGACGACGAATGCTGCGATCAGCAGTGCGATTGCGACATAGATCAGCGTCTCGGAGGAGGCACCGAGTACGCGTGGTCCGTGTGGTTCGCCTGTCGATGGGTGCGCCGGGGTCAAGGACGCGCTCCGGTTCCGGTCGGGAGGACTGGTGCATCTCCATCGGCACGGCTCGCTACGAACATGAGGTTGGCTGCAATGCTCTCTCGGTACGGTCTGGGAGCAGAGGGGCGGGCAGATGGAGCGGGTGCGAGTCGACAAGTGGCTGTGGGCGGCGCGGTTCTTCAAGACCCGCAGCGCTGCGACAGAGGCGGTCAACGGCGGTCGTGTCCACGTCAACGACGCGCGGGCAAAGCCGGCCAAGGAGGTCATTCCGGGTGACACGGTGCAGGTCACCGTGGGTGATGTCCCCTGGACCGTCGTCGTCACCGCCCTGGCGGACAAACGCGGTTCGGCCGGCGTCGCTGCCGGGCTGTACTCAGAGACCCCACGCTCACGCGAGCTGCGCGAAGGACGCGCCGCCGAGCGTCGTCATGGGCGTCCGCTCGGCGCAGACCTTGGCGCCAGGCCCACAAAGCGTGACCGGCGGCGCATCGACGACCTTCGGGGACGTTGAGGTCCCGGTCCCCATGACCGTCGTCCTCGGCCAGCCGGACTGGGACTTCCTCTTCCTGCCGACGCTCGTCGGGGCGATCCTGGTGGTTGCGGTCGCGCTGGTCTACAACAACGCGACGCGCGACGCGCGGTACCCCAAGTACTTGTAACCCCTACACTTCCCGCCCATGTCAGAGAACGGGAACCCATACGAGATCGCGTCCGACCCTGCGAAGCGCAACAGCGCGGCGCTGACGGACGGCCCCGACCGCGCGCCGGCTCGGGCGATGCTCAAGGGCATCGGTTTCACCGACGAGGACCTCGCGAAGCCGATCATCGGCGTCGCGACGACCTGGATCGAGACGATGCCGTGCAACATCAACCAGCGCGACCTGGCCCAACACGTCAAGGCCGGCATCCGTGCAGCCGGCGGCACGCCGATGGAGTTCAACACGGTGTCCGTGTCGGACGGGGTCTCGATGGGCACCGAGGGCATGCGCGGATCGCTGGTCTCCCGTGAGGTCATCGCCGACTCCATCGAGCTCGTCACCCGCGGCCACATGTTCGACGGGCTCGTGTGCCTGGTCGGCTGCGACAAGACGATCCCCGGCGCGGTCATGGCCCTCTGCCGCATGGACATCCCGGGGCTGGTCCTCTACAACGGCTCGATCGCGCCCGGACGGTTCCGCGGGCGGGACGTGACGATCCAGGATGTGTTCGAGGGGGTCGGTGCGCACTCTGCCGGCAAGATCACCTCGGCGGAGCTCCACGCGCTCGAGAGCGTCGCCTGCCCCGGCGCCGGCGCCTGCGGCGGCCAGTTCACCGCCAACACGATGTCGACCGCGCTGGACTTCCTCGGAATCAGCCCCGCGGGCCTCAACGGAATCCCGGCGGTCGGCCAGTCCAAGCAGCGGGCTTCCCATCGTGCCGGCCAGCTCGCCATGGATCTGGTGCGCGGCGACATCCGGCCCAGCCACATCATCACCCGTGACGCGCTCGACAACGCCGTGGCGTCAGTCGCCGCGACCGGCGGATCGACAAACGCAGTGCTCCACCTGCTGGCCATCGCGCGTGAGCTCGGCATCCCGCTCGAGCTCGAGGACTTCGATGCGATCGCCGAACGCACGCCGGTACTGGCGAGCCTGACGCCCGGTGGCAAGTACGTCGCGACCGACATGTACAACGCGGGAGGCGTGGCGCTTGTCGCACGCGAGCTGCTCAAGCAGGACCTGCTGCACTCGGGTACGCGCAACGTGGACGGTCGGACAATCGGCGAGATCGCCGCCGCAGTCACCGAGACACCGGGACAGCAAGTCGTCGTTCCGATCGAGACGCCGATCAAGGCAACGGGTGGCCTGGCGATCCTGCGCGGCAACCTCGCTCCCGAGGGCTGCGTGGTCAAGCTGGCGGGGCACGAGCGACGGATGCATCGCGGCCCGGCCCGCGTGTTCGAGTCCGAGGAGGAGTGCTTTGCCGCCGTCAAGGCCCGCACGTTGAACCCCGGTGACACGATCGTGATCCGCTACGAGGGACCGGCGGGCGGGCCCGGCATGCGCGAGATGCTGCACGTGACCGCCGCCATCGTCGGCGAGGGGCTCGGTGAGCACGTCGCGCTGATCACCGACGGGCGCTTCTCGGGCGCCACACACGGGCTGATGGTCGGTCACGTCGCGCCCGAGGCGGTTCGCGGTGGGCCGCTCGCCGCACTGCGCGAAGGCGATGTCGTCGTGATCGACGTCGACGCCCGCGAGCTTCGCGTCGAGCTCTCCGATGACGAGATCTCCGCGCGTCTCACCGACTGGGTCGCCCCGCCACCGCGCTACACGACGGGGGTGTTCGCCAAGTACGCCGCGCTCGTCAGCTCTGCCTCCGAGGGCGCGATCACCCGGCCGTAGTGAGCGGCGTCTCCTCCGGCGGCGGCAAGCTCTGCATCCACTCGGCCAAAGCCTCGGCCGACAGGGGGTGGCTGAAGTAAAAGCCCTGTGCGGTGTCGCATCCGAATTCGATCAACTCGTTCGCCGAGGTGCTCGTCTCGACCCCCTCGGCGACGACACGCAGCCCGAGGCTGTGTCCCAGGTCCACTGTCGAGCGCACGATGTTCGTGTCGACACCGGCCTCGCCAAGGTGCTTCGTGAAGAGCCGGTCGATCTTGAGCTCATGGATCGGGAGCTCCTTGAGGTACGCGAGCGATGAGTACCCCGTGCCGTAATCGTCGATGCTGAGCGTGATGCCGAGCGCAGCGAGGCGGTTGAGCACATCGAGAGCGCGCTCGGTGTCGCCGACCAGCGAGGTTTCGGTGATCTCGAACTTGAGCAGGCGCGCCGGGACCTCCCAGTGCGCCAAGGCGGATTCGGCCAGATACACGGTCGCCGGGTCCTGCACGCACCGGGCCGAGAGGTTGATCGCCACCTGGAGCTCGACGCCCTCGTCGAGCCACCCGCGGCACTGGGCGATGCCCATCTGGATGACCTTCGCCGTCAGCTGGCGGATCAGCCCGGTGTCCTCGGCAAGGCCGATGAACTCGTCGGCCGTCAGCCGGCCGCGACGCGGGTGGTCCCATCGGACGAGGGCCTCGACCCCGTCGATGCGACCCGTCGCCAGGTCGATCTTCGGCTGGTACTCGAGTGCGAGCTGGTCCTCCTCGATCGCCACGCGCAACTCACTGACGATCACGAGTCGATCGGGGCTCGAGGTGTCCAGCTCCGGCGAGTAGACGCTGATGCCGTTCCCGCTCCGCTTGGCGTCGTACATCGCGATGTCGGCGCACTTGACGAGCTGGTCGACGTCGGCGCCGTCGTTGGGTGCGACCGCGACGCCGATGCTCCCGTCGATGCTGAGCGTGACGCCACCGACGGAGAACGGCGCATCGAGGCACTCGAGGATCCGGTGGGTCGCGAGCACGGCCGCGTCGTGATTCTCCAGGCGCGGCAGCAACATGGCAAACTCGTCCCCGCCGAGCCGGGCGACCGTGTCGCAGGCGCGCACCGCGTCGGCCAGCCGCGCGGCGACGTCGATGAGGACCGCGTCGCCGACGTGGTGGCCGAGCGTGTCGTTGATGTCCTTGAAGCGGTCCAGGTCCAGCAGCAGCACCGCCGTGCAGACGTCGTCGCGCCGCGCCCCGGCCAGAGCCTGGCTGGCCCTGTCGTAGAAGAGCGCGCGGTTGGGCAGGCCCGAGAGCGGGTCCGTGAGGGCCGCGGCACGCAGCTCGCGCTGGTAGGCGTGGAAGCCCCAGATCGCCATGGCGAGAAGGACGAGGCCCATCAGGACCAGGATGGACGCATCCCATCCGACATCACGAAACGATATGCCGGATGCGATCGGCGCCGAAACGGCGACGAACCAACGGTTGGCATTGCCGGCGTGACCCCCGATCTGTGCATAGGCGACCCTCTCGTCGCCAATCCTGCTGATGCCGGCCTCGCCTCCCGTCAGCATTCCGACCAAGGAGCGGTCCTTGGCCGAGGTAGTGACAGGAGCGCTCGTCGGTGCGTACCGTGAGTCGAGAACCACGTTGCCGGCCTCGTCGACGATCCGCACCAGGAGGCCGCTCTGCGCCATGCGCCGCCGGAAGCTCTCCAGCGTGACCTCGAAGTGGACGATCGATCGAACCTCACCGGCGGCAGACGGCACGGCTGTCGAGTTCGAGATCACCCATTCGCCGGTGTCCGGCGAGATATAGGGCTTGGCTTGGTGCACCTCACCCGGCGGCAGGGCGAACGTGGGGGCGAAGAACGGGTTGACCGACTCGTCGGGGGAGAGCTCGTGGGCGTGCGCGCGCTCGCCAAGCACGATGCGCGCGGTCTCGGCGCCGCCGGCGTCGATGAAGCACGCCTCACCGATCTGCCCCGGGTAGAGGCGCTCCAGGTAGGCGAGGGCCTGGTTGGCAGCCTCCAAATGGTCGCCACCGGCGTGGACCTTGTGGTCGTGGCTGCCCGGCTGCTCGTCGAACGCGCGAAACGCCGGATTCTGCGCGACGAGCAGGTTGATCTCACGGGCCCGCTCGAAGTACTCGTCCAGCTTGACCTGCTCGGCGTCCAAGGCCACGTTCAGGCGCCGGTCGAGATCGGCCGCCGAACGGCTTTTTGCGGTGTGGAGCCCCGAGAACACGCTCAGCGCCAAGAGCGCAAGCGCGCCGGCGAGCGCGATCAGCCGAACGACCCGCAATGATTGCCTTCGGAAGCCTCGCGTTCGTGGTGCTCCGGTTCGCGGCATTGGGGGTGCCATCGGCCGGGTGCACGGTATTCTTTAGGTATCTCAAGCGGATCGTCGTCGCGACTGAGTTTGGGATCCACGGAGGGTGGTCACCTGGCCGGGGGACCATTCCGAGCAACGTCGAGATGGAGCGACGGCACGTGCGCCGAGGGCCGACCCGGGCGGGTTTATACTCACCGCCTTCCGATGGGGCGTAGCCAAGCGGTAAGGCAGCGGGTTTTGGTCCCGCGATCGGGGGTTCGAATCCTCCCGCCCCAACCAGCCATCAGATGTACGAAGGGGATCGCACAGGCATGAGCATCGGCGCCGTGGTGATGGCCGCAGGGCAGGGCACGCGCATGAAGTCCGCGCTGCCCAAGGTTCTTCACGAGATCGCAGGGCGCCCACTCGTCGGCTGGGTGCTCGATGCGCTGTCGGGCGTGCGCGTCGACCACACCGTCGTTGTCGTCGGCCACGGTGCCGCGGCGGTCCGGCGAGCGCTCCCCGACGGTTGCGCGGTCGCTGTGCAGCGCGAGCAGCACGGCACCGGCCACGCGACCCGGGTGGGCCTGCGCGCGCTCGACCGCTCGTGTGACACGGTGATCGTCCTTTCGGGGGACACGCCGCTGCTCCAACGCGACCTTCTCCGCAGCCTCGTGCGCTCCCATCGTCGTGGTGGACGTGCCGCCACGCTCGTCAGCGCCGTACTGGACGATGGCGCGCGGTACGGGCGGGTGATTCGCGACAGCTCCGGCGCCCGCATCGTGGAGGCCCGCGATGCCTCGCCGGCGGAGCTGGCGGTGGGCGAGATCAACGCCGGCCTGTATGTCTTCGATCGGATTGCCCTGGAGCGTGCGCTGCGTCGCGTCGGTCGTGACAACGTGCAGGGTGAGGTCTACCTCCCCGACGTCCTGCCGCTCCTGGACGGGCCGGTCGGGGTGCTCGTCTCCCCAGATCCAGATGTCGTTCTGGGAGTCAACAGCCACGTCGAGCTCGCAGCATGCGGGGCGATCCTCCAGGACCGAATCCGCGAACGCCTGATGATCGCGGGCGTCGCGATGCCCGATCCCCAAGCCGTCTACCTGGACGCGGACGTCAGCGTGGGCGCCGACACGGTGCTCCACCCCGGCACCCACCTGCAGGGGGCGACCCGGATCGGCGGCGGGTGCGTGATCGGTCCCAACGTCGTCGCGCGCGACTGCACGATCGGGGCCGGGAGCCAGATCCTTTTCGCGCACATGTCGGACTCGCGCGTCGGCGCGGACTGCCAGGTGGGCCCGTTCGCCTATCTGCGACCTGGTGTCACGGTCGAGGACGGCGGTAAGATCGGCACATACGTCGAGGTCAAGAACACGCGAGTCGGCAGGAAGGCGAAGGTGCCCCACCTCTCCTACATCGGCGACGCCGACATCGGCGACGGCACGAACATCGGAGCCGGCAACATCACCGCCAACTACGACGGTTTCCGCAAACACCGAACGACCATCGGAGCGGGGGTCAAGACCGGATCCGACTGCGTGTTCGTCGCACCGGTTAGCATTGGCGACAGGGCGATGACCGCTGCGGGATCGATCCTGACGCATGACGTGCCGGCGGGTGCGCTCGGCATCGCCCGGGCACGGCAGGAGAACAGAGAGGGCTTCACCAAGCGGGCCGAGGCCAAGGCGCGCGCGGCAATGAAACGCGACGACGGCAAGGGGAGCCGATGATCACGAGCGACCAGGGGTGCGGCGGAGTATGAACACGGCGATCAACCGGGACGACGCCCGCCGGATGATGGTGTTCGCGGGCCGGTCCAGCAAGGCGCTGGGTGAGGACATCGCGAAGCGTCTGGACATCGACCTGGGCGAGGTCAATGTCAAGACGTTCGCCAACGGCGAGATCTATGCGCGGTTCGTCGAGAGCGTCCGCGGCGCCGACGTGTTCCTGGTGCAGTCCACCTCCAGCGTGTTCAACGGCGTGCGCCAGAGCGTCAACGACAGCCTGGTGGAGCTGCTCATCATGATCAACGCCGCCAAGCTCGCGTCTGCACGCCGCATCACGGCCGTCATGCCGTGGTACGGCTACTCGCGTCAGGACAAGAAGTCCGCGCCGCGCGAGCCCATCACCGCCAAGATGGTCGCGGACATCCTGCAGGCGGTCGGCGTCGATCGGGTGCTGACCATGGACCTGCACGCGGGTCAGGTCCAGGGCTTCTTCAACATCCCGGTCGACCACATGACGGCAGGGCCGATCCTGGCCCAGTACTTCCAGGATCTCCCTGAGATACGCGGCGAGCGGCTGGTCGTGGTCTCGCCGGACGCGGGACGCGCCAAGCTGGCCAACCACTTCGCCGAGAAGCTCGGCGCGTCGCTCGCGGTGCTGACCAAGCAGCGACCCGAGCACAGCGAGGTCGAGATGACGATGCTGATCGGTGACGTGTCGGGAAAGGTCGCGATCATGATCGACGACATGATCGACACCGCCGGGACGCTTGTCGAGGGCGCCAAGAAGGTTCGCGAGAACGGCGCCATCAAGGTGTACGCGGCGGCCACGCACGGGCTCTTCTCGCCTCCCGCGTTCGAGCGCCTGGAACGGTGCGAGGACCTCGTCGGCCTCGTCGTCACCGACACGATCCAGCTGCGTGAGGGTGCACCGGCGATGATCCGGCAGCTCCCGGCCGGCCGGATCCTGGCCGACTGCATCCACAATGTGTTCCACGACGAATCCGTCAGCGACGTGTTCCAGGGAGAGAACCAGCTCTTCTGATGGCCTCCGTGTGAACCCCTTGCGCAGATGGGTTCTCGCGGTTCGTGTCTCCCCAGGTCGTGGGTGGTATCCGGGGCGTTCGTCGCCCGGTCTGCTGACATCCGTTGCGGTTGCGGTCACCGAACCCTATTTGGGGGCGCAGGTCGTCACCGAGTCGGCCCGCTGAGCAGCGCCTCAGCCGGCGGAGCCGGCGACCGTCGGCGACGCGAGTCGCCGGCCCTTCCCGAAGCGCAGGTAGAGCGCAGGGACGACGAACAGGTTGAGCAAGGTCGAGGTCACGAGACCGCCGAGGATGACGATCGCCATCGGGTGCTCGATCTCGTGACCGGGGAGGTCTCCCGCCGCGGCGAGGGGCACCAGCGCGAGCGCCGTCGCGCCCGCGGTCATCAGGATCGGCGCGAGCCGCTCCCGCGCCCCGCGGAGGACGAGGGCAGGCCCGAACGTCTCGCCCTCATGCTCCTCGAGGTGCTGGTAGTGGTTGATCAGGAGGATGCCGTTTCGCGCGGCGATCCCGAACACCGTGAAGAAGCCCACGAGCGAGCCGAGCGAGACGGTGCCCCCGGCGATGAGCGCCGCGAGCACTCCGCCGACGAGGGCCATCGGCAGCGTCAGGAAGAACAGCGTCGCCAGGCGCCAGCTTCCAAAGGCCGCCTGAAGGAGGAGGAACACGACGATCGCCGCGGCGATGCCGTAAAGCCTCAGGCGGCTCTGCGCGGCGTTCCGCTCGGCCGACTCCCCGAGGAGCTTCGCGCTGTATCCGCGCGGGAGCGTGGTCTGCGCGAGGCGCTCCTCCACGTCGCTGGCGACGGAGCCGAGGTCCCGACTGCCAAGGTTGGCGCCGACATCGATGCTCCGGGAGCCCCCTTCGCGCTTGACGACGTTCGGGGTTGCCCTGACCCGGACGTCGGCGACATCACCCAGTGGCACCAGGCCTCCGTCGGGGGTGTCGATCGGAAGCCGGCGGATACTGGCCAGGCTTCGGCGCGTCTCCGGTGTGCTCCACACGGTGACGTCGAACACCCTGGCGGGCTTCCAGATGTCGTTGACCTCGATGCCGTTGAGCAAAGCGGCGGCGGCGCGCCGCACATCTCCGGGCTTGAGTCCGTGACGCCGGGCGACGGCGAGGTTCACGGTTACTTCGACCTGCGGAACCTCCTCCTGCAGCTCGACGTGGAGGTCGGTGAGGCCGTCGACGCTCTCGAGGTTGGCCCTGACCTTCTCCGCCTCGCGGCGGAGGACGTCGAGCTCCTGCCCGTAGATGCGCACGACGACGGACTCGCTCGCTCCGGTCAGGACCTCCTTGACCCGTTCGCGCAGATAGGTCAGGACGTCGCGGTAGAGCCCGGGATAGCCCGCGACGATCTCGTTGATCGACGCGAGGGTCTTGTCATAGTCGGCATCGGGAGCCACGCTGATCCAGTTCTCGCCGAAGTCGACCCCGACGACCTCGTCGGCGAAGGCGGCCTGGCCGATGTGCGCCCCGAAGTTGCGTACCCCGGGGACCTCCCTCAGCTCGTTGCTGGCCTGCGTCGCGATGCGGACCGACTCGTTGAGCGACGAGCCGGGCTTGGTCAGCCAGTGCATCAGGAAGTCCCGCTCCTTGAAGTTCGGCAGGAGTGACTGTCCGAGCTGCGGAACCACAAGGAGGCCGAGGAGCGCAACCAGGCCGAACGCGACGTAGGTGGGGCGCGGCTTGGCGATGACCCGTGACAGCAGCCCGCCGTATCCGCGCTTCAGCCACCGCACCAGGGGTGCGTCGCCGCGGTCGAGCGGTGCCCGTCTCAGGAGGATCAGGCTCAATGCGGGGGTGACCGTTAGGGCGACGACCATCGAGGCGAACACCGCCAGCGCGTAGGAGAACACGAGTGGCCTGAAGAACGCGCCGGACAGGCCCTCCAGGAACAGGACCGGGACGACCGCGGCGATGTTGATCAGCGTCGCGTACACGATCGCTCTGCGCACCTCGAGCGACGCCTCGAGGACGACCGAGGCCATCGACACGCCCTCGGGACGCTGCCGCAGGCGCCGCCAGATGTTCTCGACGTCGATGATGGCGTCGTCGACGACCACTCCGATGGCGATCACGAGACCGGCGAGCACCATGACGTTGATGCCCTCGCCCCGCACGGCCAGCACGAGTCCGGCAGCCACCAGCGAGAGGGGGATCGACACGAGGCTGATGACGGCGGTGCGCCACTCGAAGAGGAAGGCCACCAGGATCAGGATGACCAGCAGGCAGCCGAGCAGGAGCGCCAACGTGAGGTTGTCGATCGCCGTCTCGATGAAGGTCGCCGGCCGGAAGATGCTCGAGTCGATCTCGATGCCGGCGAGTCCCGGGCGGAGCTTGTCGAGCGCGTCCTCCACGCCGCGTGTCACCTCCAGGGTGTTCGCCCCCGGGAACTTCTCGACAATCAGCATGATCCCCGGTCCGCCGTTGATGACGGCGTCGCCGACGAGTGGAGGGTTGCCCGTGGCGAGGTCGGCCACGTCGGAGATGCGCACGCGCCGCCCGTCGCTCGTCTCGAAGCTGACCCGACCCAGGTCCTGCGGCGCGAAGATCGGCAGGACGTGCTGAATCTGAAGCCGCTGATTGGGCGTTTCGACGAACCCGCCGGTGCCGACCAGCGCTCCGGGCGAGTGCTTGAGGAGCGGCGCGTCGAGGGCATCGGCGCTCGCCT
This sequence comes from uncultured Bifidobacteriaceae bacterium, assembly GCA_964393105.1. Lineage (GTDB taxonomy): Bacteria > Actinomycetota > Thermoleophilia > Miltoncostaeales > Miltoncostaeaceae > CALMEC01. Next base: position 13,491 of record CAYMSM010000055.1, read on the forward strand.
GCAGGACCTGGTTGACCGAGACGCCGAGGGCCCGCATCCTCGCCGGGTCCATGAGCACCTGACGCTGCTCCTTGCGCTGACCCCAGATTGCGACGTTGGCCACTCCGGGCACGCGCAGCAGGCGCTGCCGGATCGTGTGCCGGGCGATCGACGACATCTCGATGAGCGACAGCGAGGAGGACGAGAGGCCGATCTTCATGGTCCGGCTCGTCGACGACAGCGGCTGCATCATGAACGGCGGCACAGCGTAGGTCGGCAGCGTGGGCGCCACCGCGGCGAGGCGCTCCTGCACCAGCTGGCGTGCCCTCAGGAGGTCGGTCCCGTGGTCGAAGATGAGGTTGATCGACGACAGCTGCTGGACCGAGTCGGACCGGATCACGTCGAGTCCCGGCACCCCGTTGAGCTGCTCCTCCAACGGCACCGTGATGAGCTCCTCGACCTCCGCAGCAGAGAGCCCGACCGCGGGTGTCTGGACCTCGACCCGAGGCGGCGCGAACTCCGGGAAGACGTCGACCGGCGTGTCCCGCAGCTCGGTCACGCCGAAGAACATCATCCCCGCGGCGAGGAAGACCACGAGGGCCCGGAACCTGAGGCTCGATTGCACGATCCAGCGCATCACGGCGCGGGGTGCCCCCCAGTCTGGGCGCAGGCTGCGCCCAGAGTCCCTCGGGGTTTCGCTCGCGGGATCACGACGAGCGTCCGGCGGAGATCACCGGGATCACTTCCCGACCCCGAGCTCGGCGCCGAAGAGCTCCGGGACGCCCACGCTCGCGACGATGGTGCCGACGGGAGGCCCGGCGGACAGGACGGCGAGGTCTCCGTTGACCGTCTCGACCTCGACCCGGGCTCGGATGAACACGAGGGGCTTCGGATTGGTGTAGACCCACGTCCGTCCGTTGGCCTCGTAGATGACCGAGGCGTAGGGGACGACCGTCTTCGTCTGCGTCACCGTTGTGGCGTTGGTCCCCGTCGTCGTGTTCGTGGCGCCGCTGGCGGCGGCCCCTGACACGGCGCGAACGCGCGTCGTCTTGATGCCGAGGCGTTCCGCCGCCCGCGACGTCAGTCGCACACGACTGAGGCTCGTCCCCTTCACCGGCTGGATCTGGGCGGCCTTGTTCGTGCTGGGGTTATCGGAGGCCTCCGACCCCGAGAAGAGAGCGAGCGCGCCGATCACCAGCAACGCGATGACGAGGAATGCGACGGGAATCCATCGTGTGAGTTGGCGCATGTGGTTCTCCTCGAACGTGGCGTGGTCAGCTCGACCTTGGGAATCGACGAAGCGGCGCGGGTTGGTTCCCGAAGCGCCCGTAGAGGGCGGGCACGACCAGCAGCGTGAGCAGCGTCGACGTGACGAGGCCGCCCAGGATGACGACGGCCATCGGGTGGAGGATCTCGAGCCCGGCGATGCTGCCGAGGACGACGAAGGGCAGGCTGGCAATCGCGATCGCCGCCGTGCTCGTGAGCGTCGGCAGGAGCCGCTCCCGGGCGCCGCGGGCAAGGAGACCCGGTCCGGATGGCTCGCCCTCCTCCCGCTCGAGACGCTGGTAGTGGGTGACGAGCAGAAGACTCTGGCGGGCGGCGAGGGCGTAGACGGCGAAGAAGCCGGCGAGGGCCCCGAGCGACAGGTCGCCTCCCGCGATGAGGGCCGCGATGAGCCCGCCCACTACGGACAGCGGGAGGGCAAGGAAGAGCAGCCCCGCGAGGAGCCAGCTCCCGATCGCCGCCTGCAGGAGCAGGAACACCCCGATCGCCGCGGCGATGGCCAGGATCAGCAGGCGGTTGCCGGCGGATCCGTCGTGGGCCTCGCCGAGCACCTCCGCGTGGTACTCCTGCGGGAAGGCCACGTCGGCGAGGCGCCGCTCCACGTCACGCCTGACGACGCCGAGGCCACGTCCGCTCACGCCGGCGCTGACGTCGATGCGCCGCGAGGCCGCCTCGCGCCGGATGACGGTCGGGCTGGGGGCGACCCGCACGTCGGCCACGTCGCCGAGGAGCACCTGCTCGCCGCTCGGCGTGTCGATCGGAAGCTGTCGGATGCTGCTCGGGCTGTGGCGCGTCCCGGGTGCCCCGACGACGATGACGTCGAAGACCTTCTGCTCCTCGAAGAGGCCGCCCACCACGACGCCCGACACGAGCGTGGCGGCGGTCCGGCGGACGTCGCCCGGCTTGATGCCGACGCGTCCGATCGCGGCGAGATCGGGCTCGATCTCGAAAGCCGGTTCGTCGACCTGCGCCTCCACCTGCGGATCGACGACGCCGTCGACGTCGGCCAGGAGCCGGCGCACCTCGTTCGCCTTCCGGCGGAGGACCGCCAGATCGGTACCGTAGATGCGCACGACGAGGGCCTCGTCCGCTCCGGTCAGCACGTCGATCACGCCACCGCCGGGGCTGCGCTGCGACCCGTCGTCGATCGTCGCGATGTTCCGGATCGTCTCGGCGGAATAGGTCATGACCTCGCGCCGCAGCCCGGGGTAGCCGTCGATGGCCGCCCGCACGGCGCGGACGGTCGCGTCGTAGTCGGCGCCGTCGTCGATGGTCACCCAGAGCGCGCCGGAGTTGATACCGACGATCTGGTCGGCTCCGATCGCGCGCCCGACGTGGGCGCCGACGTTGCTGACGCCCTTGATCGAGTCCAGCTCCTGGCTGATCCGGGCGGAGATCCGGCTCATCTCGGCACGCGATGTGCCTGGCGCGCCCTCGAGGCTGACCAGGAGCTGTCGTTCCTTGAAGGACGGGAGCGACGGCTGCCCGAGTCCCGTCAACGCGACGAGGCCGCCCAGCGCGAGCACCCCTGCCGCGACGAACACCGCCCCCGGCGCGCGCGTGAGCCGCGAGAGCAACGCGTCGTACCGGGGCGTGAGCCACCGCCCGACCGGCGAATCGCCGCGCTGGCGCGGCGCGCGTCGCAGTAGGAGCAGGCTCAGCGCCGGGGTGACGGTGAGCGCGACCACCATCGCGGCCGCGACGGCGAGCAGGTACGAGAGGATGAGCGGCTCGAAGAAGGCGTCGGGGCGGCCGGCGAGGAAGAGGATCGGCGCAACGCTGAGGAGGATTATCAGGGTGGCGAAGACGAGGGGGCCGCGCACCTCGAGCGCGGATTCCAGCACCGTCGCGTCCGTCGACCGTTCGGCGCCGGCCTCGCGATCCTGGCGCAGGCGCCGCCAGGTGTTCTCGACACCGATCACCACCTCGTCGACGACGACGACCACGGCGAGGGCGAGTCCGGCCAGGGCGAGCGAGTTCAGCGACTCGCCGAGCAGGTGAAGCGCGAGCGCCGCGGTCACCAGCGACAGCACGATCGACACGAGGGCGACGGCGACGGCGCGCCACTGGAGCAGGAAGGCTGCGAGGATCAGGGTGAGGAGGACGGCGCTGATGATCACGGTGAGGGTGAGGTTGTCGATCGCCGTCTCGATGAAGGTCGCCGGGCGGAAGATGGTCGGGTCGACCGCGATGCCGGCAAGGCCGGGTTGCAACCCGTCGAGCGCCTCCTCCACCTTGCGCGACACCTCGAGCGTGTTCGCCCCGGGGAGCTTCTCCACGACCAGCAGCAGGCCGGGACCGTCGTCGATGACGGCGTCGCCGATGAGCGGCTGGTGGTCGGTCACGACCCTGCTCACGTCTCCGAGCTGCAAGCCGCCCGCCTCGACGCCCTCGATCGGCACCCGGGCCAGACCCTCGGGCCGGGCGATGGGGAGGATGTGCTGGACCTGGAGCCGCTGGTTGGGGCTCTCGATGAAGCCGCCGCCGCCCGGCGTCGACGCCTCGAGGAAGGACAGCGGCGAGACGAGCTGCGCGTTCCCCGCGGTCCGGAGGACCTGGCCCAGCGACACGCCGCGCGCGCGCAGCCGCTCCGGCTGGACCTGCACCTGCATCTGGAACTCGCGCTGACCCCAGATCGCGACGTTCGCCACGCCCGACACGCCGAGCAGCCGCGGCCTGATGGTCCAGCGGGCGAGCACCGACATGTCGATGAGCGAGACATCCCGCGAGGAGAGCCCCACCATCATGATCCGGTTCGTCGATGACAGGGGCTGGAGCATCACCGGCGGCTTCGAGACGTTCGGCAGTATGTGGGCCCGGGTCAGGCGCTCCTGCACCAGCTGCCGCGCATCGAGCAGGTCGGTTCCCGGCTCGAAGGTCAGGACGACCGACGACAGCCCCGGCACCGACTCGGACCGGATCGTTTCGATGCCGGCGACGCCGTTGAGCAGGCCTTCCTCGAGTGGCACGGTGATCAGCTGCTCAACCTCCGGGGCGGAGAGGCCGAGCGCCTCCGTCTGGACCTCCACGTACGGGGGGGAGAACTCGGGGAGAACGTCGACCGGCGTGTCGCGAAGCTGCGCGATCCCGACGCCGAGGACGGCTGCTGCGACGAGCACGACGAGGACCCGGAACCTCAGGCTCGTCTCGACGGCCCAGCGCATCATCGCGGTCGCACTCCCCGATCGTTGTCACTCAAGGTGAGAGGCATGTGCTCATACCTATGGCTTGGGTGCGGTTCGGGTTTGGGTGGGATGATGATTGTTGGACTTTGGTCCAACGAACAACTGGACGATGGTCTTAAGATCGTCCCGTGAAATTCGATTCAGGAGGCACATCTTGCAGCAACGGCGGTACCCGCGCAACTGGTCAAAGGTTTAGTTTCTGGACTTTACTTGTCGAGCGGGGAGCTCGTCGCGAACCTGCGCACGACACCACTCGGTGTCAGCGAACAGGTGAGCATTTCGTTGGCCGGTGCTCAAGAGAAGCTCGTCCTCGCACGCCTGCCAGACGGAGGTTGGGGTCGACCCGTTGGCGGAACCCCTTCCACTCACATCCTCGAGCTTGAGATCCCGCGGTATCCCCAGACGGTCGAGAACGAGGCGTTCTGCATGCGGCTTGCGCGACGACGTCCGGCGCACGGGTCGGGTGACGGCGGGACGGATCGTCAACGAGGCCGCAGCGTGGGGTGGCCCCCGGCGCGCCCGTGATCTGGGACCGCCCTGCTCGAGCCCGTTCCCCGTGCCGTCGAACGCGCGACAGCGGATACTCCCGACGTTCCGGATCGACTCCTCGAGATCATCGGTCAAGAGCTCCAGGCGCGTTCGGCCTCGTCCCAGTGGTCCGTCACGTGCTCGACGCGCGATGCTTCGCTACACTGCCGGGCTGCCAGTCACCCTCGAGGAGTTCACGAATGTCGTCAGAGCACGT
>CAYMSM010000056.1:0-4082 GCA_964393105.1 uncultured Bifidobacteriaceae bacterium
TGGACATCGTCACGCGATGTGCGGATGGTCCGGTGATCGTCGTGCGTTCACCGGGGCAGGAACTCCCTCCCCTCCCCGACCCGACATGGATCGTCGACGACACGCATCCCGGCGCCGGGCCGCTCGCCGCCCTGGTCACAGGCCTCGACGCCTTCGGCGCCCGCGCCGATCGAGCACTGGTGTGCGGCGTGGACACCCCGTTCCTGACGCCCGCCTTCATAGCCGTGCTGATCGCGGCGCTGACCGACGACGTCGACATCGCGTTACCGGCCGCCGAAGGCCGGCGCCACCCGTTGCCTGCGGTCGTCCGGGTCACGGTCCTTCCGACCGCCCGAACGCTTGTCGGTGACGGACAGCGCGCCCTGTTCGCGCTGGTGGATCGGTGTCGCTCAAGAGACGTCGCCGAGGGCGCACTCCGAGCGGCCGACCCGCCCCTGGCGTCGCTTCGCAACCTCAACGACCGCCAGGCGTACGAGGCGGCGCGCGCCGAGCCCACGCCCCTCCATCCGGGGTGACCGGCGGATCGCATGACAGGATCCTGACATGAAGATCCGCTGGACCCACGAGAGCGTGCGCCTGCGTATCACCCCGACCGAGCTCACCAAGCTCACCCAAGGCCGGCCGCTCCGAGAGACGTTGAACATGCCGGGCGGCGGCTGGGACGTTCGAGTCGTCGTGGGCGGCGTCGCGATGTCAATTCACGCCCAGGACGAGGTCGTCGTCGTGGAGCTCCCGTCCGCCGACGTCGCGCTGCTCGCCGATCCGGCCCGGGAGGGCGTGTACGCCCACACCTCGCAGCTGCGCCTGTTGGTCGAGAAGGACTTCCCGTGCGCACACCCGCATGCGCCCGAGGCCGCTGAGCTGCCGACGGAACGGTTTGCACCGACGCCTGAGTTTGTCGCCCGCAAGTCACATGCGGGTGGGCCGACGTGACAACCGACGCCATGCGCACGCGGGTCACGAGCGCACGGGTGGTCGCGCTGCGCGATGGGCGGGTGCGACACCGCACGGACGCGCTGGCAGGCGAGGAGCCGCTCGAGATCCGCGCCGCCGGCCCCGGGCAGGAGCCCGTCCGCGTCGCGGTCACGATGCGCACGCCCGGCGACGACTTCGAGCTCGTCGCGGGGTTCCTGATCACCGAGGGCCTGGTCGAGCCGGACGCCATCGGGGCGGTCGCCTACTGCGAGGACCCGGACGTACAGCGCTACAACGTGGTGACCGTCCGCACGCGAACCCCGTTTGATCTGGGCACCTCGGAGCGCCACTTCTTCGCGACCTCGAGCTGCGGCATCTGCGGCAAGGCGGCGCTCGAGGCGATCGCCGTCCGGTGCGCGCCGCTCGAGCCGGGGCCCGTGGTGAGCGCCGACACGCTGCTTGCGATGCCCGACGCGTTGCGGCAACGCCAGCGCGTGTTCGACCGCACCGGCGGGCTCCACGCCGCCGGTCTGTTCGACTCGGCCGGGGAGCTTCGCCTGTTGCGCGAGGACGTCGGCCGCCACAACGCCGTCGACAAGATCGTTGGCGCCATGACGCTCGCACCGGGGCCGGGTGGCCAGGTGCTCTTGGTGTCGGGACGCCTGTCGTTCGAGATCGTCCAGAAGGCCGCGGTCGCCCGGATTCCGATCATCTGCGCCATCTCGGCGCCGTCCAGCCTGGCGGTCGAGGCCGCCGACGGCCTGGGGCTGACCGCGATCGGGTTCCTACGCCCCGGCGGGCTGAACATCTACACGCACCCCGAGCGGGTACAACTCGGACCGGCAGGCTGATGGCACGGTCCCGACCGCGGCGCCGTGACCTGTGGGCCGGCTTTCGCCCCAACGGCATCGGGCTGACAAAGCCCAACCACTACCTCGAGATGCTGCGCACCGTGTGGGAGAACCGGCGCGCGCTGCCCCACGCCGCGCGCATCGTCCGCAAGGGCGTCTGCGACGGATGTGCCCTGGGCGTGGCGGGCCTGCACGACTGGACGATCGACGGCGTCCACCTGTGCACCACGCGACTGGCGCTGCTTCGCACCAACACGATGGGCGCCGCCGACCACGCGCTGCTGGCAGATGTCGCCGCGCTTCGCCGTCGCCCTGGGCGCGAGCTTCGTGAGCTCGGTCGCCTGGCCCATCCGATGGTGCGACGCCACGGCGAGAGGGGCTTTGCCCGCGTGGGGTGGGACGAGGCCCTGGCGCTTGCGGGCGGCGCGATCCGCGACAGCGACCCCCGGCGCATCGCGTTCTTCCTGACCTCACGGGGGATCACCAACGAGGTCTATTACGTCGCGCAGAAGGTCGCGCGATTCCTCGGCACCAACAACATCGACAACGCCGCCAGGGTCTGCCACGCGCCGTCCACCGGGGCGCTCAAGCATGCCGTCGGGGCCATCGCGACGACGATCTCGTACTCGGACCTGTTCGCCAGCGACCTGATCGTGCTGTGGGGCTCCAACGTCGCGAACGCCCAGCCGGTAATGATGAAGTACCTGTACATGGCCCGAAAGACCGGCACCAGGGTCGTCGTGGTCAACCCGCAGCGGGAGCTGGGGCTCGAGCGATACTGGGTGCCGTCCAACGCCGAGAGCGCGATGTTCGGCACCAAGATGACCGACCTGTTCGTGCAGGTGCACACGGGCGGCGACGAGGCGTTCGCGACCGCGGTGCTGAAGCTCCTGATCGACGAGGGCGGCGTCGACGAGGCGTTTGTCCGCGACCACACCGCCGGCTTCGACGCGGTGCGCGACGAGTGCTCGCGACATACCCTCAGCGAGCTGGCGGCCAGAAGCGGCGTCGCCGAGAACGACATCCGCCGCTTCGTCGGAATGTACCGCGAGGCGCAGTCCGCGGTGTTCATCTGGTCGATGGGCATCACGCAGCACGCGTGCGGCAGCGACAACGTGCGCTCGATCCTCAACGTCGCCCTTGCGCGGGGCAACATCGGACGCGAGGGCGCGGGGCTCATGCCGATCCGCGGCCACTCGGGCGTGCAGGGCGGCGCCGAGATGGGCGCATACGCCACGTCCCTGCCCGGCAACGTCCCCATCGGCCCGGAGTCGGCGGCGGCCCTTTCCGAGCACTACGGGTTCGCGGTCCCCGACTGGACCGGGCTGACGGCCGAGGAGATGATCGAGGCCGCCGGCCGCGGCGAGCTGGACGTGTTGTTCGCGAGCGGCGGCAACTTCCTGGACGTCCTGCCCGACCCGGACCTGGTCGAGCAGCGCCTCGGTCGCGTCCCCGTGCGCATCCATCAGGACATCGTGATCTCGAGCCAGATGCTGGTCGACCCGCCGCCCGGTGGCGTTGTCGTGCTGCTTCCCGCGGCGACGCGCTACGAGCAGGAGGGCGGCGGCACGCAGACGACGACCGAGCGGCGGGTCGCCTACAGCCCCGAGATCCGCGGCGGTCGCCCCGGCGAGGTCCGCTCGGAGTGGCGCATCTACCAGGACCTGGCACGCCACGTCGATCCCGATAGAGCCCAGGCGGTGTCGTTCGCCGACGGTCAGGCGATCCGCGAGGAGATCGCGCGGGTCGTGCCGTTCTACGACGGCATCCAGCACCTGGCCACCACCGGGGACCAGTTCCAATGGGGCGGCACACGCCTGTGCGAGGGTTGGGTGTTCCCCACACCCGACGGCAAAGCGCACTTCACCGCCGTCGCCCCGCGCGACCCGCGCCCGCCTGCCGGGCACTTCGTGCTGTCGTCGCGGCGCGGCAAGCAGTTCAACTCGATGGTCATGCGCGACCACGACCCCCTGACCGGCGCGCACCGCGATGCCCTGTTCATCTCATCCCGCGACGCGGCGGAACTCGGCCTCCCCCAGGGCGCGCGGGTGACGGTCCGATCCGACACGGGCGAGGTCTCCGCACGCGTCCACATCGCCCCGATGCGCCCGGGCAACCTGCAGATGTTCTTTCCCGAATGCAACCCGCTGATCCGCGCGGGGGTTCGCGATCCCGACTCGCGGGTGCCCGACTACAACGCCGTCGTGCAGGTCCTCAGGGACGGAAGCGTGTCTCAGGCGTAGAAACAGAAGGTGGTCGGCGCTCCCGATGCGACGGCGCCTGCGGCACCCGCGTTGACGTACTGCCACCGGTACT
>CAYMSM010000057.1:0-3591 GCA_964393105.1 uncultured Bifidobacteriaceae bacterium
GATGGAGATCGCGCTGACGAGCGCGCCGGTGACCGACCCCGACAAGCTGATCACCTGGCTCCACACGATCATCCGCCGCGAGGCCGCGATCCTCCACCGCGTCCGTCAACGCGAGCAGCCGATCCCGGCCGAGGCGCTCGACCAGACGATCACCGACCGCTCCGCGCAGCCCTCGAGCCCGGACGCGATCGTGGAGTGGCGCGAGCGCTACCGCGGACTGCAGGACGCCTGGAGCGGCCTGACCCACGACCAGAAGGTGTGCCTGCTCCTGCGTGGCCGCGGGATGTCGCGCCCCGAGATCCAGGTCCTGACGGGCTTCTCCGAGCGCAAGGTCCACCGATCCCTCGCCGAGGGTCGGGAGCGCCTGAACGCCTGGCAGATACGCATGGCCGCCGGTGACGAGTGCGACCCCATCCGCGAGCTCATCGACACCGTGCTCGACGGTGACTCCAGCCCGCGAGACCGGCGGGTCCTGTCGCGCCACATCGGCCACTGCCCTGCGTGCCGCGCCACCTACCGCGCCCAACGTGACCAGTTCAGGCTGCTCGGCTCGCTGGTCCCGACGGTGCTGATCGGCGCAGAGCTCGTGCAGTCCGCTCCGCCCGACCCGAGCCTCGCCCTGACCTGGTGGGAGCGCGTCAGCGCGTCGGCGACGATCAAGTCCGCCCACGCGGTGCAGGTGATGATGGACCTGCCCGCGCTCGCATCGACCAAGGCCGGAGCCGGCGCAATCGCCGCGGCAGCAGCCGGCGTCGTCGGCACCCCCCTCGCGATCGACGCGGTGCAGGCCCACCGCACCAGCCCGCCCGACATCGTGAAGGTCGCCCGCATCGCCAGCGCAATACCGCCGGCTACGCCCGCTCCGTCGACGCCGCCGATCATCTCCACCCTTCCTGCGCGGACGCGCGCGGCCACCACGTCCAAGGCGACGGTCAAAGTCGCGACACACCCGCGCTCGCCGGTCCGGGCGACAGGACGGCCCACACCTACAGCAGCCGTGAGCCGCCGTTCGCAGAACCCCCCACCGCTGAACCCGCGCCGATCGGGGAACGCATCGCCGATGCTGGAGTTCGGACCATGACACTTACACATGCACTCGACAGACATCCCAGCAGTCGGCGTTCCAGCCGACGACGGGCGCCGAGGTACGCAGGGCCTAGCTCGCGGGACGGGTATCACACCGCACAGGCAGGGGCCGAAAGTCGCTCCATCACGCTCGCTCATAGCTGATTCAAATTGCGAGTCCGGCTCTATGTCGGCGGGTTCAACCTCGACTACGGCGCGAAACGCCTCGTCACACTGCACTCGTCCTCGTCCCCACGCTCCTGCAGGTGGCTCGATCCGCGTGCCCTGGCCGCCAAGATCGTCGCTCAACGGTGGGCGGGTCGCAACGCAACAATCGAACACGTCACGTACTGCACCGCGAGGATCATCGGCGGTGGCGACGCCGCGGCGCGTCACGCGGCCTACCTGCGAGCCCTGGAGATCTCCGGCAGTGTCGACCTGATCGAGTACGGACTTTTCAAAGAGCGGTACAAGGAGTTACCGCGAGCCATTCGGGGTGCCGACGGCCGACCATTGCTACCCGGCGGCTCCTTCCAACTGGTCGGAGTGTCCATCCGTGAAGAGAAGGGATCCGACGTCAACCTCGCCTCCCACCTTCTCATCGACGCCCTCAGCGGCACGATGGACGCTGCAATCATCATCTCCAACGACTCCGACCTCGAACTCCCCGTCCGCGAAACCCGGACGCGGATGCCCGTCGGGACGATCAGCCCCCAAGGCCGTGTCCACGGCTCCCTTCGAGCGCAGCGGGTTCTCGGGAGCGGCCACTGGTATCACACGCTCGACCTCTCGGACCTCGTCGCCAGCCAACTCCCCAATCCCTGTCACGGCATTCAACGCCCGCCAGGATGGTGATCGAGCCACCTGATCTCCCCGAGGGGTTGACGTCGCGCCCCCTGTGACCGATACTCTGTGTTAATCCACCCGGGGCCGCCGTGCCCCGGGTTTTTCCTTTCATGGGAGCACCCGGAGACGGGCCGCAAGGGTCTTGGGATTCCCACATGCTGCCTGCAGCAGTCCGCGGTGTCGAGCGCCTCGCATGGGCGGTGATCGCCTCTACACTGCAAACGCGATGTACGTACTGATCCGCACCAGCAACGCCGACCGGATCTCCGGCCGTTTCGAGTCACGAGTGGAAGCCGAGCAGATGTGGCGTTGGCTTGTCGCAGACAGCCGCGCCCACCCGGACACGTTTTCTGTACAGGAGGTCGACGGGCGCGGTGGGTATGTCGGTCCGGCGATCAGCCCGGACCCTTCCCCCGGTCCCTCCCAGGGCGCCTGAAGCCGAGTCATGCGGCGCACCCCGGCGCCACCGTCTGAGACGACTCACGCCTTTACACCGTCCGACCTGAGTCAGGCGACCTCGTCGTTCGCGAGTCGCACATACAGGTCTGCGAACGCGGCGGCGCACGACGCAGGTGAGTAGGCCGCGACGCGCTCAGCGCCCCTCGCAATGAGAACCTCACGGAGCTCGGTGTCGACGAGCACCCGCTCGAGCGCTTCGACGAGGGCGTCCACGTCCAATGGATCGACCAGGACCGCGGCGTCACCACACACCTCGGGCAGCGAGCCGGCGTCGGCCGCCACGACGGGGGTGCCGAGGGCCATCGCCTCCAGGGCCGGATAGCCCCATCCCTCGTCCAACGAGGGGAAGGCGAGTGCTCGCGCGCCTCGGACCAGCCCGTCCTTCTCCCGGTCGCCGACGTACTGCAGGATCAGCACTCGCTGAGCAGCTCCCACGGGGAGCCGGGCGATCGCGGCGTCGATCGCAGGCTGGTCGGGCCCCTCCGCTCCTACCAGGACGAGCGCGAGATCGGGGTGGTTGCGGGCGATGGCGCCGAACGCATCGACCAACCGGGCCAGGTTCTTGCGCGGCTCACGGGTCGCCGTGGCGACGATGTAGGGCCGGCCGTCGAGCCCGGCGACCGGCGGCAACGGCGCCTCGCGATCGACGGTCGGCGCTCCCAGGGGCAACACCTCCACCCGCGTCGCGCCCAACAACTCGCGCATCTCGTTGGCCGTGTGGCGCGACGGGACGTGCACGACGGTGCCACGAGCGACGGCCCGACGAAGCGCCGCTCCGTACAGGCTGATACCCCCGCTCACCTGGTCCGCATTCCGCAGAAACCAGCAGTCGTGGACAGAGACCACCGACGGCACACCCGTGGGGGGCACGGTGTAGTTGGGCCCATGGACGACCGATGCTCCGCGTGCGCTCATGCGTGGCCAGTCCAGATGCCCCCAGGCCCGAAGGCAAATGCGGGTCGGATAGGCCACCCGCCTCATGCCCAGCGGCATCCGGGCGCGAATGGAGATCGCATATGGTCTCACTTCCACCGGCTGCCCGGGCAACCCGTCGAGAGAATCGATCAGGGTCTCAACGAAGCGCCCGACACCCGTTCGTGGCCTGAGCAGCGAGCTTGCCTCAATAGCAACGACTGTGCCCACGCGACGCGAGGATAGCCGAACCCACATGCCCAAGCGGAGGCTGACCATTCGAGGGTCGCAGACAATGACCGGCGGTCA
>CAYMSM010000058.1:0-57840 GCA_964393105.1 uncultured Bifidobacteriaceae bacterium
ACCTGCGTCGCGTGCGCGTCGTTGCCCGTCAGCGGCCCGACCAGGAAGCCGACCATGACGGTCTCGCCAGCCGCGAACGGGTGTGTCGCCCAAACGCCATCGCCCTTGCCGTCGGCCGTGCGGCGCAACTCGACGCCCTCGTCCTCGGGGACCTGTGTGCTGCTCGCCTCGTGCTCCGCGAGGACTGGCGATCTGCCCCCACGCGACGCGGTGGTGCCCGGCGGCCTTGACGGATGAACGTGGGGCAAGGACCCCCCTTCGTTTGACGCCCTCGAACGACGAGCATAGCCGACGCCGGCCGACCCCCCTGCCCCGCCTCCGTCGGGGTCGCCGTTCGAGGCCCACCCGATCGAGCCCAGCACGAAGCGTGAGGATCCGCCCGGGAAGGAGACTCGGTGAGCACAACCACCGTGAAGACCCCGGCGATCGACGCCGCCGCGAGCCCGTTCTCACCGGCTGAGATTACGACGCTCTACCCACTCCAGCCATCGGAGCGAGCCGTCATCGACTCACTGCTCGAAAAGCGCCCGGAGACGCAGCCGGACCTCCCCTCCTCCCCTACCAGCACCACCTAGCGCCGAAGTCCGCCAGGACGGGCGGGGCTCGCCCCCGACATAATCTGCGTTTGCGTGTGTTCGCATTCGTGCGGCCTAGAGGATCTGCCGTTACCGACATACACGCCCTCTCCCCCACTCTTCGTCCCCACCGGTCGCTGGTCAGTCGAGACAGACCAGTGATCCCTCAGTGCTACCAGGGGGTCGCCCCGTATCGGCGCCGTTGGTGGCAAGGTCAGTGTCGCCTCGCTCGTGCACCTGTCGAGCTGGTCTCGAGCGAAGCAGGATCCTGAAACTCACTCCGTGGGACTGGCCGTCGGCACGAAGTGGTCTGCCTCGACCAGCGCGCGGCCCACGGGGAAGAGCTGCGAGGCGGCCTGCTGCATGCCTACAGCCGCCGCCGGGTACGCGTGTATGGCCTCGGCCAGCCGCCCGGCGAAGACCTTTGCCTGCATGGCGATCACCGCTTCGTGGATAATTTCGCCGGCGTGCGGACCGACGATGTGGGCTCCCACGAGCATGCCCCCGCCCATCCGCCCGACCACCCGCCGCCGGGCGGTGATGAGCTTGATGAAGCCCTTGGGCTCTCCCAGCATGCGGGCCCGGTCCACGCGACTCATCGGGAACCGCAGCACCTCGACGCCGCGGTGCCGGGCACGGGCATCCGCCTCGGTGAGCCCCACCCGCGCCACCTCGGGGTCGAGAAACGTCACCCACGGCACGACCCGGTAGTCGGTCTTGTGGCGCCGACGGCTGACTGCGTTGTGACCGGCGATGCGCCCCTCGTAGCTCGCGACGTGGGTGAACAGCAGCTGCCCCGTCACGTCGCCAGCCGCGAAGACGTGGGGGATCGACGTCCGCATCGTCCGATCGACGGGAATCCCGGTCGGAGTGGCCTCGATCCCGAGTGCCGCCAGTCCGAGACCCGCGACGCGAGGCGCGCGGCCCGTCGCGACAAGCACCGCGTCGGCGACCACCTCGAGCGGGCCGTCCTCACCGGTCGCCGACACCACGATCCCACCATCTCGTCGCGCGACCCGGGTCGCCGTGGTCGCCAGGTGCACGTGCAGCCCTTCGGCCCGCAGCAGCTCCACGACCAGGTCGCCGACCTCGGGCTCCTCCTTCTGGAGGAGCTGCGCGCCATGGTGGATCACGCTGACCTCGCTGCCCAGGCGGTTGAACGCCTGTCCCAGCTCCACACCGATCGGCCCTCCCCCCAGCACGACCATTCGCTTGGGCAACGCGCGCAGGTCGAACACGGTCTCGTTGGTCAGGTGCGGAACCTGCTCGAGCCCGATGCCGGCCGGCACGAGCGGGTCGCTGCCCGTGGTGATGACGGCGGACGCGAACCGGTGGGCCGCTCCGCCGACCGAGATCTCGTGGGGTCCCGTGAACCGGGCGCTCCCACGAAGCACCGTGATCCCCGCCTCGGCGAACAACTCGGGCCGCTCATCGCGGTTGATGTCGGCGATGACCGCGTCCTTGTGCGCCATCAGCTGGGCGAAGTCGAGCCGAAGGCCGTCGGCGTGAATGCCGTAACGAGCGCCCTGCCTGAGGCCCCAGTGAATCCGCGACACCTCGATGAGGGTCTTGGACGGCACGCACCCCACGAACGTGCACTCACCGCCGAGCGTGGCGGCCCGCTCGATCAGCGCCACGCTCGCGCCTTCGAGGTTCGCCGATCGGGCGGCGGTCAACCCGGCGGTCCCGCCTCCGACCACCACGACATTCCACTCGCCCACCGTGCCCCCTCGCCTCGCTGGTCCGAGGGAGCCTTTCAGCTTGCCCGCAGGTCCGCCTGAGCAAAGCTCACGGAGAAGGCACGACACCAGATGACGACGGTCGAGTATGCGGTCAGGTCCGTGCGCTCGGGGATCGCGTACTGCTGGTCGCCGACGTTGCCCTTGAGCCGCCCCAGGTCGACCACGTCGTCGACGTCGCCGTCGCTCTGCACGGACCCCTTGACCAGGTAGACGCGCAGGTCCGGGCCGTTGTCGGTCTCGAAGTCGGTGAGGGTCAGCTTCTGTCCGCCCGCGGCGAGATCCACCACTGCGGCCGTCCCGCGTGAGGAGTGCGCGCGCGTCTGGAACTCGCCCCGGGCGATCTCGATGTTGCTTGCAGGCGGGGCCGTCGGAGCGGGCGCTTTGGACGCGGTCGGCGCGCTTCCTGCCGCGACCTGGCTCGCCGCGACACCGGTGACCACGGCCTCGTCAACCCGGTCGTCGCGGATGCTCGTCCAGTAGAAGCCGACCGCGGAGGCCGCTGCGACGACGATGAACGTCGCGCGCATCGGCGCCTTGAGGCCGGGGCGACGCGTGGCGATCTGCCCGATCAGGATGCTTGCCACGACGAACCAGACGACTCCGAAGATGATGGACGTCCAGTACCCCGGCGCGACGACTCCTCCGAAGAACCAGAGCCCCAACGCCATGATCATCACCACCGATGGCACGGTGAGCACCCACTTGAGGGCGGAGGATGATCCTGGCCCGGATGTGCGGTTGCGGTGCGAATGCGTGCTCATGTGCAGTCCTCGGTCGTTGCTCCCGCTGAAAAGAATCGACCCTGATCCTTACGCGCGCGTTACATCTCGCCTGCGAGTTGATGAATCGGGCCTCGGCGGCTTGCGAGGTGATGACATCGATCCCTAGCCTGGCCGAAACGCCGTAGTGGAGGGCTGATGGCAATCGATACCGGGATGAGCGCACGCACCGATCGCGGCGAGGTCTTCATCGAGTACACCAAGTCGATCTGCCCGGTGTGCAAGCGGGTCATCGACGCCGAGGTCAACATCCGCGGCGGCAAGGTGATCATGCGCAAGCGGTGCGCCGATCACGGGCGGTTCGAGGCGCTCGTGTACTCGGACGCCGACCTCTACATGGCCCAACAGCGGTTCAATAAGCCGGGGACGTTGCCGCTCGCGTTCCAGACGGAGGTCCGCGACGGCTGCCCGCTGGACTGCGGCCTGTGCCCCGACCACAAGCAGCACGCATGCCTCGGCATCATCGAGGTCAACACGGCCTGCAACCTGGACTGCCCCATCTGCTTCGCGGACTCCGGCCACCAACCCGACGGGTTCTCGTTGACGGTCGAGCAGGTCGCGGTGATGCTGGACGCGTTCGTCGCCGCCGAGGGCGAGCCCGAGGTCGTGCAGTTCTCAGGCGGTGAGCCCTCGATCCATCCCCAGATCGTCACGTTCATGGAGATGGCCAAGGGGCGCGGGATCCGCACGGTCATGCTCAACACCAACGGCATACGCCTGGCGCGCGACGCACGCTTCGCGGCCGAGCTCGCCCGCATCGGCGCGCACGTCTACCTGCAGTTCGACGGGTTCGACCTGGACACTCATCTGGCCATCCGGGGTAAGGATCTTCGCGACGACAAGCAGCGTGCGCTGGATGCGTGCGCCGAGCACGGCGTGACGGTGACGCTGGTCGGCGCGGTGGAGCGCGGCGTCAACGAGCACGAGCTCGGCGCGATCGTCCGTCACGGCGTCGCGCACCCGGCCGTGCAGAGCGTCGTCTTCCAGCCCGTGACCCACACTGGCCGCCACCGGGTGTTCGACCCGCTCGAGCGACTGACCAACGCATGCGTCATGCGCCTGTTGACCGAGCAACTGCCCGACTGGTTTCGCATGTCGGACTTCACGCCCGTGCCGTGTTGCTTCCCGACGTGCCGCAGCATGTGTTACGCCCTGACCGACGGGGACGCATTCATCCCGTTCACGCGCCTCGTCGAGATCGAGGACTACCTCGACTACGTCTCCAACCGGGTCATTCCCGACCTGGAAGTGCGCCACGCCCTCGAGAAGATGTTCTCGTCGTCGGCCACACCTGGCGCGGAGGGGGCGCTGCTGGCGTGCGAGGAGTGTGGCATCGACCTGCCCGCCGCGTTCGGCGACATCGCCAAGAACGTGTTCACGACCGTGGTGCAGGACTTCCAGGATGCGTACACGCTCAACGTCCGGCAATTGATGAAGTGCTGCGTCGAGCAGATCACCCCAGACGGCCGCCTGATCCCGTTCTGCGCCTACAACACCGTCGGCTACCGCGAGCAGGTGCGAGCGGAGCTGTCCGGCGCGACCGTGCCCGCGGTGGTCCCCAACGCCGAACCGTTGCAGCCGATCCTGCTGCCCGGTCCGCACGGCTCGAAGACGGCCGCGACGAACGGCGACGCCATGCGTGATGCCACGAACATCGGACGGAAGCTCGGCCGATGACGACCAGTGCGGACGAGGTCAAGGCGTGCTGCGCGGCGGCGTACTCGAGCGAGGCGGCGCGGTACCTCTTGGGAGATCACTTCCATCCCGGAGGCGCGGCGCTCACGTCGCGCCTGGTTCGGGCACTTCGCGTCGGCCCGGGTGACGAGGTCGTCGATGTCGCCAGCGGGCCGGGTGCGAGCGCCATCCAGATGGCACGCGAGACCGGTTGCCGTGTCGTGGGAATTGACCTGTCCCCGGGAGGAGTCGCAGCCGCGACGGGGGCGGCGGAAGCTGCCAGTCTCTCCGATCGCGTGCGGTTCGTCGTCGGTGACGCCGAAGCGCTGCCGCTCGATCACGCGAGCGTGGACGGCGCCCTGTGCGAATGCGCGCTCTGCACGTTCCCGGACAAACCCCGCGCGGTCGCCGAGCTGGCTCGGGTGCTCCGCCCCGGCACCCGTCTCGCCGCGTCGGACATCACCGCCCGTCCTGACCGACTGCCCACGGAGCTCAAAGGCCTCGCGGCGTGGATCGCCTGTATCGCCGATGCCCGCTCGCTCGACGAGATGGCCGACCTGATCGCCACTGCCGGGTTCGCAGTGGAGACCGTCGAGCGCCACGATGACGCCCTCGCAGAGATGGTCGATCGCGTGCAGGCGCGATTGGCGGCCGCCCGAATGCTTGGCGGGCAGGTGGACGGGTTGGACGGCCGTCTCGACGACGCGACGTCGATTGCGCAGGCCGCAGCTCAAGCGGTCGCGCAGGGCGACCTGGGATACGGGGTCGTGATCGCACGCCGGCGGTGACCGACCGCGATCGCTGGACGCGCCAGGTCCTGACGAGTAGCGCCCTCGCCCGATCACGCCGTGTCGGCTCGCGCGGCCGGCGCAATGATCGTCGCGGGGATCGCGGCCGCTCCGTTCTCCCGTGGCCTGGGGGCGACGCTCATCGTCATCGGCACCATGGGCGCATTGCTCGCTGTCGGCGTTACGGTGCGCCGCGCATCTGCCGATGAACGAACCGTACGGTAGACCTTGTTCGGAATGTTCCGAATCGATCTGGACGCCACGGAGGCCTCCTCTGTTGATCCCACCACCCGCATCGGTCCCTCCCGCTGCGCCCAGGGCGCGTCTCGGAAGCGTCCTGCTCGACATGGGCCTGATCTCCCAGGACGAGCTGGCCGGCCTGCTCGCCCATCAACGCTCCGAGGGGGGCAAGCTCGGCGAGCTGCTCGTCGCCCAGAACCGCCTGAGCCCGGAGCAAGTGGCGAAGGCGCTCGCTCGACGCCTGGGCGTGGAGTACGCGGATCTTGCCGCCCCACCCGATCCTGACCTCGCCGCTCGCATCGACGACGCGACCGCGCGACGCTACCTGGCCCTGCCGTTCCGGCGCGACGCGGACGGCGTGCTCGTCGTCGCGCTGGCCGACCCGCAGGACCTCCCCGCGATCGACGACCTGCAGATGCTCCTGGGCGAAAAGCTCCGGCCTGCGCTCGCGATGCCTGAATCGATCATGGCCCATGTCGGCGTGGGCCGCGGAGTGGAGGATCTCGCCGCAAACTTGGGAGAGTCGACCGAGCACCTGGACGACACCGCATTGCCAGAGGATCTCGTGACCGTGGGCGAGAACGACGGCCCGGTCATCAGGTTCGTCAACTCGGTGATCGCCCGGGCGGTCGCAGAGCGCGCGTCGGACATCCACATCGAGCCGCAGGAAAGCGACCTGGTCGTGCGGTTTCGGGTGGATGGCGTGCTGCGTACGACGACGAGCGTCCCCGCGTCGCGGGGTCCGGCAATCGTGAGCCGCCTCAAGGTGATGTCCGATCTCGACATCGCCGAGCGGCGCGTCCCTCAGGACGGGCGCGTCGGACTGCGAATGGGCGACCAGGACCTCGACCTGCGCATCGCGACGCTGCCGACGGTCGGTGGCGAGAGCGTCGTCGTGCGCCTGCTGGACCGCTCCAACGCGACGACCGATCTCGCCGACCTCGGCTTGTCGCCCACGTTGATCGCACGCTGGGAGCAGTGCTACCGGCAGCCGCACGGATTGGCGCTCGTCACCGGCCCGACCGGGTCCGGCAAGACCAGCACCCTGTATGCGACCCTCGCCCGACTCAACGACAGTGGCCGCAAGATCATCACGGTGGAGGATCCCGTCGAGTACCGGCTCGCCGGGATCAACCAGGTACAGGTGCGACCCAAGGCCGGCCTGACGTTTGCATCGGGGCTCCGATCGATGCTGCGATGCGACCCGGACGTGATCATGGTCGGCGAGATCCGGGACGTCGAGACGGCACGCATCGCCGTCGAAGCCGCGCTGACGGGGCACCTGGTGCTCGCCACCATCCACACCAACGACGCGGCAGGGGCTGTCGTGCGCCTGACCGAGATGGGGATCGAGCCGTTCCTTCTGGCGAGCGCGCTCCGCGGCGTCCTGGCGCAGCGGTTGGCCCGCAAGCTGTGCGTGGATTGCAGCCAAATGACCCCCGTCCCGCACGCCGCGTTGGCGGATCTCGTCGCGTTCGATGAACTGCCCGCGACGCATGCCGACCCGATCCCGATCCATCGAGCGCGTGGGTGCGCGCGGTGCACCGGCTCGGGCTACCACGGCCGCTTCGCCCTGGCGGAGGCGCTCGTCATGAGCGAAGCCATCGAAGAGCTCGCGATCCGCCGGGCCCCGGCAAATGAGATCCGTGCCCAAGCCCGCCGCGAAGGTACGCGCACGATCGCCGAGGAGGGGCTCGCCGCCGTGTTCGCAGGAAAGACCAGCCTCGAAGAGCTGGGGCGCATCAGCCGGTAGCGTCCCCCACAGGCGGCGCCTCCCGATGGACCGCCTGCAAGCGAAAAATGCCAAATGACCGCAGCTGTCGATGCCAAGTGGCCGTCGCTCGCCGCGCCAAGTGACCGCGGCCCCGCTGGCCAACTGGCCGTCGACGCGAATGCCCAAATGACCGCGGCGACGTCTGGCAAATGGCCGAGGGGGATGCGTCGAGCCCGCAGGGTCAAGCGATGACTCCGGACCCCCACTGAGGTGCCTGGCGACGGGGACCCTTCAGCGATCCGCCGGGTCGACGACCGTTGCTCGAATCGGCGCCGTGCCTCCAGCCGCAGACGCATCGCTCGCCTCGGTGGCGAGTGGGATCGGCGAGTGATCACCCGGATGTGTCCAACGGTGATCCGACGCGACGATCGAGCCCGCGCAGGAAGCTCGGCTCCGGGGGGGACCGGTCAGTCGGCGATACCGGCGAGCGCGACGACCCGGGTGGGGCGAACCCGGACCAGGAGTTCGCCCGGCGCCGCGTTGCGGCGACCGTACTGCTCGGCGAGCGCATCACCCATGTACCTGCGGGCGATCGCGATGGACCACGGCAACATCGCGTCGATGTCCTCGGAGACCTCCGCGACACCGTCGACCCGGACGAACGAATACGGCGGCCCCTCGTCATCGACGCAGATCGAGACCCTCCGGTCGCGCAGGATCGCCCGCCCCTTTATCGTCGCGGCACCGGTGTTGACGACGAGAGAGCCGTCCTCGTCCACCACGAACCAGATGGGCACGACCATCGGGCTGCCATCCCGTGTGACGACTCCGAGCTTGCCCGTCCTGGTGCCCTGAGTGAGGAACGCGCGCGTCTCAGCCTGGTCCATCGACCTGGACATGAATTCCGCCTACGAGATCTTCTGCGGGGACCCGGCGATCGTCTTGAGATCGCGCTTTGGAGTGGACGCGCTCCCGGTGCAGCAGATCGGACCGTCGCGCCACCACGGGTGTGACGGGATCTCGGGACCGATGCCGTGGCGCGCGCCGCGGTTTCCGACGAGCGGCGGGCCCTGGCCATCGAGCTGAAGCGCTCCGGCCCGGCGACGATGTGACGCCCCGACGGGGTCCGGGCGGATACCGTCACCTGGTAGGTGCTCGCCTGGATGGTCGGGTTCGGCGGGCGCCGAACGGCGCGACGGCAGCGGCGACGACGGCGATTGGGGATGAGGCCAGCATGCGGGGATCCTCTCTGTCACGGCGGCCCGGGTAGTCTCCAGGCTGAGACAATTCGAGATCATGATCTCAGAGCCCGACGCGCGGAACGCGCTCATGGAGGGATGTTTCACATCCGGCCGCTCAGAGCGCTCTCGGCGATACGGCAGGTGACGAGCCTGCCCGACGCCGGGCCGTGCCGGCCATCGAGCGGGGACGAGCGGCTGAGCTAACCTGCCGCCCCATGCCGACGCTCCCGGACAGCGTGCCGCCCATCCGACGCCTGTTCGACTACGCGGCCCGCTACCGCGGCCGGATGGCGTGGGCGACGTTTCTGACGGTCATGAACAAGATCTTCGACGTGGCCCCCGAGATCCTGATCGGCTTCGCCATCAACGTGGTCGTCGCGGAGGAGACCTCCTACGTCGCGCAGGTCACGGGCATCGAGGACCGCTGGAACCAGCTGCTCTTTTTGGGAGCGCTCAACGCCGTCATCTGGCTCCTGGAGTCGGCGACCGAGTACGGCTACTCGATCGCGTGGCGCAACCTGGCCCAGACGGTGCAACACGAGGCGCGCATGGACTGCTACGCGCACGTCCAGCGGCTGGAGCTCGCGTACTTCGAGGACCAGAGCACCGGCGGCCTGATGTCGGTGTTGAACGACGACGTCAACCAACTCGAGCGGTTCCTGGACACGGGTGCCAAGGAGATCATCCAAACCGTCGTCAACGTCGTTCTGGTCGGAATCGTGTTCCTGGTGATCTCGCCGCCTCTGACGCTCCTCGCGTTCGCGCCGATCCCGGTCATCCTGTGGGGGTCGTTCCGCTACCAGCGCCGCTTGGAGCCCAAGTACGCCCAGGTGCGCCGCCGGGTCGGGAACCTGGCCGGGTCGCTCGCCAACAACTTGGGCGGCATCGCCACGATCAAGGCGTTCACCGCCGAGGACCGCGAGGCGGCGCGCATCGGGCATGAGTCGGACTGCTACCGCCTGGCCAACCGCGACGCCATCCGGTTCTCGTCGGCGTTCGTGCCGCTCATCCGCGTCGCCATCCTGATCGGCTTCACGTGCACGCTCGTCGTCGGCGGGCGCGCGGCGCTGGACGGCTCGCTCGACATCGGCCTGTACTCGGTGATGGTGTTCATGACCCAGCGACTGCTGTGGCCGCTGACCCGCCTGGGTGAGACGTTCGACCTGTACCAGCGGGCGATGGCATCGACGCGACGGATTCTCGACCTGCTCGCGATCCCACCGAGCATCGTTCCGGGCAGCCGATCGCTCCCGCCCCCAGTCCATGGCGAGATCCGATTCGAGGACGTGCGGTTCGCCTATAGCAACGGGCAGGACGTGCTGCACGGCATCGACATCCGCATTCCCGCCGGCGAGACCCACGCCGTGGTCGGCCTGACCGGCTCGGGCAAGAGCACCATTGTCAAGCTTCTGATGCGCTTCTACGATCCGACCGCAGGCCGGGTCACCGTCGACGGCATCGACGTGCGCGAGCTTGCGTTCACCGAGCTTCGCGGGGCGACGGGCTTCGTCAGCCAGGACACGTTCCTGTTCGACGGGACGGTTCGCGAGAACATCGCGTACGGCAGGCCGGACGCGCCGCAGGCCGACATCGCCGAGGCCGCGCGCCTGGCTGAAGCCGCGGAGTTCATCGCGGAGCTTCCCAACGGATACGACACGCTGGTGGGCGAGCGGGGCCAGAAGCTCTCGGGCGGGCAGCGCCAGCGCCTGTCGATCGCGCGGGCCATCCTGCGCGATCCGGCGATCCTGGTGCTGGACGAGGCGACCTCGTCGGTCGACAACGAGACGGAGGCCGCGATCCAACGGTCCATGGAGATCGTCGCACGCGGCCGTACGACACTCGTCATCGCGCACCGCCTGTCCACCGTGCGCGGCGCACACCGCATCCACGTGCTCGAGGCCGGCCGCATCACCGAATCCGGAACCCACGACGAACTCCTCGACGCCGGCGGTCTCTACCCCGCGCTGTGGCGCGTACAGACCGGCGAGGCGCTCGCCGCCCCACGCGACGAGTAGGCGCGGGCGCGATGGGCACGGTCCCGATCTTGCGCGCGCGTTCGTGAGGCACCTCAACAAACGCGTGGAAGGAATGCACGAGGGACTCGGCGAACTGCGCTTTCACGATGAGTGACGACCCACCCCAAGGCGAGCGACGCGCGACCCCGCGCGTCGACGTCCAGCTACCCGCCCGGCTCCATGTAGGGGATGACGTGATCGACGCACAGACAATCGACATCAGCCACGACTCGGTCCTGATCGGCGGCGACGACTTTCCGTCCGCCAGCGAGGTCCACATCGAGATCGAGCTGGCCGAGCTCGGCTGGCAGCGACTCGCGGCCGATGTCGTGCGGCGCCAGGAGAGCGGTGACGGCGGCGTCCACATGGCCGCCACCTTCGCCGACGCAGCAACCGCAGGCGGTCGGGACGCGATCAGCGCGTTTCTCAAACGCCACCTCAACTAACCACGAGACATCCCACCGCCGCGAGCCGTGACAGCGCGGACGCGATGTGTGAACAAGGCAGGATGGACGCGCCGTCGCATCGACGCGGCGCCGCCGGCACGATGTCCGCGGTTGCGCCCGGGTGCCCGGCCGTGAAACGCGGGATTGCGAACCGGCTCCGGGGACAAGGGAAATGCGTGCAGATCGCGTACGGTGAACCCGTGAGATTCCGCCGCTTCACCCGCCGCCGTCTGCGCCGTCTCGGCCTGCTGGCCGTCGCCCTCGCCGTGGCGACCCCCGCGACCGCGGTCGCCCATGACGACGATCATGATCCCAGCCGCCACGACAGTGCGGATCTCTCCGTCGCGTTGAACGGCTCCCCGAACCCCGTCCAGGGCGGCGACATGGCCACGTTCACCCTGACCGTGACGAACACGGGTCCAAATTCGGCTCGCCGGGTGCGCACCGCCATCCTGCTGATGGGACCCCGTCAGATCGTCCGGGCGGAAGGCGCCGGCTGGTCATGTGAGATCGATGACGCGATGGCCGAGTGCACCCGTCGACGGATGCGCTCCGAGTCCAGTTCCTCCATCACGTTCGTCGCCGTGGCACCACGCGGCTTCGGTCGCATCGGGGCCGGAGCCGCCGTCACATCCCGCACCGACGATCCGGCGCGTGCCAACAACGGAACCGGCCTCCAGATCGACGTCAACAACCCGCCGGTCGCCAACGCGGACGCCGCCACCACGATGGCGGGGACCATGGTCGACATCCCGGTCCTGGCGAACGATTCGGAGCCCGACGGCGACCAGCTGACATTCACAGGAACACCGGCGCCAAAACACGGTGGTGCCGTCGAATGCGATGACCTGGTGTGTGCCTACACCCCGCCGGCAGGTTTCACCGGCACCGACACGTTCGCCTACACCGTGAGCGACGGACGCGGTGCGTTCGCATCCGCCGAGGTCGTGGTCACCGTGACCCCCGTACCACCCGACCCGAACCCCGAACCGGACCCGGGTCCCAAGCCGGATCCCAAGCCGGATCCGCCCGGCAACTCGGGTCCCGGAGTGTCGGTCGGAGGACCGCCGAGGGTCACCGAGGGGCAGACGGCCCCGTATGCGGTGACCGTCGTGAACACCTGTACCGTCGTCGCGAAGAAGGTGCTGCTCCGGCTCAGGCTCCCTGCGGGAACGACCGTCGTGTCGGCGCCGTCCCGTTCGGTCCTCACGGGACGCACGTTGAGTGTGCCGGTCGGAGCCGTACGATCGGGCAAGCCCCGACGTATCGGCGTCCGGCTTCGATTCCGTGCGAATGGCGGCAGCCTCCGCACGCTCGTCGCCTCCGTGACCTCGGCGAACGGACGTCTCGCCGGCGACGGCATCGTCATCGCCGTCCGCCCCCGTTGACCTCATCGCTTGGGAGGACGCCTATCCCTCCAGGACGAACGTGATCTTGAGGTTGACCTGGTACTCGGTGATCTGACCGTCGTCGCCCACGCGCACGTGCTGCTCCTTGACCCATGCGCTCTTGACGCCGCGAAGCGTGTGGGTGGCACGGGCCAGCCCCTGCGCGATGGCGTCCTCGAACCCCTTGGTCGAGGTGGCGCTGATCTCTTCGACTTTGGCAACCCCCATCAGAATCTCCCCTCGGTCACGTGCGGCCCCCATTGGCCGGCCGCGCCGAGCCTACAACCACCCCGGTGAACAGGCCGGACTCGAACATGATTCGATTCGGTCGATGATCCCGGGGTTCACCCACAAGCGCATGTCCGTCGACGGGATCGAGATCGCCTGCGAGATCGGCGGCGGCGGACCGCCGGTGCTGCTCCTGCACGGGTACCCCCAGCACCGGGGTATGTGGCGGGATGTCGCGCCGCGCCTTGCGGAGCGGTTCACCATAGTGGCGAGCGACCTGCGCGGGTACGGGCAGAGTGACGCGCCGACCGGGGACGCGCGGCACGAGGGGTACTCCAAGCGTCAGATGGCCGCGGACCAGGTCGCGCTGATGCGGGCGCTCGACCTTGAACGGTTCGCGATCTGCGGGCACGACCGCGGCGGGCGTGTCGCCCATCGCATGTGCCTGGATCATCCGGAGTCGGTCAGCGCGGCAGTGTTTATCGACATCGTACCGACCCGCCATCTGTTCCAGACGACCGACGCCGCGTTCGCGTCGGCCTACTACCACTGGTTCTTCCTGAGCCAGCCGGCCGACCTGCCCGAGCGGCTGATCGGGGCCGACGCCGGCTACTTCGTGCGCACGACGCTCGACCGGTGGAGCGCCCCAGAGTTCACGTTCCCGGACGACGTCGCCCAGAGCTACGTCGCGGCGTTCGGCGCCGAGACGATCCACGCGAGCTGCGAGGACTACCGCGCCGCCGCGACGATCGACCTGGAGCACGACGCCGGCGATGCCGACCGGCGCATCGCATGCCCGTTGCTCGTGTTGTGGGGTGAGCGTGGGGCGATGCACCGTTTGTACGACGTGCCCGGCACCTGGCATGGACGTGCAGACGCGATCACCACACGCTCGCTCCCCTGCGGGCACTTCGTCCCCGAGGAGGCGCCTGAGGAGACGACGGCGATCGTCATGGAATTCTTGAAACAGGCCCTGCCGTGGTAAGGGCTCGCAAACGGTACGGCCTGATGGCGGCCGCGGCAATGGTGGGGGCTGTCGCCATCTCCCCGGCCGGCGGCGCTCCAACGACGCGGCCAGTCGTGTGGGTGCAGGCGGGTCACGAGTCCCCGCGTGAGCCGGGATACCGCGCGCAGACCGGCGCAGCCGGCGAGGTCGAGTTCAACGTGCGGGTCGCGGCCGAGATCGAGCGACGCCTGCGTGCGGCAGGGATCGAGACCCGCCACACGCCGGGCCGGGCAGCGGGCTTTCCCTCGTCTGGGGCGGTGTTCGTGGCGATCCATCACGACACCCCGGATGGACATGCCGCGGTGGGGCATGCGATCAGCGGCGCCGGCGAGAACTGGTACCGCGGCGAGGGGCTTGACCTGCCCCGCTCGACCCCCTACCGCGACAGCGCTCCCCACCGCGCCCCGGCCACAACCGTGCCGGCGGCGGTCGAGACGCGGTCGCGGCGGCTCGCGTCACGGATCCGCGATCGCTACGCGGCGGTGTTCACCCACGCCAACGGCGCGCGGAGCGGACCGGTGCGACTCGAACCGCGAAACGGCAACCGGCGCGTTCAGCGGTACGTCGGCTATTACCGCACCCGCGCCGAGGCCAGGGTGCTCGTCGAGGCAGGCGCCGGCCGGACCGACGCCGCGATGCTCCGCCGAACGGATGTCATCGCCAAGGCCATCGCGGGCGCGATCATCGGATACCTGCGCGACGAGGGCCGCCTGCCGCGCTTTTGAGACGGAGCACTCGGATCCCTCGTGTCTGAGAGACGGAACTGAGCGCCGCGAAGTTCTCAGAGAGAGACCCGTTTTCCTGTAGAGGTGCGGGCGTCTGCGACGCCCGCGCAAACTTACGGCGACCAGGACCACTCGACGCCGAGTACCGCCAGGATGCCGGCGATCACCGCGATCAGCACCGGTTGGTGGACCAGGTAGATCACGAGCGAATGCCGTCCCGGAGCGGTGAG
The DNA here is from genome assembly GCA_964393105.1 of uncultured Bifidobacteriaceae bacterium. Taxonomy (GTDB): domain Bacteria; phylum Actinomycetota; class Thermoleophilia; order Miltoncostaeales; family Miltoncostaeaceae; genus CALMEC01. The sequence goes on from CAYMSM010000058.1 coordinate 14,792, forward strand.
CCATCTCGGCACCCCGGACGGCAGTCGCCCCGCCCAGCCTCCCGGCCGACCTGACGGATACAGGGCCGTGCCCACCGCGATGCCCAGCATGAACAAACCGAACCACGGCAGCATCGGGTAGTAGTCGACGCCCGCCCCGCCGGGTGGCTTGACTCCCAGGAGCAACAGCCCGGGGATGTCAGACCGTTCGTCGGCAAGGAGCACACCCGCGACGATGACGGCCAGCCCGAGCGGCGCGTTCCAAACACCAAGCCGAGCGACGAACGGCGCCACCACGATCGACGCTCCGATCGCGTGCAGGATGCCGAACCGCACGTAGCGGTCGTCGAGCGCGATCCAGGTGACGAGCGAGATCCCAAGGCCGCAGGCGATGACCTGCGCGCCGCGACGTGCATGTTTGGCGAGACGGGCGGACCAGCCCTGACCGCGCCGGAGCGCCGAGGCGTCGCTGATCGTAAAGCTGATGCCCGCCACGAGCAGGAAGAGCGACCCGGTCGCGATCTGCAGCGCGCGCCACCCGCCCTGGAGCGGCTCGATGCCGACGTCGGGCGCGAGGAAGTCCACGTCATAGCCCGCGTGATAGATGACCATCATCGCGATCGCCACTGTCCGGGCCAGGTCGATCTCCCAGTATCGGGGGCGCCCTGCCGCCGTGGCGGTCGCGGCCACTCCGGCGGGTCGGGGTCCTGTTCGTGCCAACCGGGTGCTCACTCACGCATCGTGTCACGCACGCTTCGCCGCGGCGTCGACCATCCGGACGACAATTGGCCATTTGGCCCTCGCCGCATTGGCCACTTGTTACATGAGATGAGTGAATCTCGTGACGTCCTGACACATTTGGGACACCACCTCGCTCGGTACGACACGCGGTGAGCGCCCCGATCCACCTCGGAGTAACCCGGGAATGGACTCGTCGCACGGAGGGTGGGCGTCCGCGACGTGTGGGACGGTCAGCGCTCGTGAACCGCCGTGACGTTGAAGTCCGTGTCTTCGTGGTCCCCGCCGCAAGTACGGCAACGCTTCCCGCACGAAAACCGAGCCAGGGGAGGAGACCCAAACGCCGCCCTCACCACGGCTCTTGGGCGGCCTATGACCTGCCCTCCCGGGTGGGTCAAACGGTGATGGCCCCGAAGTGTCCCGCCGCTATCGGCCCCCATAACGGTGGGACCGAGGAATGCGTGGCGACGGTTTGCAGCCGGGAAACGCGGTCGTATTTGCGAGGGGGACCACTTCGGCACCTCCGAGCGTGGCCGGCCACCCTGCGCCTGCCGTCGAGACCCGGATGAGCTTCACCTGAGATTTTCAACTGCGTCGTCCGGGTCGGCTGGCGGCGTCAGGGGCAGGCGCACCGTGAACGTCGCGCCGTCTCCTGGCCGGGTGTCAACCGAGACCGTCCCGCCGTGCGCGGCGACGATCGCCGAGACGATCGAGAGGCCCAATCCGCCGCCGCCGCTCACCCTGGCGCGGGACGGATCGGCACGGAAGAACCGCTCGAACACGCGCGCGGCGTGCTCGGGAGGCATGCCCGGACCGCGATCGGCGACCGCAACGACCGCGTCGGCGGCGTCCACGCGGACCCCGACGCTGATCGGCGTCCCTGCCGGCGTGTGCGTGCGGGCGTTGCCCAGCAGGTTCGCAACGACCTGCTTGATCCTCTGCGCGTCGCCGATGATCACCACATCGCCGGAAGCGTCGAGGTCGATCGGACGGTCGGGGTCGATGACGCGAGCGTCCCCGACGAGTTCGCGGACGAGCGTGACAAGGTCGACGCGCTCACGCGCCATCGGACGGCCCTGATCGAGCCTGGCCAACACCAGCAGGTCGTCGACCAAGAGCTCCATGCGCCTCGACTCGGACTCGATGCGACGCATCGCGTTGGCCAGGTCCTCGGGCCGATCGGCAGCCCCGCGCCGGAAAAGTTCCGCATACCCGCGGACGGACGTCAGCGGCGTCTGCAGCTCGTGCGAGGCGTCGGCCACGAACTGCCGCAGCCGCCGCTCGGACGCCTCGCGCTCAGCGAACGACGCTTCGATGGTGGCGAGCATCGTGTTGAGCGAACCGCTCAAGCGACCCACTTCGGTTGTCGCCGGCGCCTGCTCGATCCGTTGTGACAGGTCCCCGGCGGCGATCGCGGCTGCGGTGTGTTCGATGTCCGACAGCGGCTTCAAGCCGAGACGCACGAGCCAGAGTCCGGCGGCGCCGATCGCGCCAAGCACGCCGAGTCCGACAAGGATCTCGATAACCAGCAGCCGTCCGAGCGTGCTGTCGACGTCCTGGAGTGGCACCCCGACGACGAAACGCAGCTGCTCCCCCGTCGCCGCGTCGGTGAGTCCCGTCGAAAGGAAACGATACGAGCCACCGGCAAGTTGATCGGCGGTGGAGAAGCCGTTTACGGTGCGAGGAGGCACCGGTGCTGCGGGTCCGAGGGGGGTGACGAGAGGCCGCCCACTCGTGTCGTAGATCCCCGCTGAGATGTCCTGTGGCAGATCGCCGAGTCCGGGAGGACGCCTCCCCGGACCCCGTGGGAAGCCTGGGAACCCCTCGCGGTCCCGGGCGATCGCGTTGAACGCGGGGGCTTGCGCATCGCGCAGCTGGGCATCGACACGATCCAGCAGAAACGAGCGAAGCGAGCTGAACGTGACCGCGCCTGCGATCACGAGACCGATCGTCACGAGCGTGAGCGTGACCGACAGCAGACGTGCGCGCAGCGACATCGCTCGGGCGCGTCGGCGCACGCTCGCCTGCGTACGCCCGAGCCCTTCGATGATCTGGGAGCTACGCACGGGGCAGCCGCAGCGTGTAGCCGACGCCGCGGACTGTCTGGATGAGCGGCGGGCCCAACGCATCGAGCTTTCTTCTCAGGTAGCTGATGTAGGTCTCGACCACGTTGGCGTCGCCGCCGAAGTCGTAGTGCCACACATGGTCCAGGATCTGCGGCTTGCTGAGCACGCGCCCGGCGTTGGCCAGCAGGTAGCGCAGCAGGTTGAACTCGGTCGGCGTCAGCTCGACGAGCGTGTCGGCGCGGCGCACCTCGTAGGTCTCCTCGTCCAGCTCGACATCGGCATAGACGATGCGCTTGCTGTCGGTGTCCTCGCCGCGGGTACGCCGCAACACGGCGCGGACGCGGGCGATGAGCTCCTCCAGGCTGAACGGCTTGGTGACGTAGTCGTCCGCGCCGACCGTCAGCCCCCGCACGCGGTCCTCGGTGTCGCGACGGGCCGTCAGGAACACGACAGGCGTCCGCCCCGCTCCCCCCGGCAGGCGTCGTTGCACCTCGAAGCCGTCCAGATCCGGCAGCATGACGTCCAGCAGCACCAGGTCGGGCCGAAAGGACTCGACCTCGCTCAACGCGTCGCGCCCCGTCGCCGCGGTCTGGACCTCGAACCCCTCGTACCGCAGCGCCGTCGACAAGAGCTGCGTGATGCTCTCCTCGTCGTCGACCACCAGGATCCGCGCTGCGCCGACCGTCTGCACCTGTCCGTTTCGCCCCATGTCGCCCCCTCCCGCTGTGCCTGGCGACGAGCGTACAAGCTCATCCTGAGCGTTTGCTGTGAAGCACCTGTCGCTCGTCCGCAACCACGCGCCGCTCGTGAGCTCGGCCGTCTCGTCGGGGCCCCTCCAGTAGCCGAGTGTCGCCGTCTGGCACCGGACGAGCAGCCGCCCCGACGAGACCGACGCCGGTGCGAGGCCCGCCACAGGCTGCTTTGTCAGGCCCCCCTACCTGCGCGGGTCAGCGCCGCAAGGGTCGTCGTTGCGGTGCGCGCCCAACGGACGGAGAAACGCGGGTTGAGCGCGAGAGCACGCCGGAGATAGTCGGCGGCCTCACTGGCACGGCCCGCGCACCGCGCGGCCATCCCCGCGTGGAAGAGCATCGACGCGTCCTGTGTCCCGAGACGCAGGCTTCGACGCGCGAACCGCAGTCCCTCGTCGCACCTGCCAGCTCGTGTCAGGACCCAGCCCAACGCGTCGTCGCCGACGATGCCAGGTCGGGCCGCATGCCCCCTCCGCGCCGTCACAACGAGTGCCGCGTCGGGTCGGGCGAAGTCCGCTTCGACCGCCGCCTGGTCCAGGTCGAGCTCGACACCGTTGACGACCTCACGGGCGTCGATCTCGCGCGCGAGTGTCAGATACCGCTCTGACTCGGCCCGGTTGTCCTGCGAAGCCGCGATCTCCGCCAAGCTTGAGGCATATCGCGCGATCTGCTGGATCTCGAGCGCGCGCCGGTAGAGTGCTGCAGCCGCGTCGAGTTGCCCAGACGCGGCGCGCACCTGCGCGTCGCCCGCCAGCGCGGTAGGGTCGTCCGGGCCCGCCACCCGGGCGACCCGCATTTCGCGGCGCGCGCCTGTCAGATCGCCGCTGCCCAGTCGCAGAAGCCCCAGCTGGACCTGTGCCCAGATGCGATCTCCCGATCCGGGGCGGGCAGCGTCGACGGCCTGTCGCATGAGCTCCGTCGCCAACTCGCGCTCACCGCGCAACTCGGCTGCGTAGGAGGCACGGCTGTACGAGGCAAGATCCGGCCGGAGTCGAAGCCGCTTGTCGGCCGTTGCGAAGCCCTGGCGGTAGCGGCCGAGTTCAATCCGCGCGTCAGTCAGGATCTCGAGTGCGGCAAACCGATCCGGTGCGATGCGCAGGCTCTGGGTCGCTGGGCCGATCGCGTCGGCAAATCGATGGCGTGCGTTCGCCAGGCTGCCGGCGGCTTCGAGGGCGATGACGTTGCCGGGATTGACGCGAAGCGCCGCTCGTGCGGCGGTCTCGGCCCGGGCGTACCAGGTCGAATCCGAGGTCTCCTTGGCTCGCGTCAGCGAGGCGGATGCGAGGTTCGCAAGCGCATGTTCGTTGTCGCGATCATCGCGCAGCACTGCCTCGGCGCTATCGACCTGCTGGGTCGCGTTCTGCGGCCCGCCGCCCGCGGCAGTCGCGGGGTACGGAGTGCGAGATCCGAATACGGCGAACGCAGTCACAGCAAAGGCCGTGCCGGCGATGACAAGGGTCGAGATGAGCGGGCGTGCGCGCATTTGTCGAAACTCCAAAGGTGGTTGGTGGGGGCCCCGTGTGGGGCCCCCGGTGAATCGGGCTGACCTACGAGGCGGGCCGTGGGTGCTTCACATCGAAGCCCGAGAGCGGAGGTGCCACGTAGGGAAATGCGGACAGGAACGGCACGTCGTTCGTGTCGACGCCGTCGCCGAGCTGACCGGCGGCCGCAGTCGGCGCCGGGAGCCCGAAGAGCGGAGCGAGCACACCGGCGACCGCCTGCTCCTCGATGTCGACGACATCGTCGATCAGACGCCGACCGTTCGGGAAGCCCTGTGCGTCACCAGCGAGCGCACCGAGGCGCTTCGGAGTGGCAGCCGGTGCGATCGCCAGGTTCAAACGCAGCAGGTCGGCGAGCTTCGGAGCGGTGCCGATCTGCGTGACCAGACCGGTCGGGTTGCCGGGCGGAAGGCCCCTGAGCAGCACGGTCACCAGGTCCTGCCTGTTGGTCTGCGGGGCGTTGACGACGCCGGGGAACAACAGGTTGATCGCCGCAGCGAGCTCCGGCGCGGTGTAGTGGCTCAGGAACTTCGACTCGTCTGACGGGTCGCTCGCGTTCCAGCGGTCCTTCCTGCCGATCGGGATGACGACCTCGTTGATGAGCGGGTTGCCGAGACGCGACACCTGTCGCCACTCGCGATTGATCCGCGACTTGCCGGTCTTGCCGAACGAGACGGGCACCAGCCGCTCCGCGCTGGCGTAGACCCCGACGACCGAGGCCGGGCTGGCGGCGTCGGTCGGGTTCGCGCCCCTTCGCGTGAGGTGTGTCTTGGGCACCTGGATCGCGATGGTATGAGTGTTATAGCCGGTCAGGCCGTCATCACCACCACCGACGTTGCCCAAGCCGATACCCGGACGACCGGGCTTGTCGATGTTGATCAGGTCAAACGTCGCGCCGAGGTCCACGAAGAACGGATCGTCGCGCTGGCCTGCGAACACCCGCGCCCCGCCGGGCAGCGGGTGGACTGCCGCACCGGCAAGACTTGCGTAGTCGGGCGTCGATTTGGGACCGACATTGTTGGGCGGCGAGACCAGGTTACGGCCGATCGTCGCGATCGACTTGATCTTGCCGTTGGTCTTGAACGTGACCTTGGTGACGTCGTACGTTTGTACGACGTTGAGGTTGGTATAGGTGCCGGTGGCCGGGTTGAATGTGACCGGACCGCCGTTGTACAGGAAGCTCCCGGGATTGGTGTACTTCGTCTTGAACCGGAGGCGATAGGCGATGTCTTCATTGCCGTCGCCGGTGTTGTCGATCTTGATCTGGTAGCGGACGTTGTCCGAGAACCCGAAGAAGTTGGGCCCACCGGCCGGCTCCTCGAACGGGATGAAGTTGGCGACGAGCGTCGCGGTGTCAGGCCGATCAGGGCTGACAAATGCGTAAACGTCGGTGTTGTCCGCCGTCGGGTCTTGACTGATCCCTGGCGCCTCGCGGTGACTTGAGCCCCCCGCGAACGTCGGGATCACCGTCGCGGCCGCGAGTGCCGCGAGTACCGGCGCCACGGTGAGCGCCTTGCGTCTGGTGATACGCACGTTCATTCCTCTCTCATGGTGTGTCCTCGAGGGCCCGGAGACCACTCGACCTTCACCACGGCCTTCGAGGGATCACCCGAGTTGGATCACCTGGGGTCGACGATGGGCGCCGCTTTGCTCGGCGGCGTGTGGAACGGCAGCCTCATGGTGGTCGCGCATCTGGCTGATCAGGGGTGTCGTTGCGTGGGTGTCGGAGAGTTCGCGCTGTGATCCAACTGGCCGGTCTGTTCGTAGAGAATGGGAGGAGATGATCGGTCGGCGAAACTCGGAGGACATCACCCGTCTGGCGGACGAGGATTTGCTGTGCGCCGCGGACGATGGCGACGAGCGTGCGTTCGAGGTTCTGTACGACCGGCACGGGCGCGTCGCCTGGTCGCTGGCGTTCCGCCTCCTGGGAGAACGCGAGGCCGCTGAAGACCTCGTTCAAGAGGCATTCTTGGCGATATGGAACGGCGCCACCGGATACTCGATCGCCAAAGGGAGCGTCCGAACATGGCTCTTGTCCATCGTGCACCATCGAGCAGTCGATCGACTTCGTCAGGGCGCGGCTGTGCGCAGGCGCCAGGAAGCGTTGGAGCAGGTGGCGGCGGTTTCAGCCGACGCACCCGACGCTGCGGACGAGGCGTTGTCGCGGGTCGAGGCCACACGGGTCAATGCGGCCCTGGGTGACGTACCGGAAGATCAGCTCCAAGTGCTTCGACTGGCCTATTACGGCGGCTACACCCACCACGAGATCGCCGAAATGCTCGCAATGCCGCTCGGGACGGTCAAGAGCCGCATGCGCCTCGGGTTGGAGCGTGTCCGTCGAAACCTCGACCCGGGGATGGTGAGCACGTGAGCGACCACGACGAGCTGCACGCCCTGATCGCTCCCGTGGCGCTGGGCGCGGCGACCGACCAGGAGCGGGCCGCCGTCGAACGCCACAGTGCGAGCTGCCGCGACTGCAGGGCCGAGCTGGATGCGCTGCGGGCGGCGGCCGGGGAGCTGGCCCTGGACGTCCCACAGATCGATCCACCTGCCGCGCTCAAGGGAAAGGTCATGGACCGGATCCACGCAGAGGGCGCCCGGGTCTCGCGGTCGCCGGTCCGCCCCCGGCGCCGGCTGTCCCTGTGGCCCGCGCTCGTGGGGGCGCTGAGCGTCTTGGCCGCCGGGTTGCTGGCGTGGAATGTGACCCTGCGTGGGGACGATCCCCGACAGATCACGTTCGTTGGTACGTCAGGCGCCTCGGGAGACGTGACGCTCACCGACGACGGAACGGCTGTCATGCGTGTCCGCAACCTCCCAGCGTTGCGGCCAGACCAGGGCTATGAGCTCTGGACGATCCGAGACGGGACGCCTCGCTCGGAGGGCTTCGCCGCGGTGACCACGGGTGGCGAGGTCGTCGTCGCGACCGCCGACCTTGAGGGTGTGGAGGCGCTCGCCATCACCCCGGAGGTGCGGACGAATACGGCTGCGCCGAGCGTGGACCCGATCGTCGCCGTGGAGATCTAGTGCTCTGGTTCGTCCGGCGCTTCGTGAGCCAGCGGTGGTTCGCGATGGGCGTCGCGACACGAAGCGCGTCGAGGCCGGTCTCGCTGAGGTGTAGTCGGATGGCTTGGCGACGCGGCCAACGATCTTCGAACACCGCGGTACCGTACGCGCGCGTCGAGGTCGGCGAAGTCGTACGACGCAGAAAAGCCCGCCGTAGCGGGGCTTTCACCGGTATGGGCGGTACTGGGCTCGAACCAGTGACCCCTAGCTTGTCGAGCTAGTGCTCTCCCAACTGAGCTAACCGCCCGGGCCGCGTGAGTTTAGCAGCCGCGCCCGGTGGGTTCGGGTGGGACTGGAGCGGGCTTGGTAGCGTCCCGACGTGACCTCAACCGCCCCTGCGACCGCATCGACACGCGTGACCGGCGGCCGGCGACGGTATGACGTCGGGATCGTCGGCGCGGGTCAGCTCGCCCGCATGACCTGCCTGGCGGCATGGCCGCTCGAGATTTCGGTCGCGGTGCTCGGCCTGCCCGGCGAGCCCGCCGCGGGCGTCGCCGCCGGACTCGTCGAGGGCGACTGGCGCGATGCGGCTGCCGTCGCGCGGCTCGGTGTCGAATGCGGGGTCCTGACGCTCGAGAACGAGTTCGTCGAGGCATCCGCGCTTGCCGCCGTCGAGGCCGCCGGCACCCCGGTACGCCCGGCCGCCGCAACCGTGGCGACAGTGCAGGACAAGGCGTTGCAGAAGGAGATGCTTCGCATCGCCGGTATCCCGGTCCCGTCGTTCGCGGTGGCAGAGCGCGCGTCCGACGTGGAGGCCCTGGGGCGCGACCTCGGATGGCCGCTGATGCTCAAGTCGCGCAAGCTGGGCTACGACGGATACGGTAACGCGAGGTGTCTGACTCCCACCGAGGCGATCGACGCTTTCGCGCGCCTCGATCGGGGCGAGGGCGTCCTGGTGGAGGGCTTCGTCGAGTTCAGCCGCGAGCTCGCCGTGATCGTCGCCCGCCGGGCCGGCGGGGAGGTGGTGCCGTATCCGGTCGCCGAGACCCGCCAGCGCGATCACGTCTGCCACGAGGTGCTCGTTCCGGCGCCGATCGATCCCAGCGACGCGGGGAATGCCGAGGAGATCGCGGTGCACGCTGCCGTCACCGCCCGCGCCGTCGGTGTGATGGGGGTCGAGCTCTTCGTCCTCGCCGACGGCCGGATCCTTGTCAACGAGCTCGCGCCGCGCCCGCACAACTCCGGCCACTACACCATCGAGGCATGCGAGACGTCGCAGTTCGAGAACCACCTGCGGGGTGTGCTCGATCTGCCGCTCGGCAGCGTGGACATGCGCACCCAGCGGGCGGTCATGGTCAACCTGCTGGGAACCCGCACGGGCCCCGCCGAAATCACGATCGGGGGCGCAGCGGCCGTCCCGGGTGCCCATGTTCACCTGTACGGCAAGACAGAGGTTCGCGTGGGGCGCAAGATGGGCCATGTCACGGCCCTCGGAAGCACCCTGGAGGATTCCCTCAAACGCGCGCGCCAGGCCGCCGCCCAGGTCGGGCTATGAGCGCAGTTCCATGAGCCAAGTCGTCCATTCTACGAGCGCAGTTTGCCTTTCCCCCAGCCCCCGTAGGCGATTGAGCCGTGCTGAACGGGGAATATCCAGCCCCCGAAGGCGATTGAGCCGCCCTGAAAGGGTGGCGAATGGGCCGCCCAAGAGCCGTGCCGGCGGGGGCGTAATCCCCAGCCCCCGTAGGCAATTGAGTCGCCCCGAAGGGGCGGCGAATAGGCCGCCCAAGTGCCGTGCCGAAGGGGGCGTATAGATGCTCGTCGGAATCGTGATGGGCAGCGACAGCGACTTGGCCGTAATGCGCCCCGCCGCAGACGTGCTGGCGGAGCTGGGCGTTCCCCACGAGGTGCGCGTCGTCTCGGCCCACCGCACCCCCAACGAGATGATCGCGTACGGCACCACCGCGGCCGAGCGCGGCTTGAAGGTCATCATCGCCGGAGCCGGCGGGGCGGCGCACCTGCCGGGCATGTTGGCATCGGTTACGGTGCTGCCGGTCATCGGCGTGCCGGTGCGAACCGCCGCCATGGACGGCATGGACTCGCTGCTGTCGATCGTGCAGATGCCGCGCGGCGTGCCGGTCGCGACGGTCGCGATCGACAACGGACAGAACGCAGGACTTTTGGCCGCCGAGATCCTGGCGATCTCGGATCCCGGGCTCACAGCCCTGCTTCACGAACGACGGGAGCACATGAAAGCGCTCGTCGCCGACGCCGACGCCGGACTGGACGACACGCGCAAGAGTTGACTCGGTTCGCCACGTGGCGAAAGCCGATCGACCCTGTTTTGCCAATTGGCGAAACGCCGAGCGGCGGCCGCTCCTGTAGAAAGCGGGACGAAACTCCCGAACTACCACCACAGACCCACCGCGAGCCGCGTTCGGCGTGCATCCCGGACGGGCAAGGAGGACGACACACACGATGGTGAGAACCCGTCAGGCCAATGTCCACGCCGCTCAGTGGAGCCCCAACGGCACGTCGCTCGGCACCCCGGATCTGACGGCGCCAGGCGCCGCCATCTTCGGCGAGGACGTCTTCGGACAGGCCGCCCAGCGCACCCACCTGCCGAAAGACGTCTACCGGCAGCTCCAGCGCACGATCGCACGCGGCGAGCAGCTGGACTCGACCATTGCGAACGTCGTCGCCCAGGCCATGAAGGAATGGGCCTTGGAGAAGGGCGCGACGCACTACACCCACTGGTTCCAGCCGCTGACGGGATCGACGGCCGAGAAGCACGACTCGTTCTTCAATCCCGACGGGGACGGCAGCGCCATCGCGGAGTTCTCGGGCGGCGAGCTGATCCGCGGTGAGCCGGACGCCTCGAGCTTCCCGACCGGCGGCATCCGCGCCACGTTCGAGGCCCGCGGCTACACCGCCTGGGACCCCACCAGCCCCGCGTTCATCCTGCGAAACCCCAACGGCTCGTTCCTCTGCATCCCCACCGCGTTCGCGTCATGGACCGGCGAGGCCCTGGACCACAAGATCCCTCTGCTTCGCTCGATGGACGCGCTGTCACGCGCAGCCGTGCGTGCGCTCCGCCTGTTCGACGACCACGAGACTGAGCGTGTGTTCACGACGATCGGCCCCGAGCAGGAGTACTTCCTCATCGACGAGCAGTACTACTACGAGCGGCCCGACCTGGTCACGACCGGCCGTACGCTGTTCGGCGCCAAGCCCCCCAAGGGCCATGAGCTGGACGACCACTACTTCGGCTCCATCCCCGAGCGCATCCTCGCCTACATGCTCGAGGTCGAGGACGAGCTCGCCCGCCTCGGCGTGCCGATCAAGACCCGCCACAACGAGGTCGCGCCGAACCAGTACGAGGTGGCGCCGGTATTCGAGAACTCGAACGTCGGGTCCGACCACCAGCAGCTGTGCATGCAGCTCATGCAGACCGTCGCGCGCCGCTACGGACTCGCGTGCCTGCTGCACGAGAAGCCGTTCGCCGGGGTCAACGGGTCCGGCAAGCACAACAACTGGTCGATGGGCACCGACACCGGGCGCAACCTGCTGGAGCCCGGCGACAACCCGCATGACAACGAGCAGTTCCTGTTCTTTGCGACCGCCGTCATCCAGGCCGTCAACAAGCACCAGGGGCTCCTGCGCGCTTCGGTTGCGACGGCCAACCAGGATCACCGCCTCGGCGCCAACGAGGCCCCGCCCGCGATCATCTCGATCTTCCTCGGCGGCGAGCTGGAGAAGGTGTTCGACGCGCTCGCCGGCGGCAAGGGTGGCGAGACGACGCCGGAGTCGGTACTCGGCCTCGGCACGCCGGTGCTGCCCCCGCTGCCGATGCACGGCGGCGACCGCAACCGCACCAGCCCGTTCGCGTTCACCGGCAACAAGTTCGAGTTCCGGACGCTCGGGTCGAGCATGTCGCCCAGCTTCCCGAACACCGTGCTCAACACCATAGCCGCGGAGGCGATCGACGACCTCGCCGACAAGCTGGAGGCGGCGACGAAGACCGGCAAGACCGTCGACCAGGTGCTGGCCGGCGTGCTTGGCAAGTCCTACAAGGCGAACCGCCAGATCGTGTTCGGCGGCGACAACTACGACGAGGTGTGGCACTCGGAGGCCGACAAGCGCGGCCTGCTCAACCTGCGCACCACCCCCGACGCCCTGCCGCAGCTCATCTCGAAGCCGACGGTCGGGCTGTTCGGCAAGTACGGGGTTCTCAACAGCCGCGAGATCGAGGCCCGCTACGAGGTCTTGACCGAGCAGTACGTCACCAACGTCAACATCGAGGCCGAGACCGCCGCGTCGATCGCCCGCACGATGATCCTGCCGGCCGCGTTGCGCCACCTGGCGCAACTCAAGGCCGCAGGCGTGCTCGAGCTGGTTCGCGAGACCGACGCACTCGTCAAGAAATTCGTGACGCACATCAAGGCCCTCGAGAAGGTCAACATCGCTCACCCCGACGGCGACGCCCTCAAACACGCGGTCTTCATGCGCGACAAGGTGCTCCCGGCGATGGGCGCGGTCCGCGACATCGCCGACCAGTTGGAGCGGATCGTGGCCGACGACCTGTGGCCGCTTCCCAAGTACTCGGAGATCTTGTTCATCAAGTAACACGTGGGCGCAAAGGGTGGGAGTCCTCCCTGCCCCGGTCGCTCACCCGTGAGTGACCGGGGCCGCGTCATTTCTCGTCCGTGCGCCGAGATGGCGTAGAGTCCCATTCGCAGACAATCGGCAAGGAGCATGCATTGGGACGAGGCGCCCGCAAGCCAACACGTTGGAACAAGGATCGTCAGCGCAAGAAGAAGGCGCGCGACCAGCGCAAGATCGACGCCGGCAAGGCAGCTGCCGCCGCGGCCTCCACTGGCAAGTAGGGATCGCAATCTGGGTGTGAACGACCTCGAGAACGCCCCGCCGTAGGCGTTGAGCGCGCGCTGGCCGCCCAGGTGGGCGGAGAGCCCCTTGGACCCGGCGGGGATCGCGGCCTGTACGGACCATGTCGATCAGCCCACGCCTTGGCGAGCGCGTCCGCGACGAGGTACTCGGGTTACGGACCTTGCTTCCGCCGTATGCGAGGCGCGAGTTGCAGTCGCGGCGGCCCACAGCCGGTGCCGGCTTCCCAAACTCACCGACACCTCACCCTCAACTTGAGAATGAGGTCATTCATGGAGATCGCCCTTTGACGGTGCCAGGGGACGCCTGATGACGTCGCCGGTTGGGTCCGAGAAGCCGGACCGTTCGTCTGCGCCTGTGGTGGCGCGTGCGCGCCACCCACGCGTCCGGCAAGGCGGGCGCGTGGTCGGGCCCCGCCCGCCACAACCTGGCTATCCGACCGTGAAGGCCGGCCCGTCCAGGCGGTCGATCGTCGTGAAGTCCTCGACCGGGCGGCGGCGGAGCTTTGTCAGCTGCTTGACTGGTCGGCCGAGCGGGACGAGGGCGCCGATGGCGATGTGGCGCGGGAGGCCGAGCAGTTGCTGGGCCTCGGGCTCCCGGTTGGCGAGCGATGTGGTGATGACACCGCCGTAGCCCGCGTTGCGCGCCGCCAGCAGGATGTTGTGCACGAACGGGTAGACGGATGCGCCTGATACCACGCCCACCCGGTCGAGGTCACGGTCGAAGCTCGCGACCACCGAAAGATCGACGCAGACGACCAGGAGGACGGGCGCGTCGACCAGGCTGTCGAGAAACGGCGACGCGAACGTCGCGCGGTCGACCGCGTCCGGATCGACGCGACTCGGGACGATGGTGTTCCACGGCGCCTCCCCCATCTGTACCTGCGCCATGTACGTCGCCATCGGCCGCTTGCACAGCTCGGCGAGCCGACCACGCAGCTCGCGATCGCGCACGACGATGACCCGCTGCCCCTGCCGGTTGCCGCCGCTGGGCGAGAACCGTGCCAACTCGAGGATGCCGTACAGCACATCGTCGGGCATCGGCTGGTCGGTGAACTCCCGGCACGCGAACGTCGTACGCATCACCTGTTCGAGTTGCATCAACTCATCCTCGCAGACGGCGCTGCCGATGATTGAGAAGAGTGTTGAAGCGAGCCGAGTGACGCTCCCACGTGAATTCCGGTAACGGCCATTGGAAAAATTGGCCCGGGTCGCTACGATCCGGCACGTTACGCACGTTAGGGGCCCCGAACGATCGACCGCACCGCCAACATCAGTGAGATGAACCCGACGGCTGGCGAGCCGATGGTCGGCCTCGTCGACGTTCAGAAGCGCTTCGGCCAAACGCAGGCGGTTGCAGGCGCCGACCTGAGCGTCTGCCGCGGGGAGTTCGTCGCGATCCTGGGGCCGAGCGGCTGCGGCAAGACGACGCTGCTTCGCTCCATCGCGGGCTTCGAGCACCCCGACGCCGGCACGATCATCGTCGCGGGACGCGTTGTCGCGTCGCCCGACACCTGGGTGCCGCCCGAGCGGCGCGCGATCGGCATGGTGTTCCAGGATTACGCCCTGTTCCCCCACCTGACCGTCGAGCGGAACGTGGGGTTCGGCGTTCCGCGCCTCGGGCGCGTCGAGCGCGTGAGCGAGATGCTCGCGCTCGTCGGTTTGCACGGTCTGGCCAAGCGCCATCCGGGAGAGCTGTCCGGAGGCCAGCAACAGCGTGTCGCGCTGGCACGCGCGCTCGCTCCCAAGCCCGACGTGGTGCTACTCGACGAGCCGTGGTCCAGCGTCGACCCGATGCTGCGTGAATCGGTGCGCGACGAGATTGTTGCGATCCTCCGCGCGGCGAACGTCACCGTCCTGCTGGTGACGCACGATCGCGAGGAGGCGTTCTCGCTCACCGACCGGGTCGCGTTGATGGCCGAGGGGCGCATCGTCCAGGTCGCTCCACCAGAGGAGCTCTATCTGGAGCCGGCGACGCGGTGGGCGGCGGAGTTCGTCGGCCCGGTCAACGTGCTGCCGGGGGTCGTCGACGGTGCTGCCGTCGGCACCGCGCTCGGCACGTTCCCGGTCAGCGGCGCCCCGCAGGCACGGTGTCCCGTCGAGGCCCTGATCCGGCCTGAGCTGCTCGTTCTGAAGCCCCGGGCGGACGCGGCCAACGAGGTCATCGGCCGTGACTTTCGCGGCCACGACGTCTTCTACCGGGTACGCCTGGCCGACGGCACCGTCGTCTGCGCACAACGCCCGTCAACCGAAACGATCCATCTCGGGACCCGGGTAGAGGTACTCCCCCACCCGAGCCCCATCCCGGTGTTCGCCCGCTAGCACGCTCCATCCCAGGACCCTCGGAGGGACATGACACGCTGCATTCGTTTGATCCTCGCCATCGCGTCGATGGCAGCGATTCCGGTCATCGCAGGATGCGGGGACTCATCCGGGTCGCCCAGCGCGGCGGGCACGCTGACGATCTACTCCGGGCGCGAGGAGGACGTCGTCGCACCGCTCTACAAGGCGTTCGAGGCCGCAAGCGGGATCGAGCTCGAGGTCCGCTACGGCGGCAGCTCCGAGTTGGCTGCGCAGATCGCAGAGGAAGGCGACAACTCACCCGCGGACGTGTTCTTCTCCCAGGATGCCGGCACGCTCGGCGCCATCACCGAGCAGCTCGCGCCACTCCCCCAGCCGCAGCTCGACCGGGTTCCCCAGGGCTTCCGCTCGCCCGACGGCCGCTGGGTCGGGACCTCAGGCCGCGTGCGAGTCGTCGCGTACAACACCACGGCGCTCACACCGGCCGACCTCCCGACAACGATCCTGAAGTACACGGACCCCCGGTTTCGGGGACGCCTGGGGATCGCTCCGACCAACGGCTCCTTCCAGGCGTTCGTGACGGTCATGCGGCTCGAGTTCGGCAACGAGACGACCAAGGCGTTCCTCACGGCGCTCAAAGCGAACGACGTCAAGACCTACGAGAAGAACAGCGCCATCGTCGAGGCGATCGCCAGTGGCGAGATCGATCTGGGGCTCGTCAACCACTACTACCTCGCGCTGCTCAAGAACGAGCAGCCGGACGCGCCGGTGGCCAACCACTTCCTGACGCCCGGTGATCCCGGGGCGTTCGTCAACGTCGCCGGCGTCGGCGTGCTGTCCTCATCCAAGCGGCAGGACGCGGCTAGGACGTTCGTCGACTACCTGCTCTCGGACGAGGGGCAGCGGTACTACACGACCGCTTCGGAGTCCGAGTACCCGCTGGTCGCCGGGATTGCCGGACCTGAGGGGCTTCCCCCGTTGGTGGACCTGCTCGGCAAGGATGTCGCCGTCGTGGACCTGGGCGCGGAGGCGCGCGCGACCCTCGAGCTGCTGAACGAGGTTGGCCTTACCTCCTAACGCCGGGAGCCTCGGGGCATCTCGGCGCCCGCCGATCCTGCTGGCCGCGATCGCCGTGCTGTCGGTCGCGGCGCTGCTGCTGCCGCCGGTCTACCTCGTCATCCGCGCGGGGTTCGGCGACGCCTGGCAAGTGGTCCCTCGCGTGGCCACGGCGGAGCTGATCGGCAGGACGCTGCTGCTGACGGTGACGGTCGGAGCGGGGGCCGTGCTCATCGGCGTCCCCATGGCGTGGCTTGTCGTTCGCACCAGGATCCCGGGCGCCCGTTGGTGGGCTGCCGCGTGCAGTCTGCCGCTCGCCATGCCGAGCTTCGTCGCGGCGCTGTCATTGCTCGGGGCGTTCGGACCACGAGGCTTCCTGCAACAGATCCTCCAGCCGCTCGGCGTGGATCGCCTGCCTGACATCCACGGCTTGCCCGGGGCGACGATCGCGCTCGTCATGGCGACGTTCCCGTACGTGTTCCTGTTGACGGTCGCGGCGCTTCGCGGCATGGACCCGTCGATCGAGGATGCCGCGCGCAGCCTGGGCCGCCGCCCCCTTGGCGTGCTCATGTCCGTGACACTGCCGCAGATCCGTCGCGCGGTCGTGGGCGGGGTGCTGATCTCGGGCCTGTACGTGATCTCCGACTACGGGGCGGTGTCGCTGATGCGGTACGACACCCTGACCCGGGCCATCTTCGTCCGAAACCAGACCTCGTTCGACCGCGCGCCGGCGGCCGTACTGGGACTCCTGCTCGTCGCGTTGACCGTGATGTTTCTGGCGCTGGAGCATCGGGCGCGTGGAGGCAGGGCGTCATACAGGCTGGGCCCGGGCAGCGGACGCCCGTCGCGCCCGGTGTCCCTGGGGCGATGGGCGCCCGCCGCCCTGGGCTTTTCGAGCATTGTCGTCGGGCTGTTCGTCGTCGTCCCCGTCGCGGTGCTCGTGTTCTGGTTCGTGCGGGCGGTCACACAGGATCAGCGGTTCGAGGTGCCCTGGGCGGCCGCGACCAACTCGCTTCTGGCGGCGCTTGCGGTCGCGGTGCTCGTCACCATCGCCGCCGTCCCGGTGTCGGTCCTCGCGCGGCGGTACCGTCGTCCGTGGACCGTCGGCTTGGAACGGGCCGCGTACTTCTCCAACGCGCTGCCCGGTGTGGTCGTCGGGCTCGCGCTGGTGTTCTTCGCCGCGCGGTACGTGCCCCAGATCTACCAGACGATCCCGCTCCTGCTCGTTGCATACATGATCCGGTACTTCGCCCAGGCGTTGACCGGGGTCGACACGGCACTGGCCGCGGTCAACCCACGCGCCGAGGAGGCCGCACGCGGCCTGGGCAGGTCGCCGCTGCGGATGCTCGCGTCCGTGACGCTGCCGATGATGCGGGCCGGGCTCGTCTCGGGCGCCACGCTGGTGTTCCTCTCGGTCCTGAAGGAACTACCCGCGACGCTGCTCCTACGCCCGACCGGGTTCGACACGCTCGCAACCGAGGTGTGGAGCAAGACGAACATCGGGGCCTACGGCGCGGCCGCGGTACCTGCGCTGATGCTTCTTGTCGTCGCCCTGCCCTTCGTCTATCTCGCCGCCCGGGACGGAACCCGCCGGGGCGCCGAGGACTCGTTTCCGGCGGTCGCGGGGACGTAGTGGACGCATGGCGCTATATTCGATCGCGATGAGCGTTCACGGCCACTCGATCGACGACTACCTCGAGACGATCTACTTCTTGGCGTTCCCGGTCGGTGAGTACGGGCCGGTGGTTCGCGATCAACCGGCGCTGTCGGCGCGCGTCGGGGAGATGCTGGGTGTCTCACGCGCGTCGGTGAGCGAGATGATGAAACGCCTCGAGCACGAGGGCCTGGTGGAGCGCGGCGAGCGCAAGGAGGCCATCCTGACCGAGACCGGAAAGGACGCCGCCGAGCGGGTCGTACGGCGCCACCGCCTGATCGAGTGCTTCCTGACCCAGTTCCTCGGCTACACGCCGGCCGAGGCCCACGAGCAGGCGGACCAGCTCGGCCAGACGTTCACCGACGACATGATCGAACGGACCGCCGAGCGGCTGGGGCATCCCGAGCGCTGCCCGCACGGGTGGCCCGTCAACACGGAGCAGGAACGGGCCGAGAACCTGAAGCTGCGTCCGCTCAACGAGCTGGCGGTCGGCGATCGTGCAACGATCATCCGGCTCGCCGAACACGATGGCGACTTGCTCAACTGGTTCTATGACGCGGGCTTGATTCCCGGCACCGACGTCGAGATCGCCGATCGTGACGATACGGGCGAGCTACAGCTCGTCGTCGGCGAAGGGTCGACCAGCGCCAGCGAACACGCGGCCGCCGGCCTGTTCGTGCTCCCCGCCTGAGCGAGACGCCGGCGAGACGCCGGGAGCGGCGCGCTCGGCACGGCTCATAACGTACGCGCCGACGATCACGAGGACGGTGCCGATGATTGCGATCAGGTGGAGCTCCTCGTCGCGGAACGACACGCCGAGCGCGATCGCGACGATTGGGAAGGTGTAGGTGACGGCCGAGCCGCGGGTCGCGCCGACCCGGCCCACCAGCGTCGTCATCGCGAACAGGGCCAGTCCGGTGCCCGCGATGCCGAGGACCGCAACCGCCCAGAGTGAGCTCCAGGCGAACTCGGAGTCGAAGATCCCCCAGATGGCGAGCGGCATGACGATGACGAGCGCTGCGAGTTGGTTTCGCAGCGTCACGGCGAGGCCGCCGTACTTCTGCTGCAGCGGCACGGCCAGGTTGACGGCGAGCCCGTAGAGCGCGACGGCGACGACGAGCAACACGACGCCGAGTGCGCTGGAGCTGCCCTCGCCCAGAGACGGCAGCGTCACGACGACGACGCCGATCAGGCCGATGATCAGACCGATGGACTGACGCTTGCCAGGCAACCGGCGCAACAACACGGCAGCGACGATGGCCGCGAAGACCGGCACGCCGGCGTTGATCATCCCTGCGACCGACGAATCGACCCACTGCTCGGCGATCGGGAACAGCAGGAACGGGATCGCCATCCAGACAAGGCCGAGGAACCAGAACCGCGAGACGTCGGCGCGGTCGATCTTGCGGCGTGACGATGGCGCGACGGCAAGGACCGCCGACCCGAAGATCAATCGGAGCGCGGCGACGACCGCCGGGGCGAAGTGGTCGACGCCGACCGCGATGAAGTAGAACGACGCGCCCCAGACGAGCCCGCAGGCGCCGAACAGGCCCCAGTCGAGCGACCCGAACGCCTGCGAGCGGCTCCCCTCGGAGGTCGTGATGATCGGCCCGCGACCGGCTTGAGTGGTGCTCACCCCCCCACCGTAGCGCCCCGACAGAGATCGCGATGGCGAGAATCAGTCGTCATGTTGATCACCGAACGCGATTGCTCCGCAGCGCCTGGGCAACGGTAGGTTCTGGTGGACAGTGTCGGTTGAGCGGGCGCGGAGCGCCCGCGCTCTGGGAGGAGAATCGGGTTCGCGACGCGATGCCTTTCCCGTCGTGAGGACTATTCTCACCACAGATGATCCTCCAACGCACAGAGCACCCCGACTGGCTGACGAACGCCTACCTGATGGCTGACAGCGCGGGCAGGACCGGTGTCCTGATCGACGCAAATGCAGTCCTCGATGAGCTGATCGAATGGGTCGAGCGCGAGGAGATCACGATCACCCACATCCTGCTGACCCATCACCACATGGACCACGTTGCCGGGATCGAGCGGTACCGGGAGCGCTTCGGCGTTCCGATCGTGGCGCATGCGGACACCGCCGCGGTCCTCGCGGTCGGCCTCGTCGACGAGGTCATCGGTGACGGCGCGATCATCCAGTCCGGCGACCTCGAGATCCTGGCGATCGAGACCCCGGGCCACTGCGCCGGGCACCTCGCGTTCCTCGTGGGTGAGGACTGCTTCACGTCCGACGTCCTGTTCAAGGGCGCGGTGGGTGGCACTCGATCCCCGGGCGGCAACTACGCCGACCTGATGAGCTCGATCATGGACCGCCTGATGGCGTTGCCGCACACCACGCGAGTGCTCCCCGGCCACAAGGAGCCGACGACGATCGGCGACGAATGGGAGCACAACCCCTTCATCCGTCTGTGGCGAGGTCTCGACCCCGAGGGCGCCGAGCAGGTGCACGTCAAGGACATCCCGGCCACGCTCCGGCTGTGGGCCCCGGACTACGACGGCGGCCACAAGGCCCTGGTCGAGTTCGCCGACGGCGAGCGCGCGATCGTGGGCGGATCACAAATCGTCCGCTGACTTCCAGAGGCGACGAGGTTGATCGGTCGTGAACTCCGCCGCATCAGCAGGTGAAGCTCACCGTGGTAGCTCCAACGGGCACGACTGGAGCCTGTATCCAAGCGCGCCATGTTGACCCAGGAGCCTGTCCATCTGATGCGTGAGCTCCACGCGCCGCTTGCCAACCAGCATCGAGACGCGGGCAGCGTCCCCGACGGATGCCGCGGCGGGCACCTGACGGAGGACGTCGATCGGCGGCTCGAGGAGCGCGTAGATCTCGTTGAACCGCGCACGGTTTGCCTCCGGTGGAGGGAGCGCGCGCAGCTGAGCGAGTGCCTCGTCCGAGAAACGGCGCCGCCTTGCTCCTTGATCGGGTTCACCGCGTCGCATCCTCCCCCACGCCTGCACCGGCATCTGTACTGCTGCGTAACGGTTTCGAAACGGGCAGCCTGAGCGCGAACTGCGCGCCGGCGCCGACCTCGCTCCACAAGTCGATCCGCCCCCCGAGCAGCCGCGCGTTTTCGAGTGCGATCGCGAGCCCGAGTCCGCTCCCGGAACCAGTGCGTGCAGGATCCTCCTTGTAGAAGCGCTCGAACGCTCGTCACGTCGAAGCTGAAGGCAAAGCTCTTGCGATACGCCCAGGAGGGCACCGAGAGTGACCGCATCGCCTGCGCCCAGAACACCCCGGTTCGCGTGGAGTACGACCCCCTTGCCCAGTCGGCCACGGCGGCGACGGTGATCGTCCACACCGTCTACGGCATGAGCAGTGACAACCCCATCAAGGTCGTGGCCGATCTCAACACCCTCAAGCTCAGCGACCTCGTATGCCTCGGCCAGGCCGAGACGGGTGATTTGCGCGCGGAAGCGCCTCAGGGCTTGCGCTCCGCCAGGCGACGGGAATGTGCGATGGAGGCGCTGGGACGCGAGGCGACGCCGTGCGACGCCTTTGGGTCATCAGGACTTGCTGGGCGCCGACAGGCGCCCGGGAAAGCGCCCTAGACTTCCTGCACCTGAGCGCGGAGGGCGGCCTCGATTTCCGGCGTGAGCGACGCAGGCCCGGCGTGGTGATCGTGCGCGTGGGCAGCGGCCCGTTTCAACACACCTTCAACCGTGTCCTCACGAAAGCTCTCGGGGCATTCCTTGCACGTCCACTCGAACGCCATCGTTTGTCTCCTTGCTCGCTGGCTCGCGCCGGGGGCGTATGGTCGCCTAATTAACCCCGTCAGCGCGATTGAATTTCAACTATATGCTCGCGGGCGTCCGAGCACAACCCTGCTACCGGCCCGGTTCCTGGTACCTCTTCCCGCCGAGCGAACGGCCGAACGCGTCGGCCGCGACCCACGTGTGGGTGCGCTTGTGGGCGTCGACCCCGATCAACACCAGTTGCTCGCTCAGTCTCCTCGCGGAAGGTCTCGGTGTAGGTCGCGCAGTGGTACTCGAGCGACATGTCGGTTCCCTTTCGGATGGTCTCAGGTGGCGCCGCCACCCGCGGGCGGAAGGGCGGCCCCCTCCGCCGTGATGGTCCCCCCGGCCGTGGGCGCGCCGAGCTCCCCGGCCAGCCGCTCCGCCCGCTCCCGGTACTTGGGGGCGGGCAGGCGGTCGAGGATGGCGCGGGCCTCGGCGAGGTGCGCCGCGGCCTCGTCCGGCCGTCCCTCGAGGCGAGCGTGCTCGGCAAGGTCCAGCCGGGTGACTGCCACGTCGAACGACGCCTCGATCGAGACGAAGGTCTGCAATCCCTGGCGGAGATGGCTCTCCGCCTCTCGGGCGTCGTCGGCGGCGTGCGCGATCCGCCCGAGGGCTCGTTGGGCGACGCCCGTCGCCCAGTCGCCCCTGGTCTCGACGCTGATGACCAGGGCCTCGCGGGCGAGCTCCCGCGCCCTCTCGACGTCGCCACTTCGAAGGTAGGCCTCGCTCAACCACCCCTGATACCAGCCCACCAGCCGCGGGTACGCGTACTCGTGCATGGAGGCGATCGCCCGCTCGAGGTAGGTGATCGCCCGGTCGAAATCCCCGTGCTCTCGGTAGGCAAAACCCAGCCAGCCGGTCGCGAAGGCGGTGTTGAGCGGGTCCGGTGACAGCTCCAGGCTCCGCACGCACTCGTTGATACCGGCCTCCGCGTCGCCTCGAGTCGCAAGGTAGAAACCGGCGTTCCAGGCGGCGTAGCTCTGAAGCCGGGGATCCCCGATCGCCTCACCGACGGCGCGGCCGCGCGCGACGGCATCCAGGGCGAGGTCGAACTCCCCCACGAAGAACAGGTTGAACCCGATCCAGAACTGAGACTGGCCGAGCCACCAGCGCTCGCCTGCCCGCTCGAGGAGGGCCGCGGCCCTCCGCCCGTGCTCGACTCCCTCACCGAACCGACCGGTCCAGACCCCCTCACGGGCGAGCACGTAGTGCGCCTTGGCGATCGTCCCCTCGTCGCCGCAGCGCCGCCCCTCCTCGATCGCGCGTCGCGCGCTCGAGTCCGCGCCCTCGTAGTCGCCCAGGTGGCTGTAGGTGTGCCCCAGCCAGAAGTGGTATGGCCCGCTGATCCGGCAGTCGCCCAGCGCCTCCATGCGGGTCCTCTGGCCGATGAGCAGGTCGCGGCTCTCCTCCATGCGGCCGAGGAAGTAGAGCGAGTTCACCAGCCGGACGCTGAGCTCGAGGATCCGGCGGTCCCGCTCACCCTCGGGCAGCCGCTCGGCGTGGCGCAGGGCCTCGCCGAGGGTGGCGCTCGCCTCGGCGTGCGAGTGCCGCTCGAAGGTGGTCTCGGCGAGCCGGCCCAGGTACTCGACCGCCTTCTCGGCCTGCGCCGTCTTGGAGTAGTGGTGGGCCAAGCGGTCGTAGACCTCCCCCAGCCGGTCCGCGTGAAGCCGCTCCAGAGCCTGGGCCGCCGCCTCGTGCAGGGCCTGTCGGCGAGCGGCCAGCATGCTGTCGTAGGCAACGTCCTGGGTGAGGGCGTGCTTGAAGACGTAGACCGGCTCGCTCGTGCCCGGCCGCTCGTGGAGGAACTCCTGCCGCTTGAGGTCCAGGAGGTGCGGCTCCAGCGTGCCCGGGCCGTCCCAGATCGCCGCGAGGAGGCGCAGGGAGAACTCCCTGCCCAGCACCGAGGCGGTCTGGAGCACACGCCTCGGCTCCTCCGCCAGGCGATCGATGCGGGCCATCAGCACGCCCTGGATCGTCTCCGGCACGGCCACCTCCGCCCCCAGGTCGGCGTGCTCGACCACCGCGCGGGAGAGTTCCTCCAGGAAGAACGGGTTGCCCTCGGCCCGGTCGAGGATGATCCGCATGACCGAGTCCGTGGCGGTCTCATCGCCGAGCACCGACCGCACCACGGTCGCGGCGTCGGCATCGGAGAGCGGGCGCAGGGAGAGCTGGGTCGAGTAGGAGAGGTCGATCCACGGCGGCCGGTAGCCGGGGCGGTAGGTGCACAGGAGCAGGATCGGGGCGCCGGACAGGCTCTCGACCAAGGAGGCGAACAGCTCCTGGGAGGTGGAGTCGATCCAGTGAAGGTCCTCGATGCTGAAGATGATCGGCCGCTTCCTGCTGCCGTTTAGGGCCAGCTGGCGGAAGATCTCGAAGATCTGCCCCTTGATCGCCTCCGGGCTCAAGCCCACCAACGCATCCGTGCCCTCGCGCACGCCCATGAGGTGCAGGAGGTAGGGAGTCCCCTCCCCGCCGTTCATCCCGACCTCCTCGAGACCGAAGCGAGCCTTCTCGGCCACCTCCTCGGCGGCGTCGGTCGGCGCGATGCCACAGTTCGCGCGGACGATGTCAAGCACCGGCAGGTAGGGGATGGAGGCGCCGAAGGAGAGGCAGCGCCCCTCGAGGTAGGTCACCCGCTCTCCGGCCAGGCTGCGCCGGAACTCGTACACCAGGCGCGACTTGCCCATCCCGGGCTCGGCGACCAGGCCGACCACCTGGCCCTGGCCGTCGCGAGCCTGGGCCAGCAGCTCGGCCAGAGCGGCGAGCTGGCGTTCCCGGCCGACGAACCGGCTGAGCGCCCGCGGCCCCAGGCCCTCGAGCGGCGAGCGGCGCGGCCCGAGCCCGAGCACCCGGTAGGTCGGGACCGGCTCACCCTTGCCCTTGACCTGGAGCGGGCCCACGGCCTCGACGCGCACATAGCCGGTCACCAGCCGAGCGGTCGACTCGCTGATCAGGATCTCGCCCGGCCGGGCCAGGCTCTCCAGGCGGGCGGCCACGTTAATCGTGTCCCCGATGGCGGTGAAGTCAGCCTCCAGGTCGTCGCCGAGACTCCCGACCACGACCATGCCGGTGTTCAGCCCGATCCGAGCCTGGAGCGGCGCGTCGAGGCCCTGCAGCTCGGGCAGGTCCTCGCCCAGCAGCCGCTGCACCCCGAGCGCCGCGAGCACGGCCCGCCGCGCGTGGTCCTCGTGCGTCTGGGGCACTCCGACCAGGGCCATGAACCCGTCGCCGAGGAACTTGTTGATCGTGCCGCCGTAGCGGTGCACCTCGCCCAACGCCAGCTCGAAGAACCGGTTGAGCAGCGCGTGCATCGCCTCGGGGCCCAAGCGCTCGGCCAACCCGGTGGAGTTCACGATGTCGCAGAAGATCACGGTTACCCGCTTGCGCTCGCTCTCCGGGAGGTCCCGGTCGGCGGCTGCGGCCGGCCGCTCGAGCAGCTGGGCCCCGCACTCGCCGCAGAACCTCTTGCCCGGTTGGACCTCCGCCCCGCAGCCCGGACAGGAGCGCGCGAACGGCGCGCCGCACTCCTCGCAGAACCGCACCTCGTCGCGGTTCTCGGTCTGGCAGCTGCTGCAGCGCATGCTCGACGTCCCCGAACCCGATCAGCGGGCAGCCAGCGCCACGTACTTGGTCTCGAGGTACTCGTCGATCCCGTCGGGGCCACCCGCGCGCCCGACGCCCGACGCCTTCACTCCGCCGAACGGCGCCATCGGGTTGGAGACCGTTCCCTGGTTGAGGCCGACCATGCCGGTCTCGAGGCCCTCCACCACCCGGATCGCGCGGTCGAGGTCGCGGGTGTAGACGAAGGCCGCGAGGCCGTAGTCTGTGTCGTTGGCGGCCCGGACGGCCTCCTCCTCCGAGACGAAGGCGGCCACCGGCGCCACCGGCCCGAAGATCTCCTCCCGCATCAGCCGGGCTTCCCGAGGGACGCGGTCGAGCACAGTGGGCGAAAAGAAGTGCCCCGGCCCGAACATGCACGCCGCGCCCATCACCACCCTCGCGCCGCGCTCGAGCGCGTCGTCGACGAGCTCCCCGAGCCGCCCGCACTGGCCGGCGTCGATGAGCGGGCCGACCTGCACGCCGGGCTCGGTGCCCCGGCCGACCCTGAGCCCGGCCATCCGGGTGGAGAGCCGCGCGGTGAACTCCTCGACCACCGGCTCGGCGACCAGGAAGCGGTTGGCAGAGGTACAGGCCTGGCCGCAGTTGCGCATCTTGGCCAGGATCGCGCCCTCCACCGCGGCCTCCAGGTCGGCATCCTCGAAGACAAGGAACGGGGCATTGCCGCCCAGCTCCATCGAAACACGCAACACCCTCTCGGCGGCCCGAGACATAAGTCGGCGGCCGACCTCCGTGGAGCCGGTAAACGTCAGTTTGCGCAGGCGGGGATCCTCGATCAGCGGCGTGGTCACGGCACCTGAGGATGAGCTGACAATGACGTTCAGGACCCCAGGGGGGAGGCCCGCGCGCTCGAGGACGTCGGCCAGCGCGATGGTCGAGAGCGGCGTCTGCCGCGACGACTTGACGACGAGCGTGCAGCCAGCCGCGAGGGCCGGCGCGATCGCCCGCCCGGCCATCACCAGCGGGAAGTTCCAGGGTGTGACCACAAGGCAGGGGCCCACCGGCTGGCGCATCACGAGGACGCGGCCCCGCCCGTCCAGGCTGGGACCGTAGGCGCCGTCCAGCCGCAGCGCCTCCCCGGCGAAGAAGCGCAGGTACTCGGCGGCGTAGGCGATCTCGCCCTGGGACTCGACAAGGGGCTTGCCTCCCTCCAGAGTGAGGATGAGGGCCAGCTCGTCCGCCCTCGAGAACATCTCCTGGTGGGCCCCGCCGAGGATGTCTGCCCGCTGCCGCGGCGAGCTCCGCGCCCAAGCCGGCTGGGCCGCGACGGCGGCATCGAGAGCGGCCATGGCGTCGCCGGGCGTCGCGTCGGCCACCTCGCACAGGATCTCTCCGGTCGCAGGGTCCTCGACCGGGAGCGTCGTACGAGCACTCCCCTGCCGCCAGTCCCCGCCGATATACAGCAGCTTGCGAGCCGCCTGCACAGCCGCGTGCTCCAAGGTCGATGTGCTCATCGATTCTTCAAGTGCGCTCGAGAGACCGGTCCGTTCAACCACTGCGGGGTTTCTCCGCTGCGTCTCACACGTCCCTCCTCAGGTCGCCTGGCTGAACGGTTGCGCCACTATACGCCGACGCGGCTGTGCTTCGGATCGAGGAAACCCCCTCATGGCGGACGGCTGCGATGCGAGCTACACACCGCACATCTAGAGATGCCATCCACGACCTCGAGCTCGGGGTTGTCCGACGGGGCTTCAGGAGATCGCAGCGACCGGCTTCGAGTCCAAGAATCCGCGAACACGCAACCCCCTCTACCCTGGCGAGGAGCCGACGGCATGCGCCATCACGCCGGGAGTGGCGATGCCGGTCGCACCGTGGACGGATCAGCCTTCGATCAGGCCCCTCGCCTCGGTGAGGTCAGCGGTCGTGAAGCCCTCGGTGAACGTCGCGTAGACAGACTCGAGCACCCGACGAGAGCGCTCCGCATCTGCCCGGTCCTGCGGCAGGCGGCAGAGCCTGGTCGCCGCGCGCAGTTGGGACATCCGGGCGTCGCGCGCGCGCGCGGACTCCAGCGCGCGCCGGTACCAGGGTGCCGGGCCACCGTCGGTCGCGCGGCCGGCGGCGGCCAGCAGATCGCCCTTGACCAGGAACATCTCGGGGAGCAGGGGCATCGTGCTGCTCTCGCCGACGACCGCGACGGCCTGGTCGATGCAGGCCAGCCCTTCGTCTGTCAAGCCGGCGCCCGCGCACGCGCCGGCGCGCACGGAGAGCAGCATCGGCCAAAAGACCGGAGGCGTCTTCATGTCCTGGTAGAGGGCCATCCCCTCGCGGATCCCTGACAGGCCCTCCTCAGCGTCGCCGAGCCCCACGGATGCTGCCCCGAGAAGGAAGGTGCCGATCGCCTCCCAGATCTTCAGATCATGATCATCCGCGACCTCGAGCATCCCCCGCGCGCGCAATCGCACGAGCTCCGGCTCCCGCCTCCAAAGGTGCAGCAGGCCCGTGTGGAACAGCGCGTAGGCGCGTGTTGACGGGTGCTCGACCGTCAAGGCCAGTGCAAGGGCGCGGTCCGCCCGCTCGAGCGAGCGGTCCGGGTGCCCAAGCAACCAGAGGAAGAACGCCGAGGTCGTCAGGCCCGGCACCCTCGGGTCGCTCCCGAGCCGGAAGCGCGATGAGCGGTAGTCGTGCGCCTCGAACGACGTGATCGCCGCGTCGAGCTGATCGTTGCCTGCATGGAGATCGCCCAGAAAACCGAGCGCGTACCCGACGAGGAGGTCTCCGTCCACCCGCATGCTGGGGTCGTCCTGGCCGTCGGCCAGCGCCTGGATCTCACGCCCGATCTGGGCCGTCTTCTCGAACTCCGCGCGGAAGGTGTGGAAGGTTGCCAAGCTCCGAAGGACCGGGAACAGCTGGGGGCGGTCGCCCTCGCCCTCGAAGAGCTCGAGCGCGCGGGTGTACTCAGCCTCAACAGCGGACGTATAGCCCTCCATCGACAGGAGCGCCCTCGCCTGGCTCATCCGTAGCGTCACCTCGGTTGCGACGCGCTCCGGTGTCGCTGGGGTCGAGGCGAGGACGGCGAGGAGATCGGACGCGAGCTCGATCGTCGCGCGGTGCCAGCCTTGACCCTCGTAGAAGGTCCACAGGCCATCGACGAGGCTGTTCAGTCGATCGAGATCCCGCTCTCCCACCCAGTAGCGCCAGCAGAGGCGCAGGTTCTCGGCTTCAGCGGCCATCGTGACCAGGGCCCAGGCACGGCCCGCACCCTTCAACTCGTCCGTCTGGCTCTCGATGAAGTCTGCGAAGTACAGCGCATGGGCCCGTCGCGCGGCCGCACCGAAGTCCGGCAGGTCGTCGAGCCGCTCGGTCGCGTACTCGCGGATCGTTTCGAGCATGACGAAGCGGGGCTCCCCGTCGCCGGGGTCGGCTCGGCGCAGGAGGCTCTTGTCGACGAGCGAGGAGAGCGCGTCGAGCGCGTCGACACCCGCAAGCCGTCCGTTGAGGCTGCCCGCGACCGTCTCAACGGCCTCGACCCGCGTCCCGGCGAATGCCGAGAGCAGTTCGAACAGTCGCTGCTCTCCCGGATCGAGCAGTTGGTAGCTCCAATCGATCGCCGCCCGCAACGTCTGCTGGCGCTCGGGCAGGTCGCGCGCGGCGCTCCGCAGGAGGGTCAGCCGGCTCCCCAACCGGTCCCGCAGCGCCTCCGGCGAGAACAGGCCGATTCGCGCTGTGGCCAGCTCGATTGCCAGTGGAAGACCGTCAACCCGCAGGCAGATCTCCGCGACGGCGGAGGCGTTCTCGTCGGTCAGCCTGAAACCGGGGCGGACGGCCTGGGCGCGCTCGACGAAGAGCCGAATGGCCTCGTACTCGATCAGCTGCTCCGCGGAGCGCTGCGTGGCGGCGTCCTCGGGGAGCGCCAGGGGAGGGACCGGGAAGCGGTGCTCGCCGCGGACATTGAGCGCCTCGCGGCTGGTGACGAGCAAGTGCAGGCCGGGACAGTCGTCTCGCAGCCGGGCCACCGTCGCGGCAGCGGCCATCACCTGCTCGAAGTTGTCGAGGACGACGAGACACCGCCGATCCTTCAGACGGCTGACGAGCTCGTCCAGCTGCGAACCCTCGCCTGCATCGGCTAGCCCGACGGAGCGGGCGATGGCGACGAGCACCGAGGCGGCATCGCGAGTGGCTTCAAGATCGACGAAGAACACCCCGTCGTCGAAGACCTCGTCGAGGTTGGCCGCGACCCGGAGCGCCAGCCGGGTCTTGCCGATGCCGCCCGGCCCGACGAGCGTCAGGAGGCGCTCATCGGGGTTTCGCAGGAGATCCTCGATCTGCTCCAGCTCGCGCTCTCTCCCGAGGAGGGCCGACGGTTCGACGGGGAGGTCACGTGACCGGTCATCGATCGTGGCGAGCGGCGGGAAATTGGCGGATAGGGTGGGACAAACGAGCTGGAAGACACGCTCCGGGCGTCCCAGATCCTTGAGCCGATGCTCACCGAGATCCCGTAGCGTCGCGCCCTCCGGCAGTTCGTCCGCGACGAGTGCCGCGGCGGCACCCGAGAGGAGGACCTGGCCCCCATGGCCTGCGGCCATGATGCGGGCGGTGCGATTGACGGCCGGGCCGTGGTAGTCGTCGCCGCTCCGGGCGGCCTCCCCCGCGTGGAGCCCCATGCGGACCCTCAGCGGCCCGGCCTCGTTCCATGGCTCGCTCGCGAGGGCGAGCTGGGCGCTCAGGCAGGCGCGTACGCCGTCGTACGCGGATTCGAAGACGGCCATGAGACCGTCCCCCGTGGTCTTCACGACGTCGCCCGCGGCCCCCTCCACCGCGCCCCGCAGAATCGCGTCATGGCGCTCGAGCGAGCCTTTCATCGCCTGGGGGAAGCGCTCCCAGAGCCCCGTGCTTCCCTCGATGTCGGTGAACAGGAACGCAAGGGTCCTCTTGGCTTCCGGTCGCTGCATCACCCTCCGCTCCTTTCGGACGGCCGATGCTACCGCTCGCGTGAGCGCTGGCGCGCCGAGAAGAGACCCGCGGGGCGGCACCCGCGATGCCGCCGCGCGCCGTCACGCCTCCTCGTCACCCGGTGTCCTTCTCCAGCCCGGGCGACGCATCGCGCTCACTCGTGGCGGATCCCCTCGTACTCGTCGCGAGGTACCGCCGATCGCCTCCGGCCCCGGCACGCCCGAGGTGGTCTCCGCGCGCTGCCGGGAGCCCTGGCAGGGGCCGTCGCGTAGTGTGCGGCACGTACGTGGCAAGAGTCGACGACAGCCCCTCGCCGCAACCCGTCATCCTCGCCGTCGACGACGAGCCGGAGGCGCTCGCCCGGATCGCCGACGAGCTCGGGCGCCGCTTCGGAGCCGACTACCGGATCGTGTGCGCCGCCTCGGGCGAGGATGCCCTGGCCGCACTCGAGGACCTGCGAACCGAGCGCGCCGAGCTCGCCGTCGTTCTCGCCGACCAGTGGTTGCCGGGGACCACCGGGACCGACCTCCTGGCCCGGGTGGTCGACATGCACCCCGGGACCAAGCGCGGGCTGCTGATCCGGTGGGGCGACTGGGCCGACCGCGCCACGGCCGAGGCGGTGCTGCGGGCGATGGCGCTCGGGCGCATTGACTACTACGTGCTGAAGCCGTGGTGCTCGCCGGACGAACTCTTCCACCGCACAGTGGCAGAGCTCGTCCACGAATGGTCGCGCGGCCGGCCCTCCGGCGGCGGGCCGATCGCGCTGGTGGGGCAGCGCCACTCCTCGCGCACCAGCGAGGTCAGAAGCCTGCTCGCGCGCAACGGCATCCCGCACACATTCCGCTTCGCCGACACCGGCGAGGAGCCGGCCCTCGTGGAGAGCCTGCCCCCGGGCACCGGGCTCCCGATCATCGTCGGCCTCGACGGCCGGGCCGTGGGCGACCCCACCAACGAGCAGGTGGCCGAGGCGTGCGGCCTGCCCACCCGGCTGACGCGCAGCGCCGTCGACCTCGTGATCGTGGGCGCCGGCCCGGCCGGCCTGGCCACGGCGGTCTACGCCGGCTCGGAGGGGCTCCGGACGCTCGTCGTCGAGCGAGAGACGATCGGCGGGCAGGCCGGGAGCAGCTCGCTGATCCGCAACTACCTGGGCTTCGCCCGGGGCGTCAGCGGGGCTGAGCTCACCATGCGCGCGTACCAGCAGGCCTGGGTCTTCGGGGTGGACTTCCTGATGATGCGCGAGGTCGCCTCACTGCGGGCCACCGAGGGCGGGTTCCGGGTCTCGCTCTCGGGCGGCGACGACGTCGCCGCCCGGGCGGTCGTGGTTGGGACCGGCGTTGCCTATCGACGGCTTGACATCGCGGAGCTCGAGGCGCTGAGCGGCGCCGGGGTGTTCTACGGGGCCTCGGTCGCCGAGGCGCCGGCACTGGCCGGCGAGCGCGTCTATTTGGTCGGCGGGGGCAACTCGGCTGGCCAGGCGGCGATGCACCTCTCCCGGCACGCGCTGCAGGTCACGATCCTCGTGCGAGGCGACTCCCTGGCGCAGAGCATGTCGCGCTATCTGATCGACGAGATCGACGCGGCTGCCAACATCGACGTCGCGTTCGCGACCGAGGTCGTGGGCGGCGGCGGCGAGGGCCGACTCGAGCGGCTGGAGCTGGCCGACCGGGGGACCGGGGCGCGCCGTACCGTGGAGGCAGCCGCGCTCTTCGTGCTCGTGGGCGCGCAGCCGTACACCGGCTGGTTGCCGGATTCGGTGGCGCGCGACCGCTGGGGGTTCGTGCTCACGGGCGCCGATCTCGAGGGCGGCGACGCCGACCCGCGCTGGCCGCTCACACGTCCCCCCCTAACGCTCGAGAGCAGCCTGCCGGGCTGCTTCGCGGTGGGGGACGTCCGCCACGGCTCGGTCAAGCGCGTGGCATCGGCCGTGGGCGACGGCGCGGTGGTGGTCGCCCAGGTGCACGAGCACCTCGGACGAGAGGGCGGGGGAGCCGCGGGCTGAGGCCCTGCTGCTCCATCGGGCACCGCCACCGCGGCGAGAGCGCCGCACCAGCCGCCTGCGGGACTCCCCGGCACGAGGACGAAATTCACCCGGGTGCATTCGTTTCCTGCATCGCCCGTGCGAGACTTGGACGCGATGGCGCCGACCGTGACCGACATCCCCGACCGCGGGCGCTTCGAGATCGACGTCGACGGGGCGGTGCTGGGCTTTGCGCAGTACCGGCGCAGGCCGGGCGTCATCGTGTTCACCCACACCGAGATCGACCCGGCACACGGGGGTGAGGGCCTGGGAAGGCTGCTCGTGACGGCCGCGCTGGACACCGCACGAGCGGAGGGGTTGGCGGTGCTGCCGTTCTGTCCGTTCGTCCGGGACTTCATCGGCGCTCATCACGAGTACCTGGACCTCGTGCCGGTGGAGCGGCGCGCCGCGCTCGGGCTGGACGCCGGCTGACAGGAGGGGGCGGCTCGTGCTCACGGGCGCCGATCACGAGGGCGGCGAGGCCGCCCCGCGCCGGCCCTCACACGGTCCCTCTCCCGCTCGAGAGCAGCCCGCCGGGCCGGTCTCGCGGTGGGGGACGTCCGCCACGGCTCGGTCAAACGCGTGGCGTCGGCCCTGGGCGACGGCGCGGTGGCGGTCGCCCGGTGTGCACGAGCACCTGGGCCGAGAGGGCGGGCGGAGCACTACATGCGCTCCACCAGGTCGGCCCGCCACTCCGGCGCCTCGAAGGGCTGCGTCCAGTAGGCGGTCTCCCGGGCGATGCGCCCGTCGCGCATCTCGAAGATGAACACGCAGTCGTACTCGACACCGCCGTAGTCGAGCCTCGCTTCGGCCACGCAGAGATCGCCCTCCACAAGCAGCCGGCGCGGAGTGATCGTCGGGAGGGTCTCGAAGCGCCCGTACACCCCGCGTCGGCGCTCGGCGCCCCGGATCCGCTCCCCGGACTGCGGCCAGTCCATGATCGCGTCGTCGTGGAATACCTCGTCCATCACCGAGATGTCGCGTCGGTTGAGCCCGTCGATGAGCCGCTCCACGGCCCGTCGGTTCTCGTCAGCCATCATCCCCTCCCTCAACGTAGGTCAGCACCCGCTCCAAGCCCATCTCGCGGCCCTCGGCCCAGGCGGCCGCCACCGCGTCCTCGTCGAGATCGCCTCGTACCGCCGCCCGGACGTCCCACTCGCCGATGATAGACGAGGGGGCCCGGGCGCCCAGCGCCTCGCGCATGGCGTCCGCCGCCGCGGCCAGCCGCACCGCGCGCGCCGGGCGATCCTCATCGGCGGCGAGACCTGACAGCGCATCGAGCACGAACGCGACCCCGGACATGTCGCCGGCCGATGCGTGGCGGTGCAGCGCATCGAGCAGCGACGCCCGGCCCCGATCACGTTCACCCTCGGCCACGAGGACCCGACCGTGGTCGTAGAGGGCGTTGGCCAGCCCGAACCTGTCCCCGGACGCGCGTAGGAGGTCGACGGCCTCCTCCAGCGCGACGCGCGCGGCGGGGTGGTCCCCACCGCAAAACGCGCTCATGCCCAGACCTTGGAGCGCGAAGCCCAGTGTGGTCCGGTCGCCCCGCGCGCGCGCCGAGTCGGCGGCCTCAGCGAAACGGCCCCGCGCCGTCGCCCATTCGCCCGTCGCCGCCGCGACCCACCCCAGGCTGGTGCGCACGCCCGCCGCCCCGACCCGGTCCCCGAGCGCCTCGTACATCGCCAGGGCGTCCTCGTAGCGGTCGCGCGCGGCCGCGTAGTCGCCCCTCCAGTACACGACGCTCGCGAGCGCGTTGGCCCCGGCAGCGCGGGCGGGCTCGGCGGCGGCGGCCGACGGAGCGGCGAGGAGCTCGGTCAGACGTGCCTCGCCCTCGGCCAGGTGGTCGCGCAGCTGCCAGAAGCGCCAGATCGCCGCGGCGATGAGCAACCCCGTCTCCGCCCGGTCGGCATCGACCGACCACCGCAGCGCCCCGCGGAAGTTGTCGTGGTCGCGCGCGAGCCGGTCGAGCCAGGCCGCCTGCCCGGGTCCGGTCAGCTCCCCGACGGCCTCCTCGGCCATCGCCAGGAAGAACCGCGCGTGCCGCTCGCGGATCTCGGGCTCCTCGCCGCTCTCGGCAAGCCGCTCGAGCCCGAACTCACGGATCGTCTGCAGCATCCGGTAACGCGGCTCGAGGCCGCTGTCGTCGCGCCGGGCGAGGCTGTGCTGGACCAGGGCGTCAAGGGTCTCGAGCGTGTCGAGTCCTCCCGGGCCGGTCCCCGAGCAGACCGCCTCGGCGGCCTCGAGGCTCCACCCGCCGGCGAAAGCCGAGAGCCGGCGGAGCATCGCCTGGGCGTCGGGATCCAGCAGGTCGTGGCTCCACCGGATCGCGCCCCGCAGCGTGCGCTGGCGCTCCGGACGGTCCCGCGGGCCGCCTGTCAGCAGTGACAGGCACGTGCCCAGGCGCTCCAGGATGGCCTGCGGGGAGAGCAGCCGTACACGGGCCGCCGCGAGCTCGATGGCCAGGGGCAGCCCGTCGAGGGCGGTGCAGATCGCGGCGACGGCGGCCGCGTTCTCGTGGCCGAGGACGAAGGCGGGGTCGATCGCCCGCGCACGCTCGACGAAAAGCGCGACCGCCTCGCTGTCGGCGAGCTCCTCCGGGGTCGCGGCGACCGACGGGTCGGGCAGAGACAGGGGGTGCACCTGGTATTCGTGCTCGCCGGCCAGACGCAGGGGCGCGCGGCTCGTCGCGAGCACCCGAACCCCCGGGCCCGCGGCCACCAGGGCGGCGACGATCGGGGCCGCCGGCAGGAGTTGCTCGTAGTTGTCGAGGACGAGAAGGACCTGCATCCCCGCCAGACGCTCGATCAGGCTCGTGAGGATCGGCCGGTCCGCTTCCGCTTGGACGCCGACGGCGGCGGCAACCGTTGACGCCACCAGGGACGGGTCGTCGAGCGCGCCGAGGGCCACGAAGATGGCCCGGTCCCGGTATGCCGGGGCCGACTCGGCGGCGACCCGCAGGGCCAGGCGCGTCTTGCCCGTACCGCCCGGGCCGGTCAGCGTGAGGAGGCGCGTTCGCTCCAGCAGCGCCTGCGCCTCGGCCACCTCGCGCTCGCGGCCGATGAAGGTGGTCGGCTGCGCGGGAAGGGCGTCACGCCACGCGTCGAGCGTGCGGGGCGGAGGGAATTCGGCGGGTAGCCCGTCGATGCACAGCTGATGAAGGCGCTCCGGTCGCGAGAGATCCTTGAGCCGATGCTCGCCCAGGTCGCGTAGCCGGACGCCGTCGGGGAGCGCGCGCTCCGTCAGCAGGTGGGTCGCCGACGAGAGCAGCACCTGGCCGCCGTGCGCCGCCGCACAGATGCGCGCGGCCCGGTGCACGTCGAGCCCCGCGTAGTCCTGGCCGGCCCGCTCCGCCTCGCCGGTGTGAAGGCCCATTCGCACCCGCAGGCGCACCCCCTCCGGCCAGTCCGTCGCGGCGAGCCGTCGTTGGGCGCCGACCGCCGCGGCAACAGCGTCCTGGGAGCGGTCGAAGACGGCGAACACGGCGTCGCCGTTGGTGTTCACCTGGTGGCCGCCCGCGCCCTCGATCGCCGTGCGCAGCAGCTCGTGGTGGGTGTCCAGCGTGGCCCCCCACGCCGGGCCAAGCCGCTCAAGCAGCAGGGTGGAGCCCTCGATGTCCGTGAACAGGAAGGTGACGGTGCCGCTCGGGGGTGTATCCATCAGCTCCGCTCCGGGAGTCGTCGAGACTATCCGAAACCGCCGGTGGATGGTCGGCGCCGGTGCCCTCGACCAAGCCGCGCTCGGCCATCGCGTGCGACACGGGCGGTGAGATCGCCGATCCGATCATCTTGTCTCGTCATCACGCTCATGATCCTCAAAATCACGTGGGACTCCTGGCGCATCGTGAGGCCAGCGAACCCGGTCAGTAGACGGGCTCATCGCTGCCAGGGCACCGAAATCACCTTGCCGGCCGCGGCGGAACCGGCTAAGACGTGTTCACGGGTTGCGCGCGGATTACGGGGAGAGGTCGCGGCTTCCCCGGCGTGAGCGGAGCGCCGCGACTCCTCGAGCCACGACCAGGATCGTCGAGCGATCGTAGGGTCCGCGTGCGGTCACCCCTCGGCGGCCCATTCCAGCTCGCAGGCCACCATCGGCTCAGGGAAGCCGCGCAGCTCGATCGCGGTGCGCGGGCCGAAGGTGAAGTTCTTGCCGATCGCCAGGTCGGCCACCGCGCCCGCGATCACGATCCGGGCTGGCTTCGCGTAGGCGCAGAGGCGCGCGGCAAGCTGGACCGCAGCGCCGAACAGATCGCTCCCCTCGGCGACCGGCTCGCCCGCGCTCAGCCCGATCCTCACCGCCAACCGCCGGCCGGGCTCGCTGTCGGCGTTGTGGCGGGCGAAACTGCGCTGGATCTCGACCGCCGCGCCGAGCGCGTTCTGGATCGAGGCGAACGACGCCATGATGCCGTCGCCGGTGTGCTTGACCTCGCGCCCGCGGTGGGCCGAGAGAGCTTCGCGGATGATCACGTCGTGCATCCGCAGCAGCCGCATCGCTCCCTCGTCGCCGAGGCGCTGGGTCATGTCGGTCGAGCCTTCGAGATCGGTGAACAGGATGCTTCGAAAGGCGCTCTCGGAAGCGCGCCCGGTCGCGGTCGGGTCGTCGAGGAGGCCGAGGAATCCCTGGGCCGCCTCGGGATCGACCGGGATGATTTCATTGGCGATGTGGCCGTGGCCGTCGCGATGGACTGCCAGGGCTGCCTCGGCGTTCGGCGCCTCGATCAGACAGAACGCCGCCTGGCGCTGGTAGTCGAACCAGTACGACATGTAGCGCACCCCGTAGCGGTCCTGAAGCCCGAGATCCTGGACGTGCGCGGCGGCGATGTCCTCGGCGCTCACGCCCGAAAAGTCGTGTCGGTCCATGAAGAACGCCATACGCCACAGTCTGCCCCATCGTGGCGTCTCTCGCATCGTGCCTCGGGGGCACCAGCTCCCGACCGCTGGTGGCCAGGCCTCGGCCAGGCCTCCCGGTGTTTCGGGGTCCTTTCCGGTCGTCAGCGGGTCCCGCTACGACGGCATGTAATCACGCTCTAGTGCCCGCCGACTGCCGAGATCCCTTCCACCATGCGGGATCTCGGCTGATAGAGCCGAAGGCGACGACCGGACTCGAACCGGTGAATAACGGTTTTGCAGACCGCCGCGTTAGCCAACTTCGCCACGTCGCCGAGGGAGGGGCGCCCGGTCAACGCAGGCCGGGAGAGCGGATGAAGGGACTCGAACCCTCGACCTTCTGCATGGCAAGCAGACGCTCTAGCCAACTGAGCTACATCCGCGAAGTCGTGAGATCATAGCGAACCAGCGCGCGCGGTTCACGAGCTGCACAAGGCGGGCCCGGACTGCTAGCCGTGTTGCCAGGGGTCGGTGTCGGTGACCGCGAAGCGCACCTCCACGTCCTCCGGGGCGAGGATGCGCTCGAGGATCTTGGCCCACGCCTTCATCGCGACGCGCTCCACCCGCGCGTGGGGCAGTGAGATGAGTGCGAGTCCCAGCGCGCGGTCCGCGTCGTGGTACTTGAGGTCGCTGGTGACGTAGACGTCGGCGCCCGAGGCGAGGGCGTCGGGGATCAGCGACGCGCCCGAGCCGGTGCAGCATGCGATCGTGCGGACCTTGGCGCTCGGGTCGCCGACGTATCGGCGCGGGGCGTCAAAGGCCTGACCCGCCCTGTTGACGAGCTTCTCGAGCGTGGTGCGCGCGGGCGCCTGCCCGATCCGGCCGAGCCCGACCGACGGATCGGAAGGCGAAGGTCGAAGCGGCGCCGTCGCTCCGATTCCGAGGAGGCCCGCCATGATGTCGTTGAGCCCGCCGGCGGCCGCATCCAGGTTGGTGTGCGCCGCGATGACCGCGACCCGCGCCTCGGCGGCCTGGAGCACGAGTTCGGCTGCGGTCGCGTCGTCGGTCACCGCCGACAACGACGGGAAGATCGTCGGGTGGTGGGTCAGCACCGCCTGGCAGCCGAGCTCGGCCGCCTCACCCAGCACCTCGTCGCGAAGCTCCAATGCCACGAGCACCCGGCGCACCGGCTGGTTGTGGCGCCCGACGAGCAGCCCCACGTTGTCCCAGTCCTCGGCGAGCGCAGGCGGTGCGATCCGCTCGACCGCGGCCAGGAGTTCAGCGACAAGCATTCAGGTCCACAAACCCCGGCCCCACGACACCCTGAGCATCGTCATTTCAAGTCACCCCTCTGTGCGCAACAGCCGACCGGAATCTACGCGGCCTCATTCGCCGCCACCGCCTTCTCGGTCAGGTGCGACGGCACCTCCTCGTAGCGCAGGAAGTCCATCGTGTAGTCGCCGCGCCCGCCGGTCATGGCGCGCAGGTCCGGCGCATACGTGAGCATCTCGGCCATGGGGACCTCGGCCTTGACGACCTGGCTGTGGCCCTTGGCGTCCATTCCCATCGGCCGACCCCTTCGTGAGTTGAGGTCGCCCATGACATCACCGACGGCATCCTCGGGCACTGTCACCTCGACGCTCATGATCGGCTCGAGCAGTACCGGACCGGCCTTCTCGAGCGCCGCCCGCATGCCGAGCGAGCCGGCGATCTTGAAGGCCATCTCCGACGAGTCGACCGTATGGTATTTGCCGTCATACAGGGTCACGCGGACGTCGACCACCGGGAACCCGCCGATCGCGCCCCGCCCCATCGACTCGGCTACACCCTTCTCGACGGCCG
Organism: uncultured Bifidobacteriaceae bacterium; assembly: GCA_964393105.1. Taxonomy (GTDB): domain Bacteria; phylum Actinomycetota; class Thermoleophilia; order Miltoncostaeales; family Miltoncostaeaceae; genus CALMEC01. Next base: position 53,678 of record CAYMSM010000058.1, read on the forward strand.
GGATGAACTGCCGCGGGATGGCGCCGCCGACGATCTTGTCGACGAACTCGAACCCGCCCCCACGCGGCAGCGGCTCGACCCTGATCCAGCAGTCGCCGTACTGTCCGCGCCCGCCGCTCTGCTTCTTGTGTTTGCCCTCGGCGGCGGCCTCACGGGTGATCGTCTCGCGGTACGGGACGTGCGGCGTGTGCAGGTCGACCTCGACCCCGAACCGCCGCTTCATCCGCTCGAGCACCGACTCGACGTGCATCTGCGAAAGCCCTCCCACGATCAGGTCGGCGGTCTGCTCGTCGCGGTGGACGTCGAGCGACGGGTCCTCCTCCTGCAAGCGTCGAAGGGCCTGGGCGACCTTGTCCTCCTCGCCCTGGTTCTTGGGGGTCACGGCGAAGCTCATCACGGCCGGCGGGAACTCCACGGGGCGGAGCACCACCGTCGCCGTGCCGGTCGTCAACACGTCGCCGGTGGTGACGTCTTTGAGTTTGGCCACGGCGCCAATATCGCCGGGCCCCAACTCGGCCACCGAATCGTGGTCCTTGCCCTGCAGGCGCATCAACTGCCCGATGCGCTCCTTTGCCCCGGTTCGGGTGTCGATGACCTGTGTGTCCGAGGTCAGCACGCCCGAGATGACCCGCAGTAGGTTGATCTTGCCGCTGAACTGGTCGGCGAGTGTCTTGAAGCAGTACACGACCGCGGGCCCGTCCTCATGCAGCTCGATCGGGGTCTCCTCCCCCGTCGTCGCGTCGACGCCGGTCCAGGCACCGAGCTCGGGTGGTGCGGGCAGCTCGTCGACGATCAGGTCGAGGAGCTGGTCGGCGCCCAGGCCGTCCTTGCCGCTCGCGGCGCATACGACGGGGAAGATCCGACGCTCCAGGATGCCCTTGTGGATGCCCGCAAGCAGCTCCTGGGTCGTGATCTCCTCGCCGCCCAGGTACTTCTCGATCAGCTCGTCATCCGCCTCGGCCACGACGTCGATGAGCTTTTCTCGTGCGGCCTGTGCCGCATCGACGTACTCGGCGGGAATCTCCCCGACCGTGCCCTTGGGGCTTCCCGCGTAGGTGTGGGCGTGCATCGAGACGAGGTCGATGATGCCGGTGAACCCGGCCTCGGAGCCGATCGGGATCTCGACCGCAACGCAGCCCGGCGACATCTCGCGCAACGCATCCAGCGACGTCTCGAAGTCGGCGCGCTCCCGATCCAGCATGTTGACGACAACGGCCCGCGCGAGCCCTGCCTCCTCGCAGCGCTCCCACAAGCGCTCCGTCGAGACCTCGACGCCGGTCTGTCCGTTGACGATCATCAGCGCACAATCGCTCGCGCGAATCGCGGTGAGTGAGTCGGCCAGAAACGACGATTCGCCGGGCGCGTCGATCAGGTTGATCTCGGTCCCGCGCCACTCCAGGTGGCAGAGCGTCGCCGAGATGCTCATCCCGCGACGCTGTTCCTCGTCGTCGAAGTCGCTTACCGTGGACCCATCGGCGACATTGCCCAGACGGTTCGTCGCGCCCGCCGTAAACAGCAACGCCTCGACCAGGCTCGTCTTCCCGGTTCCGCGATGTCCGAGCACCGCGACATTCCGGATCTTGAAGGGGTCCTGGTAGGCCATGTCGTGCCTTTCGTTACGAGGGTTCCAGGGCGCGGATATTACCGAGGCATACCCGGCGTCGCAGCGAAGCGCTCTCGGGCCACCTCATCGAAAACGCGGGTCAATCGACCGATCCGTGGTGGCCAGTTGACCGTTCCAGCACGACGCGCGTGGACGCCGGAAGGGCAAGCCCCACCGGACTGCGGCATTCAGTCGGTGTCGTCTGAGAGACGTCCGCGCAGGCGCAGGACCGCTTTGGTGTGCAGCTGGCTCACACGGCTCTCGGTGACGCCGAGCACCTCGCCGATCTCGCGGAGCGTCAGGCCTTCGTAGTAGTAGAGGCTGACGACGATCTTCTCGCGCTCGGGCAGGCCCGAGATGGCGTCGGCCAACGTGATGCGGGTCTCCATCTCCCCGACCATCGTCGCCGGGTTGCTCAAGTCGCCGTCGCCGATGGTGTCGATCAACGCGAGCGACTCACCGCTCCCCGAACCGGACCACATCTCGTCCAGCGCGACGAGCGACGAGTTCGCGATCTGGGTGATGCTGTCCTGGAACTCGTGGGGCGTGACCCCGAGCGCCTCGGCCATCTCGCCGTCGGTCGGCGCCCGGTGGAGCTTGTGCTCGAGCTCGGCAGACGTCCGCTCGATCTCGCGCGCTCTGGCGCGAACGGACCGCGGCACCCAGTCGAGCGCGCGAAGCTCGTCGATGATCGCGCCCTTGATCCGGGTGACGGCATACGTCTCGAACTTGATCCGGCGCTTGGGATCGAATCGCTCGACCGCGTTGATCAGCCCCAACAGGCCATATGAGATCAGGTCTGCCTCGTCGACGTGGGAGGGCAGCGCGGCGCTCATTCGCCCTGCTACGTACTTGACGAGCGGTGCGTAGTTGAGGATCAGCTGGTCACGCGCAGGCTGGTCGCCGTACTCCTTGCAGCGCCGCCACAGCGACTGCACGTCGCGGTCGGAGAGCTTTCCCGGCGCACGGTCGCTTGTCGCGGGTGTCGTCGTTTCATCGTCCCCGGCTTCGGTCATCGGCCGATTGTACGCACGTGATCGGGGTCGGTCGCAGTCATGATCCGGGGCCCGAGGTTCGGCCGACCACAAGCGCGTCGGCAGCCGAGGCCACGCCGAGGGTCAAGGTCAGGGCCGGGGCGATCCACGCGTCGGCGTTGTTTGACCCCGCGATCAGATAGAGGGCGACCAGGCCCGCGAACCAGATGAGGGCACGACGGCCACGCCCCAGGTAGATCTGGCCGAGGCCGGGCAAGAGCAGGCTCATCACCGCCGCGCGCGTACGCGGCGTCATCCGGGCGACAAGATTCCTGAGCCGGTTCACACGACGACCCGCTCGTCTTGCACTGCCCACGAGACCGGCCCGCCGAACGCATCGCCGGCGGCGGCGAGCACGCGGTCGCGGTCATGCTCGGGGTAGCAGTGGGTCAGGAGCAACCGCCGCGCGCCCGCTCGTCGGGCGAGCGTTCCGGCGTCGGTCGCCGACATGTGGATGGCATCGTGCCCCGTCGGCGCGACGCCCAGCGCGCATTCGGCCAGCAGCACATCGGTCTGCGCCGCCAATGCCATGAGCGCGTCGTTGGGCGCGCAATCCGCCCCGTAGGTGACGGAGCCGGTCGCCGCGTCGATGCGAAGCGCGAACGTCGGCTTGGTATGGGGCACCTCCGCCCACGTCAGGCGAGCGTCGCCGATCCGTGTCGCGCCGTCGGGCTCGTCCAGGGACTCGAATGTGAACGCATCCCAGCCCGTCTCACCGCAGAAGCCAACGAGCACGTCGCGCAGCCCAGCCGGTCCCAGCACGCGGATGCGACTCCCACGTCCCGGCCCCCACGCCATGTAGACCCGCAGGCTCAACAGGTCCACGCAGTGATCGGGGTGCAGATGGGAGATCACGATCGCCGAGAGCCGTTCGGGCGCGACGGACGTCTGCAGCCGGTTGAGCGCACCTGCGCCGAGGTCCAGGCAAACCCGTGTGTCACCCGCCTCGACCAGGTACGCGCTTTGGGCCTCGCCGGGGCGGGCGTACGCAGCACCGACCCCGATCGGGGTGAGCGTAAGAGCGTCCGGCACGCCGAGATGCTATACCGCGGGTGTGAACCACCTGGTCAGGGGTCTCGCGGTTGCGCTCAGCGCCGTGCTGACGCTTGCCGCTGGCTGCGGGGGCAACGAGACGACGGACCGGGTCGCGGGGCTGACCCCCGACGAGATCCTGAGCCAGAGCACTGCAGCCGCCGCCGACCTGACCGCATTTCGCCTCGCCGCCGACGCGACGATCGCAGCCGATGTCGCCCCGGGCACGCTGCCGAAGCTCGCGGAGCAGGCACTTAGCGACCCCGTGACGATCTCCGGCCAAGGCCCCGTCAACGGCGACGACGCCTCCTTCGACCTGGATGCGGAGATCCCGGGCCTCCCGCGCCTGCAGGCCAACCTGACCAAGGTCGCGGGGGAGCTCTTCGTTGGCGTGTTGCTGACCGACTACAAGGTGGATCTGCCCGAGGAACAGGTCGCGTCCGTCGTTCCGGGGAGACTTCCAGCGGGACTTATGGCGTGGGCGACCGCGCCCA
>CAYMSM010000059.1:0-40160 GCA_964393105.1 uncultured Bifidobacteriaceae bacterium
GCCAAACGACGTCATCGTGCGCATCGGCGGCGCAGGCTTGTGCCGCACGGACCTGCACATCATCGAGGGGGTCTGGAAGGAGAAGGTCGAGGTCGAGCTGCCCTACATCCTGGGGCACGAGAACGCCGGCTGGGTCGAGGACGTCGGCCCGGGCGTCAAGTCGATCAAGCCGGGCGATGCGGTGATCGTCCACCCGGTCATCACATGTGGGTTGTGCCGGGCGTGCCGGGCGGGCGAGGACATGCATTGCATCGACCTGCAGTTCCCCGGCATCACGCAGAACGGTGGGTTTGCGGAGTACCTGCGCACCGGTGAGCGGGCCGTGATCAAGCTTCCCGAGGGCCTCGAGCCCAAGGCGATCGCGCCGTACGCCGATGCCGGAATCACCGCCTACCGCGCCGCCAAGCGGGCAGCCAAGCACCTGTATCCAGGCACGAGGACGGCCATCATCGGCGTCGGCGGGCTCGGCCACATCGCGGTGCAGGTCCTGAAGGAGCTGTGCGCGACGGAGATCATCGCCGTCGACCGCAACCCGGCCGCGTTGGAGCTGGCCAGCGGTTGGGGCGCCCACTACCTGGTCAACGGCTCGAACGGTGACGCGGTCGAGCAGGTGCTGGAGCTCACGGACGGGCAAGGCGTCGAGGCCGTCATCGACTTCGTCGGCGAGGGCACGGCGATCCAGGAGTCGGTCGGGATGCTGAAGAAGGGCGGCACCTACTGGATCGTCGGGTACGGCGGCATGATCGAGGTCCCTGCGATCGACATGATCTTCAGCGAGATCGCGGTCGTCGGCAGCCTTGTCGGGAACTACAACGAGCTTGTCGAGCTCATGACGATGGCCGGCCAGGGCCGCGTGAACCTCCACGCGGCGGAGTACAAGCTGGATGACATCAACACCGCCATCCACGATCTGCATCACGGCCAGCTCCAGGGCCGTGGGGTGATCATCCCCTAGCACTCATCCTCTACGCGCCCTTCGCGTTTCGGGCTGCCCGTCCCGGCGGGCAGTCTCGCCTGGGTGTTCGATACGTCCGGATCCTCGACGGGCGCGAAGTCCTCGAACAGCTCGAGGACAAGCCCCTGCGGGCGATATCCCCTGGGAACGTCGATCGTGACGCTGAACAGGATGGGAGCGTCACGGGGCCCATCCTTCGACGTTCGGCGAAACCGCCGGCTCCGGTTTCTCGCCCGAGGGACGAGCGTCGAGCATCGGGGCCAAACGAGGTCCCGACGTTCGGGCCCCCGGGCTATTCGCCCCCTGGTGATGCGGTGCAAGCGTAGCCGTCAACTGAACACGGTGCCGCACTCACCACGGTACCTGGGCAGGCCAACAATGCCCCACCAGGTCCTCGCATCTCGGCTTGCGGCTGAGCAGGAGGTGACCCGGATGGAACGCTCACACCAGGATGACTGGCCGGCCGCACAGGACTCGCTTACCGATGATTTCGCTGTCATTCGCGTGATATGCAACTGGTGTTGGGGTCAGCGAAGCATCCTCGAGCCCTCACCGTTCGGCTTTCTTCCGGTCCTCTGCGAGCGCTGCCACGGCCACGGACGCGAGTCCCGCCGAGCGACCTGATGCCGTGTCGTGCCGGGATGTGCCCAGTGGCGGCTGGTGAAACGGCCGTGCATGACGCCCGCCGGGCCCCTGGGCAACGATTGAGGTTCGGTAACAGTGTCAGTTTCGCGGAGAACCCTTTGTTCATCAGGGATGCCGGGTCGCGAAGCCACCCTTCCGTACACGAGCTGCGCCGGTCGCTACAGCTCGTTCTCGGGGTTGCGATCGAGCATCTCGATGCGGTAGCCGTCGGGGTCGCGGAAGAAGCAGATCTGGGGTCCGCCGGGGTACGGGGCGTACGGAGGCTTCTCCGGCGCGACACCAAGGGGCGCCAGGCGAGCGATCTCTGCGTCGACGCCCCCGTCGGAGACAATGGCGATGTGGCCGTAGCCCGCCCCCACCTCGTAGGGATCCGTCCGTCCGTCGTTGAGCGTCAGCTCGAGCCGCGCGCCGTCACCAGGCAGTGCTAGGAAGATCACCGTGGCGGTGTCGCCCCCGACACGCTGGCGGCCACGCTCCTCGAAGCCCAGGGCGGTGTAGAACGCGAGCGAGCGCTCCTCGTCGAGCACACGGATCATCGTGTGGATCAGCTCAGTCGGCATCTGGGCCTCCTTGGTCGGGACGTCGAAGGGATCGTATCGACTGACCCGCAGGTGAGACCGCGGGTGCTCCCCTTTTCGCGCAGCACCTGGTGTCTGAGGCAGAAACGGAGCTGAGCGCCGCGAAGACTTCGCGGCGAAAGCTCCGTTTTTCCCCCAGCGGGGTGGGCGTTTGCAACGCCCGCGCAACTGACACCGGTCGTTGCGCGGTGGGCTCGCCCACGACCCCCGAAGCCCCGCATCACATCAGTCGGGACGTTTGGCCGCCCGACTCGCCATGGCTCGCGCCGGCGCCGTTCTAGGATGCCGTCATGGGACCGCATGGCGCATCTCCCGGGCGGTTGCGTCCGAGTCCGCGGACGTACCTGCGAATGGCGCTCGTGTCGCTGGCGGGTCTCGTCCTGATCATCCCAAGCGGCGCGCTCGTGCGGCTGACCGACTCGGGCCTTGGGTGCCCCGATTGGCCGGGCTGCCACGGCGAGGTCATCCCGCCGTTGTCGGGTCACGCGTGGATCGAGTACTCCAACCGGATCCTTTCGGGGATCGTGGTGTTGGTCGCCGTCGCCGCATGGATCGCGGCCATTCGGATGCCCGGCGCACCCCGCAGGCTGCGCCGGTGGGCCGCGGTACCGGCCGTCGCGGGTTTGCTCCAGGGGCCGCTCGGAGGACTGACGGTCGTGTTCGACCTGCATCCAATGCTCGTCTCGAGCCATTTCCTGCTGTCGATCGTGGCTCTGGGCGGCGGCACGTTGCTTGCCCTGGCGGCCCGAGACCATGCCCAGGGTCGTCGTCGCGGCACAGACCGCGGGCGTGCCACGCTGGCCGCCTGCGCCACAACCGCCCTGGCCGGGGTCATCGTGACCGGCGTCTTGGTCACGGCCGCCGGACCACATTCGGGTGATCCCACGGTCATCCGCCGGCTGGGCAACCTCGCCGACGCCGCCGCGATCCATGTACGCGTCGTGATCGCGTTCTGCCTGCTGGCCGTCGCGCTCGGCGTCTGGCTCGTGCGGCGCCGGCCGCACGATCCGTTGACGATGCGCCTGGCCGCGCTGTTCCTCCCATTGCTTGCCTTGCAGATCGGGTTGGGGGAATACCAGTACCGCCACCGACTGCCATGGGGGGTCGTGCTGGCCCACGTGACAGTCGCGGGCACGGTGTGGACCTGCGGTGTCGCGGTCGCGTGGTTGGCCGCCCGTCCGCAGATCGTGTCGCACGAGGACTTGATGGGGACATGGGACGCGCAGAGGGATGGAACATCCCGGGAGCGGGTTCCATTTTGACACGCCGCGGGCGGGCGGTCACGCCCGACATTCCTGACTCAGCCGGAGGTCGTTCCATCGCCGGTCCGCGCCCTCTCCGACTCAACCGCGGCGCGCCACGCCCCGAGCACGTGACCTGCGTGGTCTGGGAACGCCAGCTCGCCTGGTAGCTCGTCCGGCGCGAACCACGCAGCTTCGGTCGACTCGTTCGGGTCGACCTCCGGTTCTGCATCGTCGACTGGCGCCACATGGTAGTAGCAGTTCAGGGTCGTATCCGCGGATGACCGCCCGCTCCCCGGCCCGTACGTGTCCATCCAGATGCCGAGGAACCCGGTGACGGCGACAGTGAGGTTGACCTCCTCGCGGACCTCCCTTATGACGGTCTGCTGCGGATGCTCGTCCGCCTCGCAGAAGCCGCCGGGGATGTCCCAACACCCGAGCCACGGATCGATTGCCCGGCGCACCAGCAGCAGCTTGCCGTCACGCGTGACGAGGCCACCGGCGCACGGCTTGGCGTTGCGCCAGTGCTCAGATCCACATGCGCGACACACGACCGGCGCGACTGCGCCGATCAACGCCCCACACGCCGAACAGTGACGTAGGACGGCCGCTACCGGAACCGGTCGAACTTGGTCTGACACGGGACGCAGCGCTCCGCGTCGGGCATCGCCTTGAGGCGTCCCTCGGAAATGGACCCGTCACACGTGATGCATCTGCCGTAGGTGCCGTCGGCGATCGCAGCGCGCGCACGCTCGATCTGATCGATCCGCTCTCGAAGCCGCCCTTGCAGCCGAAGATCGTGCTCGCGCATCTCGGCGTCGCTCGCCGCCTCGGCCGGGTGGTGATGCCCGTCGGACCGCTCGTTGCCGTCGGCGGCCAGATCGTGTTTGCGGGCAGCCTCCAGTAGCTCCTGCTCGAGTTGCGTCAGGCGCTTGGCCGCCTCGCGGAATTTTGTGGCACCTCCCATCCCGCGATTCTGACAGGACTTCCCGCATGCAGAAAGGGCAGGGGCGCAACGGGTGTGCGAACCTCACCGCCGTCGAGACGTAGCGGAGGGAGCCTGCGTGATGCACGCCGTCGAGGCAACGGGCCTCGAACGCGAGTTCAAAGGAGGTATTCGTGCCGTGGTCGGAGTCGACCTACAGGTGTCCGCGGGCGAGATTTTCGGCTTCCTCGGACCCAATGGCGCGGGCAAGAGCACCATCGTGCGTATCCTGACCACGCTCCTTCGACCGACGGGCGGGACGGCGCGGGTAGCAGGCCACGACGTGGTGCGTGACGCCCCCGCGGTACGCCGACGCATCGGCGTCGCGCTGCAGGATGCCGCGATCGACCCGTTCATGACCGGGCGGGAGCTCCTTCACCTGCAGGCCGTCCTCCACGGCATCTCGCGCCACGATGGGCGCCGTCGTGCCCAGGCCCTGCTCGAGCAGGTGGAGCTGACCGACGCAGCCGACCGGCGTGTCGGAACGTACTCCGGAGGAATGCGCCGACGGCTGGATCTCGCGCTGTCGCTCGTACACCAGCCGGTTGTCCTGTTCCTCGACGAGCCGACCACGGGTCTCGATCCGCATTCGCGTCTGACCGTCTGGGACGAGGTGCGACGCCTCAACCGTGAGCTCGGCACGACCGTGTTCCTGACGACGCAGTACCTGGAGGAGGCCGACCAGCTGGCAGGCCGGATCGCGATCATCGACCTGGGTCGCATCGTCGCCCAGGGGACGCCGGCCGAGCTCAAGGCATCCGTCGGGGAACCCGCTCTGACCGTGACGCTGGCCGACCCCGATCAGCGCGCGTCGGCGGAGTCGGCCCTCGCACGGCTCGGCACAGTCCTGCCCGGCTCTCCTCGCACCGTCGCCATCCGCATGCCGGATGGGGCCGCGGGGCTCGCGCCGGCCGTGCGGGCGCTGGACGAGGCCGGTGTCGGCGTCGCCAAGCTCGACCTGGCGGAACCGTCGCTCGACGACGTGTTCCTTGCCAAGACCGGTCGCTCGCTCCACGCCGACGACGAGACCGACGAACCGGTGTGATCCTGACGCTCCGCCAAACGGGCGCCCTCGCGCGGCGATCGGTGACGACAACGCTGCGCATCCCGCAGGCATGGTTTCCGTCGCTCTTCTTCCCGCTGGCGCTGCTTTCGATCTTCACCGGTTCCTTCAGCGACGCCCCCGGGCGGGTTCCCGGGTTCCCGCCGGTCCGCGGGTTCCTCGACTTCGCGGTGGCCGGATCGATCCTGCAGGGGGTGTTGATCGCCGGCACAGGAGCAGGCGCGGCGTTCGCCGCCGACATGGAGTCCGGGTTCTTCGACCGATTGGTCGCCTCACCCGTCTCGCGGTGGGCGATCCTGACCGGCAGGCTCGGAGCCAGCGTCGTTCAAGGCATCGCGCTGAGCCTCATGTTTCTGGGGATCGCGGTCGCGTTCGGGGTTCGACTTGATGGCGGCGTCAGCGGGCTCCTCGTTGTCGTTCTGTACGCCGGCCTGCTCGCCGCGGCGATCGGAGGGCTCGGGGTCATCCTGGCGCTTCGCACCGGCTCGGCCGAGGCGGTCCAGGGCACCTTCCCGCTGTTCTTCGTGTTGCTCTTCTTCTCTTCGGCGTTCTTTCCCCGTCAGACAATGACCGGCTGGTACAAGGCCGTCGCCGACGCCAACCCGATCTCGTACATCGTCGAGGGCATGCGTGCGCAGATCATCGGCGACGGCGACGCTGGAGCGACGCTCATCGGGCTGGCGCTGGCGCTGGGTTTCGCGGCCCTGTCGGTCGGCTCCTCGGCCATCGCCTACCGCCGTCGGCTGGCCACGCAGGGCGCCTGATGAGCGGCCTTGCGATCAGCCTCGGCCTGGCCGGGCGCAACCTGCTGTTGGTGCGGCGCGTTCCGTCGGTGTTCATCCCGTCGCTCGTCATGCCGTTGTTCATCCTGGTGGCGACGGCCGGCGCGTTTCGCGGTATCGGTGCGCTGCCCGCGTTCGCGGGTTCGAGCTATCTGGCGTTCACCCTTCCGATGGCTGCGACGATGGGCGCGGGCTTTGCAGGGGTCAATTCGGGCATGACGCTCGCGCGGGATCTGGAAGGCGGCTTCTTCGACCGGCTGCAGGCGAGCCCTGCACCCCGCGTCGCCCTGCTCGCCGGTCCATTGCTTGCGGCGGTCGCACGAAGCCTCTTTACGACGACCGTGGTGTATGGCGCCGCGATGCTCGGCGGCGTGCGCTTCCCCGGTCTGGGCGACACCCTCGTGGTGTATGCGCTGGCGGCGGCGTTTGCTGCCGCGTCGTCATTGTGGGCCATCGGGGTGGCGCTGCGTACCAAGAGCGTGCAGGCAGCACCGCTGATGCAGGTCGTCGTGTTCATGTCGGTCTTTACGTCCGTCGCGTACACGCCCCGCAGCGCGCTCCGCGGATGGCTGGCGCACTTCGCGGACGGGAACCCGGTCACGTTCATCCTGGAGGGTTCCCGACAGGCGCAGCTTTCCGGGATCACCTGGAACCGACTCGGACCGGCGCTGCTTGCCATCGGCGTCCTCTTCGCCCTGACCGGGACATTCGCCCTTCGGGGCCTGCGACGTCTGGACCGTAACCCCTGATCCAACCGGACCGTCACCGTATGTGCACAGCGAATCCGCCGAAACCTGCGTTACACTGATTCGCAGATCATGGCGAACCGACTCCGACCGAGGCTCGCGGTTACCGTCGTCGCCGGTCTCGCGGTCACCGCGGGTATCGGCACGGGCGTTGCGAGCGACCCGAAGCAGGCGCTTGCCTGCGTGCAGCCGCTGGACGCCACCGCGATCGACGCGGTGCTCTCGCTGGCAGGGAGTCCCCTCGCGGGTCAGGGCGTCACGTTCGTCAACGCCGCCGCTGCCGTCGGCCTCGATCCGCGGGTCCTGGTCGCGATCGCCGGCCATGAGACGATCCTGCAGACCTACGTCCCGGCGCAGGGCATTCACAACGCCTTCGGCATCGGACCTGGCCGGACGTTTGCGACCGACGCCGAGGCCATCACGTTCGCCGCCGACTTGCTCGCACGCCACTACGTGGGTGAAGGGCGACGAACCCTGGGCGACATCAGCTCCAAATGGGCCCCCGTGGGCGCCGCCAACGACCCGGCGAACCTCAACGCCAACTGGACGGCCGGCGTCGGCACGCTCTATGCCCGACTCGGTGGCAACCCCGACGCTGCGATCACCCTCGACGCGCAGACGGTCACGAACTGCCAGCCCACGCCCGTCGTAGCCCCGGTCCCGTCAGGCGGAGTGGCTGCGCCGGGCATCGTCGCCTGGGCCGGCGCGGCCCCGGTCGTGACGGAGCCCCTCATGGAGCGCGGCGCCGATCCGATCACGGGTGCAGCGGCGACGCGCACCGGCTTCGTGTTCCCGTTCATCCCCGCTTTGTCGCCGATTCGCTACACGGACAACTTCAGCCAACCAGGGCTGCCGGGGTGCTTCGGCAAGCCGTTCCTGTGCGCGGTGACGCTCACCGCCGAGCCGGGCACGGGCGTTGTCGCCGCAGCCGGGGGCACCCTCGACGGGGCTACCCCCGCCGAGCAGGCGACCGGTCTTGCGTTTTGGATCCTCACCGGCGACGGTGACCGGATCGGCTACAGCGGGCTTGCCTCCTACGCAGGGGGCATCGGTGACGGCGCCGTCGTGACCGCGGGCCAGATGCTTGGCACCAGCACGCGCGTGACGACGTTCGCCTGGGAACGCGCTGGTCAGCGCATCAATCCGTTCCCGATGCTCGCGGCCACGCGCCCGAGCGACGCCTGACACTCTTTACCCAACCTTGATGATGCCCAGGCGGTCTGGGAGCGTGGACGAGATACCAGTCGCGGACCCCCACACGCGACAGGTCTCGACTGCGGTTGGGAGGCCGCCCAGATCATGCTACCGCCAATGCCGCTCGGTCCTCGATCATCAGCTCGCAGAGCTTCAGGGCGAGCTTGTAGCCCATCTCGCTGCCGCTGCTTGCAAGCACGACGGATCGTCCGAGTTGGTTGGCGAGTGATCCGAACCCTGAACCCATGTTGTCTGAGATGACGACGATCGGGCCGGGCTGCTCACGAAGCTCACGCTCGATCTCGGCGAGCTCGGTGGCGCAGGCGTCACGAGCATCCACGACGATGACCTCGTCGGGGCGCTGGAGCGGTGTCGCCGCGGGAAGCTCCGTGACGACGTGACCGAGCCGATTCAGCGTCCTCGTAAGCGCGGATTCGTCTCGACCTCTCGGGCCGACGACGCGAATCTCACAAATGTTCATTATCCTCAACTCCCGTGCGGGGTGGAAGGCACGTGCTCATGCCGCCGCGCGCAGATGCGCGACGACCGGGCCAGGCGGATGCCCGGCTGGAGCGGCCTTACCCAGGTCTGAGAGCGAGGGTTGCAAACCCCCGGGGGCCCCGGCGACGACGGTCGCGGATGAGGCTGGCGAAAAACGGAAGGACGATCAGAAGCGCGCCCATCAGCATCAGGGCGGTCTGGGTCTCTTGCGTCAAAGACGACTTACCGTCTGGCAGGCCGAGCGGTAGAAAGCCCATCAAGAGCGCGAGGACACCGGCGCCCTGTCCAGTCCACCCACCATGCGGCAGAGCAAAACCAAATGGCGACTCTGCAGCCACACGCGTCGCCTGTGCAGGGGGATGCACCGGCAGTGGGAGCGGTGCAGCGGCCACATGGCTGACCACCGCCCCTCCAACGGCAAACTGCGTTCCGAAGGTCTCAGAACGCACATACGGCGACAAGAGTCCAGAACCGAGCGTCTGCACGATCGGAGCGACGAGCGGCGTGATCTTCGAGGGGTCCGCCGGCGGCGTCTGCGAGGACGTCCCGACGATCAAAGGTGTGGCAAGTGCGCCCGGGTTGAGCTGATCGCCGACCGTCGCCACAAGTCCCGAGTCCGAGCCGGTCAGCGTGCCGGTGACCGGCTCGGCACCCAAAACCACAGCGGGAGCGTCCTGAACCACGAGGATGACCTCTTGCGGGGCAGCCGGCGTCGGCTCGGTGACCGCAGACGGTGGCGGATCCGGCGCGGGCTGAACCGCGGCAACCGGGACTGGTTCAACGATGGCCACGGGATCCGGTGGTGGCGGCGGAGGAGGTTCCGCGGATGGCGCGACGTCGGGTTCTGCGACGACCGGAGCGGGCGCGACAGGCCCAGGTGCCGGATCGACCGCGGTGGTGTCGGTCGTGACGGCCACGGCATCGGCGAGCGTCTCGAGTGCCATCGCGCCAGGCGCAAAGGCGAGGATCGCAACCAAGGCCGCGAACACGACCACTCGCATCGCCCTGCGGCGATGGCGAGTCGTGAACACAGCGTTCACATCTCTCACTTCCGTACGTCCACTCAAACCCCCGGCCGCGTCGAACCAACGCGCATCGCAGGACACTATCAAGGGAGGCCTCGAGGTGACAGGTCGCAATCGTTGCGAACTGCGCATCGCAGCAGCGAGCGCGAACGTCCGCTCCCACCATTTCCTCGACAGTGGCGGCCACCCGAGCGACAAGGATGCCCGGGCCAAAATTCCCGACCTTCGTCTAGTTGTCTTAAGTCGTGCGTGGCCGTATCGTTGACCCACGATCTCGGGTACGAGATCGCCGCGGGCCCATGCGGACGCGCGCGGGTGCGGGATCCGCCTCCCTGGATGACGGGAGGGGCTTGGGTTGGTCAACGCAAGGCGACTTTGATCTGAGTTTGCGCGTCCGCCGGGCCTCGCTTTATGGGCATCGGCGCGGCCCCGTGGGTACGCTCCGGCGGTCACCGTCCCAGGAGTGGTCATGAACGCGATTCAGCTCGTCGAGACCGGCCCACCCGAGGTGCTCACGCTCACGTCCGTGCCGGATCCCGTCCCCGGCCCCGCCGAGGTCGTGGTGGAGCTTCGCGCGGCGGCGCTCAACCGGCGTGACGTGTTCGTGCGCAAGGGCGTCGCCCCGTCGCCGCTCCCGGTGATTCCGGGCTCGGACGGCGCGGGCGTCGTCCGCACGCTGGGTTCCGGCGTGAGCGGTGTCGCCGAGGGCGATGAAGTCGTCATCTTCCCGTCCCTCGGATGGGGCGGTGGTGAGGCTGCCCCTCAACCGGGCTTTCGTATCCTGGGCGGCCCGGACGACGGCACCTACGCCGAGCTGATCCGCATCCCGGCCGAGAATGTGATGCCAAAGCCCAAGCGCCTGTCATGGGAGGAGGCCGCTGCGCTCCCGCTGGCCGGGCTTACCGCATGGCGCGCGCTGATCAGCCGAGCCGGGTTGCGCCCGGGCGAGACGGTGCTCGTACTCGGCATCGGCGGCGGGGTCGCGACGTTCGCGCTGCACATCGCCCGTGCGGCCGGTGCGCGTGTCATCGTCACCTCCTCCTCCGACGACAAACTGTCGCGCGCCGCCGACCTGGGCGCGGCGGCGGGAGTCAACTACACGTCCGATGATTGGGTCGAGCAGGTCAAGGGACAATCCGGCGGTGGCGTGGACGTGGTCGTCGACAGCGTCGGCTCGACCTGGGCCGACAGCGTCAACTGCCTGCGTCCGGGCGGACGGCTCGTGGTGTTCGGCGGCACGGGGGGCGGCAAGGTCGAGATGATGGTGCGCCCGGTGACAATGGGTCAGGTGTCGGTTCTGGGCACCACGATGGGAAGCGCCCGAGATTTCGCAGGGCTCCTGAGAGCGGTGGACACCCAGCGCTGGACCCCGGTCGTGGACAGCGTCCGCTCGCTCGCAGAGGCCGCCGCCGCGCACCGGCGCGAGGAGGCCGGCGAGCATTTCGGCAAACTGGTGCTCGTCCCGTGAGACGCAGCCTCCTGGCCGCCCTCTGCGAGGTCGCGGGTCCATCGGGGCGCGAGGAGCGTGTGCGGGAGCTCGTGCGACCCGAGCTCGAGTCGGTCTGCAGCAGGATCGTCGCCGACCCCCTGGGGGGGTTGACCGGCGTGCGCGACGGGTCCGGCGGGCCGCGGGTCATGCTGGCCGCGCACATGGACGAGATCGGGCTGATGGTGACAGACGTCGACGATCGCGGGTACCTGCGGTTCGTGCCGCTCGGCGGCTGGGACGCACGAACGCTGGTCGGCCAGCGCGTCATGGTCCACGGACGCGGGGACCTGCCCGGCATCGTCGGCACGACGCCGGTGCACCTGCTGGACGAGGCGGCCCGGCAGAAGGCGCCCAAGATCGAGGAGCTCGCGATCGACACCGGGCTGCCGGCGGAGCGGGTCCGCGAGCTGGTGCGTCAGGGCGACGTCGTCACCCGCACACGAACGCTCGAGGACCTCGGTGACCTCGTGACCGGCAAGAGCCTGGACGATCGCGTCGGACTCTTCGTGATGATCGAGGCCATGCGCGTCGCATCACCCTCCCCTGCCGAGGTCCACGCGAGCGCGACGGTGCAAGAAGAGGTCGGCCTGCGCGGTGCCAAAGTCGCCGCGACGCGCGTGCGACCCGACATCGCTCTCGCGATCGACACGTGCCCCGCTGACGACGGACCCGGCACGCCGACACGGGGACCGTCCACCCGGCTCGGACACGGGACCGCGATCCGTCTGCTGGATGCGAGCGCCATCGGCTCGCCAGCACTTGTCGACCTGCTCGTCCGGTTGGCCGACGATCGGGGGATCCCGTATCAGTTCCACGTGTCGAACAAGGGCGGCACGGACACGCAGTCGCTGCAGCTCGCCGCCGAGGGCGCCATCGCAGGTTGCGTCTCGATCCCGACGCGGTATGTCCATTCGAGCGTCGAGGCGTGCCACCCGGACGACATCCAGTCGTCGATCGACTTGGTCGCGGCGCTCATCGAGCATGCCCACGAGTTGAGCTATTAGTGCTTTTTGCGGCTCCGGGTGAGCGCGACCGCACCTGCGCCGAGCAGGGCTGCCGCCGCCACGATGACCCCGACCGTCAGGCCCGTCGATCCCGCGTCGTCGTCGCCCACCGACCCCCCAGGCGTCGTCGCCGCCGTTGTGGCGGTCGTGGCGGTGGCCGCCGGAGCCGGGGTCGGGGTCTGCGGCACTGCCGGTGTGACGCGAACCACCGGCAACGCGGACCGCAACACACCTGCGGGATGCTGCGACCCCGAGGGGCCGATCCACCTGACGACCGTTCCATCCGAGTATCGCTGCACGGTGGGAAACGCGAGGCCGCGACGCGCCGATCCGGCGCGAACCCGCACGCGCAGGCGAAACTCCCCTCTGCGCCCAGGGCGGATGCGGCCCCCGCTCCAGGTGACCGTCGAGATCCGGGTGTCGACGACCTTGCCCCCGATCTGCACCGGCGGTGACAGCGGCTCGTTCGCACCAACGCTGCGCCAGCCGGTGACCGTTGGGATCTGCACCTCAAGGACGTTGTCGGGCAGCTTGACCGCGATGCTCGTCGTGTCGGCGCGCTGCGATTCGTTCGGGACGCTGATGACGATCTCGCCCCGCGCGGCGACGGTCCCGTCGGGTGCCGGCGTCACCCCGACGTGGGCGAGCCCTGAAGTGGCTGCGGCCACGACCAGCGCGGCAGCACCGAGCAGCACGCAGCCAACGCGCCTCATGTGGTCCCGGTTCTGAGGACGGCGTCGAGCGTCACGGCGTCGAGGTCGAACTCCCCGCGCCTGACGGCGACCTCGAACGTCCAGGGCCCTCCGACCGGGACCCGGAGCCCTGGCGTCACGTAATGGCCGGGCTCTGCCTGTGTCGCCGTCAACCGGAATGGCCCGACGCTCCCGACCTTGGGGCGGGCTGTGACCGTCACCTCGTCCACCGTCTGTGGGGCGTTCGCGCGGGTCAGGTACACGTGGAGCAGGTTCGGTCCCGTCACACCGGGGTCGGCGACGAGGCGTACGCCCACATCGCCGATCTGACCGCTTGTCGACACCGCGACCGGACGCGCCGCGGCCACGGCGCGCGCGGGCGGCTTGGTGATCAGCACCGACGTCACGCCGATCGCAACGGCCATCAACGCGAACTCGACGACCACCGTTCGTTGCAGTCTGGTGAGGAGACCTTCTGACGGGTCACGCTCGGTGAGACGGCGGACCACGCGGCGGTTGGCCACGCCGAACCCGATGAGCACGAGCACGATCGCGATCTTCGCGACGAGCAGCTTGCCGTAGGTGGTGTTCCACAGGTCGCTGACCTGACCGACGTGGGTCAACCCACCGATGGTCCCGGCGACCAGCAGAACCGCGACGCTCCACACGGCCAGCATCGAGAAGCGGGGAAGTACCACTCTGGCCAGCTCGCGGCGCCGTTCACCCGCCAGCGTCAACCCCAGCATGACCGCGGCAAGTCCTCCGACCCAGACAGACGCCGCGATGACGTGGCCCACGTCGGCCACCACCGCGAGAGCTCCCTGCGCTCCGGCGTGGCCCGACAGCCCCGGTGTGATCGCAAGGCCGGCGGCGAGCACCCCGATCCCGCGCTTGAACCACAGCGAACCGGCGGCAGGCGCCCAAACCGCGGCGATCGCGATGACCTCGGCCAGGACGATCTGGGCCAGCCTGACATGCCCGAAGCGGGTCCCCAGCACCGCGGAGAGCGCCGTGCTGTTGGTCGCTTGGCCCACGCCCGCTCCCGCGATCGCGGCGGCGTGGAGCACGATCGTCGCCGCGGCGACGATCGAGAGCCCGAAGCCCAGTCCCGCGATCACGTACCACAGGCGCCGCTCGACCTCGGGATCGCGTCCCGCGAAGATCAGCAGGTTGGCGGCAATGGCGCCGATCAGGGCGATGATCAGCGCCAGGTTCAGAAATCTCCCGACGTCGGCTGCACGGGCGACTGCCGACGATGGACCTGTCGCGACCTGCCCGGCGACCCCTTCGGGCCGGTCCCCAGGCGCGCCGACGTGGAACACGAACGCGCCGTCGATCGGGTGGCCGTCAGCCGAGGCGACGCGCCATGAGACCGTGTAGGTCCCCGGGGCCAGGGTCCCTTTCAGGCCGGTCGTAAGGACGCTCGAGCCGGCACGCGTCGTCTCGCCGGCGTCGACCCGGCGCGCAGCCCCGTCGAACACGCGGATCGTGCCCAGGGCGTCCTCGATGGGCTCGCTGAAGCTCAGCGTCACGGCTCGTGGCGAATCCGGGAGTACTTGCTCGCCAGCGGGTTCGCTGTGGATCAAGCGTGCGTGCGCCGACGCCAACGCAGGAAGGGCCATTGAGGCGACCAGCACGATCATGACGAGCAGGTGCGCGCGACCTCGCGTCACCAAGCGCTCCGACCGGACGCGACGTCGCCCATGCTCAGAGGGTGCATCGCGACCAGGGCAGAGTGCGAACGCACGGCGAACGGAGTCGTCTGCGAGCTGCGCTCTGCGATCGCAAGCGCTCCGACAGCGCCGATCACGACGACGGCGAGCACGGCGGCGAGCGATCCTGCATGCAGGCGTCGCGCCGCGATGTGTCGCTTGCCGAATCCGGAGAGCGCGAGCGCCGCCATCGCCCCACCGAGAATCCCGCCCAGATGCCCACCGATCGAAATGCCCGGCAGCGCAAACGTGATCACCAGGTTGATCCCCAGGAACAGCCCGGCGTCACCCAGAATCGTAACGCCGCGCTGGCGCTCCAAGACAAAGATCGCGGCCATCAGGCCGAACACGCCGCCCGATGCGCCCACGGTAAGCGCGTTGGGGCTCAGGAGGAGCGCCCCGGCAGCGCCCCACAGCACGGAAGCCGCGTAGATCAAGCCGAATCGAAGCGGACCGATGTAGGCCTCGAACCGGCTCCCCAGGATCCAGAGCGCAACCATGTTGAAGCCCAGATGCACCACGCCGGCATGCAAGAACGCAGAGGATACGATCCGCCACCAGTCACCCGCGGCGACATCCGGCCCGAACAGCGCTCCCCCGCGCGAGACCTCTCCTCCGAGCCCACTGCCGACCCCGCCCGGGTCGGTTGCGATCTGCAGACCGAAGACGACGATGTTGATGGCGATCAGCGCAATCGTGACGTGTGCGGTGCCCCGAGCGACCGCACGGGGCTTGAGTCGCGCCGCGCCCGTCGGCCGCCCGGCGCACTCGGGACAGCGCACCCCGACGGCCGCCTGCACCATGCAGGACGGGCAGATGGGCCGCTCGCAGTTGGAGCATGAGACGAGCGTCTCGCGGTCCCGATGCCGGTAGCAGACGGGCGGCGCGTCGAGGTTCGGCGGTGACAGCTCCATCTTGCGAGATCGTATCGCGCACCGCGGTCGCGTCGCCGCCGCTCAGTCCGCCTCGGACGCCTCTTCCCATGCGTGCATCAGCCAGGCGAGCTCCCGCTCGAGCGTGACGTGCCGCTCGCCTGCGGCACCGACCGCATCCCGGTCGACCAACACGTCCGGATCGGCAAGCCGCGCAGCGACCTCGCGCAACTCGTCCTCCACCGCCGCGATCCGCACTTCGAGCTTCTCGATCTCCCGCAGGCGTCGGCGTGGCGGGCGCGTCTGGGGTGGCACCTGCTTCGCGGGAGGCCGCTTCGGCGTCGGCGCCGCAGACGGCTGGGATCGCGCCTGCTCGCGATGACGCACGAGGTCCGTGTAGCCGCCTGGACGGATGACGATGCCCCCGCCTTCCAGCGCAAGGGTATGCGTCGCGACGAGGTCGATCAGGGCCCGGTCGTGCGAGACCATGATCACGGTGCCGTCGTATGCCTCGAGCGCCTCCTCGAACGCCTCACGGCTTTCGATGTCCAGGTGGTTCGTCGGCTCGTCGAGCACCAGGAAGTTGCCCCCATGCGCGATGAGCCGCACCAACGACAGGCGCCGTCGCTCACCCCCGGAGAGCATCTCGACCTTGCGCTCGGCCACTTCCCCCGAAAAGAGGAACCGTCCCAGCAGGGTACGCGCCTGGGTGTTTGTCAGCGCGGTTCCGGCCAGGACGGTCTCGATGATCGTGCGCTCCGGGCGAAGCTCCTGCACGTGTTGGGAGAAGTACCCCACCGCAACCTTGTGCCCCAGGCTGACGCGGCCGTCCGTCGGTCGGCGGATCCCAATGAGCGTCTCGACCAGCGTCGTCTTACCCGCACCGTTGGGTCCGACCACCGCGACCCGCTGACCGCGCTCGATCGCAAACCCGAGATCGCGCAGCAAGAGCGCATCCCCCGCACCGACGTCGAGGCCATCGGCTTCGACGACCACCCGGCCCGACCGCTCGGTCTTGGGGAATCCGAACGCAAGCGAGCGCTCCCTGGTGGGTGGCGGGGCGACCCGCTCGATGCGGTCGAGCTGCTTCTTGCGCGACTGGGCCTGTCGCGCCTTGGTCCCCGCCGACCACCGCTCGACGAAACGCTCGAGGCGGGCGATCTCGCGGGCCTGGGCCGCTGCGAGCGTCGCCTGCGTGGCGAGGGCCTCGGCCTTGGCCCGCCGGAACGCGGAGTACCCCATCGGCCACACCCGACTCTTCTCGCCGTCCAGATCGAGCACCTTGGTCGTGACCGACTCCAGGAACCATCGATCGTGTGAGACAAGGACGATCGTCGCGTCCACCTCGGACAGCGCCGTCTCGAGCCATTCGACCGACTGCAGGTCCAGGTGGTTTGTCGGCTCATCGAGCAGCAGCACGTCGGGCCGCGAGACCAGCGCGCGAGCGAGCGAGGCGCGTGTCAGCTCACCCCCCGAGAAGGACCCCAGGGGACGGTCCACCCAATCCGCTTCGATCCCCAGCCCGCGCTGCACCCGCTCGAGCCACGATTCCCATTCATAGCCGCCGATGCGCTCCAGCTCCTTCTGGGCCCGGTCGTAGGCGCCCATCACGTCCGCGCCGTGATCACCACCCCCCATGCGCTGTTCCAGCTCACGCAGCGTGCCCTCGATCACCCTGACCTGCGCCAACCCCTCGGCCACGTAGTCGCCCAGCGTGATGTCGCGCCCCAGCGGTGGCCGCTGATCGTGCAGGGCCACGACGGCGCCGCGCGGCAGCACGACCTCGCCGGCATCGGGTGCGATCTGACCGGCGATACAGCGCAAGAGCGTCGTCTTGCCCACGCCGTTTCGCCCGACGACCGCCAGGCGATCCCCGGGTTCGAGGCGAAGCGCGACGCCCTCAAAGAGCGTTCGCGCGCCGAATGATTTTGTGAGTCCGACCGCATGCACGACGGGGTAGGGTAGCGACGATGTCGACGGAACCCCTCATCACCGACCGCGCAGGCGTCGAGAGCGCAGTACGCAGGTGCCGTGACGCCGGTCGGTTCGCATTGGACTTCGAGTTCCTGTGGGAGCGGACCTACAAGCCGATCGCCTGTTTGGCGCAGGTCGCGACCGAGGACTTCGTCGCGCTGATCGACCCGATCGCGGGGGCTCCCCTCGAGCCGCTCGTGGGGCTCGTCGAGGATGAGGCCATCGAGACGGTCATGCACGCGCCAGCGGCCGATTTGACCCTGCTGGCGCTTCATTTCGGTGCAGTCGCAAAGGGAATCGTGGACGTCCAGCTTGTCGCAGGTTTTGTGGGGCTCGGCGCAGGTCAGAGCCTGGGCACGCTTCTCGACCGCGGGCTGGGCCTGCACCTGGCGAAGGCCGAGAGCTATAGCGACTGGTCCCGACGGCCGTTGACGGCCGCCCAACTCGACTACGCGGCGGACGACGTGCGCCACCTGCCGGCGTTACGCGATCGGCTCGAGGAGCGCGCGACCGATTTGGGTCGCTGGGAGTGGGTGCGCGAGGAGCACCGGTTGCGATACGGCCCGGGGGCCCGGTTCACCACCGATCCGGGCGAGGCATGGCGCAAGGTCAAAGGACACGGACGGCTCTCATCACGCGAACGTTCGGTGCTGCGCGAGGTCGCCGCCTGGCGTGAGCGCGAGGCGTTGCGCCGCGACCGGCCGCCGGCATGGCTTCTGCAGGATCGCCTCGCCCTCGACATCGCCAAACGCAGGCCCACCAACCGCGAGGCGCTTGGCCGCGTCCGCGGCCTGGACGAGAAGATGCGCGACCGGCAGGCGCACGAGCTCCTCGACGCCGTCGCACGGGGGGTTGCCGCACCGGACATCGACCTCCCGCGTCCCGTGCGTCCCGACCTCGCTCAGCGCCTGGCGGTGTTGGGGTCGATCGGCCAACTCCTCGTCGCGGTACGAGCGGACGCCGCCGGGCTCGCCGCCCCACTCATCGCCACACGCGACGACGTGGAATCGTTCGTCGGTGCCAGGCTCACCGGCGACGGCGTCTCACATCCCCTCGGCAGCGGGTGGCGCAAGGAGCTGGCCGGCGACGCCCTGGCAGCACTCGCGGACGGGCGCCTTGCGGTCGCACCGTCACCCGACCCCCCCTACCTCGTTGAGATCGACCATCCGGCGTAGGGCCGGATCGCGTGGGACGCCGGTGCGAGCACTAGGCGTTGCCGACGAGCGGCGCGAGATCCGCCATCGCCGTGAACAGTGCGACGCGCGCGATGGATGGCGCCGCAGCGGTCAGAGGCACGATCTGGCGTTGTGTCTGCTCGACGTACTGCCCTGCCCAGCGCCGGTGACGATCGCCCGTGCGCATCACGAGGGCCTGGAGGCTGCGCAGGTTGTCGGTGCGATCGGCCAGCTTCAAGACGTGCGCATCGGGCGGGCCGTCCGCCTTCAGGCGGGCGTAGTAGGCCGTCACGGCCTCCCGCTCCTCGCTGGGCGGTGCGGTCAGCCACGCGACGATGTCCGCGACCTGCGCGCCGAATCCCTCGACGACCTCCGCAAGCGTCGTGGGCGTGTCCTCAACCACGTCGTGCAGCAACGCGGCCTGCCCCAACACCGGGGAGTCATGTCCCCAGCGGGCGAGCTCCAGCGCGACACGGACCAGGTGGATCCAGTACGGCGTCTCGGAGCCGCGGCGACGTTGATCGTCGTGCCTGGCCCTCGCGAATGCCAGCGCGCGCCGGAGCGCGACCCGCTCGTCCTGAGGGTGGTTTGCAGCGAAGTCCACCCAGGCGCGCTCGACGGTGGCAGGCGTGTCGAACACCGTAGGCCACGCGAGCTCGATCGGCCCGATCGGCATCAGGGCGGCACTCGCCTCGGCCAGGGTCGGGGGTTGCAATGGCGACGGGGTCACGGTGTCTAGGGTAGCGCCCGAACCAGACGACGGTGGCGAGCGCCGGGTCGCAATCGTCGACCTGGGATCCAACAGCTTCCGGCTGGTGGTATTCCGCTACCGCGCCGGCAGCACGTTTGCGCTGACCGATGAGATCCGCGAGTCGGTGCGCCTGTCGGCGGGGATGCGTGACGGAGAGATCCAACCGGATGCCATGGCCCGGGCGACGGCGGCCGTGCGCGCGTACGCGGCGTTCTGTCGCGCGGCGGGCGTCACCGACGTGATCGTCGCGGCGACGAGCGCCATCCGCGACGCGACAAACCAGACCGCCGTCCTCGCCGCATTCGCCGCCGATGGCATGACCGCCCGCGTGCTGACCACCCGCGAGGAGGCCTACTACGGCTACCTCGGCATCGTCAACAGCATGACGGTCGAGGACGGCCTGTTCGTCGACGTCGGCGGCGGGAGCGCACAGGTGGGTCGCATCACTCGGCGTGCATTGGAGCAGACGATGAGCGCACCGATCGGCGCCGTGCGCATGACGGAGGCGTTCCTGCCCTCCGGCCGTGCCAAACGCAGCGAGGTCAAGGCCCTTCGCCGTCACGTCCTCGACGCGCTCGACACCGCCAACTGGTTCGCCGCCGACGATTGGGCGCTGGTCGGCACGGGCGGCACGATCCGGACGCTGGCGGCGATGGCCCAACGGGCATCCGAGTATCCGCTCGCTGAGATCCACGGCTACGCGCTCAGCCGCGACACGCTCGCGCAACTGACCGAAGAGTTGATCCGCCGACCTGTCACCCAACGAAGCCGGATCTCGGGACTCAAGGGCGATCGCGCCGACATCATCCTGGCGGGGGCCGTCACCATCGACACCGTGATGGAACGGGCCGGCGCCGACGCGATCCAGGTGTGCTCCCAGGGTCTCCGCGAAGGTCTGTTCTACGAGCGGTTCCTCGGCGCCGCCGCCCCTCCCCTCTTCACGGACGTGCGGCGTGCAAGCGTCATCAACGTCGCGGGGCGATACAGCGCAGACCGCCCGCACACCGACCACGTCGCGTTTCTCGCGCTCGAGATCTTCGACGGAACCGCACGGGCGGGGCTCCATCCGGGCGTCGAAATCGAGCGGGAATGGCTGTGGTCAGCCGCGATGCTGCACGACATCGGCGTGGTCGTCGACTATCACGACCACCACAAACACGGTTTTTACCTGGTGTTGAACGCTGGGTTGCCGGGCTTCTCCCACCGCGAGTTGGCCCTGATCGCGCTCCTCGTCCGGTCGCATCGCAAGGCGCCGCCCAACGGCGACTGGCTGCAGCCGCTCTTCCAGGACGGGGACGATGAGCGTCTCCTGCGCCTTGCGTCGTGCCTGCGTCTGGCCGAACAACTGGATCGCGACCGGGCGCGCCTCGTGCGCTCGGTACAGGTGGATGCTCGCTCCAATTCGATCACCCTCACCCTGCTCGGCCAGACGGAGCCGTCGGTCTCACTCTGGTCGGCCAGCCAGGAGGGACCCGTGTTCGAGCGCGCCTTCGGTCGGAGGCTTCAGATCGTCAGCGATTGGTCCGCCAGTGGGATCTCGCCACCCGGGTAGCAGAACGACGCGTTGGGCGAGTAGAAGCCCCAGGTGACCTCGAGCGGGGACTTGGGCCGCAGCGCGTACACCGAGCTGTCGGGGTCGAGGAACTCCAGGCTGGTGACCTGCCACGGATCGACAAGCGTCGCGATCCAGGGATAGATCCCGTCGACAAGGCTGCCCTTGACGTCTGTGATGTAGGAGAGCTGACCGCTTGCCGTGACGGCGGGTATCCCGACCGCGGCCGTCGAGCGGATGACGGGGGTGTCGCCCGAGTAGGTCGTGGCGATCACCTGCCCCTGGGACAGCTCGATCGTGGTCTTGCCGGGTGACGCCGGCACGCCACGCGCGCTCACGTAGTCGCGCATGTCGGGAGACGAGTTGAAGTAGTGCGTCCACCACCGGCTCGGCGTGGCGCCATCGGGCGCCGTTCGATCCAGATCGAGCCCCGCATAGGTCAAGGAGTACGCGCCGAAGCCCGACGTCTGCTCTGCGGAATCCACGACGTACTGGTTCATGAAGAGTTGTTTGTTGTCGATCGCACGCAACTGCGGCGGGAGCAGCGCCGCAAGCGCGTCGGGATCCTCGGGGATCCAGCCGAAGTAGAGCATCCGGCTGTTGATGACCATCTGCGGGGCAACAAGATTCGACACGTCCACTCCTTCGTTCATCACACGGGCGTCCGCCGGGAGACTAGCCCCCGGCGAGCTTGGTTTGGTAGCGGCCGGCGAGGTGCGCCACGATGCGTTGGCGATGATCGCCTTGGATCTCGACGACGCCGCCCTTGGCGGTCCCTCCCGTCCCGCACAGTCGCTTGAGCTCCTGCGCCGTCGCGTCGAGCGACCCGGAGGGCAGTCCCGTCACGAGGGTGACGGTCTTGCCTCCGCGTCCCGACTTGGTGCGGCTGACTCGCACAACCCCATCGCCGGGAGGCATGCCGGGCGTCCGCGGGGGTGTCGCACGGGTGATCCGTCCGGACTCGCTTGAGTACACGCGGGTCGCTCTCTCGGGCAAGTGGTTCGGCGTCATCGCTGACACGTACCCTACCGGCGTGCGCCAACTTCCCGCCGTGCACCGCCTGCCCGCGTGTTGATCGATCTGCACGTCCATACGACGGCGTCGGATGGTGAACTTGCCCCGGCCGTGCTGGTTGCGCATGCCGCGACGGTCGGGTTGGACACGTTGGCGGTGACCGACCACGACACGGTGGGCGGACTGGCAGAGGCGCTCGCCGCCGGAGCCCATCACGGGGTCCGGGTGATCCCGGGCGTGGAGCTGACCGCGCAGGTGCCGCATGGCTCAATGCATCTCCTCGGGTACTTCAGCGAGGCGGCTCCACCGCAGCTCGTCGACACGCTCGTCGCCCTGACCACGTTTCGCGAGGCTCGCATCCGCCGGATCGTCGAGCGTCTTGACGAGCTGGGCGTCCCGCTGAATTGGGATGACGTGCGCACCCGCGCTGCCGGACAACTTGGGCGCCCCCACGTCGCCGCCGCGCTCGTCGCGGCGGGCCACGCGGACAGCATCGCGCAGGCCTTTGACCGGTGGCTGGCGGACGGCCGCCCCGCCCACGTGCCGTCCCGGGGTCTCGACCCCGTCGAGGCCGTGAGGCTCGTCGGCGCCTCGGGCGGGGCATCGGTGCTGGCCCACCCGGGATCGCTCGGGCTGAACGCGCGGCATCTGAGGTCGTTCGTACAACGGCTCTCGGCGGCAGGTCTCTCCGGAATCGAGGTGCACCGCCCCGAGCACACGCCCGATCAGCGTGATGCGTACGGGACGATCGCCCGGCAGCTCAAGCTCGTGCCGTCGGGCGGGTCGGACTTCCACCGGCCGGACGGACCGTTCGCGCTCGGCGACACGGGCACACCGGGTCTGGCGAGCGAGGCCGCCGACCGCTTGCTCGAGCGAATCCGCTAGGATTTTTCCCTTGGCCATCGATGCTTCCGAACCACAAGCGGCGGGAATCCGCTGGGACCTGTCCCCGCTCTTTGCCGACGCCGACGCCGCCAGGGCCGACCTGACCGATCTCCTGGCCCGGTGCAAGACATTCGAATCGACGTATCGGGGCACCATCGCCGCAATCGATGCGTCCGGGCTGGCGCAACTGCTTACCGAGCTGGCGTCGCTGGACAACGCCCTGTCGCGGGTCGGCTCGTACGCGAACCTGCGCGAGTCGGTCGACGTCACCGACGAGGAGAACCTCGACCTGTCGGGCGCGGTCGACCGCGCGTTCGTCGAGATCGGCAACGCGCTGCGGTTCTTCGAGCTCGAGTGGATCGCAGTGCCCGAGGACCGCGCGGCGGATCTCACCGGGGACCCCTTGGTCGCAGCCGACCGCCATTACCTGATTGCGATGCGTCGCTTTGGCCCCCACACCCTGAGCGAGCCCGAGGAGCGCATGCTTTCCGAGCGGGCGCCGGCCGCGATCGGCGCCTGGCACACCCTGTTCTCCCGGGTCACGTCGACGCTCGAGACGCCGTTCGACAACGGCGAGGGCGAGGAGCCGCACGGCATCGATCGGCTGCTGTCGTACATGCGCGATCCGCGTCGCGAGGTTCGCCAAGATGCGCTCACGACGCTCTACGCGATGCTCGAGCCCCACGGCCCCGTGCTCGCCCACTGCTACGACACGCTCGTGGGTGACCGGCTCGCTATGGACAAGCTGCGCGACTACAGCGGGCCGATGCACCAGACGCACCTGCGCAACGAGCTCACCGCGCCGATCGTGGACGGCATGTTGGATGGCGTCGCGCGCAACTATCCGCTCGCGCAGCGGTGGTTCACCGCCAAGGCAGCGATCCTGGGCCTCGACAAGCTGGCTCTCGCCGACCAATACGCGCCCGTGGGCGAGGGACGGCCGGTGCGGTTCGACGAGGCCGTCGGGATCGTGACCGCATCGTTTCGCGGCTTCTCACCGCGCGTGGCGGAGATGGCCCAAGCGTTCATCGACGACCGTCGCGTCGACGCCGAGGTGCGCAACGGCAAGCGTGGCGGTGCGTTCTGCTCCCCGGTCGCCCAGGACGCCGACCCGTATGTCCTGATGAACTGGACCGACCAGATGAACGACGTTCTGACGATGGCGCACGAGTTCGGCCACGGTATGCATTTTCAGCTTGCCCACGAGCGTCAGACACCGCTTTCGGCGGGCGCGGGAATCGCGATGTGCGAGGTCGCCTCGACGTTCGCCGAGCACATCACCTACGACTACCTCCTGGCAAACGAGAGCGACCCGGACACGCGGCATCTGCTCGCATGCGAACGGGTTGAGGGCGCGTTCGCCACGATCTTCCGCCAGGCCGTGCTGACCCGCTTCGAGCAGGCCGCCTACGACCTGCGCGCAGGGGGCGCTACGCTCACCGCCGATCGGTTGGGTGAGACCTGGATCACCGCCAACGTCGCGTACTACGGCGATACCGTCGACCTGCCGGAGGGCTACCGGCTGGGATGGTCGTACATTCCCCACTTCATCCACACGCGCTTCTACACGTACTCGTACACGTTCGCGCTGCTCGTCAGCCTCGCGCTGTACGCGCGGTACCGACGCGAGGGCGATGCCTTCGTCGGCCCGTACCTGGACCTGCTCGCAGCCGGCGGCTCGGGCGCCCCGGCCGATCTCCTCGCGCTCCTCGGGCTCGACCTGGGCGACCCGTCGGTGTGGGACGACGGGTTCGCTGAACTCGAACGGATGATCGACGAAGCCCAGGGGACCTGATTACTTCTTCTTCGAGGCCTTCTTCGACGCCTTCAACGGGTTGAGCGCCTTCTGCACCTGCTCCGGAAGCTCGGTGATGTGGTAGAGCGTAAACCCGCAGGTTGGCCCGCTTCGAAGCGGCTGGGCCTGACAGATGGCCGGCTCGCCCCACAGGGTCGTCGTGCGGTGCCCGCGCTCGCAGACGTAGACGCGAGCGACGCGAACGGGACCGAACGCCTCGCTGACCGTGACGGGGGCCTCCTCGGCCGCAGGCATGTCCTCCGCGACGGGTTCCTCAGCCGGGGCTTCCTCCGCGACGGGCTCGCCGGCCGGAGCGGCTTCGGCAACTGGCTCCTCGGATGTGGGCTCCTCAGCGGGAGCCTCCTCCGCCACAGGCTCGGACGAGGAATCCTCCGAGACGGCCGCCGACGCCTCGTCTGCGACAGGTTCTTCGGCGGGGGCACCTTCGGCGACCATTTCCCGAGCGGCGGCGTCTGCCTCGGTCTCCTCCGTTATTGCGTCCTGCGCGTCCTCGCTCATCGTGCTCCTCGTGGTTCGGGTCGCGACAGGATAGCCACCTTCGGGCCGATCGGCGAAGCCGGCCGATGAACCACGACGCGCTCGCGGGGTTCGACCTGATCGAGGAGGCGGTCGTCGCGGGCCCCCTCCGGTTCACGATCGTCAAGCCCCGGACGGCGGATGAGCTGATCAGCGAGACGGAGTACGCGGTCGACGAGCGCCTGCCGTACTGGGCGGAGCTCTGGCCGAGCGGTCGCGTCCTGGCCGACCGGCTCTCACAACGCGCACTCGACGGACTCCGTGTCGTGGAGTTGGGCGCCGGCCTCGGGATCCCGTCGCTCGTGGCCGCAGCCGGTGGTGCGACAGTGCTCGCGACCGATTGGTACGAGACGTCGCTCACGTTCGTCGCGATCAACGCCGCGCGCGCCCGTCTTCCGGTCGCCACGATGTTGGTGGACTGGCGCAAGCCACCTCAGGCGCTGCTCGATCGAGCGCCGTTCGACCTGGTCGTCGCCGCGGACGTGCTCTACGAGCCGCGAAACGCCGCGCCCCTTGCCGCACTCCTGCCCCGGCTGATCGCAGACGACGGCGAGGCGATCATCGCCGACCCGCGCCGCCCCGACGCGATCACGTTCCTCGAATCACTCACGTCAACCGGCTGGTCCATCCACACCGACGAGGTCGCCCACGAGTCGCCGCTCGACGAATCCGGCCCGATCGTCCACGTCCACCACATCGAACACGTGACGTAGGAACGGCAAGTCACCGGGCAAGGACGCCCTTGAGTCGATCCGGGATGCGTCCGATACACTCCACCAGAGCGATCCTCGGTAGCTCAATGGTAGAGCATCCGGCTGTTAACCGGAGGGTTGCAGGTTCGAGTCCTGCCCGAGGAGCTGAGAAGGCCCGGCCAACCGGCGTGCTCTCGCCGAGCGACAGCCATACCGAGGCCGCGGTGTGCCGCAACGCGGGGTTCGCGAGCGACGACGTGAGCCCCTCTGTCTGCCCACGCGCGCGGCGGCGCAGGCCGCGAGCACGTCGCAGTGCGTGGGCGGGCCCGTCAGTTCGCCGTCGCAGGTGTGTGAATCGCTCTGCTAGCGTTTCTTCGAGGTGGCCGCACCGGCCGTCAAACGACCGGGAGGTTTGCGATGTATTGGCCAATGGGTTTCCTCTTTGCGGTGATCTGGGTCACGCTGCTCATCGTGCTCGGTTTGAGCACGCTTGCGAAGGGTCACACCGTGTTGTTCTGGGTCGGGATCATCTTCCCGGTGCTGTGGATCGTCGGCGCGCTCCTGCCGCCCACCGAGAAGGCGCTCGCGCGCGGCATGTAGCTGTAGGCGCCCGTGGTCACGAACCGATCACGGGCGCGGGCGAGGTGATGGTCGCCCGGGAGTTGCCACCCGCCGAGGCGCGTGCCAGGGTTCGCGCCTCGTGGAGTGCAGAGGGACGGATCGATGGGCGTCGAAGAACGCAGCCGCGTGAAGGTCATCCTGGACTACCCGGCGACACCGGACGAGACGCTGGCACTGTCGATGGCCTTCTCGGACGTCGGCATTCCCGCGCGACTGCGTGCGGCGCCCCGGCGCCGGGCGGTGGAGAGCTCGGTCTGGCGGGTGGTGATCTCGACCCCGCTGCACGAACTGCTGGTCGGCTTCGGCGTGCCGCGTGCTGCGCTCCCCCATACGCTCCAGCGGCTCGTGACCCGCGTCTCCGATGCATGGAGTCAGGGCCCGGCCGGCCATATCGAGGTCGGACCACGCGGACACACACGCCGGGCAACGGGCGGCGTGCTCTTGACCCCCGACCTGCCCCCCATCGCGTACACACAGCTCGTAGGGCTTGCCGCGGGGACCCTCGATGCCGAGCGACTCTTCCTGTGGAACGCCGATATAGGCGATTGGATCACGTTCGACGCGGACGTCCCGGTTGGTGCTCCGCTAGGCGCCGAGCGCCTCGCGGACGTCGCCGGCGAACGCGTCGAGCGCCGTTTCCGCCGCTTCGGCTGACCCGGCTGTCTCGATCATTCGCACGAGTTGGCCGCCGATGATCACGCCGTCGGCGAGGCCTCCGACCGCCGCCGCGTCCGCCGGTGTGCGCACCCCGAAGCCCACCGCCAGCGGTGCGTCGATCGCCCGCCGCGCCCGCGCCAGGTACTCCGTCAGTGACGCATCGATCTCGATCGATCCCCCGGTGACCCCCGTGACGGCGACGCAGTAGACAAACCCACGCGCTCGCAGGCCGATCGTCACGAGCCGCGCGTCACTCGAGGTCGGCGCCGCAAACGGTATGAGCGCGACCCCGGCCCGGTCGGCCTGGCTCAGGATCTCGTCGCTCTCGTCGATCGGGAGATCGGGAACCACCAACCCGGCAACCCCTGCGGCCGCCGCACGCTCGCAGAAGACGCGCGCGCCGTGCGCGAGCACGATGTTGAGATACGTCATCACGATGACAGGTGGTCCGCCGCGGAGCCCCTCGGCGATGCGAAGGACATCGTCCGGCGTCGCCCCCGCCTCCAGCGCGCGCTGGCCGGCTGCCTGAATCGTCGGACCGTCGGCGAGCGGATCCGAAAACGGCACGCCCAGCTCGATGATGTCGGCGTGTCTCGCCAGAGCCGCGGCGTACCGGGCGCTGGTCGCGACATCCGGGTAGCCGCCCATCACGTACGGGATGAACAGTGGCCTGCCCGCCGTGCGGAAGACCGCCTCCAGGCGGGCCGCGCCGTCAGTTGCGCGGGTGTGCGAGGCGCCCGCCCCGCCGAGGGTGGGACGTGGACCCACGGCGCGATTCTTCGCGACGCGAGGGCCTGTCCGATCCTCAGACATCGAGTGACAGCGCCGCTCCGACGGCGTCGACGTCCTTGTCGCCGCGGCCGGACAGACACAAGAGCACCGGTCCCTGCGCCCCGAGGGCTCGTCCGTCGCGCGCGAGCACCGCCAGCGCATGTGAGGTCTCGAGCGCCGGGATGATCCCCTCGCGCCGCGCGCACTCCTGGAACGCCTCGAGCGCTTCGGCATCCGTCGCGCTCACGTATGTCACGCGGCCGGTGTCACGAAGCCACGAGTGTTCGGGCCCGACGCCCGGGTAGTCGAGGCCGGCCGAGATCGAGTGCGCCTCGGCCACCTGCCCGTCGTCGGTCTGCAACAGGTACGAGAACGAGCCGTGCAGGACCCCCGGTCTGCCGTGCCCCAGCGGCGCGCCGTGATGGCCGGTGTCGATGCCCTCTCCAGCCGCCTCGACCCCGACCAGCGCGACGCCGTCGTCCGGGACGAACGCGCGAAAGGTGCCGATGGCGTTGGATCCACCACCGACGCACGCGATTACGGTTGCGGGAAGACGCCCCTCCTGGGCCAGGATCTGCTCGCGGGCCTCGTTGCCGATGACCGACTGGAAGTCGGCCACGAGCTCGGGATAGGGCGCAGGCCCCACGGCCGAGCCGATGACGTAGTGCGTCGTGCGGACGTTGGTGACCCAGTCGCGGATCGCTTCGCTCGTCGCGTCTTTGAGGGTGCCGCTGCCCGAGTCGACCGGCAGGACCTCGGTACCGAGCATCCTCATGCGCACCACGTTGAGTCGCTGGCGCTCCATGTCGACCCGCCCCATGTAGACGTGGCAGTCGAAGCCCAGAAGCGCAGCCGCCGTCGCCGTCGCGACGCCATGCTGGCCGGCGCCGGTCTCGGCGATGATCCGTTGCTTTCCCATGCGCTTGGCAAGGAGCACCTGTGCCAGCGCGTTGTTGATCTTGTGCGCGCCGGTATGGCAGAGATCCTCGCGCTTGAAGTAGAGCCGGTCGATGCCGTACGTGGCGCCCAGCCGTTCGGCCAGATACAGCGGCGTGGGTCGCCCGACGAACGTCGCGAGCAAGCCGTCCAGCTCGGTGCGAAACACCGGATCGTCGCGGTACTGCTCGAATGCGAACGTCAACTCGTCCAGCGCCCCGATCACAGTCTCGGGGACGTAGCGCCCCCCGTAGGGACCGAATCGCGTCGCAAGCTCGCTCATCTCACCTCCGCCAGTGCGCGTACGGCATCGATGAACGCAGCGACACGGGCCAGGTCTTTGCGCCCGGGGCCCGACTCCACGCCGCTCGACACATCAACCGCCCACGGGCGGACTCGCCGCACGGCTTCGGCGACGTTGTCTGGACCCAGGCCTCCGGCCAGCGCGAACCGGCGCTCGAGCGGCGCCTGCTCGAGCAGCGCCCAGTCAAACCGCTCCCCGGTTCCTCCGTGACGGCCCGCCACCGACGCATCGAGCAGCACCAGGTCGGCGCCGCTTGCCCGGGCTTCGGCTAGGTCCGCAGCGCCACCGACGCAGAACCCCTGGAACACGGGCACCCGCGCTGCCTCGCGCACCCGGCGGACGTCCACGCCGCGACCGTGAACCTGCACGTCGGTCAGCCCGGCGCCGGTCACCGCCTGGGCGACCATCGCGGGGTCCGGGTCCACGAACACGCCGACGCGGCGTACATGGGCGGGCAGCGCCTCGCACACAGCGCGGGCCTGGGCGATGTCGACGCGGCGGATGCTCTCGGGCGCGAAGACCACGCCGATCGCCCAGGCGCCAAGTGCGGCACAGGCCGCGGCCTCTGCGGGGTCGGTCAACCCGCATACCTTGACCAGCGGGTGACTAGGCACCGATCTGCGCCAGCCTGCCGCGCTCCGTACCGCGCCAACGCGGGAGGAACACGGTGATGAGGGATCCGACGCCTGGCCGGCTCCACACCTCGAGCGAACCGCCGAGCAACTGCGCCCGGTCCCGCATTCCGAACAGGCCGTAGCGCGCCTGCGGGTTGCCCGGCGCCGGTCGGCGCACCTGATCCGGTTCGAAGCCGCGCCCGTTGTCACGCACCTCCATCGTGATCCCCGCCGGTCCTTCGCGCAGTCGCACCGCCACCTCGGTCGCGGCTCCGTGGCGGGCGGCGTTATTGAGCGCCTCCTGCAGGATGCGGTAGAACGTGATCTTCTGCGACAGCGACACGCGCTGGTCGGGGAACTCGCCACGTGTCTCATAGTCGACGAGCGCACCCTGCTGGGTCTCGAACGCGCGTACCGCATTGCTGAGGACCTCGGGCAACGTCCGGTCCTCGAACTGCGCAGGGCGCAGGTGCCCGATCAGCTCGCGCATCTCCTGCAGCGCACCGCCAAGGGTTTCGTAGATGCGCAGGAGGCCCGGGCGCAGCTTGTCCGGCAGGACTGCTCCCGCGCTCTCCGCGTCGCCCAGATCCGCCTCGAGCAGTTGCACCTCAAGCAAGGCCACCGACAGCTGCTGGGTCGGGCCGTCGTGGATGTCCAGGCCGATACGCCCCAACATCCGCTCGTCGCCCTCGAGGATCTGCGCCATCGCGCGCTCGAGCGTCTCGTACAAACGCACCTGTTCGAGGAGGCTGCCGATTCGCTCGGCACCGACGCGTGCGGCGTGCCTGCGAAGGGGGTCCTCGGACAGGGGTGTGGCTCCGGCCACCCACACAACGCCCAGTGAGCGTTCAGACGACCGCACGGGCAGCGCGAGCGCGTGCTTGAACCCCGCCAGCCGGAGCGCCTCGGGCAACGTCCCGGCGTCCACGTCGAGCTCGACCCCCTCGACGTGGGCCTGCCCCGCCGCGCCGTCGGAAAGCGGCGCGTTGTCCAGCCCGGGCCCTGAGGTCGTGATGTTGACCGATCCCACCACGGTGAAGCGCCCTTCACGCGGGTCCGCAGCCTGCAGGACCGCTGCCCGACCGCCCAGTGCGGCGACGATTGCGCGCAACAGGCGCGCCATCTCACCGGTGGGCTCGTCCTGGTCGACCGAGGCCTCAGTGACGGCGATCAGCGCCGCGACCGCCGAGGGCTGGTGCAAGGTGAGATCGGGGTCCGGCATCCGTTGCATTGTAGTGCTACCGCCCGCGGAGATGCTTGGCAGCGCCCAGGTGCCACGTGGGCACTGTCAGAGCGCGCACACCCAGCATCGCGTGCGTTGTCCCATAAAAACTCCTAACCGCATCCCCAAGACTCGACCTTTGAGGGGGGCAGACCTGGCAGGACGTGTAGCGCGGAAGCCGAACCAGGCGCCTATGCTTTCTGGGGAAGGCACTCCGTCCCCCACACGACCAGGAAAAGGCGCTCATGGTTCGAGTCCTTCTCGCGGATGACAACGCGCAATTTCGCACGGTGCTGCGCCGACTCCTCGAACGCGATCCCGACATCACCATCGTCGCCGAAGCGTCCAACGGTGCCGAGGCGATCTTGCTCGCCGAGGCGCACCGGCCCGATGTGGTCCTGATGGACGTATCCATGCCGAATCTGGATGGCGTCGAGGCGACGTATGAGCTCAAGGCGCGCATCCCTGATCTGACGGTGTTGATGCTGTCGATCGGCAACAAGCAGCAGGAAATCGAGGCCGGCCTGGCGGGTGGCGCGGCCGAGTACCTGATCAAAGGCGCGCCGGCAGCGGAGATCGTCGACGCGATCAAGCGGCACGGTGCGCTGAGCCCCGGACGCTGAACTCGTGAGGTTGATGGCGGCGACAGCCGCGAAGTGAGCTACGCTGTCCGATACGTGACGAAGCAGACCCAATGACAGCCCGATCCTTGATGCGTGTCGCGATTGCAGATGATCACCGGCTGATGTTGGACGGGATCAAGCGTGCGCTCGAGACCGCTCCGGACATCGAGGTCGTAGGTGAGGCGATGAGCGGCGACGAGATGCTCGCGCTGCTTCCCACAATCGATCCGGACGTCGTGATCCTGGATCTTCGCATGCCCAACGGGGACGGACTCGACACGCTCTCGCGCATCCGCCAGGACCACCCCGGGATGAAGGTGATCATCCTGTCCATGTTCGAGGATTCCGAGCACATCGACCAGGCGTTGCAGCGTGGAGCCGACGGCTACGTCGTCAAGTCCATCAACCCGCTCGACCTGCCGTCGACAATCCGGCAGGTCGTCGAGGGCACGGTGCATCTGCGAGGCGTGGCGACATCGGCCACTTCCGCCGAGCAAGGCGACGCCCCCGCCGGCCCCAAGAGCGTCAGCGTCGACGTGCTCACCGAGCGCGAGCTCTCGATCTTGCGGCTCGTCGCAGAGGGATTGTCCAATCTCGACATCGCCAACAGGCTCTTCGTGACCGAGCAAACCGTCAAGTTCCACCTCTCGAACATCTACCGCAAGCTCGGGGTGGCAAACCGTACCGAAGCCACGCGGTACGCCTACCGCGCACGGTTGATCGAATAGGTCTCGCACGACGGGTCGGTTATGCTGGGTCGGATGACCGGAGCGACGACACCGATTGCCGACCCCTCAACGGTCGGTTCAGGCGATGATGGCGAGCCTTCCCAGAATCCGCCGCACACGGGTCGCCGGTCGCACGGTCGCGCCGCCTCCGCCTGAGCGCACCATCGCGGACGTGCAGCGCCTCGAGGCGTTTGGCCTGACCTGGCTCAACATCGAGGCCCCGAGCGGAGTCGACGCACAGTGGTTGGCAGCCAACTACGACTTCCACGAGCTCGACATGGAGGACGTGCTCTCACGGCGCCAGCAGCGATCGAAGATCGACGAGTACCCGGACTATCTGTTTCTCGTCCTGCACTTCCCGCGCTACGACAAGCGCACCGAACGCCTGCAGGCCGCCGAGCTCGACGTCTTCCTGGCAGACGACCTGCTCATCACGCTGCCCAAGGAGCCGCTCAAGCCGCTTGCAGCGATGTGGGCACAGTGCGAGGCGCGCGAAGACGATCGCGCGCGTCACATGAACAAGGGCTCGGGATACCTGCTCTACGAGCTCGTCGACCGGATGTACGACTACTGCTTCCCGATCCTCAACAAGATCGGGCACAAGCTCGAGTGGATCGAGGACCAGATCTTCGAGGGCAAGAGTGAAGAGGTGGTCCGCGACATCTCGAATGCCACCCAGGAGATCATCAACTACCGCAAGATCATCAAGCCGCAGCGTCCCACCCTTCGCGGGCTCGAGCGGGCGACGCAGCGATATGCACCGGACGACCTCGAGATCTACTTCGACGATATCGTCGACAAGAACGAGCGGATCTGGGACGAGCTCGAGAACTCCAAGGAGGTCGTCGAGGCACTCGAGTCCACCAACGAGTCGTTCATCCGAAGCCGCCAGAACGAGCTCATCCGGGTGCTGACGCTGCTGTCGGCCATCCTCTTGCCGCTGACCCTCGTGACGGGCTTCTATGGCATGAATACCGGAGGCCTCCCGGGCGCGTCACACTGGTGGGGATCGCTGGTCGTGCTCGGCGTCATGGCCGCCATCGGCGGCGTGATGGTGTGGTTCTTCCACCGCAAGCGCTGGCTCTAGAGCGCTGCGATCGCGCGACATCATGTGGGCCCCGTGGCGGACGAGGTACGTCGCCACGCCTCATGACGAACGCCCCGATGGGTGTGTCTTCTGCGATCTGCCCGCGCAAGGCGACGACATCGCGACCTATATCCTGCGCCGCGGCCGCTCGGCCTACGTGATCATGAACCTGTACCCATACAACAACGGCCATCTGATGGTCGTCCCGTACGCCCACGATTCGGTGCTGACAGTGCTTGATGCCGACGTGGTGCACGAGATGATGGAGCTCACCCAGGTGAGCCAGCGGGTCGTCCAGGACGCGATGCGTCCCCAGGGGTTCAATCTCGGCATGAACCAGGGCAGGGCGGCGGGCGCGGGCATCGACGAGCACCTGCATCTGCACATCGTGCCCCGCTGGATCGGTGACACCAACTTCATGCCTGCTGTCGGTGACACGCGCGTGATGCCGCAACACCTCGACGAGACATACGCGCTCCTGCGCCGAAGGTTCGACGCGTGACGCTCGACCCGGCCGCGTTCAAGGCATACGACGTCCGCGGCACCTACCCGGATCAACTCGACGAGGAGGGCGCCGAGCGGATCGGACGGGCGTTCCCAGCGCTGACCGGAGCGACGCGTGTCGCCGTAGGGCACGATGTACGGCTCTCCTCACCATCCATGTCGGCGGCGTTCTGCGACGGGGTGCGCAGCGCGGGCGCGGACGTGTGCGAGCTGGGGCTCGCCGCGACCGAGATGGTGTACTTCGCGGTCGCAGACGGCGGATACGACGCAGGTGCCGTCATCACCGCAAGCCACAACCCACCGAACTACACTGGCGCCAAGCTCGTGCTCGCCGGTGCGCTGCCGCTCTCGGGCGACACCGGCATCGGTGAGCTCGGGCGAATGGCCGCGGCAGACACCACCCCAGCTGCTGCCCAACCGGGCGGCACGTCGACCGACCCGGGCCTGCTGGAGCGGTTCGTCGACTGCGCGCTGGGGTTCGTCACGGCCGAGCGCATCGGAGGGCTGCGCGTGGTCATGGACGCGGCCAACGGCATGGCCGGGCTCTATCTCCCCCCCGTCATCGAGCGCTTGACGATCGACGCGGTGCCGTACTTCCTGAACCTCGACGGCCGGTTTCCCAACCACGAGCCCAACCCGCTCCTCGACGAGAACCGCATGTTCATCGAGTCCAAGGTCGTCGAGGAGCGCGCGGACCTGGGCATCGCGTGGGATGGCGACGCCGACCGGTGCTTCTTCATCGACGACACCGGCGCGTTCGTCCCGGGTGATTTCCTGACGGCGCTCCTGGCCGAGCACCTACTCCGACGGCACGGACCCGCGCCCATCGTCTATGACCTGCGCGCATCCTGGGCGGTGCGCGACACGATCCTGGCCGCAGGCGGCATTCCGGACGAGCATCGCGTCGGCCATGCGTTCATCAAGCGTCGCATGCGCGAGATCGACGCACTTTTTGCCGGCGAGGTGAGCGGCCACTACTATTTCCGCGCGTTCTTCTACGCCGATGCCGGCCTGATCCCCGCGCTCCTGATCCTCGAGCTCCTCGCGGAATCCGGACGTCCACTGTCGGAGCTCGTCGCGCGCTTTCGCGACAAGTACCACATCTCCGGTGAGATCAACTCGACGGTGCTCGACACAGGCGCCGCGCTCCAGCGCATTCGCGACCGGTACGCCGATGGACGCCAAACCGAGATGGACGGCTTGTCGGTCGCGTTCGACGACTGGCACTTCAACGTGCGCCCCTCCAACACCGAGCCGCTCCTTCGACTCAACCTGGAGTCGCTGGTCTCCGGCGCGGACATGGAGCGGCGGCGCGACGAGGTCCTCGACCTGATTCACGCCCGCTAAAGGAGATATTGGAGGTGGCCGAGATCGAGATCGACGGTGTCAAGTACAGGCTGCGGGTCGACCACGAGCTGTGCATGGGCAACCGCGTCTGCGAGGCGCACCTGGCCGAGGTGTTCACCGTCGACGACGAGACCAACCTCTCGAGCGTCGTCGAGGGGGTGCTGCGCCCCGAACTCGCCGAGGCGGTCCGCGAAGCCGTCGCCGATTGTCCGCAGGACGCGATCATCTTGGAGCGGCTTGACGGGCCCTGAGGCGCCGCCCGCGCTCGCGGTGCGCGACGTCGAGGTGGTCTATCAGCGTGGAGGCGAGCTGGCGTGTCGGGACGTCACCTTCACGCTGGGCGCGGGCGAGGCGCTCCTGCTCACGGGAGACCACGGCGCGGGCAAGACGAGCCTCCTTCGCGCGGTCCTCGGCTTGGTGATCGCACGGGGTGAGGTCACCCTCTTCGGACACGCGCCCGGGGCACCCGAGCTCGCCCGCCACGTCGGATACGGCCCGCAGGGACGGACGTTCCTCGAACGCCACACCCCGTCCGAGGTCGTGGGCCTCGTGACCGCCTTGCGAACCGGCCGACACGCTCAGGCTGTCGCAAACGACGCGCTCGAGCGCTCCGGGATCCCACGCCCGCGACACGGGGCCCGCACGCTGGACGTCGAGGAGGTCCGGCGTGTCGCGCTCGCATGCGCCACGGCAGCCGATCCTGATCTCGTCGTACTCGACGATCCCTGGGAGTTTCCGGAAACGCGTGCGGAGATCGAACGTGCCCGAGCGCGCGGAGCCGCCGTCCTGGTCGCGACCGACGAGGCTGGCGGCTTTGCCACGCTCCTCGGTCGCACGCTCACCCTGGTCGACGGCGTCCCGACGTGATCGCCCAGAGCCTGCGTCTCGTCGGATACGAACTTGGCCACCTGCTGCGCCGCCGCTGGTTGTGGGCGGTTGTGCTCGCGGGTGTCGTCGCCGTGGCGATCGCCTCCGCGAGCATCGCGAGCGAGGCCGCACAGGCCCAGTCGGATGACTTCCGGGCCGTGGCGGCTTCGCTGCTCCTGGTGGGTGGTCTGACGCTGGCATTGTCGTTGGGGGCGACGACGATCTGGAGCGGCGGGATCACGGGCGGGCTTGGCCTGCTCGTGGGATCCGGGGCCCGGCGCACGGAGGTCACGCTGGCCCGCGTCGGGGCCCGCCTCATCACCCTCCTCCTCGCGCTCGGAGTGTGGTGCGCGACCCTCCAGCTCGCGAGCCTCGCGCTCGGGCGGGGATGGGATGGTCCGCTGGCGGTCCATGTCGCCGCAGCCGGGGAGACGCATGCCGTCGTGATGCTCGCCACCGCGGCCGTCAGCACGGTGATGGGACCTGCCGTCTCGGCGATCGTCGGGTTGATCGTCCATGTCACCGCCCAAGCCGCGGTCAACCTGGAGGCGGCAGCGGATCTGGGGCGGCTGGGAAGCGCGAACCGGCTCGCTCACGTGTTGTACAACAGCGCCCCTCGCTCGGTGTCATCACCCATGATCGTCGAGCTGCAGAACCGCGGAGCCGGCGGCCCGGCGGCGCCCCAGTTCGAGATCAACGGCCTGCCGATCCCGCTGCCGGCGGCCGGGGTCGGCACCGTGCTCTTCACACTGTTCTGGTGCGCGCTGTTCACGCTGCTGTGCGTGGCCGGGATGCGCCGCCGCACCCTGTAGCCAGCCGCACACCGTCTCATTCACCACCTGGTGTCTGACACCGGGTGTTGCATGCCCCACATGGTGCCTGACACCGGGTGTTGCATGCCGCGGCCCTTACGCCGAGGCGGTGAGTTCCTCGCGGTCGATGCGACGGTAGAGCGTGTCGCGCTCCACCGGCACGCGCCCGCCGGCGGTGACGAGGCCGCGGATGCGCTCTTGCGTCAAGCCGAGCGGCGTCTGCACGGTCGTGGCGTGCGCGATGCGCTCCTCGGTCAAAGTGCCGGACAGGTCGTCGAGCCCGTACGACAGGGCCTCGGCGGTGATCTCCTCGCCGATCATGACCCAGTGGCCCTTGAGGTGCGGGAAGTTGTCCAGGAAGAGCCGAGCAACGGCGATCGTCCGGAGCTTCTCCTCACGGGTCGGGCCGGGCAGGTACGCGAACTCGGTGTTGCCGGGCAGGAACGGCAGCGGGATGAACGCCTGGAACCCGCCCGTGTCGTCCTGCAGCTCACGCAGCTGGCGCATGTGGTCCACCTGCTCCTCGGGCGTCTCGAAATGGCCGAACAGCAGCGTCGCGTTGGTGCGCATGCCCTCGCCGTGTGCCTGGCGGTGCACTTGGAGCCACGTCTCGGCCGGCACCTTGCGGTCGGCGATGATCTTGCGCACGCGCGGGCTGAAGACCTCTGCCCCGCCGCCCGGCATCGTGTCGTGACCGGCCGCCATCGTCCGCGTGAGGGCCTCGGCACTGGACACCTTCGACAGGCGTGCCACGAAGTCGATCTCGACCGCCGTCAATGCCGTCAGCGCGACGTGCGGGAGCGTCGACTTCAGCTCCCGGAACAACTCTTCGTAGTACTCGAGGTCGTACTCCTTTGTCATCCCACCCACGATGTGCAGCTCGGTAATGCCGAGATCCGACAGCTGCTGGGCGCGGTCGACGAGCTGGTCGACCGAGTATGCGTATGCACGCGCGTCCTTTTCGGTCCACACGGCGAACGCGCAGAACCCGCACCCCACGACGCAGATGTTGGTGGGGTTGAGGTGCGCGTTGACGTTGTAGGTGACCTCGTCGCCGTACATCCTGCGCGCCACGGCATCTGCCGCGGCCCCCAGGTCCTCCAGCGGCGCGTCACGGTAGAGGGTGACCGCCTCGTCCGCTGTGATTCGCTCGCCGTCCGCGGCGCGGGAAAGGATCGCATCGACCATGTTGGCACGTTATCAAGCGGCTCCGGTCGGCCGTCCTGCAAACGGCCCACGGCGACGGGCACGTTGACCCAAGTGTTCCATGCGAAGTTCGGTG
Source organism: uncultured Bifidobacteriaceae bacterium (assembly GCA_964393105.1). Lineage (GTDB taxonomy): Bacteria > Actinomycetota > Thermoleophilia > Miltoncostaeales > Miltoncostaeaceae > CALMEC01. Next base: position 38,235 of record CAYMSM010000059.1, read on the forward strand.
ATGAGCTGGCGAGTCGGGAGCACTCCGGCACCGCAAGGGGGGTGCTGCTAGCCTCGCGCGCCGTGGCCTACGCAGACGAATTCACCGCGCTCCTCGCCGAACAGCCCGAGGACTGGGCGTTCTTCGAGTGCTTCCTGACGGTCGACGATCCGCGCCGGCTGACCGACGCGCGCGTCGCGCTGGGTCGCGCCAACGCACGCCCCGTGCGCTCTCCCGGCGGGCACGACTTCGAGATCACCGTCGCCAACACATGGGGCCACGGCGCGACCGCCGGGGTGGTCCAGAGCGCCCTTCGCATCCTGGACGACCGGCAGATCACAGGACGGATCTGGTATGGCGCAACCTACGACATGCTGCGGCCCGCTCCGCCGCACCGGTTCGGTCCCTAAGTGGTCGCTCTCGTAAGTACGGGCACGTATCCCGAGCGAAAACCGAGTCAGGCAAGGACGCAGTGTCTCGCCGCTATCGGTACCCATAACGGTGAGACCGAGGACACCGCCTGGCGAAGGTTTGCAGCCGGGATACGAGGTTGTACTTGCGAGAGCGACCACTAAGGGAATGCTCCGCTCCGAGGATGACCTCACGCTTCTCGCGGAACTCGCCGGGGTGCTCGACCAGACCGTCACCGACGCCGGGCTGAGCTCCGGCACGTACCTTGTGTTACGCCAGCTGGCGCGCACAGACGGCCCGTCCACCGTCACCGCGATTGCCGAGCACCTGGCGGCGGACGCCCAAGAGGTCGCCGACATGGCCGGACGGTTGACCGGTGCGGGGCTGGCCGAGGTCCCTGGTGGCGGTCTTCGCGCCACAGACACCGGACGCGCGCTCGTGACCGAGATCGAGGCGACCGCCAACCAGGCGATGCTGGACTACGTCCTGGAGCGACCGCACACGGCGACCGTCTACGGCCTTGTCGCGTCGATGCAAAGCGGGCGGTTCACCCTCGAGGACCTCCTGGAGTTCCTCGCAGAGGGCCCCACCGAAGAATGACCGCCGCGATTGGCGCACGCACGATCGCCCCGATCGTCGTGATCATCCTGATCGTCGCGCTGATCGTGGTCTTGTCGCTGCGCAAAGGCCGAAGGGACTAGCCGAGCGGCGCCAGATGTTTGGCGACGATCTCGGCGGCACCCACGTCCAGGCCCTGCATCGCTTCTGCGATCACCGCTGAGAGTGGACGGGCGATCCCGGTCCGACCGGCCGCCTCTTCCAACGCACGCAGCGACGCGACAAGCTCGTCGGAAAGGCGATCTTGGATCGCCACGAGCGGCTCGGTGCCCTCGACGTATTGCTCGTAGCACCGGCGCGCGCGGTCGTGGAGCCGGATGCCGACCTCGAGTTGCGGGAGCGACGCAACCGCCCGCTCGGGGGCTGCCCGCCAGCCGGCCAGCTCCTTCGCAGACGCTTGAATTCCGCTCAGCGCATCACGAAGCTCCGCGGCCTCGACGTGCGCCGCAAGCCCAGACGCCGCGGCAGCGAGGATGTCCAGCTCACCCTGCTCGACGAGGCTTTCGGCATGCTCGACGAGCAGGACGCACGTGGCAGCCTGGTGGACGCGCCGACCGTCCCGTTCGACCCCCAGGTCGGCGTCGAGGCACAGGAATCGTGGCCCGTCAAAGGCGCAGAGGTACCAGCGGTGGCCGCGTGCGGGCTCGACGGCGCGCACACCGGCCACCTCGACGCCGACGGTGGCCTCGGCCCGGGCGCGGGCGTCACCGAGGGCCGTGACCAGGGCATCGAGAGACGTGTCTGCCACGCGGCCAGGGTAGCGCTCGGCGCACACGTCGGGCGCACTACTATCCGAGCAGATGGCTACGACACGCCATATGCCGCCTGGCGGCCTCCCATCGGCATGGGAGCTGGCTGCGCGGATCGGCCCGATCCTGGACGATGTCGCCTTCGATCCGCCGAGCGGTCATGATCGGC
>CAYMSM010000060.1:0-111355 GCA_964393105.1 uncultured Bifidobacteriaceae bacterium
CTTTGGGGACCGTCCAACGCGCCCTGGCCGACTGGCCCGGCTGCAAGTCCACCACCTCGTCGACAAGAAGGAATGGCGGGCGGTGCGGAAGGATGTCCGTAGGCGCCGGAACGCTCAATGCGTCGTGATGCTAGCCCATGCCCACCCGGCCGCGTCGGCGGCGTCCCGTGGCGTACTACGGATTCCACAACGTGCTGACCGGTACTACGTGGAGAACACTTCGCCACGCTGTGGCCGATTCGGCAAGCTACCGAGCGGTCCGGCCGCCATCGACGGGGATCGCGGCGCCGGTCAGGTAGGCCGCGTCAGGGCTGCAGAGAAAGCTGACGAGACCCGCAATCTCGTCCGGCTCGGCGATGCGGCCGACGGGGATGCGGGCCAGGTGCTCGGCCGACACGAGTGGATCGCCGAGGCGCTCCTCGAGCGAGCGTGTACGCACGTCGCCCGGGCAGATCGCGGTCACGGTGATTCCGCGCGGTGCGAGATCGAGCGCCATCGACTTGGCGAGCAGGATGACCCCGGCTTTGGATGCCGCGAAGTCCGCGCGGCCGGGCGCTGCGACGAGGCCATGGACGCTCGCGTTGAAGACGATCGCGCCACCCGGCGCCATCGCGCGCGCGACGGCACGCGCCACCAAGAATGCCCCCGTCAGGTTGACGTCGAGGACGCGTCGGAACTCTTCGACCGACATCGCGAGCACATCGCGCTGCTCACCGGGGACGGCCGCGCTGACGAACGCAGCGTCGATCGTGCCGAGCCTGTCGCGCGCCCGGGCGATGGCCTGCTCGACCTCGAGCTCCTGGGTAACGTCACACGCGGCACCTCCCGCGGCCGCGACCTCGCCAAGCGCGCGGGCGACGCTGTCCGTCTGGCGACCCATGATCCACACCGCCGCGCCCTCACCGGCAAACCGCCGGGCCGCAGCCAGTCCGATGCCGGCAGTGCCGCCCGAGATGACGACGCCGCGGCCCTCATGACGCGCACCCACAGGTTCGGCCAGCGCCTGCGGCGCCGGCACGGGTTCCCACATGGGGTCGAGATCGCTGATCGCCCTGCTCCTTGGGGGAACTGCTCGAATGATCCTACCTGGCGAACCGAGCGATTACGTCCAGCGAGTCTCGCCGTGCCGGCTCAACACGGACCGCAGCGCGGTCTCGGGGTCCGGTGCGATCGGGGCACCGTGGGCCAGCAGAAGATGCTCCACGTCGTAGGCGAGAATCCGCTCCAGAGACGCGGCGAGGCCATCTCGGTACCAGGCGCACTCGGCCTCGCTGTCGGCGTACCATCCGGGATCGGCCACCCGAAGGTTACCCGCGTCGTCTGCCGACAACACGTCGCCGACGATGGCGGTGTGGTGCCCGGTCAGGATGTACACGCATTCCTCGTTGGGCGCAGGCGATCCGGTCAGAAGCGCGAGCACGCCCGGGACGACAACCGCCTCGTCGCCGACGCGATCGGTGACGACATCCTCCACGGCGTGCCCGGTGTCGGTCGGCGCATACACGCGGGCGCCATAACGGTCGCGAAACGCCTGGGCGTGTCGCACATGCCACCTGCACGTCAGCAGCACCACGACCGGCATACCGAGCCGCTCGACGTCGCGGTCGAAGGCATCCCAGAAGCGAGCCGCGTCGTCGCGGTCCTCCGGCACCAGCGGATCGATGACGACGACCGCCTGGGGGGTCTCGCAGTACACCGACCCCACGACCTCGTCCCAGTCGGTCGCCCCGTTCCACTCGGGGTGGCGCACCGTCCAGCGCCACAGGCCCTCGCGTATACGGGTCACCCCCATCCCGGACATGGAGCGACTAGTTGGGGTGGGAGGCGTCCGTGAACTCGCGGTGCTCGCCCGTGACGACGTAGGCGACCTGCTCGCCGATGTCGACGGCGTGGTCGCCGATACGCTCCAGGCAGCGCGAGATGATCAGCATCCGAAGGCCCCACTCTCGTTTGTCGTGATCGGGGCCCAGGTCCATGACGTATCCGACCGCGCGGCGATTGACCCGATCGATCAACTCGTCCATCTGCATGAGGGACTCGGCCTGTGAGTCGTCCAGCGTCGCCAACGCATCCATCGCGACGTGGATCATCTCCTCCGCGCGCGTTCCCATCTCGCCGAACGCGGCGAGCATCGCCTGATCACCCTCGAGTCCGTGCGTCAGCTTGACCATCTTGGCGACGGTGACGCAGTAGTCGCCGATGCGCTCCAGGTGCAGGTTGGCGTGCAGCATCGCGATGATGTGCCGAAGGTCGCTCGCCACCGGCGCCTGCAACGCGAGGAGCGTCTCGATGCCCTGCTCGATCCCGAGGTACTGCGCGTCGATCTGGTCGTCGAACTCGATGACCTCGTTCGCCAGCTCGACATCCTGGCGCTCGAGCGCGTTGAGGCACCCGCGAAGACCCCGAAGGACGAGCTCGCCCTCCTCCTGAAGATTCGAGGCGACCAGATCGAGCTGCTCCTGGAGTGTGGCCCTCATCCGAAGCGTCCAGTCACGTAGTCCTCGGTTCGCTTGTCGTCGGGCTGGGTGAACATCTTGCGCGTGTCGGCGTACTCCACCATGATCCCCGTCCGTCGACCCTCCTCGCCGACCTCGACGCTGAAGAAAGCCGTCATGTCGGCGACGCGGGCGGCCTGCTGCATGTTGTGGGTGACGATCACGATCGAGTACCGGCCCTTGAGGTCCTGCATCAGGTCCTCGATGCGCGTCGTCGCAATCGGATCGAGCGCCGAGGCAGGCTCGTCCATGAGCAGGACATCGGGCTCCACCGCGAGCGCGCGGGCAATGCACAGCCGCTGTTGCTGCCCACCGGACAGGCTGAGGGCGCTCTCCTTGAGGCGGTCCTTGACCTCGTCCCACAACGCGGCATCACAGAGGGCCTTTTCCACCCGTTCGTCCATATCGCCCGTGATGTCGAGCACGCGCGGCCCGAAGGCGATGTTGTCGTAGATCGACTTGGGGAACGGGTTGGGTTTTTGGAACACCATCCCGATCCGCTTGCGCACCTCGACCGGGTCGACGTCCGGCGCATAGAGGTTCGTGCCGTGGTAGTGGATCGAGCCCTCGATGCTGACACCCGGCACCAGGTCATTCATACGGTTGAGGCACCGGATGAACGTGCTCTTGCCGCAGCCTGACGGGCCGATGATCGCGGTGATCACACGGGCGCCGATGTCAAGGGTCACGTCCTTGATCGCCTTGTGCGTTCCGTAGTACAGGCCGAGATCGTTGACCCTGAACACGGTCTCTGCTTGGACCGGAGGCCCGGGTGCCGGCCGGGCCGACTCAGCGACGCGGATGCGGTCGACGCGAACCACCTCCTTTGCGGGATCGATGATGACCTACCACCTCTTCTGATACTTGTTGCGCAACCAGATTGCGGTCGCATTGAGGAGAACCAGCAGGCCGAGCAGGATGATGATGGCAGCCGCCGCCAGCATTTTGAACTCCTCCTGCGGAGCTTTCGTCCAGTTGTAGATCTGGACGGGCAGCGCCGTGAACGCGCCGAACAGCGTCGGGTCGAACGCGATGAACGTCAGCGCGCCGATGAGCAGCAGCGGGGCGGTCTCGCCGATCGCCCGCGACACCGCCAGGATCGAGCCGGTCGCGATGCCCGGGATCGCGGCCGGGAGTACCTGTCGGGCCACCACCTGGCCGCGGGTGGCGCCCAACGCGTAGGCGCCTTGGCGGATGCTGTCCGGCACCGCCCGGATGGCTTCCCTTGCCGCGATGATCACCGTGGGCAATACCAGCAGCGTCAGGATGAGCCCCCCGGCGAGGAGCACCCGTCCGAGGTTGAGGCCGCGCACCAGGAAGGACAGCCCGAGGATGCCGTAGACGATCGACGGGACGGCCGCGAGGTTCTGGATGTTGACCTCGAGCAGCCGGTTGTACCAGCGGTCCCTCCGCGCATACTCCTCCAGGTAGACGGCCGTCGCCACCCCGAACGGAACGCCGATCGCGATGACCAGAACGCCCAGGTAGATGGTCGCCAGGATGGCGGGGCGGGCACCCGCGATCTGCGGACGGGCCGACGGATTGTCGGTGAACAGACTGGGCTCGACGTGACCGAGGCCCCTGCGGGCGATATCGAACAGGAGCACGCCGAGCGCGAGGAGCGCGACACCGATGCTGACGATCAGCGCGAGTCGGAAGAGCTCCCCTTTGACATCGCGCTTCAGTCGTACACCTCACGGAACCGGCGGACCAGCCGGATCGCAATGATGTTCATCACCAACGTGATGATGAACAGCAGCAGGCCGACGGCGAAGATCGTCTTGTACTCGATTGACCCGGTCGGGATGTCACCCTGACCGGTATTCGCGATGAATGCAGTCATGGTCGCCATACCCTCTCGCGGGTCGATCGCCTCGGGCAACCCGAACGCCACCGGCTGCGAGCCGGCGGCGATCGCCACGACCATGGTTTCGCCGATCGCACGCGAGATCGCGAGCACAAAGCTCGCGATGATGCCGGAGATCGCCGCCGGTACGACAACGCGTGTCGCCACGACCATCTTGCGTGATCCCAGGGCATAGGCACCCTCACGCAGGCTGTGCGGCACCGCGGACATCGCGTCCTCTGACAGCGACGCGACGATCGGGACCAGCATGAGACCCATCACCACCCCCGCCGACAACACGTTGAAGACACCGAGGTCCAAGCCGATGTCGCGAAGCAGCGGGGTGAGGAACGTCAGTGCGAAGTACCCGAAGACGACCGTGGGCACGCCGGCGAGGACCTCAATGGTCGGCTTGATCGAGTTGCGGGCCCGAGGCGTGGCGTACTCGCTCAGGTAGATCGCAGTACCCAGACCGAGCGGCAGACCGACCAGACAGGCCCAGAACGTCAGGTTGAGCGTTCCGATCAGGAGCGGAAGTACGCCGAACTCGCCGTCCCGAAACAGCGGGGTCCACTCGGTACCGGTGATGAAGTCGATGAAGTTGACCTCGCGGAAGAACTGCACCGACGGGACCACGAGCGCGACAACGATGCCGACCGTCGTCAGCACCGACACAAACGCGGCGAGGCCCAGACCGATGCTGACCAGGCCCTCGCCGATGCGCCGACGCTCTCTGCGGAGCGTCGGCGCGGTGACCTGACCAGTCGTCACGAGGCCGCCAGGGCCGCCTTCGCGGTCTCGACCTGGGCAGCCGTGAGCGGGACGAACAGCGCCTCAGTGGCGATCTGTTCCTGGTTGGCGATCATGTACTCGGCGAATGCCTTGACCTCGGGACGTGCGTAGGACGCCGACTTGATGTAGGTGAAGAGCGGACGGGCAAGCGGCTTGTAGGTGGCGTCCTGGACTGTCGCGCTGGTCGGGGCCACGCATCCCGCGCCGCCGTCGACCTGCAGGTCCTTGAGCTTGTCCTTGTTCTGCTCGAAGTAGGACAGGCCGAAGTACCCCATGCCGCCCTTCTCGCCGGAGACGCCCTCCACGATGACATTGTCGTCCTCGCTGGGCTGGTAGTCCGTGCGGCTGGCGCCGCCCTCTCCGTTGATCTCGTCGGTGAAGAAGTCGAACGTCCCGGAGTCCGTGCCGGGGCCGAAGAGCTTGATCTCCTGGTCGGGGAACGTCGGGTCGACCTGGTTCCAGTTGTTGACCTTGGAGTCGGGCTCCCAGATCTTCTTGAGCTGGGCGACGGTCAGGCAGGTGGCCCAGTCATTGGCGGGGTTGACGACGACGGCGATTCCGTCGTTGGCGACCTGAACCTCCCTGAACTCCACGCCGGAGTTGGCACACAGGTCCTTCTCCTCGTCCTTGATCGGACGGGAGGCATTCGAGATGTCCGTCTCGTCCTTGCAGAACCGCTCGAATCCGCCTCCGGTGCCGGAGATCCCGACGGTGATCTGCGTGGTGGCACCGCTCGTGTTGAAGTCCTCGGCCGCAACCGTGACGAACGGTCCGACCGTGCTGGAACCGTCGACCGCGATCGCTCCGCCGACGGCGTTGCTCGTGCCGGCTCCGCTCTCGCTGTCGTCGCTGCCGCCGCATCCGGCGAGCAGGGCGCCCGCCGCGCAGATGACCGCGAACGCGACCAGATTTCTCGATCTCATCAGCATCCCTTTCGGAGTATTCACGAGGGGGAGTTTCTCCAGGCCCCGTGGCGGCTGGGGAGATGACTTGTGACAAAGATGTAACAACGAGGTGACGCTAGGCTAGTCGGAGGGAAAGCCACAGCGGATCTCGAGCCCCCGACCTTCTCCGCCCGCAGCGTCCACGCGGCCGCCGGCCGAGACGACGATGTGCTTGACGATCGCGAGCCCGAGCCCCGTTCCACGTGAGGAGCGCGCCCGATCGGCGCGGTAGAAGCGCTCGAACAGGCGTGGCAGGTCGTTCTGTGCGATGCCGATACCGTCGTCGCTCCCGATGAGAACGGATTCCGCCCCGTGGCGCACGACCGACAGCGTGATGGTCGCCCCCTCACCGGCATAGCGAATGGCGTTCTCGACGAAGTTCTCCGCGATGACCTGCTGCATGCGCGCGCGGAGCGGAAGCTCGATCTGCGGGTCACCCTCGACGCGGATCGTCACACCGGCCCGCTCGGCACGATCAGACAGCTCGGCGGCGACCTCGTGCAGGACCGGCAGGCTGGCGGCCCGCTGGAAACCGACGACCTCCTGTCCCGATTCGAGCTGGCTCAGGAACAGGACCTCGTCGATCAGGTCGTTCACCTGGTGCACCTGGCCCCGAGCTTGTTCGATCAGGTTGAAGACATCGGCTCCGGGCAGCTCGGCCGATTCGAGATGGACCAGAATGCGCGCCAGCGGTGTGCGAAGCTCATGCGAGACCGCGGCGGTGAAACCGGAACGCAGTTCCTGGTAGGCCGCCAGAGCACCCGGTGATCCGAAGTACACAAGGGTCTCCTGGGCGCCATCGACCAGGTACGTGGCCTCGGTTCGCTCCACCCCCGCCAGACGTGAGGGCAGCGCCTGCCCCTGCTCGATGCCCTCGACCCGTGCGCGACGGCTGCAGAGCACCACCGTGCCGTCGGCGTCGAGGACGGCGACGATCTCGGGACTCTCCTCCACCATCAGGAGCCCGCGCTGTGCTTCGGCGTCGGTCACAGGTTCGTCACCTCTTTGTAACCTCACTGCTGTTCTTCCGCGCTCTATCCTATGCGCGATGTCAAAGGTGTTGATCGTTGAAGACGACCAGGTGATCGCCCAGGGCATGGCGTCATACCTGGCGAATGCCGACTTCGAGCCGGTCGTGGTGTCGGACGGCAAGGTCGCGCTGGCCCGCCTGCGCTACGAGCAGCCCGAGGTCTGCGTGCTCGACCTGATGCTACCGGGCATCGACGGCTGGAAGATCATCGAGTCGGCGCGCGCGGAGGGCATCGGCACGCCGATCGTTGTCGTCAGCGCGCGCGGGACCGAGCACGATCGGGTGCATGCCCTGGAGCTGGGCGCAGACGACTACCTGGTCAAGCCGTTCTCGATGAAGGAGTTCGTCGCCCGCGTACGGTCCGCCGCCCGACGCGGTGTGCGGGCGCAGAGCGCAGAACGCGGCGAGCCCATCGAGATCGACGAGCTGCGAATCGACCCGCACGCGGTCGAGGCGTATGTCGACGGCGCGAACGTCGGATTGACGCCGACGGAGTTCCGGCTGCTGTACCACCTGGCTCTCGCGCTCGGCAAGGTGCAGACCCGCGACGAGCTGCTGCAGGCCATCTGGGGCCGGCGCGAGACGCATCGCGATCGCACCGTCGACGTGTTCGTCCGGCGGCTGCGCGACAAGGTCGACCGGCCGGCATCGCGCCACACGTTCATCCAGACGCGCTACGGCGTCGGCTACCGCCTGCAGCCCGAGCCCAAGTAGGGCTCCATACGCCGAGCGCTTGGACGGCCCTGAGCCACTCGGCGGGCGGCTCCAGAGCTGGCTGCGGCTGAGTCTTCTCTCGCCGCCTCATGACGGGTCACTCTGGTTCACGTCCGCCGCTCGACTTCGATCGGAGGGAAGCCCTGGGTGCAGGGCTTTTCACTTTGCGAGTAGAGTTGTCTCTCGCTTCGAGCGACGTCAGGAGAGAGTGGTGCGCGCGATCTGGAAGGGCTTCATCAGCTTCGGGCTCGTCACCATCCCGGTCGGGATCGGGTTGGCCCAGCAGCGACGGGAGGTGAGCTTCCGCAACCTCTCGCGCGAGAGCATGGTGCCCGTCCGGCAGAAGCGGTGGGACCCCGTCCGCGACACCGAGATCGGCCCGGACGACATGATCAAGGGCTACGAGGTCTCCAAGGGCAGGTTCGTCACCGTCGAGGAGGACGAGCTCGCCCGGTTCTCCGCCAAGCAGGAGAAGACGATCGAGATCCTGGAGTTCGTGGACCTCGCGGACATCGATCCGGTCTACTTCGAGCGCGCGTACTGGGTCGAGCCGCAGGAGCGCGCCGAGCGGCCCTATGCCCTGCTGTTACATGCGATGGAGAGAAGCGACCGCGGGGCCATCGGACGGTTCGTCCTCTCCACCAAGGAGCACCTGGTCCTCGTGCGAGCGATGGACGGCGCCCTGGTCATCGAGACCCTCTACTACCCGGAGGACATCCGTATCGAGGAGCAGCGCGAGATCCAGGAGCGGATCGCCGGAGTGGAGGTCAAGCCCGAGGAGCTCGCGATCGCCGACCAGCTGATCGAAGCCCTGACGCACGACTTCGACGCCTCGAAGTACCGCAACGAGACGCGCCGGGCGCTCGTGGAGTTTCTGGAGGCGAAAGCCGACGGCCAGACACCCGTGATCCCGGATGACGTCGGCGAGCCGGCGCCGGTGGTTGACCTGATGGCGGCGCTCAAGGCGAGCCTGGCGGCCGGCGGACGGGCCGACGCCAACGACGCGGCCCCCCGCAAACCAGCGCGCAGACGGCCGGCCAAAGACCAGCTGTCGATCGAGGACACCAAGCTCCGGAAGGTGGAAGGGACCCAGGAGGAAACCGACACCAAGACGTCGAAGACAGCCGCGAGACCGGCTGCGACACGCTCGCGGGGTCGTAAAGCGTCCTGACAGTCACCAAAGCGGTACCACTTCTCGGTTCGTACGGTTTGGATTTGCAGGGCAGACGTGGGAAGATCCGCGGCCTTGCGTTTCGAACGTGACGAACGAGTCGAGCGACGCCGCGCCCGCAGACGCCAGGTGCGCCGACGTCGCGTGGCCGTGTTCCTGATCCTGGCCGGCGTCGGAACGCTCGTCGCGTTCAGCACGACCTCGGTGTTCGGGCCCGCCGCGAAGGACCGGACAGCGGAGTCCGCAAAAGCCAAGGCGATTGAGCTGCCGCGAGGCGGCACCAGAATCCTTCCGGACTACCGGGTCGTCGCCTACTACGGATCGCCCGGCGGCACGCTGCTCGGGGCGCTCGGCGGAGGAACGCCGAGCCGTGTGGCCGAGCAGCTCGACGAGGAGGCCTCCGATTACGGCTCGATCGCCCGTCCCGTGCTCCCCGCGTTCGAGCTGATCGCGACGATCGTGCACGCTGCCCCGGGTACCGACGGCAAGTGGCGATCCCGGCTGAGTGACGACGTCATCTACACCTACCTGCAGGCGGCGCGCCAGCAGCAGATGATCCTGATCCTCGACATCCAGCCCGGCCGAGCCAAGTTCATGGACGAGGTCCGCCACTACGAGAAGTTCCTCGTGGAGCCCGACGTGTCGCTGGCGCTCGACCCGGAGTGGAGCATGGGTCCGGGCGAGGTGCCCGGGAGGGTCATCGGCCAGACCAACGCGGCCACCATCAACGAGGTGTCGGCGTACCTGGATCAGATCGTGCAGACGAACAAGCTGCCCCAGAAGCTCCTGGTCATCCACGAGTTCACCGAGACGATGATCGAGAACCGCAGCGCGCTCGTTGAGCGTGAGGGCCTCGCCACGGTCTTGAACGTCGACGGCTACGGCACCCCCGAGCTCAAGACGGCCAAGTATGGCGACCTGACCAGCGACCCGCAGCGCCCGCCGTTTGTCTTCACCGGGTTCAAGCTCTTCTACGAGGAGGACCTCCGCAACGGCAGCCGCCTGATGAACTGGTCCGAGGTGCTGGAGCTCGACCCGCAGCCGGACGTCATCGTCTACGAGTAGCGGCCTCCACCCGAGGGTCGCTCCGCTTCCCGAGCTCCCGCGTCAGCAAACGGTTCCCGCGCAATCCGTATCAGTCACCCTGTACCCGGAACTTAACCGCGTCTCGCACCTACCCGCTTCCGTACATGCTCCCGGGAACAACCTCAGCCGGGCCTCTCGCCTGCGGCGACGAGCTTCCACGGGCGCTCGGGATCGTCGTCGAGCTGCAGTACGAACCGCTGGGTGAACGTGGTTTCGCGATCCTTGGCACCGGCGAGGACATCGACCGTGTCGCGGTCCTCGATATAGCGAACGCCTGTGACCTTCGCGTCGATGGCGACGCGGATCGGGTCCTTGACCGCCAGCTTGGACACCGTGGCGAGCCGCATCTTGGGACCCCGGATCACCAGGCGGGTCTTGGGACCATTCGGCCGTAGGAGCTCCTCGGCGATGTCGGGCGGCGCGATGTCCAGCAGCGCCTCGTCATCGCCGTCGACCGCCTCCGCCCAGGCGCTGATCGCGCGACGAACCGACACCTCGATCAGATCAGGGTCGAGCCGGCCATCGATCAGCGCCAAGTCGCGAGCGGCGTTGAGGGCGTCGTCGGCGAAGTCCACATCGACGAGCTCGCCGAGCGGGGTGCCGAGCGGCGCGCGGTTCTGAACGCCCTGCTCCACCACCACCGCGTCACGGATCGACGCCACATCCTCCTCGGGGAGGGCCACCAACGGGTCGGTCAGGTTGTGCTCGCCTTCGACGTCCTGCTCGATCGACACGACGGTCAGCTGGCCGTCTCGGCTGCCGAGCGTCCAGTACTCACGCAAGTGGGCCTCTTGGGACGGATTGCCCGTGTGCGCGATGAGCCCGCCACCGCGATCGACCACGTAGTCGTCGAGGAGCGCGGCGACCCGGACGACCATGCGATCGTCCGTGTCGTCGGCCCGGTTGGTCAGACCGACGTACTCGACGTCGAGCCGCTTGACCTCGACCCGGTTGTGCCAGCCCTTCGCCTCGAGGTCGTCGAGGCGGCGACCCCACTCGATCATCAGATCGGGCCCGACCAGGTGTCGGAGCGAGTCCTGATCGCGCCCGTCCCACGCGGCCTGAACGTCCCGAAACAGCTTGTCGGCAGCCGCAGTCACCGCATCCGGGGCAAAGTACGCGTCGTCCTCGGCGGCCGTGCGGGCGGCAGGCGGGACGATCTCTGCACGGCGCTGGCGCTTGCGCTCGGTCGACTCGTCGCGCCACGCGGCGTACTGGCGGCTCCAGACCGCGACGCGGCGTTGCGCACGTTCGGCCATCTTGCCCATGACCCAGATCGCGACGAAGAATCCCGCGATGAGCAAGAGCCCGAAGAAGAACGCGCGGGGATCGTCGCTGATGAGGAAGGTGCCACCACCACCACCGCCACCGCCGCCACCGCCAAAACCGCCTCCGCCACCGCCGCCACCGAACCCGCCTCCCCCTCCACCGCCACCGAAGCCGCCGCTTCCGCCGCCGGCGGCGCCGAGACTGGGCCTGGGCGCAGTGATCGTCGGAAGGTTCGCGGCGCGCGCGCTGGAGGTCGAGATGAGCAGCACTCCAGACACGCTGATGAGGCTTCGCAGGGGTCGCTTCATGAAGGAATGGTAGTTGTCCCCGCCGAGGGACCTCCCGGTCGGACGTCGCCCGTGTCGACGGGCGGAAGAGGGACGAGCCGGGTCGAGGAGGCCTTGAAGCTGGCCACGATGCGGACGCCGGGCGCGATGCCAAGCCGCTGGACCGACTCGGACGTGACCTCCGCCACCAGGGGCCCGACGGTCACCCGCACGCGGTTCGCGACCGCAACGACGGATCCCACCAGCCCGCCGACGTGGTTGAGCGCCGACCCCTCCACGTCCCCGCGCGCGAGGGTGACGTCCCACGGGTGCACGACGACGGCGACCTGTCCGCTGCCGGGATCGGCCGAGCGCACCACGCCACCCGCGTCGAGTTCGATGACGGTCAGACCGCCTGCGCCCGGGGCTGCCCGACCGGGCAGCAGGTTCGCGCCCGTCAGACGGGCCACGAAGGGGTCGGCTGGCGCGGCGATCAGCTGCGCCGGCGTGCCCATCTGGCGGATGCGGCCGTCGACGAGGACGCCGACGCTCTCCGCCAGCGTTCCCGCCTCCTCGAAGTCGTGCGTGACGACGAGGGTCGGCAGGGACAGCTCCCGCAGGATCGCGGCGAGCTCCGCCCTGATCATCAGACGCGTCTCGGCGTCGAGCGCCGCGGTCGGCTCGTCGAGGATCAGCACCTTCGGATCGCGGGCGAGCGCACGGGCCAGGGCCACGCGCTGGCGCTCGCCGCCCGACAGCGTCGCCGGTCGCGCCGTAGCGAGGTGCGCGATGTCGAATCGCTCCAGAAGCTCCCTGGCCCGCGGGGCTCCTGCGAACGCAACGTTGCCCTCGACGGTCATGTGCGGGAACAGCGCGTAGTCCTGGAACAGGTATCCGACCGACCGCTCCTCCGGGGGCAGGTGAATGCCCCGGGCGGCGTCGAACCAGGGCGCGATACCCAGCGCGATGCGGCCGCGGGTCGGGCGCACCAGGCCGGCGATGGCGCCAAGGATCGTCGTTTTTCCGGCCCCTGAGGGACCGACGAGGGCAAGCGGCCGCTCGTCGAGCGTCAGGGCGACATCGAGCTCGTACCTCGTGAGCGGAACGGCGATGTCCACTTCGAGCGGGTCCATCGTGGCACCACTTTCGCAGCGAGGAGCAGGATGACGCTGACAACGATGAGGAAGGCCCCGATCGCGAGCGCCTGGTTGAAATCGCGGTCGAACTCGGAGTAGATGGCGAGCGGAAGGGTCTGCGTGCGTCCCTGGAGGCTCCCGGCGAAGATGATCGTCGCCCCGAACTCTCCGAGGCCCCTGGCAAAGGCGAGCGTGGAGGCCGCACCGAGGCCGGTCGCCGCAAGCGGACAGACGACGCGCCAGAACACCCGGCCGGGCCGTGCTCCCAGGGTTCTGGCGGCCGCCACGAGGTTCTGGTCCACCGCCTCGAACGCGCTGAGCGATCCACGGATGTGAAACGGCGCGGACACGAAAACCACCGCCATCACCACCGCTACCTGGCTGAACGGGATCTGTAGACCGAAGACGTCGAACGCGCCGCCCAAGAGGCCCCGCTGCCCGAACGCCGCGAGCATGCCCACGCCGGCGACGGCCGGGGGCAAGACGAGGGGGAGCTCGATCACCGAGATAGCGAGATCGCGACCGCGAAAGCGGTGGGTCGCCAGCGCGTACGCCGCTGGTGTGCCGACGACAAGGACGATCACGTGCGCGATCACGCTGGTCTTGAGCGTGACACGAAGTGCGTCCCGCACCGTGTCCGAGCCGAGTTGCTGGACGATCTCCGCGAGGCCAGGACGGATGAAGATGGCGCTCAAGGGCAAGAGCAGAAAGACGAGCGTGAGCGAGAGGGCGGCCCCCTGGACCACCTCGAACACCCTGATCCTCACGGCAAGCCGAATCCCGCGTCCCGAAACGCCTGTCGGCCCTCGGGGGAGCGAAGCTCTTCGATGAACGCCGCTGCGCGGTCCTTCCGGGTGCTCGAGGCGACGACCGCGACCGCGTAGCGCACCGGAGGTTGGACGCCGGCCGGTATCGCCACCGCCTCGACATCGTCGGCAACCGCCTGGGCGTCAGTTGCATAGGCAAACCCGGCGTCGGCTTCGCCCAGCGCCACCTTGCCGGCCACGGCGCGAACGTCATCTTCCTGGCTGGCCGCCTTGCCCACGAGTTCCGTCGCGCCGAGGTTCTGGAGCACCTTGCGGGTGTAGTCGCCGACCGGCACGCCCTTGTCGGCCATCAGGAACGTGATGCCGGACCGGCCGAGGTCGGCTACGCCGGTGATGGCCTTGGGATTGCCCTTCTGCACGAGGAGCACCAGGCGGTTGGTGACGAACACGACCGGTTGAAGGACGACGCCGTCCGCGAGGAGTTCGTTCGGCAGACGCTCGTTGGCTGCGGCGAAGACGTCCGCCGGCGCGCCCTCCCGAAGCTGCGTCGCGAGCGTGTCGGAAGCGGCAAAGTTGTACTCGGCATTCGGCTCGATCACGGGGAGCACGTCCGTGAGCGAGGCGGCGGCGGCGACAGTGAGGGCCCCGCCGCGTGCCCCGTCACCGCCGTCGCCACAACCCGCCGCCAGGAGCGCGGCCGCACACAACACCCCGGCGCCGAGAGACCTCATCGCTCCACCATCACAGAGGTGGACTTGACCACCACCGTCACCTGGTCACCCGGACGCAGATCGAGATCCTCGGCGGCGTCGCGTGTGATGAGCGCGACCATTCGCGCCGGATCGCGAACCATGACCTCGACCAGCGCGACCATGCCGTCGACGCTCACCGTGCGCACCTCCCCCGCGAGTCGGTTGCGGGCGGAGAGACCCCGCGGCGAGGGGCCACCGCGCAGGCGCTCGACCTCGGCGACGGGGACGATACGGTGGTTCGATCCGTCGCGCTCGACGCGGATCCGCCCCTGGCGGTCCCACCGCCGAAGCGTGTCGAGGCTGATCCCGAGCGCACGAGCGGCCGCACCGGCCGGCATGAAGTCCTGCATAGGCATTGCCTAGATAATCCCAGGTACCTCCTTAGAGCGCAAGGACCCGTCAGGACGGGCCCCGTGGTCAATCGCTGCCGCGGGAAGCCACAGATCGCCGGCCAATAGGGCGGGCGCCACCTACTCCGCCTCGTCGTCCTCCAAGGCACCCGGCAGTTCGTCGTCGGTAATCTCGACGACAGAGTCGTCGAACTCGTCGAGCTCGTCGTCGAACGGTCCTGACCCCTCCTCGACGGGGGCGATGCCAGAGACCTGATCCTCGTCTCCCATCACCATCAGGCGCACGCCCTCGGTGGACCGACCGGTGCGGCGGATCGACTCGACGGCGATGCGGATGATCTGCCCCATCATCGAGATCAGCAGGAGCTCCTGGCCCTCGCGCACGGGGCGGGCGGTGACGAGCTCGCCCTTCTTGTCGGTGACCTTGATCGTGCGAACACCCTGCGTGGGCCGGCCTTTGCGCGGGTAGTCGGCCATCGGCGTGCGCTTGCCGTAGCCGTTGCCGGTCACAACGAGCAGATCCTCGTCGTCGCGGGCGATGCACAGCGACAGGACCCGATCCCCGGGCTTCAGGGTCATCGCCTTGACGCCCATCGTGTCGCGACCCTGCGGCCGGGCCTGGCTTTCGTGGAACCGCGCCGCCTGTCCTCGCGCCGACACGATCAGCACGTCGTCGTCGCCGTCGGTCAGGGCTGCGCCGATCAGCTCGTCGTCACCGATCAGGCGGATCGCAATGATGCCCGCGTCCTTCAGGATCGTGTCGTAGCTTCGGAACTCGGTCTTCTTGACCATACCCTCGCGCGTGGCGAGCACCAGGTACTTGCCCTCGCCGTAGTCGCGGGTGTTGAAGACCTGACGAACCTCCTCGTCGGATTTCAGCGCGAGCACGTTGGCGATGTGCCGGCCGCGCGCATCGCGGGCGCCTTGCGGCAGCTCATGCACCTTCTGGCGGTAGACGCGGCCCTGGTTGGTGAAGAACAGGAGCCAGTCGTGCGTGGAGGCGATGAACAGGTGGTCGACGTAGTCCTCGTCTTTGACCTTGGTCCCTCGAAGGCCCTTGCCGCCGCGCCGCTGGGCGCGGTAGGTGGTGACGGGAAGCCGCTTGATGTAGCCACTCGAGGTGATGGAGATGACCATTTCCTCGTCGGCGATCAGGTCCTCGATGTCGATCTCGCCCTCGGCGGCGATGATCTCGCTGCGCCGATCGTCGCCGAAGCGCTCCCTGACGTCGAGCAGTTCCTCGCGGATGACCGCGTACACACGGGACTCGTCGCCCAGGATCGCCCGGAGGTCGGCGATCGTCGCCATCAGCTGGGCGTGCTCCTCCTCGACCTTGCCGACCTCGAGCTGCGTCAGCCGCTGCAGGCGCAGGTCGAGGATTGCCCGGGCCTGAACCTCGGTCAGGTCGAAGCGCGTCATCAAGCCGGCGCGCGCCTCCTCCGGATCGGCCGAACCGCGGATGAGGTCGATGACCTCGTCCAGGTTGCGAAGCGCGATGAGGAGGCCTTCGAGGATGTGTGCCCGCTGCTCCGCCCGGTTGAGCCGGAAGCGCGATCGGCGGGTGATGACCTCCTTCTGGTGGGTCAGGTAGTGGCGGATGATTGCGTGCAATCCCAGGGTTCGCGGCGTCCCGTCCACCAGCGCCACAGCGTTGACCCCGAACGTCACCTGCGCCTGGGTGTGCTTGTAGAGCTTGTTGAGCGCGACCTTGGGCACCGCGTCGCGTTTGAGCTCGACGACGACGCGAAATCCGTCCCGCCCGCTCTCGTCGCGGACGTCGTCGGGGCCCGCGATCTCGGGAATGACCTTGTCCTTGGCGAGCTCCGCGATCTTGCGCACGAACTCAGCCGTGCCGACCTGGTAGGGCAGCTCGGTGAAGATGATCGCGTTCCTACCGTGCTTGAGCGGCTCGTTGTGGGCCCTGGCCCGCATGACGACGCGGCCGCGGCCCGTGCGGTAGGCGTCTGCGATGCCCGCACGGCCAACGATGTACCCGCCCGTGGGGAAATCCGGGCCGCGAACATGCGCCATCAAGCCCTCGACGTCGATGCCCGGCTCGTCGATCATCGCGACGGTGGCGTCGATGACCTCGCGGAGGTTGTGGGGCGGGATGTTCGTCGCGACACCGACGGCGATGCCGGACGAGCCGTTGACCAGGAGCGCCGGGAAACGGGCAGGCAATACCGTCGGCTCGGTGCTCTTGTCGTCGTAGTTGGGGGCGTGGTCGACGGTGTCCTCGTCGATGTCCCGCAACATCTCCGTCGCGATCCGCGCCAGCCGCGCCTCAGTGTATCTGTGGGCCGCGGCCGGGAAGTCGTTGGACCCGAAGTTACCTTGCCCGTCGACAAGTGGGTGGCGCGTGGAGAAGTCCTGTGCGAGGCGCACGAGGGCGTCGTAGATCGACATGTCGCCGTGCGGGTGCAGGTTGCCCATGACCTCGCCGACGACCTTGGCGCACTTGACGTACGACCGGTCGGGCTGGAGCCCCATCGAGTGCATCGTGTAGAGGATCCGGCGGTGGACCGGCTTGAGCCCGTCACGCACATCCGGCAGCGCGCGCCCCACGATCACGCTCATCGCGTAATCGAGGTATGACGAGCTCATCTCGAGCTCGAGATCCCGCGGCTCGATGCGCCCATGCCGATCAATCATCTAGCGGCTGGCTCCTATACGCCGCATTCACCACGGCACTCGGGCGGCCTATGAGCCACCCTGCGGGCGGCTCAAACGGTGACTGCGGCTGCGATCCCACGACCACGGATGTGGAGCAGGGGTCATACATCGAGGTTCTTCACCTTCTGGGCGTTGTGCTCGATGAAGGCGCGTCGGGGCTCGACCTGGTCGCCCATCAGGACCGAGAACAGCTCGTCTGCGACGGCGGCGTCGTCCATGCCGACCTGCTGCAGGATGCGCCGCTCGGGATCCATCGTGGTCTCCCACAGCTGCTCGTGGTTCATCTCGCCGAGGCCCTTGAACCGTGAAAGCTGGATGCCTTCGCGGCACAGGTCGAGAATCGTCGTGCGGAGGGCGTCGAACGTGGCGGCCTCCCGGGACTTCGCGCCACGGCGGACGAGGTACGGCCCGTCGCCGACCTGTTCGCGCAACTGACCGCGAACCGCTCGCAGGCGCTGGAGCTCGCGGGTTTGGTAGATCGCGAGCGGGATCGCCGCCGAGCGGGCTTCGCCGGTTCGGCTCTGCACGGACTTGGCGTGGACAACCTGGGCGTCCTCGTCGATGCGGTCGACCGTCACCGCTGCCAAAGTGGAACCGGAGGCGACCACGGCGGCGGCGAGGGCCTGCAGATCGTTCGGGTCGACATCGATGAGGCCGTTCTCCTGCATGAACTCGAGGAGGCCGGCGCCGTAGACTGCGCGCAGCGCCGAGAACCAGCCATCGTGCTCACGGAGGGAGCGCTGGTAGCGCTGGAAGCGCGTCTTGGTCATGGCGGAGGGGGCGCCGTTTCCCGTCGAGATGAGCTGCAAATCGGCAACGTTGCGGTCGAGCAGCCACTCCTCGAGATCGGGCTCCTTCTCGATGTACTGCTCCTGGTTGCCCTGCTTGACCTTGTAGAGCGGCGGGCAGGCGATGTAGACGTAGCCCGCCTCGATCAGCTCAGGCATGTGCCGGAACAGGAACGTCAGGATGAGCGTGCGGATGTGGGCGCCGTCGACGTCGGCGTCGGTCATCAGCACGAGCTTGTGGTACCGGGCCTTGGAGAGGTTGAACTCCTCGCCGATGCCGGTGCCCATCGCGCCGATCATCGCCTGGATCTCGGTGTTGGACAGCACCTTGTCGAAGCGCGCCTTCTCGACGTTGATGATCTTGCCGCGCAGGGGAAGGATCGCCTGGAAGCTCGACTGACGCGCGCGAACCGCCGAACCTCCGGCGGAGTCACCCTCGACCAGGAAGATCTCGGTGTTGCTGGGATCGCGGTCAGAGCAGTCGTGGAGCTTGCCCGGCAGCCGGTCGTCGAGGTTGCCCTTGCGACGGGCGAGATCGCGGGCCTTGCGTGCCGCGAGGCGCGCCTGGGACGCCGACACGCCCTTCTGGCAGATCGCCCGCGCCTCGGCGGGGTGCTCCTCGAGGTATTCCTTGAGCCGCTCGTTGACGAGCCGGACGACGAACCCCTGGATCTCGGAGTTGCCGAGCTTGGTCTTGGTCTGCCCCTCGAACTGCGGGTCTCGCAACTTGACCGAGATGATCGCGGTGAGCCCTTCGCGGGTGTCGGAGCCCTCCAGGTTCTCGTCTTTCTCCTTGAGGATCCCCTTCTCGCGGGCATACGTGTTGATCGTGCCGGTCAGCGCGGTGCGAAAGCCCGACAGGTGCGTCCCGCCCTCGTGCGTGTTGATGTTGTTGGCGTAGCTGTGGACCGCCTCGGTGAACCCGCTCGTCCACTGCATCGCGATCTCGAGGACGCCCTCGTCGCCTTCGGCTTCGAAGTAGGCGACGTCCTTGTGGATGGCGTCGCGGTCCTTGTTGAGGTGAAGCACGAAGTCCACGATGCCGCCCTCGGCGTGGAACGTCTGCTCCTGCCGCACGCCCCGCTCGTCGACGAGGGTGATCGAAAGCCCGCGGGTCAGGAACGCCGTGTCCTCGAAGCGCTTGGCGAGCGTGTCGTAGTCGAACTCCGGCTCCTCGAAGATGTCGACGTCGGGCTTGAACGAGATCGTGGTGCCAGTGGTGTCGGCCGGCTCGCCCTTCTCGATGGCAGTCTGCGGCGCCCCGCCGTTGCCGTAGCGCTGGCGCCAGACGTGACCCTCGCGACGGACCTCTGCCGTCAACGACTCGGAGAGCGCGTTGACGACGCTGACGCCCACACCGTGGAGTCCACCCGAGACCTTGTACCCCTCACCGCCGAACTTGCCGCCCGCGTGCAGAACTGTCAACACGACCTCGAGCGCGCTCTTGCCGCCCTGATCGGCCATCGCCGAGACGGGGATGCCGCGTCCGTTGTCGGAGACAGTGCAGGCGCCATCGGGGTGCAGCGTGACCTCGATACGGTCGCAGTAGCCGGCCATCGCCTCGTCGACCGAGTTGTCGACAACCTCGTACACGAGGTGGTGCAGGCCCCGCGGCCCGGTCGAGCCAATGTACATGCCGGGGCGTTTGCGGACCGCTTCGAGACCCTCGAGGACGGTGATGTCCTGCGCGTCGTAGCTCGGTATGGGCTCGTTGTGTTCGGGTGCGGTTTCGGCCAAGTGCTCCAGGACTCCTGTTGCCCCGAAGGGTATCAGCCCCCGCGGGCGTCACGCCCCTGGTTTTTCCCTCTTTGCAGGCTTTTTTCTGCTCGATCTGGCGGTCGCCATCTGTCCCGCGGCCGCCCGGACCAACCGCTCGCGAAGTTCGGGATCGGTGACCTCCCCAAAGAGTGATTCGGCTTGTGCCCGCTCCTGCGCGGTCGGCGTCGGAGCGGGGCGCGTGCGGGTCGGATCCGCCGCGGGGATGACGTGGTCGCCCACCACGAACCTGACGCCGGTCACCCGCACCTGGGGCACCGCGCGCTTCAGGCGATCGGTCAGGACGTCGCGCCGCGCATCCAGCTCCTGAGCCCACACGCCGCTCGCGCACGCGACGCTGACCACCCCTGCGCGGCTCTGCCGGACGACGACTGAGTTCGCCGCCGCCTGCGGCCCGGCGACGTCCTTCCACGCCGTCTGGAGCAGGGCCAGCTCGGAGCCGGCGGGCGAGCCCACGCCTCCCCGATAGCGCGAGAGGCGCTCACCGATGGCGATCGGATCGCGG
The DNA here is from genome assembly GCA_964393105.1 of uncultured Bifidobacteriaceae bacterium. GTDB lineage: Bacteria > Actinomycetota > Thermoleophilia > Miltoncostaeales > Miltoncostaeaceae > CALMEC01. The sequence continues at coordinate 20,361 of CAYMSM010000060.1, forward strand.
CGAAACCGCCGGCGTTTCGGGCCCGTCAAGAAACGACCAGGCCCTGGACATGTCCTGCCTCCACGTGCAGATGATGCGCCGCTCCGGCCGCCTCCGCCAGGGCGGCCGCATCGGGATCAGCGCTGGTCACCCACGCTTGGCCGTGGCCGGCCAGCGCCTGCAGCAGCAGGCGGCGGCGTCCCGGGTCCAGCTCGCTCAGGACGTCGTCGAGCAACATGATCGGCAGGGCCGCCCGCAGGGCCAGATGGTCGCGGCATGCCAGAAGGAGCGCCAGCACGGCCGTGCGCTGCTCGCCCTGACTGCCGAGACGGCGCAGATCGTGGTCGGCGGCACCGATCCAGATGTCGTCGCGGTGCGGACCCGACAGTGTCTGTGCGGCCTGGATGTCGCGCTCGCGGGTTCGTCCGATGGCGTCGGCCAGGAGGCCTTCGAGCGCGTCGGCGGGGGCGTCTGCGAGCGCCGAGGGCGAGGGCTCCAGGCCCATCCGCCCGCCCGGTCCTCCGCCAAGCGCCTCCAGCCACATGCCGAACGGGCCCGACAGCTCGGTCACGGCCAGCGCCCGAGCGCGCGCGACGGCTCCCCCGAGCTCCACACAGGCCCGGTCCCACGGGGCGAGACCGCTCACTCCGGTGGCGCCGGCGCGGATTCGCCGAAGCAGGGCGTTGCGCTGCGCAACCGCCGTGAGGTATCCGGCGAGGGTGTCCGCATACCCCGGCGTCGCGCCCTCCAGCAGCCGGTCGATCGCCCGTCGTCTGGCCGCGGGCGGACCCTTGACGGACCGAAGCTCCTCGGGCAGGAAGACCAGCACCGCCCCGGGAACGCGCCACTCACCCAACGCCCGCACGGGCCGCCCGTCGCGACGCAGGCGACGGCCGATGCCGGGCTGGAAGCCGATCTCGCGCTGCTGCTCACCCTCGGGTCCCGACAGGCGCATGGACACGTGCAGCGCCTCCGCGCCCTGACGTACCGCATCGGCCTCACGAGACGTGCGGGGCGACACGCCGATGGTTGCGAACGTGATCGCCTCGACGAGCGAGGTCTTGCCCGCGCCGTTCGGTCCGCTGACGACGATCAACCCGGAATCGAAGTCGAGGCTGACCCGACCCCACGAGCGCAGGTTGGCGATCTGAAGCGAGCGGACCGCCCAGCTTCCATACGCCGCCTCAGACACGGCACTTGGGCGGCCTATGACCCCGCCCTTCGGGCCAGGCCAAACGTCTTCGTGCGGCTGGAATTTCATACGCCGCCTCAGACACGGCACTTGGGCGGCCTATGACCCCGCCCTTCGGGCGAGGTCAAACGTCTTCGTGCGGCTGGAATTTTCATGCGCCGCCTCAGACACGTCACTTGTGGGCGGCCGATTCGCGACCCTGCGGGCCACTCAATTGCTGATTGCGGCTGAGTTTCAAACACTCGTCAGGAACGGTACTCAGGCGGCCGATTAGTGGTCCCCGCAGGGGACTACTTATACGTTGAGGCGGATCGGCATCAGGAGGTAGCGGTATCCGTCGTCGCCCCCCTGCAGCAGTCCCGGCCGAAGCGGGCTGATGAGACCAAGGCGCAGCTCGTCACCGCTGAGGCTGTCGACCCCGTCGCGCAGGAACTCCGAGTTGAAGCCGATCTCGAACGCCTCGCCGTTGAACGCGACCGGCAACGATTCGTGACCCTCGCCAAACTGCTCGCTGACGGCCGAGACGGTCAGCTGCCCCTGGTCGAACGCGAGACGGATCGGTGCGCTGCGCTGGGCGACGACGCCGATGCGAGAGAGCACGGACACGACCTCTGCGCGATCGAACGCGACCTCGTGCTCGAACCGCTCGGGAATGAGCTGCCGATAGTCCGGGAACTGGCCGTCGATGAGCCGGCTCGTGAGCCGCGCGCCGCCGACGCGAAAGAGCGCCTGGGCATCGCCGATGACCAGCTCGAGCTCGGTCGCCTTCATGGCAGCGGCGAGTCGCCCCACCTCCTGGAGCGCCCGTGCGGGAATGATCGCTTCGCTGACTTCCGCCGGTCCTGATTCGAGCGGTGTCTGCATCGCGGCGAGTCGGTAGGAGTCGGTCGCGACCATCGTGATCCCGTCGGGTCCGATACGCACGAGCACGCCCGTCAGGACAGGGCGTGTGTCGTCCCGCGAGGCCGCTCGCGCGACCCGGTCGGCGGTGACCACGAACGGCTCGATGGGAATCGTCAGCCCGGCGTGCGCGTCTGCGGGGAGGTCCGGGAAGTCCGACGCCTGAAGGCAGTTGAGCGAGAAGGACGACTGACCACCGCTGATGCCCACGACTCCCTCGTTGGCACGGTGCTCCAGGGTGACCGGGCCGTCGGCCATCGTGCGGACGATGTCGCCCGCGAGGCGTGGGAGCACGACGGCGCCGGCATCTTCGACGCTGGCCTCGACCGGGATGCGGAGCGACAACTCCATGTCGGTGGCGGCGAGCTCGACGCCCGGTCCGGTCGCATCGAGGCGAACCTGGCCGAGGACCGGAATCGTGCTCTTGGTCGAGGCGGCTCGAACGACGAGCGCGAGCTTCGAGGCGAGTTCATCTCGCTGAGCGGTGAGGCGCATCCGGTGAAGACTACTGGGTCGAGCGGATGCTCATGCTCGGCCTGTGGAGATCGGTACAACGGTGTGGCGAAGGGAAGAGACAAAGAAAAGAAATCTCTTTCGTGATCGTGATGATCGGGTATGTGGGTAATGTCGAAAGGATTGTTTCGCCGTGCTCAGGACGGATTTCTCAGCGGGTTGATCTGAGGAGTACTCCGGGACGAACACCCACCTGTACGTCCTGTGCTGGGTGCGCACCGGTTGGAGGCGGTGGGAGGTCGACGGCGGGCAAGCGACCGATGGTCACCGTCCGCGACAACTGTGGAGAACATCGATGCGTGGTCACTACGGCCATCTGGCGTCGTACGCGACGCCCAGTCGTGACAGTGACCCGAGTGAGTTCTGCGACGCCCTGTCACATATCGCGACGGCAATGAAGCGTATGCGTGGAAAGGACGAGCCCGATTCACGATTTCCCGGTGCGGGTTGGGACGAGAACCCAACCGAGCCGCGGTCAGCCGGCTCGCATCCATAGCGGCGGGCGCGCCAACGCGACGAGCGTGATTCAGGCGTGCGTCTTGAGGCGCTGCGTCAGGCTTTGCACCGCCGCAAAGATCTCGCCTTCATCCGACATCTGTATGCCGACCTTGTTGACGGCGTACATCACCGTCGTGTGATCGCGACCACCGAACGCACGTCCCAGCGCGGGGAGCGAGCTTTGCGTCAGCTCACGGGAGAGGTACATCGCGACCTGACGTGGCACGACGACGCGCTTATCGCGCTTATCGCCGACGAGCTCGGCGATGGACAGGCCGTAGTGGCGACAGACCTCCTCTTGGATGGCCTCGACACTGATCGACGCGCCGTCGGCCGAGAAGTACGCACGCAAGACCTCCCGCGCCAACTCGACCGTGACGGGGGACTTGGCGTGTGACGCTTGGGCGACGACACGGATGAGGGCGCCTTCCAACTCGCGCACATTGTCCTGCAACCTGGCGGCGATGAACGGCAGCACCTCGGGATCATGGATCTGGTAGCCACCGGCCTGGACCTTCTTGCGCAGGATCGCGATGCGGGTCTCCAGGTCCGGTGGTTGCACGTCGGTGATGAGGCCCATCTCGAAGCGCGAGCGCAGGCGGGCCTCGAGCGTCGCCATCGCCTTCGGCGGTCGATCCGACGAGATCACGATCTGCTTGCCGGCCTCGTGAAGATCGTTGAACGTGTGGAAGAACTCCTCCTGGGTCTGGTCCTTGCCTTCGAGCATCTGAATGTCGTCGATGAGCAACACGTCGACGCCGCGATACCGCTCCTTGAACGCCTGCGTCCCGCCCTCGCCGAGCGCCGTGATGAAGTCGTTGGTGAACGTCTCGACGGAGACGTAGCGGACTGTGAGTGCCGGGTGGTTGCGCGCGACGAACTGGCCGATCGCCTGTAGCAAGTGGGTCTTTCCCAGTCCGACCCCGCCGTAGATAAAGAACGGGTTGAACGACTGGGCGGGTTGCTCTGCGACGGCGAGCGCGGCCGCGTGAGCGAATCGGTTCGACGGGCCGGTGACGAAGTTCTCGAACACGAACCGGTCCTGCAGGCGGCCATGGACGCGCCCGAGCGCCGGGATCATGCGCTGGGGTGGCGAGTCTTCGGCGTGCTCGGTCGGCGTGTCGACCGGGACGCCGTCGGGCGCGACCGGCACCACGATGACCTCGACGGCGATGTCGGTGCCGAGCACCTCGAACAACGCGTCTTTGAGCACGGCTTGGTAGCGCTGGACGACCCAGCTGCGGGCGAACTCCGTCTCGACCGCGAGAACGATGCGGTCGCCCTCGAGGCGCGTCGCGCGGGTGTTCGAGAACGCCAGGTTGTACGTCGCGCTGTTCAGGGTGGACGACAGGCAGGCGAGGACCTGTTCCCAGACCGCCTGGAGTTGCTCGTCGGGCGCCGACGAAAGGCGACGGGCGCGGGTCAAAACAGGGTCGTGAGCAGCTCGGTGCCTGTGCTGCTCAACGTGTGGGTGCCGTCGCCTGAGCGCACGACCAGGCCGCGGTGCTCGAGGAGCACCAGCTCGCGTCCGCATTCCCCGAGCGGGATGGCGAGCTCCCTGGCCAGCGTTGTGGGTGCTGCGGGGGTCATCTCGACCAGCAGGGCCATGAGCTGGTGCGCCCGCTCGGAGATCTCGCTGGGGGCTGGCGGGGCCGGAACGTCGGGGACGGATATCGTCACGACCGTGCCGCCGCCCAGGTTGTCGGTCAGCTCGAAGGTTCCTCCGGTCGCCTCCATCGCTCCCGCAGCCAGCGGCAGACCCGATCCGACACCGCGTACCACCGCTCGCACCCGTTCGCACGCCGTGGAGAACCCGGGCTGCACCGCCCGGTCCTTGTCAGGGATGCCTGGACCGCAATCGGAGACACGCAGGGAGGCGCCGCCGTCGAAGACCGACACGCACGCACCCTCGAAGTCCGCATGGATCAGGTTCTCGATGATCTCCCGTACCGCGAGCGGGGGAAGCACGCAGGCGGCGGCGGCGCGGGCGTAGAGGTCCTCGATGAGCGACGCGTGATCCCCGGCGATCTCCGCGACGGCCGGAGGCTCGCCCGCCGCGCCGTAGTGGGCGAAGCGCACAGCGCGAAGGTCCCGACGGGCCGAGGCGGTCCGGGCATTGGAAGGTGCGGTGAGCGTGGAGGTGGGAGGCATCAGGTGCGAGAGGGGGGCGATCGTACCAACGGTCGGGAGCACCCGGAAGGGGGCGTGCGGCCTGTGGACAGGAAAGTGCCGAGGGTGCGGCAAAAACGCGGCGGGGCGCGACGCGCGGGGGCACCGTCCGGCCACAGAACCCGGCACCGTGCAGGGGATCTTGGTTATCCACAAGTGTTTCCACAAGTGTGGATGGTTCTCGCAGTCACGCGGAGGACTCCGACTGACTTCGCAAGGCGGTCGGGGCGGATGCAGGTTCCGAGGCCCCGGGACGAGACGGGGACTCTGGTAGCATCCACGGCCGTGGTGAGGGTCTCCTACGGGTCCCGCGCCAAAGCCTGCCCAGCGACGAAGACGAGCCCGCGTGAAGAGGACGTACCAGCCGAACAAGCGCAAGCGGAAGAAGACCCACGGGTTCCGCAAACGGATGAGCACCCGCGGTGGGCGCGCCATCCTCCGCCGCCGCCGGGCCAAGGGCCGCTCCCGGCTTTCGGCGTAGCGGGGGCCATTGCAGCGTGACCGGCGTCGATCCGACACCTCGCCCGCGTCGCTCCCGGCTGACACGGTCGGGGGACTTCGATGCGGTCTACCGCCGCGGCAAGTCCGCTTCGGGACGGCATCTTGTCGTCTACGCCTTCCGTCGCGAGGACGCTTTGCCGGAGGACGTCGCACGTCTCGGGGTGTCCATCTCGCGCAAGGTCGGGGGTGCTGTTGAGCGCAACCGCCTCAAGCGGGTGCTTCGGGAGCAGTTCGCGGTGTTCGCGGCCGAGCTTCCGCGCGGCACGGACTTCGTCGCGATCGCCCGGCCTGGTGCGTTCGAGTATCTCGACGAGCACGGTAGCGGGGCCATCGGGGAGCGACTCGGCGAACTCGTACGCAGGGTCGTGGGCGCCGGGGCGCCGAGCGCGTGATCCGCGCAATCGTCATCGCGCCCGTCAAGGCCTACCAGCGACTCGTCTCGCCACTGCTTCGCCCGCGCTGCAAGTACGTGCCGAGCTGCTCCGAATACGCGGTCCTCGCGGTGCGTGAGTTCGGGATCGTCCGCGGAGTGATCCTCGCGGGCTGGCGCCTGCTTCGCTGCAACCCGGCCTCGCACGGCGGCATCGACTACCCGCGCGACCAGCGCCTCTTTCGCCGATGAACCCCCTCCAATTCCTCGAGCCGCCGCTCGAAGACTTCCTGAACTTCCTCAACGAGCAGGCCAACCTGACGTACGGCTGGGCGATCGTCGTGCTGACGGTCTGCGTCCGGATCCTGATCCTGCCGCTCTTCGTCAGCCAGTACCGCTCGGCCCGGCGCATGCAGGAGATCGCGCCACAGCTCAAGCAGGCGCAGGCCAAGTTCAAGAACGACAAGCGCAAGCAGCAGGAAGAGATGATGCGGCTCTTCCAGGAGAACAAGGTCAACCCGTTCGGCTCGTGCCTACCGATGGTTTTCCAGTTTCCGATCTTCATCGCGCTGTACTTCGTGCTGCGGGACTTCTCGCGTCAGGTGAGCGACGAAGCCGACCTGTCGTTCATGTGGATCATCCCGGACATCTCCCAGGAGTTCCGGAGCATGGGATGGACAGCGATCATCGTGGCTCTGATCTACGGCGGGTCCCAGCTCTTGGCGACCGAGGTGTCGATGGCGACAACGCCGCAGACCAACGAGTGGCAGCGCAAGCTCTTCCGGGTGCTGCCTCTCTTCATCGTGGGCGGCCTGTTCTTCTACCCCAACATCCCCGCGGGGCTGGTGCTCTACTGGATGACAACCAACCTGTGGACCGGCGGTCAGCAGGTTGTGCTCAAGCGGCGGCTCGGCCCGTTGCAGATTGCGGCGGCGCCGGATGGCGGCGGTGTGGCGCCTGCGCCAGTCGCGGTGGCGGTCGAGTCCAAGGCGGCGGCGGGAGGGGCGACCAAGGCGAAGCCGACGAAGGGCGGAGCCAAATCGAAGCCCAAGCCGTCCCCGGCGGTGGCGGCCGAGCCCGCCGAGGGGTCGACGGAGGGCACGGCCGTCCATCGACCCCCGACACCCAGAAATCGTCCGTCAAACCAGCGACGCAAACCACCGAAGAAGCGATGAGCGACCCGCGCGAAATACTCGAGACCATGTTCGAAGCCGTCCTCGACGGGATGGATCTCGATGCCGATGTCACGGTGACAGAGACCGCTGAGGGCGACCTTGCCGTCGTGGTGCAAGGCGACGGCTTGGACGCCATGATCGGCCGCGGCGGTGCGGTGATCGACGCTTTGCAGTACCTGGCGCACCAGAGCGTGCTTCGCGCTGGTGGGGGGGAGCCGCGACGGGTCAGCGTGGACGCCGGCGGGTATCGGGAGCGCCGCCGCCGCCAGCTCGAGCGGCTTGCCGAGCACGCCGCGACGGAGGCGGTCACTCACGGCGAAGAGATCGAACTTGATCCCATGACGCCGCATGACCGGCGGATCGTCCACATGGCGCTCGCTGAGCGCACCGACATCGAGACCCGGAGCGAGGGCGATGAGCCCAACCGCCGCATCGTCGTCTTGCCGTCCGAGCGTTTCACGTGAAACGCTCGGATATGTGCTTCGCGTGTTCCACGTGAAACATTGGCGCAAGGGCACCGGCCACGTCCGGTAAAGGGTGTCAGTGTGCAAAATGACCCTTCCGTACATGGCCGAGCCGGGCGTCGTGTGACCCGGGTTCGGCCACCTGCGGGGCGTCTGCTGGAGGCGTGCGCGGGGCTGGGCATCGCGCTGGCGCCGTCGGCTGCGGGACGCATGGTGGCGTTTCTGGACGAGATGGCCCTGGAGCCGCAGAACCTGACGTCCGTCGATCTGCTCCGGGACGGCGTCGAGCGGCACCTTGTCGACAGCCTGAGCGCGCTCATCTTGCCCGTCGTGCGTGCGGCGTCATCGATCGTGGATCTCGGGAGCGGTGGCGGCTTTCCCGGGGTCCCGCTTGCGATCGCACGTCCGGAATGTGCGGTCACCCTCGTCGAGAGCGAGGGCACCAAGGCCGGCTGGCTGGCCCGCGCGACCCGGGATTTGCCTAACGTACGGACCGTGGCGGTACGCACCGAGACCCTGGCGGCGCAGGAACGGGAGCATTGGCAACTCGCGACGGCCCGTGCCCTCGCGCCCTTACCGGTACTCGTCGAGCTTGCTGCGCCGCTTGTCGCGGTGGGCGGGACCTTGGTGGCATGGCGTGGACCCCGTGATCCGGTCGAGGAGGATCGGGCGAATGGCGCATGCGGTCAGGTGGGCTTGGCGCCGGGCCCGGTCACCGCCGTAACCCCGTTTGCGGGCGCCGAGCGGCACCTGCACCAGTTTCGGAAGGTCGCGCCCACACCCTCGCGCATCCCCCGACGCCCGGGACGCGCGTCGAAACGGCCGCTGGCGTGATCTACGCCGTCGTCAATCAGAAGGGCGGTGTCGGCAAGACGACGACGTCGGTCAACCTGGCCGCGTGCCTCGCAGCAGCCGGCATGCGGACATTGCTGGTCGACATCGACCCGCAGGCAAACGCCACCAGCGGGCTCGGCATCGTCAGGCCCCATCCCACGATGGCGGACATCCTGTTGGATGGCACGCCGCTCGCGGAGGCGATCGTCCCCACCCGCATCGACGGGCTCGACATCGCTCCCTGCGCCCCGGATCTGGCAGGGGCGGCGGTCGAGCTGCCAGGACGCGACGGCCGTGAGTACCTGCTCGCCCATGCCCTGGCGCCGGTGGCCGCGGCGTACCGGTTCGTGTTCCTCGACTGCCCGCCGTCGCTTGACCTGCTCACCGTCAACGCCCTGACGGCCGCCGAGCGTCTGATCGTCCCCGTCCAGTGCGAGTTCTACGCGCTCGAGGGGCTGACCAGGCTGCTCGAGACCATCACGGCGGTCCAGGGGTCGCTCAACCCCCGATTGCGCGTCACCGGCATGTTGATGACGATGCACGATCAGCGGACCCGTGTCAGTGGCGAGGTCATCGCCGAGGTCCGACGCCACTTCGGTGAGCTGGCGTTCCGAACCGTCATCCCACGAAACGTTCGGCTCGCCGAGGCGCCGTCCCATGGGGAGCCGGTCATCCGTTACGACCCGGCCTCATCCGGGGCGACCGCCTACACGGAGGCCGCGAGAGAGGTTGCAGCCCGTGGCTGATCCACCACAGCGTCTGGGCCGGGGACTGGCCGCCCTACTGGGTGGACCGGCGCCCGTGGGGGTCATGCCGACCGGCGGGCTCTTGGAGATCGAGGTCGCGGCGATACGCCCCAACCCCAACCAACCGCGCCGCCGTTTTGACGAGGACGCCCTGGACGCCCTCGCCGAGTCGTTGCGTTCGAGCGGTTTGGTCCAGCCGGTCGTCGTGCGCCCGCTCGGCGAAGGGGGCTACGAGCTGATCGCCGGCGAGCGTCGCTGGCAGGCCGCACGGCGTGCCGGCATCGAGCGCATCCCCGCGCTCGTGCGCGACGCCGCCGAGCGGGAACGCTTGGAGCTCGCGCTCGTCGAGAACGTGGTGCGTGAGGATCTCAACCCGATGGAGATCGCCCGTGCCGTCGCGGCGCTCGTCGAGGACTTCGGGCAGACCCACGCGGATGTGGCCGCGACGCTCGGACGCAGCCGCCCCGCGATCTCGAACCTGCTGAGACTGCTCGAGCTTCCAGAAACGGTTCAGGAGCTGGTGCAGGACGGGCGCCTGAGCGAGGGTCACGCCCGCGCGGTTCTCATGGTCGACGGCGCCCGGGCACGGCGGGAGCTGGCCGAACGTGCCGTCGCCGGCGATCTTTCGGTCCGCCAGGTCGAAGCGGCGGCGCGGGCCGCCGGCGCAGGTCGCCGGCAGTCCCGCCGACAGGTCGTCGAACCCTCCCCGTTGACCGATCGGGCCATCGACGTGCTCTACGGCGTGTTCGAAGCGCCGGTCCGGGTCCGGCGCCCTGCGTCGGGAGAGATCCTGGTCGAGCTCCGCTTCGCCGACGAGGACGCCCTGCGTCGCGGCCTGGACCGGCTGGACTGATATCGCAGCGCGTGTTCATGATGCGAGACGCGGGTTTTCGCTGATGGAGTCGGCGGATCGTCGTTACTCAACCGCCGCCTGCTGCGCTCTTCTCAATGACCGGGCCACCGGATACCGTGAACACGGGAGCACGCTAGGAGCGCACGCCGTGGACGCAGAACAGGCACCCCTCCGTCTCGAGGATCTCGTGACCCATGACGATTACGTGGCGCTACTCGAGATCGCAGCACGCATCGCCGCCGAATGTGCCGCGCTCGGGCACACCCGGCTCCTCGCCGAATTCCGAGAGGTGGAATAACGGCGTGTCATGGGCGATCGTGGACTCGAACCACGGACCTCATCCTTATCAGGGATGCGCTCTAACCGCCTGAGCTAATCGCCCGCGAAGCGGCCCGGAACGGTAGCACCGAACCGGCCGGGCGGACAACCGCCAGAGTGTTCCTATAATGGATCGAGACCTCCACCAACGATGGGAGCATGTCCCGGCCATGCAGGAGATGGTCATCTACGGCGTCAGCTTCGACATGGTCGGCAAGCAGCCGATCGTGTTGCTGAAGACCGTGGCCGGAAACACCTTCCTGCCGATCTGGATCGGCCACGCTGAAGCGGCCTCGATCCTGATGAAGCTGCAGGGCGCCGACACGCCGCGTCCGATGACGCACGATCTCGCGACCGACATCATGCGGGAACTGAACGCCCAGGTCGCCAAGATCACGGTGACAGAGCTTCGCGACAACACGTTCTACGCCCTCATCACCCTGCGCGCGGACGCCTCGGAGTTCGAGGTGGACTGCCGCCCCTCCGATGCGATCGCGCTGGCGGTCCGCGCCAACGCGCCGATCTTCGCGGCCGATCAGGTGATCGAGGACAGCGGCATCGAGTTCCCGGACCAGCCGGAGGCCATCGAGACCGAGGATGTCGTCGCCCAGTTCAAGGAGTTCCTCGAAAACGTCACGCCCGAGGATTTCTCGCCCGAGGAATAGGCCGCTTCTGCCACGCCCTCAGTCGGTGACTGCGGTCTCGCGCTTGGTGAGGTCCAGCAGATGGTCGTAGAGTTCGGTCAGACCCTCCTGCGACAGCGGCCCGGCGTTCGCCCCCTGCAGGAAGCGGTGCATCCACGCCTCGCGTGAGGGGTCCACGAAACCGATCCCCTGCGCGTGCTTGTAGGCCCGCAGCCGCGCGACAAGCTTCAAGCGCGCGTTGACCCCCTGTACGAGCTTGACGTCGTTGTCGACGATCTGATCCCGCATCTGGCGGATCAGGGCGTCTTGGGCGGGGTCGGGAGTGCTCGGTTCGGTCACGGTTATCCAATCGGTTGGACGATCGTATCGTTCTCGCTCCGTGAGCGAGAACGAGCTACCCTGTGGACATCGACTTCTCGGCCATCCAGATCCTGATCGTCCTTGTCATCGCGTTGCTCGTGTTCGGGCCCAAGCGCCTGCCCGAGTTGGGCCGCCAGATCGGACGTGGCATCCGGGACCTCAAAGCGCAGGTCAACTCCATCACCGAGGATGTCGGCTCGGCCGTCGGGCGTGATTCCGACCGAGATGCCGAATCGTCGACGAAGACACCGTCGACCGCAGCCATCCCTGACGCCCCGGTGGTCGACAACGGCGACGTCGACGTGTTGGACGGCGTCGTCGTCAGCGGCGCCACGGGCCCGCCGCCCAAGCCTCCCGCGGAAACCTAGCGTCAGATGGCCCTCAGGGGCATTGGGGTCCGGCGCGTACGACCGGACGAGGAACTCAGCGTGGTGGAGCACCTGGACGAGCTTCGCCGGCGCATCATCGTCGCGATCGCCTCCCTGATCGTCTGCTTCGTCGTTGCGTATGTGTTCCACGAGGAGCTGTTCCGGTTCCTCGCGGGTCCGCTTCCGGGTGACAACACCAAGCTGGTGACGCTGGCCCCCACGGAGGGCCTGTTCACGGTGCTCAAGGTGTGCTTCTGGGCGGCACTCGTGGTCGCGTTGCCGATCTGCCTGTACCAGCTCTACGCGTTCGTGCTGCCCGCGATCGCCGAGCAACCCCGCCGCCGCATGCTGCTCGTCGTGGCCGGCGTCTCGTTCCTGTTCCTCGGCGGCGCCGCGTTCGGCTTCTTCGTCGTGCTGCCCGTCGCGCTGGATTTCCTGCTCGGCTTCGGCGGTGACCTGTTCACCAACGACCTGCGCGCGGGGGAGTACTACGGGTTCGTCACCTCCCTGACGTTGGGGACGGGGCTGATGTTCGAGCTGCCGATCGCGATGCTCGCGTTCGCGCGAATGGGCGTGGTGACGGCCGCTGCATATCGGAGGCAATGGCGCCTCGCCATCGTCACGATCGCCGTAGTGGCGGCGGTCATGCCAGGCGGCGACCCGCTCAGCATGTTGCTCCTCATGATCCCTCAGCTCGGCCTGTACGTGCTCGGCATCTGGTTGGCGACGGCGTTCGGGCAACCCGCCCCGTGGACACGTGACCTCTGGAGCGGTGAAGCCGAATAGATCTCCTCAGGCGGGAGATATCTTGGCCGCGCTCACCGGGTGAGCTCCGCCGCGGTCTCTTGCAGCCGGTGTCCGGTGACCGACAGGAAGACGTCCTCGAGCGTGGCGCGCCGCACCATCTGGAGCTCCAGTGGCACGCCGGTTGCCCGGGCACGTACGAACAGATCCTCGGCGTCGTCGGAGTAGAGGTTCAGCACGTCGCCGCGGGTCTGATGTCCGTCGACGGCGGCGCCCAGGCGCGCGAGCAGCTCGGCGACGTCTGACGTCGCGATGCGGAGCTCAAGCGCCTCCCGGCCGACCTCGGCGGCGATCAACGCCGCGGGCGCGCCCTCACGCGCTATGCGTCCCCGGTCCATGACGACAAGCCGGTCACACAGCTGCTCCGCTTCGTCCATGTAGTGCGTCGTCAACACCAAGGTGACGCCCTGTTCCTTCAGCGCACGCAGCCGCTCCCACACCAGGTGCCGCGCCTGCGGGTCGAGCCCCGTGGTGGGCTCGTCGAGGAGGACCAGCTCGGGCTCGTTGATCAGTGCGCGCGCGATCTGGATGCGGCGCTTCATCCCGCCGGAAAGGCGCTCCACGCCGTCGTGGGCGCGTTCGGTCAGCTGCACGAAACCCAGGAGCTCATCGGCACGTCGCGCCGCCTCACGGCGCGGGATGTCGAAGTACCGCGCGTACACCAGCAGGTTCTCCCGGACCGTCAGCTCCAGGTCCAGGTTGATCTCCTGCGCGACGACACCCATGCGGCGCTTGAGCGCTCGGGCGTGGTGGGCGGGATCGAGCCCGAGCACCTCCAATTCACCGGCGTCGCGGCTCGCCAGGCACGACAGCATCCGCATCGTCGTCGTCTTTCCGGCCCCGTTGGGACCGAGGAACCCGAAGCACTCCTGCCGCCGGATGCTGAACGCGACGCCGTCGACGGCCGCGACCCGCCCGTACCGCTTTGTGAGGTCCACCGTCCGGACGACCGGTCCGCTCGCGTGCAACGTCACGTGACCGTTGAGCTCGTGCTCCCCTTCGACAGCGTCATGTCGGACGTGAGCGCGTCGATCGTGACCTGCAGCCCCCGTTCCAGCTCGATCGTCGCCTCCCACCCCAGCAGCGCCTGCGCGAGCGTGGTGTCGGGCTGGCGGACCATCGGGTCGTCCTGAGGCAGCGCCTCGAACACGATCTCTGACCGGCTGCCCGTCAGGCGGATGATGGTCTCGGCGAGATGCAGGATCGTGTACTCGCCCGGGTTGCCGATGTTGACCGGGTCGTGATAGTCACTGCGCACGAGGCGGGTCAAGCCTTCGATCAGGTCTGTGACGAAGCAGAACGACCGGGTCTGGCCGCCCTCGCCGAAGACCGTGATCGGCTTGTTCGCCATCGCCTGGCGCAGGAACGTTGGGATCGCGCGACCGTCGTGGGGGCGCATGCGGGGACCGTACGTGTTGAAGATACGGACGATCTTCGTGTCGACGCCCTGCTGTCGGTTGTAGGCCATCGTCAGCGCCTCGGCGTAGCGCTTGGCCTCGTCGTACACGCCGCGGGGACCGATCGGGTTGACGTGGCCCCAGTAGGTCTCGGGTTGCGGGTGCACCTGCGGGTCACCGTAGACCTCGCTCGTCGAGGCCAGCAAGAACCGCGCGCGGTGGCGCTTGGCGAGGCCGAGCGCGTTGTGGGTACCGTAGGAGCCGACCTTGAGCGTGTGCAGCGGTAGGCGCAGGTAATCGATCGGACTGGCGGGCGATGCCAGATGGTAGATCTCGTCGATCGGCCCCGGGATCTCGATGTGGTCGACCATGTCGTGCAACACGAACGTAAACCGCGGATCGCGGATGTGCTCGATGTTCTCGAGCGAGCCGGTGTCGAGGTTGTCGATGCACACGACCTCATGCCCTTCGACAAGGAGCCGGTCGCACAGATGCGAGCCGAGGAAGCCCGCTCCCCCGGTGACGACGCACGTTGCCACGTGGCGAACCTTAGCGGTGCCGGCGATCGAGGGCCAGGCCGGCGGTGGCGCGCACGATCCTCAGGAAGTTGCGGACGCCGGCGAGCCCGTCGTGCATCGACCCGTTGAGGGGAGGGCGCATCGTGACCGGGATCTCGCCGATTGCACACCCGGACCGGTGAAGTCGGATCAGGTAGCTGACCTCGGTCAGGTTGTCTGGGAACCCGTGGGTTGCGACGTCGCGTGCGACGGTCGCGCGTATCGCCCGAAACCCCGACGTGGGGTCCGTCAGGGGAAGCCGCCCGACGTGGCGGGCCATCCAGCGGCACGTCGTGATGGCGAGCCGGCGTGGGATCGGCATCCGGTAGCCCGGGCCCAGGAACCGGCTGCCCACGACGACGTCGTAGCGGTCCAACCCCTCCAAGAGGACGCACACGTCGCTGGCGACGTGTTGCCCGTCGGCGTCGACCTGAACGATCCTGCCGGCCCCTCCGGCGAGCACTGCCTGATAGCCGCGCCGCAGGGCCTCGGCGTACCCGCCACGCCCCGTCTGGGTGAAGACCACCTCTGCGCCCGCCTTACGAGCGACGGCGGCCGTGGCATCGCGAGACCGGTCGTCGACCACGACGACATGCGCGTCGGGCAGCGTTGCGCGAATCGCGCTGACCACCGCTCCGACGGTGCGCTCCTCGTTATGTGCGGGGATCACGATCCCGATCATCGTCGCCACTCCCATATCCTGGCAGGTCCGATCGTGGCGACGAGCTCGAGCTGATCGGGGGTGAACGCCGTGGCGATCCGCGCGCGCGCCTGGTCCCAGTTGGACGGCCATCCCGACCGCCGGTGGACCGGACCGGTCACCAGGTAGCCCGTCGGGCTGCCGCTGGGATCGGGCAGGGGAACGAGTCGTCGCGTGCGTCGGGCCTCGGCGGGGGGCAAGAACTCGGGATCCTGCACCTTTGGGATGGCGAGGCGTTGCCGCGCCGTGTATGTGGTGAGCTTGGCGTACCAGGTGTAGCTCTCCGCGAGCACGGGCCGATCGGGAAGCAGGCGCAGACGATCGGCGACCCGTGCGACAAGGGTGGAGTCGTCCGGTCGCAGCACCCGTCCGGGCAGGTACCACAGCGCGCAGATCGTCGCGATCGCGACACCCGCCGGCGCGAGGAGGGCGAACCTGCCGTCAACCGCAAGGGCCACGACCAGCGCGCACGGGATTGTGCACAGCGTCAGGTACCGAATGGGCTTGGCGAGGTTGAACAAGGTCCCGAACTCGAGGTAGAGAGCCACCCAGGCAAGCCACACCCCTGGCAGCAGGACGCGCCGGTCGCGCCGCCAGAGGTGAAGCCCGACGGCCACGACGAGCGCCACGGCGAGTAGGAAGAGGGGACTGCCCGGATCGACCGTGTCGCCCGCGATTGTCGCTGCATACGTGTCGGCGAGCGAGAACGCGTCGATCGGGTTGCGGAACTCCCCTTCCGTGCCCGCTCCGATGAGCGGACGCAGCGGCTCGCCCGCTCCGATGGCGAACGCAACCGCCGAACCGGCCGGCACGACCGCGGCGCCGGCAACCCCTGCGAGGAGCGCGCGGCGCCCCGCCCCCCAGCCGGCCAGCACGAGCACCGGAATCAGGATCAGCGCGCTCTCGCGCGCAGACCACGCGAACCCCACGAGCAGTCCGGCTGCGAATGCCCAGCGCACCAAACCCCGCTCCGCCCGGCCGGCGCGCAGGGCGCACCACACCGCGAAGGCCATCACGGCGGGCACGATGGCGTCCGGTCTCAGGCGGGTTGCGACGAGCGCCTCCAGGGGCGCAAGCGCCACCAGCGCCGCTGCGACGTACCCCACGCGTGGACTCGCCAGGTCGCGGCCCAGAAGGTACGTCGCCACGATGCCGCCCAACGACACCGCGAGCGGCCAGATCGCCACCACGGCGTCGCTTCCGTCGAACAGGCGGAAGAGCCCCGCGACCGGCCACAACAGGCCGATCCGGCTGCCGAACCACTCCGCGTCGCCCGACGGGAAGTAGCCGTTCGACAGGTTCTGGACCACGCCGATGAACCGGGATTCGTCGGAGGCCCACGAAAAGGACTGTCCGGTGTACGCGGCGAGGCGCGCGGCGAGGCCTGCGAGCACGATGGTTCCCACGACCACGACGGCGGGGAGTCGCGCCGCCCTCATGCCGGCCGTGCCCGCCGTCCGATCGACCGCAGTGACGTCACCCCCTCCCGCAGCTCGGTGGCCGCAAGAACCCGCGCCGCGGCCAGGTACACCGCCCCGGCGATGGCGGTCTTGATGATCAGCGTACCTATGGTCCCCGCCACGGGCCGATCGGCGCTGGACAGAACCGTGTCGAGGGCCAGCGCGACCCCCGCCGCGATCGCGCCGCATGCGATGAGCCGTCCCTGCCGTTCCCCCACGTGCCGCGGCGAGAATCCCGGCAGGGCCCGCGCGAGCATCCACGTCGTGATGGCGGTGTTGAGGATCACTCCGAGCGAGGTTGCAAGGGCGAGCCCCGAGATTCCCATCGGACCCAGCAGGATCAGGTCGAGCCCGATCGTGGCGGCGACGGTGATGAGCGTGGCGACCATGATCTCGCGCGCCCGGTTGGCGGCCGCGAGGCTGCGGTTGAGCAGGTAGCCGATGAACGCCGCCCACACCGCGAGCGCGTACCACCGCAGCGGGCCCGCGATGTCGGTCACGCACGCAGCATCGCACTTGGACCCCCCGAACAGGATCCGCGCGACCTCGGACGCGTAGATCATCAGGAACGCCCCGACCGGGACCGATACGAGCCCCAACACCCCGGCTGCGCGGTTGAACGCGACGACGGTCTCGCGCCGGCGCCCCTGGGCGAGCATCCGCGAGATGACCGGGAAGATCGGGGCGAGCAGCGGCATCAGCAGGATCGTCCGCGGCGCCGATCCGGCCGCGCTGGCGTAGCTGAGCGCGGCCGTGCGACCCAACTCGAGTGAGTTGGCAAACAACTTGTCCGTGTACCCGTTGATCTGCTGGGACATCGACGCCGCCACGACCGGAATGGCCAGCATGCCGAGCGAGCGTAACCGGGGATGGCTCCACGCCGGGCGCCCGGGGGCGGTGCGAAGCACGCCGAAGAGCTGCGGAAGCTGGAAGAGCACCTGGGCACATGCGCCCGCGACCATCCCCCAGGCGGCGGCCTCGACGCTGCGCCCGCCGATCAGAAGTCCCAGGATTATGCCCAGGTTGAATGCGACGCCGACGGCGGCGGGCCCGACGAACCGGCGCTGAGAATGAAGGACAGCGATCAGAAGGCATGAGATCCCCTGCAGGGCGAGCCCCGGCGACATGATGCGCACCAGATGCTCCATGAGCTCGGCGCGTTGGCCGTCCAGCCCGAGCAAGGCCGTCGGGACCTGGGGCCAGATCGCGGTGAATGTGCCCAGCGCGCACAGGCCGACGACGACCCAGGTGCCGACCGTCCACAAGAGGCCCCACGCGGAGGCCTCATCGCGCTCTTCTCGCTCCTGCTCGAACGCCGGGATGACCAAGGTGACGAGCGTGTAGAGGAGCAGCGCTGCAACGGTGTTGACCAGGAACAGCGAGTTCGCGAAGACGTCCGCTTGCCCGCCCCCTTGACCCTGGGTGCCGAACGTGCGCGACAGGATCGCCTCGCGCACGAAGCCCAGAACCCTCGACGTCACGCCGAAGAGGGCGACGATGGCGGCCGCCCTGGCGATCCCCTGCGCGTTCACGCCGGGATGAGCCCGTACAGCACCTGGCGTCCGGTCAGGATCAACAGGCCGTCGACGCCGACCGCCGGGCTGTAGCGACCGTCCGGAAAGGACCAGACGGACTTGCCGGTTGTGACGTCGACCGCGAACGTGGTCCCGTTGCGCCCACCGCGCGCGAGCGTCGACACGTAGACGTGTCGTCCGATGACCGACGGCGATCCGGAGATGCGCTCGCCGGCGTCGAACGTCCACCGGACCTTCCCTGTGACGGCGTTGAGCGCGTACAGCTTCTGGTCGTAGCTTCCGACGAAGACCGTCTGACGGCTGATCGCGGCGCTGGAGTAGACGAAGTCTCCCAGCGTCCGGACCCAGGCGCGCTTGCCGCTGTTCGCCTGGAGCGCCACGACCCGGTTGTTGATGTTGCCCAGGTAGATCCGCCCGTAGGCGACGGCCGGTCCGGCGTAGAACCGCCCCGGGCCGCGAAAGCGTGGCGCCGGGCTTGTGGCGCGCCAGGCGACCGCGCCGTCGTGCTGGGCGAACGCGGTGATACGCCCGGCGTAGTCGCCCACCACGACGTTCGGCCCTGCGGCGGCGAGGCTGGCCTTGATCTCACCCGGGGCGCGGACCTTCCAGACGATCGCCCCGGTGTCCACCCTGATGCGGACCACGGTTGCGTCGAGGGTCCCGATGTAGGCGCTGTCGCCCACGATGAGGGGTGACGACTCGCTCGACGAGCCGGCGCGGGCGTTCCAGCGCCGTTTGCCGTCGCTTACGCCGAGCGCGACCAGCCGGCCACGCGTCGTTGCAAACAGCGCGAGGTCCCGGGTCAATGCCGGCGACGACGCCATCTGGCCGCTCAGCTTCGTCGACCACAGCTCGCGCCCGGTGGTGGTGTCGATCGCGACAGCCCGGCCGTCGTTGGTGCCGAAGAACGCCCGACCGTCACCCACGACAGGCGGGAATTCCAGGAGCGAGGACGCGTCGTAGCGCCACCGTTCGGTGAACGGCGGCGCCAGGGTCAAGGCCTCGTTGGCGCGCGTCCTGCGCTGGTTGAACCCGTACTCGGGCCAGGAATCGGCGGGCACCGATGTCGTGGGTGCAGTCTCCGTGGCGACGAAGCCCTCGGTATTGCCCTCCACGTTGCCCGCGTCGTCCCGCGTCACCAGGTAGGCGCCCGCGCCGGCAGCGAGCATCAGCACCAGCCCGATGGAGGTGAGGACGACTCTTCGGTTACTCCGTCCGGTACGCATACAGCGTGTTCTTCCCGACGATGTACAGCGTGCGCCCGGCCCCGACCGCGGGTGAGTAGCGCCCGTCGTCGCCGCGCCAGCGCACCCTGCCGGTCGCGACGTCCAGGCCGAAGCTACGGTCCCGCTCGTTCGGGCGCGCGAGGACCGAGGTGTACACGGTCGTGCCGACGACCGACGCCGATCCCGAGATGCGCCCGCCGACGTCATACGTCCAGCGAACCGTCCCGTTCGTCAGCCTGAGCGCTTCGAACCGGCCGTTGTACGAGCCGATGAACACGGTCCCGTTGGCGATCGCCGGGCTTGAGTAGACGCTGGCCTCACCGCGGGTCGGGTGGCGCCAGCGTTGGCGTCCGGTCCGAAGGTCCACGGCGATGACCGCTCCGCCCACATCGCCGACGACAACGGTGTTGCCCGAGATCCCCGGTCCGCCGTACAGCCGCTTGCCGACCCGACTCCGCCAGATCTCGGTGCCCGTGGACGCCGAGACCCCGTAGATCGTGCCTGTGTAGTCGCCGAACACGATTGTGTCGCCGGACTTGGCGACGCTGCCCTTGATGTCGCCTGCCGCCTGAAACGTCCAGCGGGCCTCGCCGCTGTCGGTTGCGACGGCATACAGGCGGCCATTGTGTGCACCGACGTATGCGGTCCCCTCGCTGACCAGCGGTGAGGACTCGATCTTGCTCCTGCCGGTCGAGAACGTCCACAGCTCGCGCCCGTTGGCAAGTCCGTAGGCCACGAGCCGCCCGTCCATCCCCGAGACGAGCACGGTGCCCTGCTCGGAGATGATCGCGGGCGATGACGCGATGGGTATCGTCGTGCTCTGCCGCGTCGTCCAGATGATGTAGCCGGTCCGGGCGTTGAACACCAGCACGCGACCGGTGTTCGTCGTCAGCGCCACCACGCCCCGGGCGACGACAGGTGGAAACTCGATCAGCGCCCGTCCGGTCCAGTCCCACGTGGGTCGACCCGACGGGGGCGGAAGCTGCACGGCCGGTACGTACCTTGTCCGTTCGCCGCCGCCGCCGTACTCGGGGCTCTGCAGGGCGGGATCGTAGAGCGGGATCGTGACGGTCGTCTTGCCGGGGGGGATGCCACGCGCATCCGTCTCATGCCCCGGGCTCACCGCCTGCGCCAACGACGTTCCGGGCGGAATCGCCGCCTGACCGTTGCCGTCCGCGACAACCTCGGCGGTGATCTGCCCCGACTGCTCGTCGATCGCGCGCACCGTCGCCCCTGGGAGCGGCGCACGCGTATCGCCGTCGATGACGTTGACCGTCAGTCCGGCGGTTGTCGGCGCCGGAGCGGTCGTCGATGGGCTCGTGGGCGTGCTCTCGCTGCCCCCTCCGCATCCGACGACGACGCCTGCGGCTGCCAAGAGCGCCAGGTGGCCGCTACGCAGCCGCACGGCCCGCCGGGCTCCCACGCCAGATGAACGTCACGATCGTGCCGAGGATGAGACCGAGTACGGCTCCGAACACGATCGTGCGAAGTCGCTGCCCGGGCCGAGCGGACGACGCCGCGGACGTCGCCTTCGAGATGACCCGTGGCTGTTCGATCTGACGCGTCTTTGCGAGCACCAGAGCCGCCTCGTCGGCGCTCAACTGCAGCGTCGCGAGCTCCTGCTGAAGCGAGACCAGGTGAGGAGCCGTCACCGGTGTGATCTGTCCGCGCGCCTGGTCCAGGGACCTCCGGATCTGGGCGATCCGGGCGTCGGCGTGGTCGACGATGCGTTGCTCGGCATCGAGGACGTCCTGGTAGAAGCCCTTCACGACCTCGAACACCCCGTCCACGTAGCCGTTCGTGACCCGGATCGCAGTCGCCCGGTCGCGATCCGTGTAACGGACCGTTGCGACAGTGGGCTGGTTGCCACCGACCGCGCCAGGCACCCGTTCGACGACGAACGACACGCCGTCCTTGACCCGGTCGAACGCGACCCCGGCGTCATCTGCGGCCTTCTGGACGAACTCGTCGGCGGCGAGCGCTCGTTGCGCTGTGGCCGGGGTCGTGAACGGCGTCGACACGGGCACTCCGGTCCGTGCCGTTGTCACGAGGCCCATGTAGACGATGCTGGACGACGTGTACGTTGTCTCGCGTGCGAGGCTGACAAAGAGCGCGATGAGCGCTCCCCCGATGGCTGCGATGAGCAACACCCACCGGCCGCTCCACAGCACGCGCCCGTAATCGCTGAGCGTGATCTCCTTCTCCACCGGTGGCAACCTACCCGTTGTCCGGGACGGCCAGAAGCCCGCTGGGTGCGCGGTGCAGGATCGTCTCGTCGAGGAAACGGGTCATGACGACGCCGGCGCGGTGGGTGCCCACGCGCGACTGGGGACGTTCCCCCGCGGCGATTCGCACGATCAGCTCCGGGTAGCCGCCCCCTGCCGCCAGCGGCAGCGGGAACGCGCCGCCGAACCGGGTGTTGATGTCGGTGATGCCCTGGATCTCGCCGTCCTTGCGAAAGCACTGGATGCAGGACGGCCCTCGCAGGCCCAACGTCTCGACCGTGCGGACGGCCAACGCGACGAGCTGGGGGTCGTCAATCGACTCTCCCTTGACCTGCTCGCCACCCTTGGCCTGCATCATCGAGCGCGGGATCGCGCCGAGGGCGCGCCCGCGCAGGTCTCCCAGGCAGTCGGTCGAGAACTCGGTGCCATCGAGCGCCTGCTGGTACACCGACTCGAGCGGTGAGTAGCGTTCGAAGAACGCGAGCTCGTCGGGATCGGCGGCGCGGTAGATGTGGCGGGCGGCGAAGCCCAGACGTGGTTTCAGGAGCATCGGGTACGGCAGGTCGGCCAGGTCGACCGATCCGGCGAGCCATGTCGGCGGCGAGGGGAGGCCGGCGGCCTGCAGCATCAGATGGCACTCCCACTTGTCCTGGCATCCCAGGGCGACCTTCGCCTCCGGCAGGAACACCGATGTGCCGATCGCGGCGAGTTCGGGCGCAGACGAGGCCAGCGACACCGGGTCGAGGTCCGTCAGGGGTAGCAGCGCGCGCACCTGCTCGCGACGGCAGACCTCGACGACGGCCGTGCGGTAGCCGGGATCGTCGACCAGGGGCAGCTCAACGATCCCATCGGCCTCGAACCGGGTCGGCGAGGCCTCGCCCGCGTCGCTGATCAAGACCCGCCCGGTGTGTGGGCCGTCCGCGAGGGCGGCCTTGAACGCGCGGACGATGTCGACCCGCGAGCCGGCGCAGGTCAACAGAACGGTTACTTCGGCGATGGCGTGTCCTCCACGTTGCTCGGGGGCAGGTCGAATCCGCCGGTCTCCCCGCGGTAGGTGTCGTCGCGCCTCACGACGACCGCGATGGTACGCAGCAAGATCTCGAGGTCCAACCAGAGGCTCCAGCGGTCGACGTACTCGATGTCGATCGCGATCCGCTGCGACCAGGGGATCGACGCGCGTCCGCCTACCTGGGCGAGGCCGGTGATGCCGGGTCGCGCCTCGAGTCGCCGGCGTTGCTCATCGCTGTAGCGCTCGACCTGGGCCGCCACAGTGGGTCGTGGACCCACGATGCTCATGTCGCCGCGGATCACGTTCCACAACTGCGGCAGCTCGTCCAGGGACAGCCGGCGCAGCGTCGCGCCCGCCCGGGTGATGCGCGGGTCGCCCCGATCGATCGCCAGGCCCGCGCCTATCCGCTCGGCGTCCACGACCATCGTCCGGAACTTGAGCAACCGGAACCGCCGCCCGTTCAGGCCGACGCGCTCCTGGCGAAACAGCGCAGGACCCGGCGAGTCACGTCGCACCCACCAGGCCACCCCGAGCATTACCGGCGTGGCCAGGATGACGGCTGGCACCGCGATCGCCAGATCGACCGCCCGCTTGGCACGCCCGCCGACGGTCGGTGGTGGACTCAACGGCGCCTCAGACACGGCGCTCAGGCGGCCTATGAAACGATCCAGGGCGCCGGGCGACGTCCGGCGCGCACGCTAGCGTCACCTCGCCCCCAATGCGTCACGGTCCTCGCCGGCCGACCCTTGCAAACCCTCGACGATCGAAACGAACCGCTCGGCGAGGACCTCTCGGTCGTAGTGGGTGCACACGAACCCAGCCCCGGCGGCCCCCAACCGGGTCGCCGTGGCGCTGTCACCGGCCAGGGTCCGTACCGCGCCCGCCATCGCCGCCGGGTCTTCCGGAGGGATCGCGATGCCGCACCCCGCGGTCTCGACAAGTCGCGACAGCTCGCCCGCCGGGACGGCGGCGATGATCGGCTTGCCGGCGCCCATGTAGTCGAAGGTCTTGTTGGGCAGCGCACCTGCGAACAGGTCGCGGTCCTGGTAGGGCAACAGGCAGACATCGGCACGGGCGAGCCAAGCCGGTACGTCGCGCTTGGGGATCGGATCGACGAACACCACGTTGCCCAGGCCGCGACGTGCCGCGTCGGCCTGCAGTGCCGGCTTCTGGTCACCTCCGCCCACCAGCACGAACCGGATCGACGGCTCGTCGCGAAGCAGATCCGCTGCGTCGAGTACGGTGCCCAGCGCGCTGTATGTGCCATGGGCGCCGACGTACATCGCGACGAACGCGTCGGCCGGGGCCGGAACGTCGACCGGAGCGACAGGAACCTCGGTCCGGTCGACGCCGTTCGTGATCAGGGTCACACGCTCGGCCGGGATGCCCGTGGCGATGATCCCGTCCCTGATCCCGTCCGTCAGGGCGATGATGTGCCGGGCGCGCCGATAACAGAACCACTCGAGCGCGCGTGCCACGTGGTAGATCGCGCTGCCCTGTCGCACCAGGCCCATCGCGACGGCCGACCCGGGCCACAGGTCACGCACCTCCAAGACGAACGCGGCGCGTTTGACGAGGGCGACGATCGCCGCACCCGCGGCTGCGGGCAGGGAGGGCGACGATGCGACGACGACGGCCGGCCTGGGTGCGCGGAGCCCGGCGACGAACGCCCAGGACGCAAAGCTCAAGTAGTTGGCAAGGCGCGAGCGCAGATCGACGCCGTAGCCCGGCGTTGCGTAGGTCCGCCAGACAACCATGGCGTCCTCGTCGCAGCGGACGATGCGGCGCCCCTTGAACTCCTGCGGGACCTGTCGCTCCTTGTGCTGCACGTATGAGGTGACGACGTGCACCTCGTGGCCACGGGCGGTGAGCGCCCGGGTGTGGTGCCAGTGACGCACCCCCCCGGGCTGATCGCCGCGCACGAAGTACTGGGAGACGTACAGGACCCTCATCCCGTGCGGCCCGCAAGCTCGGCGTAGAGGCAGACGAGCTTCGCGGCCTCGCCCTCGAATGTCATGCGGTCCATGAACGCCGTGCGCCCCGCCGCGCCGAGCGTTCGTGCCCGTTCGGGATCGCGCAGCAGGTCGGTCAGCGCAGCCGCGTGAGCTCCCGCATCGTCGTACGGCACGACCACGCCACACCCGGCCTGGCGCACCATCGCGACCGTCCGCCGCAGGTCGCTCGTGACGACGGGACGTCCCGACGCCATGGCCTCCATGACCTTCGTGGGGCGTGCGCGATCCCAGTTGGGCGTGCGAGGTTGGGGCATCCAGACCACCGCGCCTCGCTGCAGCAGGGCGGGAACGCCAGCGTAGTCGACCCACCCCAGATGCTCGACGCGTGGGGGCAGCGGCCCGGTATCGCCGGGCCCGGCCAAGAGAAGCCGCGCGTCGGGGACGTCCACCATCGCAAAGGCCTCGAGCATCAGATCGAGGCCGCGTGAGCGGCTGACGCCGCCGACGTAGACCACCGTCCGACCCTCGGGCTCGCCAGGATCGGGAAAGCGCTCCAGCGGCGCGTAGTTGGCGACGCTGACCGCCGGGACGCCCGTCTCGGCAAAGCCGACAGCCATGTCCTCGGTGACGGTGACGACGGCATCGATCCCGCTCGCCAGGGCATGTTCGACGCGTTCCACGGCGCCCGCGGTCGGGGCACGGAGCCAGGCGGGGATCCATGGTTTGGTACGCGTGGTCTGTCCCAGGTATTCGTGTGCGTCGTAGATCACGGGCCGGCCGGTGCGCCGTCGCAGAAGCCACGCGGCGGGAAGGAGCTCCGGGTCGTGGATGTGGACGACGTCGACGTTGCGGCGACGGGCCTCTGCGACCAGTCGCCAGCCCGCCGCCACCCTGCGCGAGCGCGCAGGACGTGGTTCCAAGCCCAGGACGGTGGCGTCGGCGCCGGCTGCGCGCAGCGCCGCGACCTCTTTGTGGAAGATCCGTCCGTCGTCGGGACGGTGCACGCTGGTCAGGTGGAGCGCACGCAGGCCGTCCAGGCGCATGGGGGCGGCCCGGGGGGCGCTCCCGGCCGGTCCCAACCGCCACCCGCGCTCCAGCAGCCCGTCCAGGACCGAGCCGTCCCACTCGCGCAGCACCATCCGATCGTCGGTCTCGTCGATCGTCGTGGCGGTGATCTCGGCGCCCGCGGCCTTGGCCAGCCGCTGCGCGCGCTCATCGACGCCGCGCATGACGACGGTGGGGACGATCTCGCGCGAGGTCGCCTCGCGGAGCCGGTCGGCCAGGGCCGGATCGTCGCTCGTGCAGACGAGCGCGACGTCGCGGGCCGGCTCGGTCATCGCGAGATCGCCTCGTACAGATCGACGTGTGCGCGCGCGTTCGCGGCCCACGTATAGGTCCGGCGCGCCCGGGTGAGCGCCTCGTCTTCCAATCGCAGTCGCAGCGCATCGTCGCCCAGCAGGCGCTCCAGTGCAGTCGCAAGCGACGTCGCGTCGCGCGGTGGCACCAGCAGGCCGGTGGCGCCGTCGTCCACGATCTCGGGGGTGCCGTCGACGGCCGTCGCCACGACCGCCCGCCCACATGCCATCGCCTCGCACACGACGGTGGGAAGCCCTTCACTCAGGCTTGGTAGGCAGAAGACATCCCCCGCCGCCATCCACCACGGAACCTCGTCGTGAGCGACCTTGCCGCCGAACCGCAGACGCTCCGCGATGCCAAGCTCGCGGGCGCGCGCCTCGAGCACGTCCTGCAGTTCGCCGATGCCGGCGATTGCCAGGATGGGCGCGCCCGCTCCAGTGCGCGAAAGGATCCCAATTGCCTCGACGAGCGTGTTGATCCCCTTGCGGGGTGTCAGCATCCCCACGAACGTGACGACCCGCTCGCCCTGGGGGAGCCCGAGCCGCTCTCGCGCCTCGACTCGGTCCCTTGGGAAGAACACACGGGTGTCGGCGCCGTTCGGCACGACCGCGACGGGACGGCGTGGGGTGGCAAGGCCGTCGCACGCCGTCTTCATTGCCTGGCTGACGGCGACGATCTGATCGACGGTTGCGATAGCCTGCTCGACCTGGGCACGCTGCGCCCCGCCGCGCGCCGGGACATCCAGCACGTCCGCCCGGTGAGCGGTCGCCAGGACGGGGACGTCGAGCTTCGCCGCCACCCGCGCCGCGGCCCAGCCATCCGGAACCAGCATGTGGGCGTGGAGGACGTCGAACGCCCAGCGCGTTCGGATTCGCGCCAGCGGGCCGGCGATGGCCAGGCGCATCGATTCGGCGTTCCAGTGGCCCAGGCGACCCCCCGGGAGCGTCACCTTGCGCGGGTAGAGCACGGGGACCCCTTCGACGCGATCGCCTCGAGGGATGTCGTGGTAGCGGGCCCAGCGCTTGAGGAGCGGGGGCGCGAACGCCTTGGGCGACACGACGCGCACGTCGTGGCCGAGCTCGATCAGAGCGGTCACCTGCTCGTGCACGAACGTCCCCGCCGTCGGGTCGGCGGCGCTCGGGTACAGGTGCGACAACATCAGGATCCTCATGGCGTGTGCTCCACAGACCGGGTGTGCTCGGTCGTCCCAGCGGATGGCGCGCCGGCCGCCTGCGCCATGACGAGCGTCAGCATGCCGAGCCCGAACGTGATCCACATGGGCGCGAAGTGGATCACGGACGACGGGCCCAGCGAGCCCACGACAAATCCCACCAGCGACAAGGCTCCGGCCAGCCCGAGCCAGCGCACGAACGGATCGTCGGTTCGCCGCGCGGCGCGGAGCTGGCCGCGCAGGAGCGTCAGGTACAGACCCAGGTAGAGCGCGAAACCGACGACGCCGAGGTTGACAAGCACCTCGAGCCACCAGTTGTGCAGGTTCTCGACGCCGGTGAAGTTCGCGAGGGATCGGACGCTCGTCTCGGCGTTGCCGGCTCCGACGCCGAGGCCGCCCGAATCGGCGACGAGCGCGAGCCCCTCGTCGAGCACCGACGCGCGCACGGCGCCCGATCCCAAACCCGCCTTCTGCTGCTGGGACAGGATGCTGATGTCGAACTTGGTGACGATGCGTTCGGGCAGCGGGATCAACCCCCCGCCTCCGAGCGAGGGCGCCACCAGCAACACGGCGAGCACGGCCACGGTGATGCCGGCGACGGCACGTCCGCGCCGCCGCCGGTCGGTCGCGAGCACCAGGACCAGGCCACCCAGCACCAAGAACGTCGCGATCAGATTGGAGCGGCTGCCGGTGAACAGCAGCGCCGTCAGTGTGACGGCGCCACCAACGGCTCCCAGCGCAATCAGGCGCGCGTCGCGGAACACGATCGGCAGGCACAGGAAGTACGGCAGCGTCAGGCTCAGGTACGTCGCGAAGTTGTTCTGATTGCCGAACAGGCTGGTCGCAAACGCCGCATCGCGGGAGCTTCCCGCAAGCGCTGATGTGGGCAGCCTGAACCCGAAGCGCACCTCGGCGAGCGCAAGGGCGGTGGCGACGGTGAACGTCACGCCGAGCGCCACCAGGAGTCGAATCGCTGCCCGCCGCCGCCGGAACGCCAGCGGGATCCCGATCGTGAGTCCGGCCATCATCGTCAAGAACAACGTCCAGCGCAGTGCGGCGGCGGCGTCGGTCGACCAGAAGATCGACAGGATCGACCAGCTCACAAGCCCGATCAGAAACCCGGCCGCGCGTGGCAGCCCCCGCGGGATGACGAGCCTGCCGTCCATCAGCAGGTACGCCACCACCCCGAGCGCCAGCAGCACGATCACCACGCGGAACGCAAAGAGCGACGGCGCCTGCGGCAACGCCAGGTTGGGACCCAGGATCGCGGTGACCGCGGCGGCGCCGACGGCGAGACGCCCGAGTCGGGGCAGCTCGGTGGTCATGAGGACTGCGACGGCCAGGCCTGCGATCGCCAGACCCAATCCGGCGAGTGGATTGACCGCTGCGAGCACGCCCGCCGCACACACGCCGACGGCGAGGGCCACGAGTGTCGGCCGGGGCATGGCGCGTACGGACATCGGCCGCGCAGGGTAGCAGCGACGCACCCACTCGTCCCTGTGTGCCCGGTCGCAGCGCTGCGAGGAATCTGCAGTATCCTTGGGGGGTGATCTGCCCCGTCAAGACCAGGGCTCGGAACCGAAGCGTCGGACGACCGCTCGTACCGGCCGTGCGTGGTGAGGCGGCCCTGTGATCGGATCCGGGAGGGCTCCGAAGGAAGGCACCGGACCGCTTCACCGGCTGAAGCGGGCCATCGATCGCGGCCGTCGCGCCGCTGCGGCCCCCCAGATCGCCGCCGAGCGCGACGCGACCGCTGCGGTCATCGCGTCGGTCCAGGATGGCGTCGCGGTCATCGACGGGGCCGGATGCATCACAGAGGCCAACGAACGGCTCTGTGAGATCACGGGCGCGACCCGAGACGACCTCGTCGGAGCGGCTCCACCTTGGGCATCGGGTGTCGCCCACGGGTTCGTTGGTGAAGCCGACCTCGAGATCCTCCGCGGCGGCGGCGGTGAGTGTTCGGTCATCCTGACGTCGTCACGACTCGCGGCGGACACCTCGGCAGGCGGCTGGGTCCACATACTCAAGGACGTCACCGATCGCAAGAGGGCGGAGTCGGAGCTGGCGGAGCGCGCTGCCGAGCAGGACGTCTTGCGGCGCGTTGCCACCGTGGTGGCACGTGGCGCCGAGCCCATCGAGGTGTTCGATCTGGTTGCGCGCGAGGTTGCGCTGATGTTGGGTGCCGAGGCCGGCCTCGTCACGCGCTTCGATCCCATTGCCGAGCGGGGCATCGACGTCGGGGTCTGGACGGCCCCAGACTCGCCCGCCGAGCGGCCGCCAGCCCGCGTCCCGCTCGACGGCGGTGCGCCCACCGCGTTGGTCTCCCGCTCGGGCGAGGCGGCCCGCGTCGACGATTTCAGCGGCATCGACTTCAAGACGGCTGAGGTGCTGACAGGCCACGGGTATCGGGGTGGGGTGGCCGCGCCGGTCGCGGTGGGCGCCCTGCGCTGGGGAGCGGTTGCAGCGCTCACCATCCGCGATGGCGGGTTGCCGGAAGGGTCGGAGGACCGCATCGCGCGGTTCGCCGAGCTCGTCGGCCTGACGGTCGCCAACGCCGACGCACGGGCACGGCTGGCGAGCCAGGCCGCTACCGATCCGCTGACGGGCCTCGCCAACCACCGTAGTTTCCACGAGCGGCTCGAGCAGGAGGTGGCGCGCGCGCGCGCCGAAGGTGGCGAGCTGGCTCTCGTGGTTCTGGATCTCGACCGCTTCAAGGACGTCAACGACGCCTTCGGTCACCAGATCGGCGACGACGTATTGGCCGAGGCGGCCAGGCGGCTGGCGGCCGAGGCGCGGTTCGGCGAGCTCGTGGCACGGGTCGGCGGAGAGGAGTTCGCCTGGATCCTGCCCGGGAGCGACGGCATCAATGCCTGGCGCGCGGCCGAACGGGCGCGGCTGGCGGTTGCCGCGGCCCCGTTCGCCGGGGGGGTCGGCTTCGTCACCGCATCGGCGGGGGTCGCGGATCTGACCCAGGGGTCCGACGCGGGTGCGCTCCTGCGTCTGGCCGACGGGGCGCTCTACTGGGCCAAGGCCCATGGGCGCAACGTTACGTTGCGATACTCGCCCGAGGTCGTCCAGGAGCTATCGGTGGCGGAGCGTGCGGAGCGCCTGGCACGCAGCCAGGGCGTGATGGCGCTCCGGGCGCTGGCGAGGGCCGTGGACGCCAAGGACCCATCAACCGCCCGTCATGCCGAGCGGGTGGCGGAGGTTGCGGTGCGACTCGGTTCACACCTTGGGTGGAGTCAGGATCGTCTGATCCTGCTGGAGGAGGCCGCGTTGCTGCACGACGTCGGAAAGATCGGCGTGGCGGATGCCCTCTTGTTCAAGCCTCAACGACTCTCGCCGCAGGAGCTCACCGAGGTCCAGATGCACGCACGCTTGGGCGCCGAGATCGTCTCGGACGTCCTGCGACCGGAGCAGGTCACCTGGGTGCGTAGTCACCACGAGCGCTGGGATGGGTTGGGGTACCCCGATTGCCTGTCGGGAATGGACGTCCCCGACGGTGCCCGCATCCTCGCCGTCGCGGACGCCTGGGATGCGATGACGAGCGTCCGGGTGTACGGCGCGCCACGCAGCCCGGTCGAGGCGCTGCAGGAGGTCCGTGACTGCTCGGGCACGCAGTTCGACCCGCACGTCGCCGACGCACTGGACGCACTACAGCTCGACGGGCGACTCACGTCGACGGATGCGTCGAACTCCGTTCTTTGATGGGCCCAAACGAAGGTCAGGACGTTCGGTTGGGCCGGCGATCTCTGGCAACCGCGCGGAGGATTGACACGACGCGGGCGGCTTGACGGTCCACGCTGTGGATTTCGGCTGCGGCCCTGCATTTCGCAGGGGAGGGGGGATCGGCGATCAGGCGAAGCAGGCCGTGTGCAATCGAGGCGGGATCGAGCGGATCGACGCTCGTGCCGCTCGTGCCCACCACCTCGACGGCTCCGCCGACGCGCGTGGCGGCAACCGGGCGGCCACTTGCGAGCGCCTCGAGCGCGACGACGCCCAGCGGCTCCACCAGGCTCGGCAGCGCCAGGACGTCCGACGCGGCCAGCCAATCGGTGATCGCCGAGTTTGGGAGTGCTCCCGGCATGACCAGAGCGCTCTCGACGCCGTACCGTACCGCGCCCGCGCGGATCGCCCCGGCGAGGGGACCGTCGCCGACGAACGCGAGCCTGGCGTCGGGGTGCGTGCTACGGACCTGCTGGAATGCCTGCAGCAGGCGCAGCGGGTTCTTGCGCTCCGTCAGCCCCCCCACGGCGAGCACGAGCGGTCCCCGTCCGAGGCCCAGCCGCGTGCGCGCCGCGATTCGATCAGCCGGCCGGAAGCGCTCGAGGTCGACACCCATGTTCGCGACGTGGACGGGCGGAAGGCGCAGGCCGAAGCTCCGAAGCTCACCGGCCAGGTACTCGCTGACGGCGATGAGGGCCGATGCGCCCTGCACGGCCGTGGCGGTCAGCGCCCGTAGGCGCGGGCTCTGCAGGTTGCGGACGTCCCGGCCGTGGGCGGTGACGACCCAGGGGCGGCTCAAGAGGCGCCCACTCGCGGCTGCGATCGCACCCGTCGGGAACAGGTAGTGCGCGTAGATGACGTCGGCGCGGTGGGTCCGGGCGACCGCCCGCACGGCGAGCCCGGCGTACTTGGCCGGTGTGCGCAGGGGCCCGTGTACGCGGGTGTCGATGACGACGCGCTCCACGTGGTGACCGGAGCGCTCGATCGCGTCGCACATCACCTCGACGAAGGCGCCGTAGTCGGGGTCGGCGGGCCCGGGGTACATGTTGCTGAGGCACAGGATGCGCAGCGGGTCGACGTCGCTCACGCGGGTGACATCACCGGCAGGGTGCGAGTCGCCTCGCGCGCCTGCGACGCATGGGTGGCCCCAATCGCGACCCCGATGGCGGTGAGGGCCCACACGACCGGATCTTCGAAGAGCGCGGAGTACAGCAGGCTGTGCACGACGATCCCCGCGAGGATCGCCAGGATCGTCCACTGGGCAAGGCCGGCGCCGCCGGACGCCTGTCGCGAGCCACGCCACAGCACCGCGGTCACCATGCCGAGCAGGACCAAGAACAGGGCGAACCCGATCACGCCGAGCTCGGCCAGCGTCGTCACCGGCGCGGTGTGCGAGATGAAGACCCGCGTTCTGACCTCTTGTCTGCGAGGGAGCGTGCTGCGGTACTCCTGCGAGAACGCGCCCAGGCCGATACCGGTGACGGGAGCGTCCTTCCACAGCTCGAGGCCGCCCTCGACCAGGCGCAGACGTCCCTCGCCGGTGCTCGCGAGACGCTCGAGTGACGTCGCCTTGTCGCGGACGTTGGCGTTGAGGGCGACCACGGGGCCGCCGACGAGGATCAACGCGCTCACCCCGACGAGCAGCGTTCGCCGCCAGCCGAAGGCACGGAACGCGAGCAGGGTCACCGCCACCATCAATCCCAGCGCGCTGGAGCGTGAGAACGTGACGACCAACCCGCCGGCCACCACCCCGGCGACGAGGCCCAGGACGACGAGCGTGCGGTTACGGTTGGCAACCACGGCGTACGCCGCCGTCACGACGAGCGCCAGCATCAGGTAGCGACCCAGGATGTTTGGGTCGTAGAAGGTCCCGTTGGCCCGGAAGAAGCGGTTGTAGACGTTGCCTTGCCTGAGGGTGTCGTTCCACCAGATCGTCCGGGTCGCAAACTGCGCCAACGCGATCGCCGCGATCCCGACGGCCATCCCGAGCGTGGTGTAGGCCATCGCGCGCAGCGGTCGCGTGGCGAGGGGCCACCAGTTGACCAGAAGGCGGTACATGATCACGAACGGGATGTAGAAGAACACCGCCTTGACGGTGCCTTCTTGCATGTCGGCGCTCCACCAGATGGAGACGAGCGAGAACGCGGTGAATGCCGCGATCGGGATGTCGAGCGCCGAGCGTCGATCGGTCGCATCGTGCAGCGTGCCACGCGCCCGACCCCATGCCCATGCCACGATCCCGATGCCGATGACCCAATAGAGAGGAACGAGCAGATTTCCGCTGCGGTCGCCTCCCAGCGACACAGGGATGCGGATGGGGAGGGCCACGGCGACGAGCACCAGCCACACCACCGGGCGGCGGATGCACAGGCGCGCCACCAGCAGGCTGATGGCAAGGCCGACGGTCACGGCGATCACCGCCGCGCCGATCCGGACGGGCGAGTCGAGCCGGTCGCCCAGCTTGTCCAAGTCGCTGCGGGAGACGAGGCTTCCGACGAGCAGAAGCCACGATGCGATCGTCAGCGCCAGCGCCCCGGCGATCCGCGGGGTTGGCGAGCCCCCTCCACGTGCCGGGATCAGCATGGCCAACACACCGCCGGCCGCGCCGACCGCGGCGACGGCCTGGAACGATTCTACGCTCGTCATGGGCGCAGCGGGATCAACGCCCGCCCGGTGTCGGTTGTCGCGACGACCCAGAGGTCCGCCGCGGGGATCTTCCGTGGGAGCTGGATGCGAATGGACCCGGCGGGCCCGCTCGCCTGGGCCCCGACTGGCGCACCAAGCACTTGTGTCGCGCTGCCCGGATCGCCGATACGCCGGAAGATGGCGAGCCGCACGCGGGTCGACGGCGCCAGCGGCGATCCGTCCGGGCCTCGCAGCTGGACGCGCACCCTCGTCCCGAGCTTTGGCCGAGGCGGCGTCAGGGTGCCGATCAGGTGGCCGACCCAACACGTCGCGGATCGCTCCGAACGGTTGCCCGGTCCGTCGGCGAGAAATGCCCGCACGACGTAGAGGCCCGGCGTCGCGGCGCTCCCGTCGGCCGCCTTGCCGTCCCAGTCCCACAAGGTCGTCTCGCCCGCGCCGACGTTCTTGGGTCCGAACCGCGCGATCACCGGCGTTCCGGTCGCGCGGAGCACCTCGATGCCGAGCGCACCGCGATCGAGCGCAGTGGCGGCGACGCGACACTCGCCAGCGCCCGGACCGGCGAGCACGGCGGACTGCACCGACAGGGTTCCGAGCGGCGGTGCTTGGCGATCGAGCACCACCGACCGGCTGCGGTTGAAGCGCTTGCGCCCGGCCGATGCGCGAAGCACCACCTTGTAGCGACCGTCGGGGGAGGGGCGACCCTGGTCGTCGGTGCCGTCCCAGTCCAACGACACGATGCCCGCGGGACGCCGCGCGGAGACCAGGTCCTTGACGTGCGCGTCGTCACGATCGCGAATCTCGAGGTCGACGAGGCTCGCCTGGCTCAGTCTGATCGCCACCCGGGCGATCTCGCGCGTGCCGTCCCCGGTCGGGCTGAACTGCTTGGTCGTCTGGAACCGCGTCACGATCGGGGGTGGCGTGGGAAACGCGAAGGGCGCAAGGAACACGGCAAGCCCCACTGCGAACAGCAGGACGAAACCTACGCCCACGACGCGTCGGGAGCGGGCAGGGCCAGCCGGTTGCAGCGCGGTGGTCGCGGGAGCGTCGCTCATCTCATGTGGCAGGGTACGGATGTGGTGACGACCGATCGGTCGTCACCCCCGATACCTCTTCGACATCCACCCAGTAGGTCCGTTCAGGCTTGTCAGATTCTGACGAACCTATGGCAGCGCCCATTTCGCCGAGAGCGGTGTCGCGATCGCGAGTGCCCGGAACCGGTCGAACGACGGCTTCGTGGACAGATCGGCGCGGAAGAGCCCGGCGGGCCAGCTGCGGTGATCCTGCATGTTGAACCACACGACCAGCTCGACTTGGGTGTTCCTGGCTGCGACCTTGTACGTCAGATCGACCCACTTGGCCTGCTGGGACTCGGACGCGAAGTAGCGGTGGTACGGCGAGTAGCTCGTGGTGTAGCCGGTCTCGGAGATGATGAGGGGCATCCGGTTTTGGGGGTGCATCCTGTTGATGAGCCTCGTCAAGCCCGGCAGGTTGCGCCACGAGGGGAAGAACACCGCGCGATCGGGTGGTCCCACGGGGTACAGGTGCTGCGCCCACATGTCGAACGGCATGTTTCGCCCCCCGCCCAATTCCTTGTGGAGCAGCCGGGTGAACTCGAACGTCCCGATCGTGGTGATCGCGTTCTTGCATCCGCCCGACTCGGCCTTGGTCGACCCCGTCTCGCCCGCGACGATCAGGAGGTCGGGATTGGCCATCCGGATCTTGGGTTCGGAGGCCTTGAGGAGCGCCGCGTACGACTTTGGTGATACGGGCACCCAGCGCTTCCCCACGCGCGCGCACTGTGGCGTGGTGAACAGGTAGATGTTCGGCTCGTTTCGCACGCTGATGGTCTTGATCGCCGGCAGCGTGCCGCCTGCCGGGGCGGGGTACGTGCCGTTGTACCGGCGCGCGACGGCCCCGGCGAATGCGGCACCGTCGGCGAAGCGCGGCGAGGCGTTCCACTTGCCACTGGTCGACGCCCACGCAGGTGTGCCGTTGAGGGTGACCATCGTGCCGATGCCGCGCGTACGCAGGTTGGTGATCATCCGATCGTAGCGCGACCAATCGTAGGCAGGATCGGCAGGATCATCGGGGTTCGCAGGCCGGGTCGGGGCGACGTGGTTCCAGTCCAGGCCCAGGCGCGTGTACTTGACTCCGGTCGAGGCGATCAGATCGGTCCGGGCGTCGATCTGGGCCGGGTCGGTCAGGTGAAACACCAGGTCATCCTCAATCGCCACCACGGGAGCGCCGAACGCCGGCGTTGCTCCCAAGACGACGAGGGCGAGGCAGGCCAGAGCCCGGTTCATGATCCACCTCCCACTGAGTAGACGCCGGGCGGTTGCAGCACCGACGCGACGATGATCGCGGTCTTGCGGGTCTTGGCGCGTCGAACGGTCACGGTACGGCGCTCGGCGATCGCGACCCGCCGGCCGTCGGTGGCGAGGGCCACGAGCTTGCCGCGAAGGCGCAGGAGCTGGCGTGTGCGTCCGGGCACACTCTGGCGTACGACGCCGCGGGTTGTGAACGCGACGGTGCGGCCACCGGCCGCGGACAGCTCAGGAGCTCGCGCCCCTCGCCAGATCACGGACCGCCGCCACGTCGGCGCGTCGTGGCGCACCAGCTCGAAGCCGGTGGCCGTCCGCACCAGCGCGACGGCCATCGACCGGGTCACGTGGAGTCGCGTGATCACTCCCGGTTGCGGTGGCAGGACCTGTCCCCCGAACAGCTCGTAGACGCCGGGCGATGTCGTTCGCAGATGGATCGTACGGCCGGTTGCCGCATCGACGGTCGCGACGATGCCAGGCGCCATGGCGACCAGCGACGGGGCAACGCCGCCGAGCGGCCCCGCCAGGCGCTGCGTAAACGGTTGGTCGGGGCGGTCCGAGACCGTGTAGCTCACGAGCGTGTGGGTCCCGTCGGGGTTGCGCATCACATATCGGGCGACGGGACCGTCGAGCGTCGCGGCGATCGCCCGCGGGCCGTTGACCCGACCATCGGCTTCGAGCGGAAGATCCCGTGGCTCGCTGGTGCAGCAGAACACGACCTGCGGCGGGAAGCCGGCTCCGGTCGCGATGATCACATAGCGGCCGGTCGTGTCGCCCGCGATCGGCCCTGCGGTCGTACGCCCCGCGCTCGTACGGAAGATGACGTCCTCCACGGTGCGGCCGGTCAGCCTGTCGCCACTCAACGCGAGCCGGACCGTGTCCGTCCGGAACACCGTGAAACCGCCGGGGCGGATCACCGGTGCAGTCGAGGTGGCCAGCACGACGCTCTTGCCGGAGAGGGCGAGCGATGTCGTCGGCCACCCGCCGATCAGGCGCTCGCTGCGTGCTGCGAAGGCCGGGCCGGCAGATGCTCCGGCGCAGGCGACGCTGAGCGCGATGAGTGTCAGGCGTCGTTTCAGTAGCGCTTCTCCGTGTCTCGAAGTTGAGTGACGACGTCACCCAGGAGTGCCTCGCTCTGCGCCGCGTGGTTCGGCGCGGCGAGCGGGGTCATGTTGGTCAGCTGCACGTGGCGTGCTCCGGCGTCCACGAATCGCCGCACGGCGGCGGTCACCTCATCCGGTGTGCCGGCTATGACGGTGTCCCGGACGACGTCCCGTGGGACCTGCGCGGCCAGTGCGAGCGCCTCGTCCCGGCCGTATCGGGTCGGCAGAAAGCTCGTCAGACCGAACGCCCCCTTGCCCAGGGGGTGATCGGCGCCACGCGCGGCGTAGGCCTCTGCCGGACGCGTCAGGGCGATGAACCGCATCAGCAGCGACTCGTCGATGATGCGCTCGGTGGTCTCCCGGTCGTCGGCGAGCACCACGCGCGCATAGAGGCCCGGCGTGACGGCGTCATCGGGGCGCCCGGCGTCGCGGCCTGCCGCTCGGACCTGACCCAGCATCTCGGCGTACGTGTCGGGCTCGGTTGCCAGTGGGATCCATCCGTCGGCGGTACGTCCGGCGAGCGCGAGCCCCTTGGGGCGGTGCGCCGCCACCCACACGGGCGGTGGGAGCGCGCCGTGTGGCCGGAGCCCGAGCGTCATCCCGCGCAGGGTAGTGAATTCGCCGTCGAAGTCGATCGGGTCGGGTGTGTCGAACAACGCCCGGATGACCGCGAGACCTTCGGTCAATCGGGCGAGCGGGCGCTCGTTGCCCAATCCGATCGGATCGAGGTTGAGCGACTCACCCGAGCCGACGCCCAGGATGAACCGGCCACCGCTCAGATGATCCAGGGTCAGCGCGGTTTGGGCGAGCACCGCCGGATGGCGTCGCACCAGGTCGGTGACACCGACCCCGAGTCGGATCTCGCTCGTGACGCCGGCGGCGGCCGCGATGACCGGGAACGGATCGAACCACACGTGTGGGTTGGACTGTCCTGCCGCGGCCTGCGGAACCAGGTCGGGCGTCCAGATCGACGTCGGGAACCAATGCAGGAAGTGATCGGCCCACCAGACCGCGTCGAACCCCTGTTCCTCGCGTCGTCGGGCAGCTGCGAGCGCGTTCTCGGCCGGTGGGCGCACCGCCCCCATCGCGGAGATCTCGAGACGGGGCGCGCGATCTTCAGCGGAACTGTGAGAGAGGACACTCGGCATCGCGCAAGGGTAGACGAGCTCACTGGCTTGAACCAACCTGGTGCTCCGCCCAAAAGTCTCGATGGCATCCAGCGGCTGTAAAGCTCGGCGGGTTTTCACTCGCCATATCGTCAACGGAATTGTGAGAGCGAACACCAGTGGTGCATTGACGAGCTAGGGCTTCAGGGGTTCTGCCCGGCGGTAGCTCGCGGTAGGCGGACCTGCCCTTGTCGCCGAAAGGCACACCACCTATGGTGGCCCTGGGCCACCGACGTCCAGGTGGGACAGCTCAGTCGACCAGCAAGAAGGAACGAACGATGACGGATGCATCCCTAGATGAACTCGGTCCCGTGGACTACGTCGTCGTTGAGTTTCCGGCGGGAGCGAGCAACTTCACGGGTGAGATGGCGGCAGAGCTGCTCGCGTTGATCGATTCCGGAACGATCCGCGTGATCGACATACTGATCCTTACAAAGAACGACGACGGTTCCGTCGAGGCGATGGAGCTTTCCGATGTCGGCGAGCTGGGAGCGCTACAAGCAGTCGAGGCCGAGCTGGCGGAGCTGTTGGCCGAGGACGACATCGTGCACCTCGCCGCTGCGATGGAGCCGGGAAGCACTGCTGGAGTGCTCATCTGGGAGAATCTGTGGGCTGCGCCTTTCGCATCGGCGGCGCGGCGTTCGGGTGGCCAACTGATCGCCACCGGACGGATACCTATTCAGGCGATCATTGCCTCCATCGAGGCCGATCAAGCATCTGCAAGCGAAGGAGACTGAAAATGCCCCTCAGACCAGCACGTGTAGGAAGGGTCGGTGTCATTGGCGCGCCGGTCGCGAAAACCGCGGTTGTGGCTGCAGCGGTCACGCCTGGCCCCTCGCCGGTCGCGAAGACCGCGGTGGTGGCCGCGGCTGTCACACCTGGAAGGGTGGGTCGCCGGAGAATCTAGAAGTAGTGGTGCACTCGTGCTCCACGGAGGACCCCGGGCGACGCTACGGCGTTGCGCCGCCCAGACCGCCCAAGAGGATCGGAAGGATGTCGGTTTGGAGGTCCTTGATCGTGCCGGCGTCGCTCGGCGTCTCCACGTCGGGGGAGTCGGTCGGGGTCGAGGTCAGGGTCGCGGTGACGTCGAGCCCCTCGAGGCCGCTCGAGTTCTTGGTCTTGTCGTCGAGGACGGCGCTCAGGTCGATCTTGAACCGGTGGACCTGCTTGTCGTCACGGCCGACCCAAACCTCCACCTTGGCATCCTTGACGGCGTTCCCGATCTGCTCGGTCGCTTTTGCGATCTCCTTGGGATCGATTGCCCCGGTTGCGCCGGAGCCGAGGGACTCCGCGATGCGGGCGATCGCCGTGACGAGCGCCGCCGTGTCGAGGTCGCCGATGACGTGATCGGTTGCGATGCCCTCAATATCCTCCGTGCCGACGACGGTGGCGTTGTCGATGAGCTCGCTCGGGTCGCCGAGCGCCGCAAGGATCTTTGCCGGGTCGATGTCCTGGGTGCCGCTCGGGGTGTCCGTAAGCGCATCGGCGGGCAGCGCGTACCACTTGTCCTTGAGCTTCAGGAACGCCTTGTCGCCTGCCAGGCGAAGCCCACCGGACAGGTTGATCTTTCCGGCCTTGGCGCTGAACGTGAGGTCGGCGGCCTTGGCCGCTGGGTCGATCGGGCCGGAGAGGTCGAGGGCGATCGTGCCGTCGCCCAAGAATGCGGCCACCATGGGGTCTTTGAGCGTGCCGTTCAGCTTGACGCCGATCTTGACGCCGATCTTCTGGGGGCCCTGCTGTGTGACCGGCTTGATCGACGACAGGATCGCCTTGGCGTCGCCGGATGCCGCCGCCGGCGTACTCGCCGCCGGGGAGTCGTCTCCGCCGCCGCAACCTGCTCCGAGGAGGCCGAGCATCGCGAGAGGGACGAGAACGAGCAGACGACGTCGGCGCACGGGGATCTCCTTTGAAATGCGAGGCGTGTTGAGCGGGCGGTCCGGGTCACACAGACGACGTACGGCCTCATTCAGGGTTTCGGCTCGCGCAGGGATTTCCTGCGTGCCTCCTTGAACATCGGTCAGGACCCGCCGCGGCTTGAGGGCCCGGGACGTGGGTGATCGCCTCCCCTGATCTGCGCGATCGCGTGCTCGGCGACGGTGGCGACGACGGCCCATCCGTCGGCCGCGCCCCCGGGTGATCCCGGCAGGTTGACGATCAGGGTCCCATTGCAGATCCCGGCGATGCCGCGCGAGAGCATCGCGTGGGGAACGGTGCCGATCGAGGCGTTGCGGATCGCTTCGCCGATGCCGGGCACGATGCGCTCGCACACCGCCGCTGTGGCCTCCGGTGTGCGGTCGGTCGGCGTCAGGCCCGTCCCTCCGGTGGTGATCACCACGTCGATCCCGGGGTCACCGCACACGGCCCGCAGCAGCTCGGCCAGCTCCGCCTCGCCGTCCGGCACGACCTCACGGCGGGCGACGGTGTACCCGGCACCCGTTGCGAACGCGACGAGCAGGTCACCGGAGCGATCCTCGTAGACACCAGCGGCGGCTCTGGTGGACACGGTGACGACGGCGAGGTTCACGACCCCCCGGCGACATCTGTCTTGGTCTTCTCCAACAGGCGAACGCCCAGGATCTCGACGCCGCGATCGACGCCCTTGACCATGTCGTAGACGGCCAGCGCAGCGACCGCCGCCGCGGTCAGGGCCTCCATCTCGACGCCGGTCTTGGCTGATGTCTCGACCGTGGCCTCGATGGTGACAAGGCCCTCGTCCGGTGACGTCGTCACGTCGACCGACGCTCGCTCGATCGGAAGCGGGTGGCACAACGGAATCAGGTCGGACGTACGCTTTGCACCCATGATCCCGGCGATGCGGGCGACCGCTGCGGCATCGCCCTTGGGCAGGGCGCCGTCGCTGATCGCACGCGCGGCGTCCGTGGTCATCCTGACCTGG
The DNA here is from genome assembly GCA_964393105.1 of uncultured Bifidobacteriaceae bacterium. Classification (GTDB taxonomy): domain Bacteria; phylum Actinomycetota; class Thermoleophilia; order Miltoncostaeales; family Miltoncostaeaceae; genus CALMEC01. Next base: position 61,498 of record CAYMSM010000060.1, read on the forward strand.
GCCTGGGCACGGGCCCGTCGGATCTGCACGGGCTTGTGGCCCACCCCGACCATGCGGGCATTGCCGTGCTCGTCCAGGTGCGACCGGTCGTCGGTCATGTTCCTCGCTTCGTCGGGGTGGTACGCGACTTGCCGAGCTTGCGCGCGATGTCGGCCTGCTGGGCGGCGAGCCATTTCGTCACGTCGTTCTCGTTGACGATCCGGCGCATCTGATCGGCGCGGCTGGCGCGCTCGGTGGGCTCCATCGTCAACGCCTCGTACAGCGCTGCGGCCTGCGACTCGATGTCGAACGGGTTGACGGAGAGTGCGAACGACCCGATCTCCTCATGCACCCCGGTGTTCTCGGACAGGATCAGCACGCCGTCGCGCTCGTTGACGATCGGCGCCTCCTTGGCGACAAGGTTCATGCCGTCGAAGACCGGGTTGACCATCAACACGTCGTAGTGCTTGTAGATCGCGACCGCACGGGCCAGGTTGCTCTCGAAGCGCAGGTCGATCGGCATCCAGTCCGTGTTGCCGTGCTTGGTGTTGATGTAGCTGACCAGGTCGCGGATCCTCTGGACGTACTCCACGTACTCGTCTACGTCCTGGCGCGACGGCTGCAGCATGGCCGTGAACGTGATCTGCTCGGAGAACTCGGGATGCTGATCCAGGAAGCGGTCGAACGCCTTGAACCCGCGAAGGATGTTCTTGGACAGATCCGTCCGGTCGACGCGGCAGACCATGTACTTGCGGCGCCGGCGCAGGACGTGTTCCTCCTCGACCGCGACCTCGGGCCCTTGGGCCATCGCCGTGAACATGGGGGCGTTGATCGAGATCGGATACGAGCGGATCCACACCTCACGCCCGTCCCACGAGACCTGGCGCCGCCGGTAGTCGACCTGGACGTCCAGGAGCTCCTCGCACGTCAGCAGGAAGTTACGGGCGTACTGGCGGGTATGGAACGCGACGATGTCGTTGGCCAGGAGCCCACGCAGGATCGTCTCCCTGATGTGCGGCGGCAGCACGCGCCAGGCATCCGGTTGGGGCCAGGGGATGTGGACGAAGAAATGCAGAAGCGCTTCGGGACGCGCCGCCCGGATGATGCTGGGCGCGACGTACAGGTGATAGTCGTGGATCATCACGACGGTCTCCGACCGCGCGGGAAGCTCGGCGATCACCGCCTCGGCGAACGCGTGGTTTGCGGCCACGTAGCCGTACTCCCAGGCGTCCAGCTCCTCCCGGCGGACGTCCGGGGCGTTGGAGAGATCCCACAGGTAGTGCTGGATAAACCACAACATCGGGTTGGCGATGACGTTGTAGTAGGCGTGGTAGGTCTCAGGGTCAAGCACGACGAACCTGCCGCGTGTGTCGACGCCGATGTCGGGAAGCGCGAACGAGCCTCCGCCGGCTTCTTCGGCCACCGCAGCGTCCTCAGGCGTGATCGCCGCCGACACCCAGAGCGCAGGCGCGTGCTCGATCAAGCCGGAGAGCGCGCTGACGAGACCCCCTCCGCCGCGTGTGATCGTACGCGGTCGCCGCCCCCGCCGCTCGAACGTGGCGGGACCGCGATTGGATACGAGGATCAAGGATTGCATGGCACACTGACTCTTCCGACGCCGTCAGCGCCACTCTATCCAGCCACCTCCAGCCTGACTCAACGACCGTTCCCAACGCCATGGCGCCGGCGACGCACAGCCCCCTGAAATTTCAGCCGCCATCAGCATTTGAGTGGCCCGAAGGGCCGCGAATAGGCCACCCAAGAGTCGTTGCGATGGCGGCCTATAGTGTCCGCCCACGTGCGGCCGGTGACCCTCTCTGATGCTCAACAGACGGCTCTATCTCCAGTCTTGGCTCGTGGCGATCGTCGCGCTGCTCGTGGCGTTCCTGACCCTCGAGCCGCCTCCGGAGGACGTCGAGCCCAACGGGGTGGCGACGTTCGTCGCCGCCGACGCGGTCAGGGCAGCGGAAGACTTCGCCAAGGTCGCGCCCCTGCGCGCGCCGGGCACACCGGGCGCTCAGGCGGGTATCTCCTGGGTGCAGGCGCGATTTAGGGAGCTCGACCAGGGCAATCGGGTGGCCGTCCAGCCGTTCGTCGCGCGGGTCCGAGGGGACACCCTCTCGCTGGCAAATGTGTTCTTCACCCAGCCGGCCGGGGCGGAGACCAAGTCCCAGCGCAACATACTGATCGTCGGTCGGCGCGATACCCCTCGCGGCGTGGCGGGCGGCGCTTCCAGCACCGCGATGCTCGTCGAGCTGGCCCGGACGACGGCCAAGAGTAGGTATCGTCACCGGCTCATCTTCCTCTCGGTCGACGGTACCTCGCTCGGCAACGCGGGGCTTCGCTGGTATCTCCGAAGTGTCCAGCGGTCTCGGATCGCCGGTGTGATCATCTTGGACGCGCCTGGTGAGGCCACGGGTCGGGAACTGCACCTCTGGTCTGGCGGGGCAGGAAAGCAGGCCTTGGCTCTGCGTCAGCTGGCGGAGCGTTCCGTGCAGAGCGCGGGTTTCGTCGCGAACCCGCTGCCCTCGATCGGTGAGCAGCTCGTACGCCTTGCGGCACCCGAGACCCGTGGCGATCAACGGGCGGCGATCGACCTCGGCGTTCCGGCCGTCACCATCTCGGGGCGTGACGAGGGCGTGTTGCCGGCCGACGCGTCGACGCTCGATCCCGCGCGGGTCGACGCGGCGGGGACGGCGACGCTCCACCTGATCAACCGCATCGATGCGGTCGAGCGTGTCCACATCCCCGATGCGGCGCTCGCATATGCCGGCAGGGTGCTGCGGCCCTCCGTCGGACGGCTCGCGCTGCTTCTTTTCGCGCTCCCGGTCCTGGTAATGGCGCTCGACGCCGCCGCTCGCGTCCGGCGGGCCCGGGTGCGTCTGTCAGTGGGCCTGCGCGCAGTTGCGTGGCGCTTCGTTACGCCGCTCGTCGTGTTGTTCCTTGCGCACGTGCTCACGATGTGGGACGTGCTGAGACCGCCCAGCGTCGGCCGCCCCCCGTCACCGGCCGAGCTTTCCATCGGTGGGCGGGCGGTGCTCGTGGTGCTCTTCCTGGGTCTGGTGGCATGCGTTCTGTGGCTGTGGGTACGCCCCCGCGTCAGCGCCGCGGGCGCCAATCCCCCGGCTGAGGCCGCGGGCGCACTCGTGTGGCTCGGGATCATCACGCTCGTTGCCTGGTGGCTCACCCCGTTCGCACTCGTGCTGATCCTCCCCGCTGCGCACGCAGCGCTGGCCGCAACGGTTGCGCACCACCGGTGGCAGGTCGGGGCCCTGTGCGCGCTTGCGCTCGCGGCACCGATCGCTGTGGTTCTGCTAACCGCCTCCGCCATCGACCGCAACCCGCTCTTTGCGGTCTGGTACCTGTGCGAGACATCGGTATCGGGCGCCAGGGGTCTTGCGGGTCCGGTCCTCGCGGTGCTCGTCGGCGTCTGCGTGTGGTCGCTCGGCACGCTGGTCGCGTTCCGTGCGCGCAAGGGCCTCGTGCGGGGGCGTGCGGGCACACGTGGCATCCGACACGCGAGGTAGCTTGCCAGCTGGCAAGCTACTGATCGGAGGGACCGTGGACCAACCCAAGCAGCGTGATGCCGAGAGGTCGCGCGCCGGCATCCTCGACGCCGCCGAGTCCCTGTTTGCCGACCACGGTTTCGAGGCCGTCACCATGGCGCAGATCGGTGCAGCTGCAGGTGTCTCGCGGGGGACTCCCGGGTACTTCTTCGGAACCAAGGAGGCCCTCTACCGGGTGGTGGTGGGACGGGCGGCTGCGACCATCCGGATGCTGGCCCAGACGCTTCGTGTCCGCGACGCGCTGGGCACGCGGGCGCCGGCCGAGCGTCTGAGCGAGACCGTGGACGCCTTCCTGTCCCTGTTCACGTCGCGCGCGACGCTCGTCCGGCTGATCGACCGCGAGAGCGGGACAATTTCCGGCGAGCCGCACGCCGAGGCGCTGCGCTCTTCGCTCGAGGGTCTCGGTCCCGACTGCGACCGCGTCGCGCTCGTCGTGCTCGCGATGTGCTGGTTTCCGGTGTCACATCCCGACGCTGCGCGTCTGCTGGGCGTCGACCCTGAGGCCCCCGGCTTCACCGAGGTGTGGCGTGACGAGATCATGTCGGCGATCGGTCTTTCGGAGCATGGAGCGAACGTGCCCCGTGCGGGGTCGGTCCAGCCCGCCCCTCACGTGGCGGTGGCAGCGGTGGAGCCGGAGGTCGCGCCATCCGTCGCACCCGTCACGATATCCCCCGCCCATGGCGACCAACCATCTGCGCCCAAGAAAAAGAAGAGGAAGAAGAAGAAGAAGTCCTGACCTACGGTCAGGACCCGGCTCGTGCTCTCGCTCAGCGAGAGCACGAGATGCGGGTGATTCGAACGCGTTGCCCGGCGAGTACCTGGCGGCGCCGCTCGATCAACGCCAGGGCGTCGGCGCCGACCATCGAGCCGATCCGGTGCGAGCGCTGATCCCCGGTCGGGGTGGCGATCGGGCCGTCGACACCAGGAGCGAGGCCGCAGCGCACGGCGTGTATCCGGCCCTCAGCCGCGGGCCAGCCCTCACCGGCGGTCGCAATCTCCCAGTCCGGTGCCGGGGTCGCCCACCCGGCGCGCGCCCTGGTCGCTGGCTCTGCGATCAGGGCGGAGCACACGAGCGCCGAGGCCGGGTTGCCGGGAAGGGCGATGACCGGGACGTCTCCCGCAAGGCCAAACGCCACAGGCTTGCCGGGTTTCAGGTCGATGCCCCAAAACCGCGGCTCGACCCCCAACTCGGCCAGTGTCGCGCGCACCAGGTCGCGCTCGCCGACCGACACGCCCGCGCACGTGACGACGACGTCGGCGCGTAAAGCCGTTTGGAGGAGGGCTCGCAGCGTGCGTGCGTCGTCGGCGGCGATCCCCATCTGTCGCACGTCGGCACCAGCCCGGAGATGCGCCCACGCCAGGGCGGTGGAGTTGGCGTCGCGGATCTGCGCAGGTCCTGGGGTCGCGTCCGGTGGGACGAGCTCTGACCCCGTCGCCAGCACCGTGATCGCGGGACGCCGGAACACCTCGACCTCTATCGCGCCGATCGCCGCCAGCACCGCACCCGCCGCCGGGTCCAGCGGAACACCTGGGATGAGCGGGGAGGGGCCCACCGGCAGGTCGCTGCCGGCCACCCGCACATGGGCGCCCACGGTCAGGCCACCAGGCACCCGTACGTGGCCGTCGGCACGGACCGCATCCTCGATCGGTACCACCGTGTCGGCGCCGCTCGGAATGGGACCGCCCGTTGCGATCGGAACGGCGAATCCCGGACGAAGCGGCGCCGGATCCGTGCCTGCCGCGACCCCGGGATCGAGCGGTAGCCGCGCCCCGTCCGCCGGGACGTCCGCAACACGGACGGCGAACCCGTCCATCGCGCTGTTGGCAAATGGCGGCAATGGCAGGGTCACGTCCGGCGCCACCGCCAGCACCCGTCCGGCAGCGGCGGCGAGCGCAACCCGCTCGGTGCCGACGGGCCGGCAGGCGGCCAGCACAGTGGAAAGCGCCTCCTCATATGACAAGAGCGCTGCCATCCGGAGACCATACGTGCCGGTCCGGGACGCTGGTCGTTAGCATCGCCCCTATGCAGGCCCTGGCATCCGTGTCGCTCGTGATCCCGGTCTACAACGAGCGGGACTCCCTGCGCCCGCTGTTGGACGAGGTGCTGCCCGTCCTGCGGGCGCTGGGGCGCCCCGCCGAGGTGGTGTTCGTCGACGACGGGTCGACGGACGGGAGCACGGATCTCTTGGAGCAGCTCGCCGCCGAGCCCGAGGTGCGGGTGGTGGTGTTGCGGCGCAACTTCGGCAAGGGCGCGGCGCTGATGGCGGGGTTTCGCCACGCCACCGGTGACGCCGTCGTGACGATGGACGCGGATTTGCAGGACGATCCCGGCGAGATTCCGGCGATGCTGACGGCGCTCGAGGACGGCGCCGACCTGATCAGCGGGTGGAAGGCGGATCGTCGCGATCCGTGGACCAAGCGAGCGGCGTCAAGGGTGTTCAACGGCGTGACCAACAAGCTGTCCGGTCTGGCGCTGCACGACCTCAACTGCGGACTCAAGGCCTACCGCGCGGAGGTTGTCAAGTCACTCTCCCTCTCGGGCGACCTGTACCGCTATATCCCGGTGATGGCCGCCGCCGAGGGCTACCGGGTCCGGGAGATGGCGGTCAACCACCGCCCGCGCAGGTTCGGCGTCTCCAAGTACGGGTTCGAACGCTACGTCCGGGGGTTCCTCGACCTGCTGACGATCATGTTCATCGGACGGTTTCGCTGGCGGCCGATGCACCTGTTCGGCGGGCTCGGCCTGGTCTTCACGATCACCGGCGTCGGGATCTCGCTCTACCTGGCCATCGTCAAGATCCTCGGCAGCTCGATCGGGCAGCGGCCGCTCCTGCAGTTGGGTGTGCTGCTGACCGTCGTCGGGGTCCAGCTCTTCACGCTCGGCCTTGTCAGCGAGATGATCCAGCGCAACCACCTGCGACGTGACGTGGACGAGGTCGCCGCGCGGATCGAGCGGGTCGTCGAGGTGGATCGCTCGGAAGAAGGACTCCCCACCCCCTCTGTGTAAGTCCGTGGTGTGACGATTGCGGTGCGACGGGCCGTGTGCCTCCTCACTCTGCTCGCGCCCGGCATCGCCGCTCTTGGCGGCCCGGCGTCATCTGCGCCCGCCGCCGCCAAGGTGACGGTGTTCTTCGCGCGCGACGCTCGCCTCCAGACCGTCCAACGCGTGGTCCCCGCGGGCGGTGATCGGCTGCAGATCGCCGTCGCTGCGCTGCTGCGAGGCCCGACGGCGGTCGAACGCGGGGACGGGATCCGAAGCGCGATCCCCAAGGGGATGGTGGCGCACGAGATCGTCACTGCAGGCGGGATTGCATTCGTGCGCCTCCCTGAGGCGTTTGCGGTGGGTGGCACGGGCGACGCAGTCGATCAGCGACTTGCGCAGCTCGTGCACACCGTGACCCGGGCCGCCGACGTCGCCGGCGTGCGGATACTGCTCGGTGACGAGCCGATGCCGGCTCAGGGAGCGGATCCAGGTGCGGTCATCACCCTCGCGTCGTTGACCAAGCGCGAGATCATCGGGTCGATTCCGATCGGCATGGCCGCCCTACAACGGCGGCTCGTGCAGCTCCGGTATCTGTCTGCCAACGCCGTCAACGGTCGACTCGACTACCGCACCTCCCAGGCACTCCTGGCGTTCCAGGCGTGGGAAGGGCTCGCGCGGACGGGACTCTCCACACTCGCCACGCGCCGGCGCGCCACGATTGCCAGGATCCCGGTGCCCCGTGTCAGGAGCCGGTCACGACGCATCGAGGTCAACCGGTTCAGGGGCGTCGCACTTCTGATCGAGGACGGGCGGGTCAAGCGGGTCGTGCACGTGTCGACCGGGGCGGGCGGCCGGACCCCTCGAGGCACGTTCCGCATCGCACGCAAGGAGCGCATGTCCTTCTCCAACCCGTTCAAGGTGTGGCTGCCGTATGCGAGCTACTTCGTCGGGGGGTACGCGTTCCACCAGTACCCCAGCGTGCCGGCGTACTCCGCCTCGCATGGGTGCATCCGGGTCGGCTACCCCGAAGCGCGCGGCGTCTACGAGTTCGCGTCGCATGGAACCGTTGTCAGCATTACGTAACGCCGCCGCCGCCGGGTTGGCGGCGCTGGTCGCGGCCTCGACCGGCCTCGGCGCCGGCAGCCAGGTGACCCTCGCGGACACGGGCTCGACGTCCAGCCGCCTGACGGCAGAACTCTCGGCGTTGGCCCTCACGGCGCAGGGCTTCACGGTCACACGAGCCACGTTGCCATCTGCGAGCGCAGCGAACGACGCCCTGGCTGCTGGCGCGATCGACGCCTACGCGACCGAGACAGCGACGCTCCTCGAGCGTGTGCTCACCCAGTCGAGGGTGCGCGACGACGTAACGTTGGTCGCAACCCTCACATCCCAGCTGGCCGCACGCCGGCAGACGCCGCTCGCCATCAGCCCGGCGGATGACGCTCTCCAGGTGGCGTGCCGCAAAGCGGCGATCCGAAGCCACAGGCTGTCGGGGCTCCTGACACTCGGTCGGGCTGCCGGCAACCTGACGTACGCAGCGACGGCGACCCACGTCGTGCGCGCCGACGGCCTCGCGGTGATTCGGGTGCGATTCCGGCGGGTCATCGTTGCGGGCCACGCCAAGCGCTTCGACCTGATCGCCAAGCGCCGGGCGCACTGCGTCCTGTCGAGTGCGGCCGAACCGCGGGCGGCACGACTCGCGCTCGTCGCGTTGCGTGACCGCACCCGGCGCCTCGCGGGTACGCCCCGGCACGGCCTCGTCGTCGCCGGGCAGAGCTACCTCGCGGGCGCGCCCGCGACGTTTACGCCGGCGCTCGAACGCGTCGCCCTGCTGGTCACCACCGAGAACCTCCGGTCGCTCATCGGCCAGGTCGAGCTCGACGCCCTGGACCCGGCCGCGGTTGCGCAGACCTTCCTGCGGGCGAACGGCGTTATCCCCTAGCAGAGACCACCAAAGTGTGTCGCGGCCGACACAAGTGACCGTCGTGGTGCCGGCCAATTGACTATTTCCGGTCCTTCGTGGGTCGCCGTGGGTCCGGCAGGCGTGCGCTCAGCTGCGGAGCGGCGTCAGGGAGAGGGTCGAGTCCGGGGACTACAGTTCCTTCCCAGTGAGCTCTGACACCTCTCAGGCGTCGCAAGCACCCCGGCCGTCACGGTCGCGGCGGCGGCGTTGGATCACGACGATCGTGGTGGTACTGGTGGTCGTGGCGCTGGTGGTCGCCCTGGCGCGGGGGTGGGGTAAGGTCTCGCAGTACGACTGGCGGCTCGAGCCGGGGTGGTTCGCGCTCGGCGCGGCGTTGTTCCTCGTCGCGTACACGATCAGCGGGCTCACCTACTGTGTTGCGGTGGAGTGGTTGTCTCCCGTGCATCCGCGCCGACGCATCAGCTTGTCGATCTGGGCCAGGTCCCTGCTCGCCCGCTACCTCCCCGGCAACGTGATGATGGTCGTGGGACGCACCGTGATGGCCCAGGACCACGGGGTGGCGAAGCGCGCGACGCTTACGGCCACAATCTACGAGCAGGCCCTGGCGCTGGGCATAGGCACCGTCGCGGCCGTCTGGTTCCTGGCCGGGTACGGCAACCCCGGCGACGCGCGTCTGCTGTGGCTCTTGGGCGTGGTGCCGGTCGTGTTGGTCTGCCTGCATCCCGTCCCGTTCCGACGCCTGTCGACGTGGGCGCTGCGACAGGCTCGGCGGCCTGCGCTCGACACGTTGTTCACGGAACGCCAGGTCGGGAAGCTGCTCGTCTCGTACGCGGTCGGGACGAGCGTGCTGATGGTGGCGGTCTGGGCGCTCCTGCGCTCTGCGGCCGGGCCGGACATAGGGGGTGTGGTCGAGATCGGGCTGGCGTTCATGTTCGCGTTCGTCATCTCGTTCCTGGTGTTCATCGTTCCGTCAGGCCTCGGCGTGCGCGACGGCATCCTGGCGGTGGTGCTCGCACGTCACGTCTCCGGTGAGGTGGCTCTGGCACTGGTGTTCGGGCTGCGGCTCGTGATGACGGTGCTCGAAATCGCGTTCGTCGGTCTGGCCGTGCTCATCGGACGCACGCGGTGACCTCCCGCGTGGCGCGTCGCTGGACGTGGCCGTGGCCGCGGGTCGTTGTTGCCGGCCTCGTCGCGGCGTACGCGGCGGTGTTCATCTCCCTCTCATTGATACGCCACCGGGGGTTCTTCACCGCGCGGTATGACCTGGGGAACATGACCCAAGCCGTCTGGAGCGCCTCCAATGGCGAGCTGTTCCGCGTGACCGATCCGGAGGGGCTACGGGTGTCGCGCCTGGGCTCACACGTGGATCCGATCCTCGGGCTGTTCGCGCCGCTGTGGAGGATCTGGCCGCACCCGGAGATGCTGCTGGTCGTGCAGGCCCTGGCCGTCGCGACGATGGCCGTACCCGCGTACCTGCTGGCGCGCCGCTGGCTCGGAGACGAGCGCCTGGCCGTCACATTCGCCGCGGTCGCGCTCATGCTGCCCGCCGTGCAGTGGGCAACTCTCTTCGACTTCCACCCTGTGACCCTGGCCGCGCCGCTGCTGCTGTGGTGCATCTGGGCGGCGGTCGAAGGCCGGTACGTCACGCTCGGCGTGTTGGCCGTGCTGGCCGTGCTGACCAAGGAACAGGTGGGGCTCGCGCTCGCCATCCTGGGCCTGTGGATGATGATCAGCCTCGGACGCCGGCGGGCGGGCGCGATCCTGGCCGTTCTGTCCCTCGCGTGGACCGCGATCGCGATCGGCATCATCATCCCGCACTACAGAGCCGGTGGGGGCAACGCGTTCATCGAGGATCGATATGGCGACCTGGGTGACGGGGTGGGGGGCGTTCTGAAGACGCTCGTGACACGTCCGTGGGATGCAGTGGAGGTCGCAGCGTCTGCCGATCGAGGCGTATACGTGCTCGCGTTGCTCGTGCCGCTACTGGCCCTCTCGCTCGGCGCGCCGCTCCTGGCGGCCGGCGCGCTCCCGGAACTGGTCTTGAACCTCCTGTCCAGCCGGCCCGAGCAACACGGCATCGAGTACCACTACTCGGCGGTCATCGCGCCGTTCCTCCTTGCCGCGGCCATCCGGGGGCTCGCCGCATTCAAGGATCGCCCCCGGCCTGCCTGGCTGCACGCCCGGTTGGTGTCAACCGGACCCCTTTCAGCCGCGCTGATCGGGGCCGTGGTGGTGTCGGGCTATGTCTGGGGGCCGCTGCCGTTGTGGCAGCACGTCCCCGGTGGATCCCGGGTTCGCGCCGAGCAGTTCACCGTGCCTCAACGCGCGGCGCTTCTTCGAGACGCAATCGCCTTGGTGCCGAGCGACGCCGCGGTGTCTGCGGGGAACCGAATCGGCGGACACCTCTCCGACCGGCGCACGATCCTTGCCTTTCCGGCGGTCGGGGATGCGAAGTTCGTCGTCGTCGACACCGCCCGCGCCGATGTCGGGGACGCGGTCAGTCCCTCCGAACACAGCTTGCGCGTCGCGCAGCTGCGAGCCCGGGCGGACTTCGTGACGGTCTTCGAGCGCGATGGCGTGCTGGTGCTCAGGCGGACGGAAGGCTCTCCGTGACGACGCGGGGATGCGGCATCTGCGTAGCGGTGCTGGGTGCGGCGGCGGGCGCCCTGCCCTTCATGCCGTGGTACAGGGCAGACCTGCCCGGACGCGAGGTCGTCGTGAGCGGCATTGACGTCAAGGGTGAGCTGTGGAGCTTGCCGGCGCTCGCGTGCGTCGTCGTGGCGATCGGCGTGTTCGTCGCGGCGCGGGTCCCCGACCCGGCGACGGCCGTCGCGCGCCGGCTCGCTGGGGTCTGCGTGGTTGCGGGAGCGCTGTGCCTCGTATGGGCGCTGTGGGGCACGTTCCGAGTCACGAGCGTGGCGTTGCCCGTCGATGTGAGTGACGGTCCGCCCGCGCCGCTCCGGGTTCAGCCGATGGCGTTCCTGGCGGCCGCAGCGGGAGCCGCGATCGCGGCCGTGTCGCTCGGGTGGGTGCGAAGCGGCTCGGACTGACGTGGGGAGCGCAAGGAGAAGTACCGCGGCGATCCCAGCAGAAACCGCTGCGTGCCCGCACACTCACAGTCAAACACCCCCTGGCGCGCCGCCATGCGCAACACCACGTGTCAGACACCCCCCGGTGCGTGGGCACTCGCACCGCCACACCGTGTGTCAGGAATGCCGGGCGTGGCGCGCCGCCATGCGCAACACCGGGTGTCAGACACCCCCTGGTGCGTGGGCACTCGCCCCGTTTTGGCCTGCGCACGCGCCTGAACCTGGTTGCGTTCGAACGTCAGACCAGAACGCTGGGATACTGCGGGGCATGATCCTGCCGGCGCCACCGGGTCGATCGTTTTCGAGCGACAACGCCGCAGGGGTCCACCCGGCGGTGCTCGAGGCGGTCGGCCGCGCCAACGTCGGCCATGCCGTCGCATACGGCGACGACGAGTGGACGCGTGCGTGCGAGGCGCAGTTTCGGGAGCTGTTCGGCGTGGACACGACCACCCTGCTGACCTTTGCCGGGACGGGCGCGAACGTGCTCGGGTTGGCGACGATGCTGGGTCCCGCCGAGGCTGTGGTTTGCAGCCGGTGGGCGCACATCGCAGTCGACGAGACCGGGGCGCCCGAGCGCATCCTGGGCGCCAAGATCATCGAGCTGCAGTCTGACGACGCCAAGCTGCGCCCGGATCAACTGGACGGGCTGGCCCACCTGCTGGGCGTCGAGCACCACGCCCAGCCCGGCGTCGTGTCGATCACCCAGAGCACAGAGCTCGGCACCGTGTACACCGCGGACGAGGTCGGCGAATTGTGCGAGCGCGCACACCGGTACGGGATGCGGGTCCACATGGACGGCGCACGGATCGCCAACGCGGTGGCGGCGCTCGGTGGGACGGTCGCGGCATTGCGTGCGTTCACTGTCGAGGCCGGGGTGGATGTGCTGACGTTCGGCGGTACCAAGAACGGCATGTTGGGCGGGGACGTCGTCGTGTATCTGACCCCTGAGCTTGCGCGATCGGCCCGATTCGTGCGCAAGCAGGTCACGCAGCTCCCGTCGAAGATGCGGTTCGTCGCAGCTCAGTTCACGGCGCTGCTCGACGGGGACCTGTGGATCGCACTGGCCACGCACGCCAACGCCATGACCCGTGACCTGTATGCGCTGACCTCAGACGTGCCCGGTGTCGCCCACACGCATGTCCCTCAGGTCAACAGCCTGTTCCCGCGCATCCCGGCTGAGGCGATCGAGCCGCTCCAGACGTGGTGCTTCTTCTGGCCGTGGGACATCGCCAGCCACCAGGTGCGGTGGATGACCTCGTGGGACACGACCGACACGGACGTCGTGACGTTCGCCGACGGCGTCCGTCAGGTGGTCGGCGACGCCACGCCTGACGCCACGAAGCGGTAGCACGCCTCCACCGGGTCATGATCCGACAGGAGCACCAGACGCGTCCGGCCCTTCCTGGAGATCGCCACCTCGCGCAGGTCGGTGTCGAGGGCGCGTGGGGGCTCGGCGACGTCGAGGTGGCGGTGGAAGATGTGGTCGAGGACGAGTCGCTCCACCGTCTGCTCGGCAAGACCCAGTTCGTCGAGCGCCACGATCGCCGGATGGTCGCGGCCGGCGGCGTTGAGGTCGCCGGCCACCAGCACCGGTTCATCCGGTGGTACGCGTTCGAGTACCTTCGGCACGGCGCGACGGACCTCGCGGGCGATGAGCTCCCATGATCGCGCGTTGTGGCAGTGCATCGACGCGACGGTCAGGGTCCGGCCGGATCGATGACGGACCCGTGCGGCGACGAGCCGTCGTGGCTCGAGCAGCCAGTGACACGCCTCAGAGGGACTGAGGCCCAGTGGTCGTGCGTGTCGTGCCACGAATCCCGGAGGGTTGTGGCGCACCGTCCACACTCCGCCCGGCACGACCTGCCAGTCGGGGGCGATCAGCAGCACGTTGGCCGTACCCTCGTGCGTCCGCCACAGGTCGGGATTGCGCTCGGCGAGCCGTCCACGAAGCCGCGTCGTGCCGATGAGCGGTGGCATCAGCGCGCGGACCGCCTGCATGCCGGTCGCCTCGGCCAGCACCGCGACGCCGAGGGGGGGCACCTCCTGCAGCGCCGCGATTGTTGGCCGCCGCGATCTGATCAGGTCTGCCATTTCGCGTAACCACTTCGCATTGACATGCACGTGGGTCCCGTCGTCGACATCGGCGCGCAGCAGGATCGAGCTGATCGTCGGCCCCAGTCGCGCGCCGTCCTGACCGTGAAACAGATTCCAGGTCATGACGCGGATGTCGTCGGGCGCCTGCATCGGCGACGGACCGTACTCCGGATGCGGGCGCAATCGCTACAGTGCCGCCGTGCCCGACGAGACAGCGCCCATACTGGCTTCTCCATCGGCGCGGTCCGGCTGGCCGAAAGTTGTCTACTGGTGCTTCGCGGGCGCCGTTTACGCCGCCCTCGCCGTGGCGTATCCCCCTGCGTTCCTGTTGGGTTTCTGGCAGTCGTTGCCGTTTGTGTTCCTCGCGACCGTCCTTGCGCCGAAGGTGCTCGGCCGACGCGACGCGAAGTGAGTTGGGCCGCTCACGACATTGAGCCGTACCTGATCAAGGCCCACATGGGCGCGGCGATCAGCCTGCCGTTCTGCCTGCTGGGCTCGTACTCTCCTGATCTGTTTACCAAGTGGGCCGTCTACGGCCTCGACTTCTCCGGCAATCACAAGATCGTCGATGATCCGGTGCAGCTTCATCGTGGCTTTCCCGGCGTGGGGTTCACGCACACCCTGCTGTTCGCGATCGTCGTCTCGTTGATCATCCTGCTGTGGTCCAAGCAGAGGATGTGGGCGGTCTCGTTCATGATCGGCGCCGTGGCCCACGTGCTGTCGGACATGTTCGACTCGGTCGGGGTCATGCTCTTCTGGCCGCTCACGGACTGGCATGCCCACCTGGACGTATGGCAGTACGTCGGCGAGGAGGGCAGGCGCACGGACGCGATTGCCTACTACACGTCGCTCGGCGGCGCGTGGGACCTCTTCTGGGTGGGGTGGCTCGCGCTCAAATGGCGTGTCCTGACGACGGCGTACTTCGAAGCCGAGGTGGCGCCCAAAGACCCCTTTTGGCCGTGGCTTCGCAACAAGACCGGCAACACGTTCGCGCTGACGATCTACCGTGGCAGCGCGTTCTTCGGGGTTGTCTCGGTCGTCGCATGGATGGTCTGGGCGCTGTTTGTCAACGACTTCGAGGCGCACCTGGACTGGACTCTCGGAGGGCCCTCGTGGGCGCCTCGGCAGGGTCCCCCGTAGCGTCTGCGGGGTCCGCGCAGATGGCCTGACGCCCCAGCACGGCCTTGACGACCTCGCCCACGCCGACGTCGAACCGCAGCGTGATCGTCCCCGGGGTCATGACGCGCAGCTCGGTGGCCCACGGCTCGCGGGGCGCCACACACGCATCACCCCGGATGACCTGCCAGTACGGCGTGTAGCGTAGTCGCAGGCGGTAGTTTCCGGCGCGCTTGACGTCAAACGTCACTTCTTGTGCGTCGATGTAGCGGACCTCGATCAGGTCCGGGGGCGTGGCGATCGGTGTCGCGTTCGGCACCTCGTACACCGACCAGTCCCCGATGCGGGCCACCAGTGGCAGCACATTCGACTCCCGAAGCAGCGCCGCCTCGGCCTGGGCACTGTAGTCGAGCTTGTCGTCGGGCAGGAACACGTAGCGCACGCCGAGCCGGCGCAGCCACGTGTGGTACTTGGTCGCGCTCAGCTCGCCGTACAGATCCTGGTTGGCGGGGAAGTCGTCCTGGCGGTACCAGCCCCGGGTCAGCGGCACGCCGCGTCGGGCCAGGAAGAACGCCTCCCAATGATGGTCGGTGGCGACGACCTCGATCCGGTGGTTCGGGTCGCCGTGGGTCGCAAGGAACGCCTCGACCGGGTACCAGAACTCCTCGCTTGACGAGCGCACCTGCTGGGCGCTGCGAAGGCCCGCGACGGCCGGGAACGTCTGCCACATGAGCGCCCCCGCCAGCAGCGCGACGGTCAGGCTTCGCGGCCGAAATCCCCGTGCGGCCAGCGGCACCAGCAGCAGCGGCGCGCCCATGAACAAGAGCAGCCGCCCGACGTTGGCGCCGATCGGTGACGAGATGGCAAACGCGGTGAGGGCCAGCAGCGCGTACACGCCGAAGATGCCCAGCAGGACCCGCAGGTCGGGCCGTCCGCGGGCCAGCAGGGCGCCGGCGGCGCAGAACGCGAGCACGACCACAAGATCGACGACATGGAACGGGTACTCACCGCCGGGTGTGCTGAACGCGCGCCATATCAGCGCGGCGGCCCCGACGACGGAGGCAAGCCCGAACGCCAGCATGCGAATACCATGCCCTCGCCACCACCGCGGGGTTGCGGCGGCGATGCCGATGAGCGCGGTCACGAGCAGCAAGAAGGCCAGGAGGTGCGCCAGGGCGACGAGCGCCGCAAGCGCCACCGTCAGCTTGCGCCGCCCCTCCTGGAGTGCCACCAACGCCGCCAGGCCGAGCGCCAGGCCGAGCAGGAACGGGTACGTGCCGGTCAGCACCGGCAGCGGCGACAACAACGCGAACGCCACCGCCGGCCATCGGGCCAACCTCGCCCAGCGGCGGTGGATGATACGGCTAAACGCCGCCGCCGCACCCGCGACCGAAACGGCTACCACCGTGGCGGTTCCCACGATCGCCGCAAGCGGGTAGTAGATCAGGCTGTAGTTGATCTGGCTGTAGCGGCCCGCGTACCAGAAGTTGTCCCAGAACTGCCACCCCCAGTCCTTCCACCGCTGGGTCTGGTACAGGTGGGCAGCGGCGTCCTCGCCGGCCGGCAGGAACAGCACGAACGCGAGGGCGATGAGCCCCGCGACGACCGCGGCCCCCATCGGTCGGGCGATGCGTTCCGTGAGTCGACGGAGCACGTCCATCGTGGGCACTACGGTGTCGTCGCTGGCGGTGTCGTGCCCGGCGGTGTCGTGCCCGGCGGTGTCGTCGTGGGCGGCGGGTTGGTCGGCGGCACCGGTGTCGCTGGGTCCGTCGGCGTCCCTGGCACGTCGGGCACCCCGTCGCCGTCGCTGTCCCTCTTCTTGTCCTCCTCTTCCTTCTTCTTCTTGGCCTCTTCCTCAGCCTTCTTCTTTGCCTCCGCGGCGGCCAGCTCAGAGGCCTGACGGGTCCAGTAGCTCGAGAACGGCTTGCTGACGAACGGCGTCTTGGGGATCAGAAACGCCTGATCGGACTCGCCCTTGGTCGCGACCTCCATGAACTGACGCCAAATGCTTGCCGGTTGCGCGCCGCCGGTCATTCCGGGCATCGTGCGTTGGGCGTCGGGGTAGCCGACCCACACGGCGGTGACATACCTGGGCGTGTATCCCACGAACCATGCATCGGTGAAGCTGTTGGTGGTCCCGGTCTTGCCGGCGACGGGCACGTTGGGGAGGTTCGCCCGGACACCCGTTCCGCCCTGCACGTTCGCACGCAGGATCTTGGTGACCTCCGCGGCGACCCCATCCGAGATGACGCGGGTGCGCGTGGGTTTGAAGACCGTCGTCTTGCCGTCGGGACGGACGAGCTTCGTCATCGGCAATACCCGCAGGCGGAAACCGCCGTTGGCGAGCGGCGCGTACGCCCGGGCCATGTCGAGCACGCTGACCCCTCGTCGCAGGCCGCCAAGTCCGAGCGAGATCGTGTACTGATCGATGTCGGCAACGAGGGACGTGACGCCCATGCTGCGCGCGGTTTCATACACGTTGGGTGGCTCCAGATCGCACGTCATCTGGGCATACACGCTGTTGTCAGAGGACACCGTTGCTTGGACGATGCTCTTCATCCCGCCTCCGGTGCCGGAGAACGTCCGCACCTGGAAGGTTGGGTCCGCACCGGGGCACCCGGGACCGGCCAACTTGAGCGGTGACTTGCTGAAGTACCTGGTGTTGGGGCTGACACCCTGTTTGAAGGCGGTGGTCAGCACGAACGTCTTGAACGTCGATCCGGCCGAGCGCTTGGCGTCCGGACCCGCGACGTTGAACACGTTCTTGCGGTTGTACTCCTCGCTTGAGGCCATCGCCAACACACGCCCGGTCTTCACTTCGAGCATGACCAGCGCCGCGGAGGGTGGCTGGCTGCTGTAGTTCGACAGGACGTTGCGCATCGCCGCGCGCGCAGCGTCCTGGAGCTTCGGGTCGATGGTGGTCGAGATCTTGTAGCCACCCTCCTGGACCTGCTTCTTTCCCAACTCGTTCCGCAGGATGTTCTCGACGTAGTCGACGTAGTAGCCCTCGCGTTTCAACCCGAACGCATTGCCCTTCTTGAGCCCCAGGCCGGCTCGCTTGGCCTGCGCGGCCCGCTCGCCGGTGATGTAGCCGTCCTCGACCATCTCGTCGAGCACCAGGTTGCGCCGGGCGGTCGCGTCCTCACGGTTGCGAAACGGGTTGTATTGGGAGGGTGCCTGAGGCAGACCGGCCAGCAGTGCCGCCTGGGGCAGCGTCAGCTTGGCGGCGGGCCGATTGAAGTAGGTCTGCGATGCGGCCTGGACACCGAGCGAGTTGTTGCCGTAGAAGACGCTGTTGAGGTAGCGCTGCATGATCGTCTTCTTGGAGTACTTCTGCTCGAAGTTGCTTGCCAGGTATGCCTCGGTCAGCTTGATCGAGACGCTGCGGGCCTCGTTGGGGTGGCACAGGTTCTTCATCAGCTGCATCGTGATCGTCGAGCCACCCTGCCTGCCGTCGGTGCCGTCGGCCTCGCGGGAGACGTCCTTGAGCGCGGCGCTCGCGATGCGCCGGTAGTCGATACCGCGGTGC
Source organism: uncultured Bifidobacteriaceae bacterium (assembly GCA_964393105.1). Taxonomy (GTDB): domain Bacteria; phylum Actinomycetota; class Thermoleophilia; order Miltoncostaeales; family Miltoncostaeaceae; genus CALMEC01. The sequence goes on from CAYMSM010000060.1 coordinate 79,778, forward strand.
TCGAAGAACTTCTTGTCCTCGATCGCGACCGTGGCGTCGATCAGGAACTTGGGCATGTCGTCGTAGCGGATCGGATCACGGTTGTTTTCGGCCGCGATGGTCGTCAGGAGCGCCCCGTTGCGGTCGTAGATCCGGGAGTTCTGCCCGAGCTTGATCGCGTCGCAGGTGTCTGCGCGGAGCTCGTCGCGAACGAGCTCGAACGAGTGGGCCGCCACCAGGGTGCTGGCGCCGATCAGCCCGCCGGCGCATGCGAACAGCACTCGGCGCAGGTCGTGGCGCTTCTTGCGGTGGTTTCGGGCGCGAAGGCTCATCGACTCCCCCTGATGACCCGACGTAGATCCCAGATGACCCGTCCGGACCGGTAGTCGAGCAGGCCGATGACCTGGCGGGGGCGCCTGCCGATGCGTCCGTGGACGAACCAGGTCAGACGGGAGCGCGGCCGAACCAGCCGCGCGCGGAGCGTCGGGGTCAGGCCGCCGGTCGCGACGGGGACCGTCACGGGGCGCACGAGGTACACCAACTCGACGTCCTCGACGCGTGGCCAGACCTGACGCGCACGTTGGAGCGCGGGCGCATCCGATCCCAGCTTTGCATGTCGCGAGAGGCGCACCGTGTCATAGAGAAAGCGCCATCCCTTGTCCGGGCGGGAGAGGAAGTCGATGGGTTGAGCGGGGGTCGTGTGGACGCGGGCGACGAGCGAGGGGGTCCAGAGCGCGGCGACCGCGGCCAGACCGACGGTGACGCCGATCGCACGGCGGCGCGTGATCCGCACCCGACTCCTCCCGAAAGGCCAGCAAGCGTGGACGAGTATAGCGCCGAGACCCGTTTTCCCGGGTACGAGACGGTTGCATGGCAGCATGACGCCGTGACTGCATCCGGAGGACTTCAGGCGGTGCTCTTCGATGCGTACGGCACGCTCCTCGAGCTGGACGACCCCGTCGGCAACCTCCAGCGGAGCCTTGCGGAGGCCGGGTACCCGTACGGCACCGACCTTGTAGCCACAGCCTTTCACGCCGAAGTGGACGTCTATCGCCGTCACCAGGATCTGGGCCGGGACGACGCTGGCCTCGAGGCCCTGCGCAACCTCTGCGCCGCGACGTTCGCCGACGCATTGCCATCGGGTCCGCCGAGCGTCGTCGTGGGCGAGATCCTGAACTCCAGCCTTCGCTACCGGCTGTTCGCGGACGTGATCCCGATGCTCGACGTGTTGATGTCACACGGTATCCGGTGCGCGGTGGTCAGCAACTGGGACTGCTCGCTGCCCGACGTGCTCAGGCAACTCGGGATCCTGGGGCGCTTCGCGGCCGTGAGCGTCAGCGCCGTCGTTGGCGCGCGCAAACCCGACCCACGTATCTTCGTTCAGACCCTCAGCGCCCTCGGTCTGGAGCCGGGGCAGGCGATCCACGTGGGTGACGATCGGCAACGTGACGTCAACGGAGCGCGGTCAGCCGGCGTCAGTGGCGTGTTGATCGATCGTTCGGGCGATCGGGCAGACGATGGCTGTGACCGCATCGCGAGCCTGAGATCGCTGCCGGCACTGCTCGGTTGAGGACGACTCAGTGCGACAGGGTGGCGTGGCGCAGGAACGTTGCGACGGCGGCGTCGAAGTCCTGGACGCAGCCGTCCTCCCCTGCGATGACGCACGAGCGCAGGCGCTCGGTGATCAGCAGCAGTCCCACCTGATCCACAGCGGCTTTGACCGCCGCGAGCTGGGTCAACACGTCCCGGCACTGGGCGTCTTCGCTCAGCATGCGCTGGACCCCGCGCAACTGCCCTTCGGCTCTGCGCAGGCGGGCGACCAACTGCTCACGGGTGTGGGGGGCTTCGGCCGCCACTAGTGACCGCCGCAGGCGCCGCCGCAACATCCTCCGCCACCGACCCGTTGGACGTTGACCGGCCCAGTGTCGCGGGCGGGGCGGGCTGTGATGAATCCTGTGATCAACTGCCGGACCTCGGAGGCGCCGCACTCGGGACAGATGCGGTCCTCATCGCGAAGGAAGCCTTGACGGAACGTCTCGAACCCGTGCTCACAGGTGTCGCAGACCAGGTCGTACGTCGGCATGGCCGTGCCTTTCCTAGGAAAGCCCGAGCTTTTGCTCGAGCATGGCCTTCGGCATGGCACCGACGGCCTGCTTGGCCAGGATGCCGTTCTCGAACAGGCCGATGAACGGGATCCCGGTGATGCCATAGCGCTGTGCCAGGGCAGGGTGAGCGTCGATGTCGAGCTTGCCGACGACGATCTCGGCGTGCTCGGAGGCGATCTCCTCGATGACCGGGGCGATCATGCGGCACGGACCACACCACTCGGCCCAGAAGTCGATCAGGACGGGCTTCTCGTTCTCGAGCACCGTGCCCTGGAAGTTGTCGGTCGTGATCTCGACCACGTTGTCTGCCACTTCGGGTTTCCCTTCGTTGTGTGGTTAGGCGGAAGCGCCGGCGGGTTCGTGCACGTAGGCCTCGAGCCAGCGCTCGGCGTCGATGGCCGCCATGCACCCGCTGCCGGCCGCGGTGATGGCTTGACGGTAGACGCGATCCTGGACGTCGCCGCTGACGAACACGCCCTCGATGTTGGTGCGGGTGCCGTCGGCCACGACATAGCCCTCGTCGTCGAGGTCGAGTTGCCCGGTAAAGAGCTCGGTGTTGGGCGTGTGGCCGATCGCGACGAACATCGCCGACGCCGGGATGTCCTCGGTCTCGCCGGTGACGATGTCGCGGACGCGCACGGCGCTGACCTTGCCGTCGCCGATCACCTCGGCCACCTCGGCGTTCCATCGCACTGTGATCTTGTCGTTCGCAAGGACGCGGTCGGCCATGATCTTCGATGCGCGCAGATGGTCACGGCGGTGGACCAGGGTCACGTGCGAGCCGATGCGCGACAGGTACAGCGCCTCTTCGGCGGCTGAGTCGCCCCCGCCCACGACGACCATCCGTTGTTCCTTGAAGAAGAAGCCGTCGCAGGTTGCGCATGACGACACGCCGTGGCCGCGCAGCCGCTCCTCGCTGTCCAGCCCGAGCCAGCGGGCCGACGCGCCGGTCGACACGATGATGGATTCGGCACGGTGCTCCTCGCCGCCCACCCACACGCCGAACGGGCGCGCGGAGAGATCGACCCTCGTGACGTCAGCGGTCACGATCTCGGTGCCGAACCGCTCCGCTTGATCACGGAACGCCTGCATCATCTCGGGGCCTTGAATGCCCATCGGGAAGCCCGGGTAGTTCTCGACGTCGGTGGTCAGCATCAGCTGCCCGCCGGCGCCATACCCCTCGAACATCAGCGGCTCCAGGTTCGCCCGCGCCGCATAGATGGCGGCGGTGAGGCCGGCGGGGCCCGAGCCTATGATGATGACCTTGCGTGTGGACACGTCAACCTCCGAAGCGTGGCGCGAGATATACCCTAAGGGGTATCTTACCACGCGCGTTGTGCGCCGAGAGTTCGTCCCGGTAGGGTCGCGTCAGCTCGGGTCGACCGGTGTCCAGACCAGACGGTTGCCCGCCGCGGTCGGGCGTTCACCTGCGGCGAAGTAGTGCCGGCCCTGGTTCCGTTCGGTGCGCTCGATCGTACGGGCATCGCCGAGCGTAACGAGTCCCCAGGCCGCGACGAGCCCCACGACGACGCCCTCCGCGATGCCGTCGGGGCCGCTGTCACGAAGGACGCCCACGAGGAACGCCAGCATCGCCGCGCTTCCCACGAGCAGGAACACAACGGTCAGCACCGCCCAACGGCGCCAGTCGGCGGGCCCGGCCTCGAGTCGTCGCGCCCCATTCAGACGGGTGGCCCTGGGCAGGTACTCCGATGGCGCGGTCTTGCGCAACCACATGCGAAGCAGCGGGTAGAAGACGACCCCGGTCAATCCGCTGACCGCCACGGCGATGCCGATCCAGGTCGGCGACAGCCCGGTCGCAGATCCGGCCTGAAGCGCTGCGCCGACAAGCAGCATCCCGCCGCCGACCCCCATGAGGGCCCACGACCACAGGCGCACGAGCGACGTGTAGCGCCAGAGCTTCTCCTGTCGGCCGCGTCCCATCGGCCGAAGCGTACCCGCCCGCCCGCCCGCGTGGCCCATCGCCGAGCGCCCGGCAACACGATGTACGGAAACGACGGTTCCCGTCTCGGGATCCCCCATCAGCAAACGGTTCCCGGGGAGTTCCGTCGTTCCCCCAGCGGGTGGCGTTTGCAACGCCCGCGCAACTGGCACTGCGTACCACGTCCGAACGGTGGCCCGGGCGGTCTCGCCGAGTTGGGAGAGTGGCTGAGGGGCGTCCCTACACTCCGGGGCGTGAGGGCCACGATCGCGAGGAATGTCCGCGGCGTGCGGACCCGCATCGCCACGCACCCGCGGCAGCGGTGGTTCGCGCTCTTCGTCGTCGCGAGCGGCATGTGGCTGTCGGTCATGAACATCAGCATCGTCAACATCGCGATGCCGTCGATGGCCCAGGACCTCGGGGTCGACATCACCGCCATCGCGTGGATCGTCACGGCGTTCTTCGTGACCCAAGCGACCCTGCTGCCGGTCGCGGGGCGCGCAGGCGATCTGTACGGCCGTCGCAGGGTGTTCATCACCGGCGTGGTCGTCCTGATCGTCGGATCGATTCTGTGCGCCGCCGCGTGGGACGCGGCGTCGCTGATCGCGTTCCGCGTGGTGCAGGCCGCCGGGGCCTGTGCCATGGCGCCGACAGCGGTCAGCTACATCGCCGAGCTCTTCAACCACCGCGAGCGGGGCCAGGCACTCGGCATCTACTCGGCGGTCATCAGCGTCGCGCCGATCGTCGCGCTCAACGTCGCGGGTGCGCTTCTGACCGTATCCGGGTGGCGCAGCGTGTTCTGGTTCACCCCGATCGTCGGCGCGGGGGTCCTGGTCGGCGCCCTGATCGTCCTGCCCGAGTACCGCGTGAGAGGAGCACGACGCTCGTTCGACCTGCCGGGCGCGGCGCTCGGGGGAGTGGGGCTGCTCGGCCTGCTGCTGGGTCTCTCCCGTGGCGAGGCGTGGGGGTTCGACTCCGCCGCGACCCTGAGCGCGCTTGCGATCGGGAGCGCCGCGATCGTCCTGTTCGTGTTGCGGGAGCGCTCCGTCGCCGACCCGTTGCTCGATCTGCGCCTGCTCGGCTTGCGCTCGGTCCGCACGACGAGCATCGCCTCGGGGGCCTCCTCGGCCGCCCTGTTCGGCGTGCTGATCTTGCTGCCGTTCTACTTGAGTCGCGTCCTGGGATTCGGCCCGGTCCAACTCGGCCTGGCCATCAGCCCCATCGCGTTGTCGTTCGTTGTCGTCTCGCCGATCGCGGGTCGCGCCTTCGCGCGCACCGGTCCGGCTCGCATGGCGACCGCCGGGTACCTGCTGTCTGCAGCGGGGGCGCTCGAGGCGGCGCTTGCGGCTCACGCCGAGTCGTACCCGGCCGTCCTTCCCGGAATCGTGATGTTCGGCGTGGGGCTTGCGATGGCATCGTCGCCGATACAGACGAGCGCGATCAGCGACGTGCCGGCCGCGCAGCTCGGTGTCGCCTCGGCGCTGCCGAACATCAGCCGCTACATCGGTGGAGCGCTCGGAGCGGCGGTGCTCGGCGTGATCATGCACGCGGCGATCCCGGCGGGGTCCGAACGCGCCACCGTCCAAGCGATCTCAGCGGTGCGTGAGCTCATCGCCACGGGGTTTCGCAACGCGCTCTTGGCCTCGGTCGGATTCCTACTCTTGGCCGCTGCCAGTGCCATACGGGTCCCTCGGCTGGCCGGCGTCGATCGTAAGCCACTGCTGTGACCCGCGGCTCGTGGCTGGCCTTCGTCGGGCTGGTCGTGTTCACGATGGGAACCAGCATCGTCACGCCGCTGTTTCCCCTCTATGCCGACCAGTTCGGCCTGTCCGCCGGAACGATCGCGCTCCTGTTCGCGACCTACACCGCCACGGTCGTGCCGACGATGCTCGTCGCCGGAAACCTGAGCGACATCCTGGGTCGCAAGCGTTTGATCCTGCCGGCGATGGCGATCATCAGCGCGGCGTCGCTCCTGTTCGGGTTCACGACCTCGGTGCCAATGCTGTTCGCAGGGCGGGTCCTGCAGGGTCTCGCGATCGGGATGTTCCTCGGGGTCGGAGCCGCGTTCGTCGTCGATCACGCGCCGCCCCACCGTCGCGCGCTTGCCGCGATGCTTGCTGGGATGGGCTTTCGCCTGGGGTTCGGCCTGGGTCCGGGGATCGCCGGGCTCATGGCCGAGTATGGGCCCGATCCGATCCACCGCCCGTTTCAGGGCCATGCGCTGCTCATGCTCGTCGGGATCCTGGCGATCGTCATGGCCCCCGAGACGTTGGCGCGCCGTCGTGGCGGCGGCCGTTTCGCGGTGCGCGTCGGGGTGCCGCAGGGCCAGTTTCGGGGGTTCGTGACGTTCATCGCGCCGGCCGGGTTCCTGATGAGCTTCCTGGATGCCACGTTCCTGTCGCTGGCACCCCTGTATATGGTCGACACGTTGGGCGAGAGCAACCTGGCGCTCGTCGGGCTCGTCGGCTTCCTGATCCTGGCCGCCGGCGGGATCACGCCGTTCTTCTTCCGTGGGCTTGAGCCGCGCCGGGCGGTGATCGGCGGCATCGTCGCGTCGACGATCGCCTCGCTGCTCGTCGTGGGCGCCGCCTGGGTGGACACCGTGGTGCTCGTGATCGTTGCTGCGGGGGTCGTGGGCTTCACGAACGGCTTGATCCTGCAGGGCAGCACCACCATCTGCAGCTGCGTCGTGCCGATGAACGAGCGCGGCAAACTCGTTTCGGCGCTCTTCATGTGCTGCTACGCAGGTACGGTGCCGAGCGTGGGTCTCGGATACCTCTCGCGCGCAATCGGGCTGACCGCGACGATGGCCGTGTTCTCGGGCCTCGCGGCCGTCATCGCCATGTTCGCCCTGACGATCGGGCGGCGCAACTTCCGTGAGGTGGTCGTGTACCGGGAACCCGCCGTGGACCAAGGACTGGCGGGCGCTCCATGAGATTGTCGGTCTTCTTCGCGCCCGTGCGCGACACCCCGGACCACATCGTCCTGGCCGAGGAGCTGGGCTTCGATTGCGCCTGGTGCTACGACTCGCCGTTGCTCTACCACGATCCGTTCGTCACCCTCGCGCGGGCGGCCGAGCGCACCGCACGCATCGGCCTTGGGATCGGTGTCGTCGTTCCGGGCCTTCGGACGCCCGTCGCCACGGCCGCGGGGTTGCGGTCGCTGTCGGCGATCGCCCGCGGACGCGTCGTCGTCACGGTCGGCGCCGGGTTCACCGGGCGCTTCACGCTCGGTCTGGGCCCGGTGCGGCTGGCCGCGCTTGAGCGCGAGGTGCTGGACCTGCGCGTGTTGCTGGGCGGAGGCGAGATCACACATGCGGAGGGTGGTCGTCTGGTACGGCCGATCCCGGTGCCGGGCGCCGAGGGCGCGGGTGAGGTACCCATCTACGTCTCGTGTCGAGGTCCCCGTGCACAGGCGGTGACGCGGCGCATCGCCGATGGCGCGATGACGGGGGTCTTCTCTCCGGGCGGTCTCGGGCTGGTGCGCGAGGCGATCGGCCCCGATATGCCCCTGGTGGTCCATGCGGTCGGCGCCGTCGCCGAGGACGGTGAGTCCCTGGACAGCCCGCGGCTGTCGACCGCTGTTGGTCCGGTCGTCGCGGTGGCGTTCCATGCGTTCTGCGAGCAGCCGTGGAGGTTGGAAGGGCTGGACCCCGGGCTTCGATTGCAGGCCGAGGGGTACATTCGTGACGTGACCGTCGCCCTCCCCATCGATCGACGCCATCAGGAGCTCCATCGCGGGCACCTGACCGAGGTCGTCCTGCCACAGGATGCCGCGGTCGTGACAGCCGACAACATCGCCCGGTTCGGCTTCTGCGGCACGGCCGCCGAGCTGCGCGCGCGGGCCGACGACATGGCGCGCGACGGTGTCACCGAGCTTGCGATCCAACCGGGAGGCGACATCCCGTCCGAGCTGCAACGGATCGCGCAGGCCCTGCGATGAGCCGCCGACTTCTCACCGTGCTGAGCGGCGTGGGAACGCTCCTGGCCCTCGTCGCGATGCTCGTGTTGGTCGCCGCGAACAGCGACGACACGTCTGGCAGCGCTCGCGCCGACAGCCCGTTTCGCGCCGGAGCGTTGACGGTGGGGCTGCAGGACGACCAGATCACCGGTGTCATCGACGAGCCCGTTTCCGCGCGAATCGACCGGCTTGCGTCGACTGGGGTGGCGTTTTCGCGCGTCGACGTGTCGTGGCCCGCGATCGCCGTGACGGCTCCCGCCGCACCGACCGATCCCAACGATCCGGCCTACCGATGGACCCGGTACGACGAGGTGCTGGACGGTCTCGCTGCACGCCGCATCGAGCCGATCGTCGTCTTTTCGGGATCGCCGGGGTGGGCCAACGGCGGAAAGGGGCCCGAAACGGCTCCGGACATCGAGGCGTACGGCGCCTTCGTGCGTGCGTTCGCCAGCCGGTATCAGGGACAGGGGCGCGCCCGGGTGGGCGTGTACGAGCCGTGGGATGAGCCCAACAACCCGCTCAAGCTGATGCCGCAGTGGGACGAGTCGGGAACCAAGCCGGCGTCGCCGGCGATCTATGCCGGCCTGCTGGATCGCGCGTATTCCGAGATCAAGGCGGTTGCGCCCTACGCCATCGTCGTCGGGAGCAGCGCAGCCCATATCGAGACCAGCATGCCCCCGGTCGGCGGCGTGAGCGTGCTCGATTGGGTCGCCGGCCTTACGGCACTCACTCCGCGCATGGATGCCGTTGCCCAACATATCGAACCGACGATCGCCCCCAGCGCGCCGTCCGATGCGGTGCCCTCCTTCGCCACGATGCCGCGACTGATGCAAGCACTCGACAAGCTCGCCCCGGGGGCGCCCGTGCTGATCACCCGATTCGGATACGCGACGCCGCCAGGCGGGTTGTCCGAGGCCGACCAGGCGGCGTTCATGACGCAGGGCCTGCAACGACTCGCGGCGCAGCCGCGCGTGCGACTGGCGATGTGGAGCTCTGTGCGCGACACCCCGGGACGGTACTTCGGGTTGCTGCGCGAGGACGGCGCCGAGAAGGCCGCATGGCCCGTGTTCGCCAACGGTCCCAAGGCCCTGCCGTCGGCGGCGACGCCGTGAGCACGGTCGTCGAGACGTTCCTCGCCGATCTGGGCGAGCCGACGTACCGTGCCCGCCAGGCGGCCGAGGCCAAACGGCGCGGGGCGTCCGGGTGGGACGGGGTTACCAGCTGGCCCAAGGCGCTTCGCGAGCTTGTCGCGGAAGCGGTGCCCTTCTGGTCGGTCACGCCCGAGGCGAGGGCCGTGTCGACCGACCACACGGTCAAGTGGGCGCTTCGCGCAGGCGACGGCGCGCGGATCGAGACCGTGTCGATCGCGCACGCCAAAGGTCGGCGCACGGTGTGCGTGTCAAGCCAGGTCGGCTGCGCGCTCGGATGCCGATTCTGCGCGACGGCCCGGCTGGGGGCCGGACGTAACCTGACCGACGAGGAGATCGTCGACCAGGTCGTGCTCGCCGCCGGCGCCGCCGAGCGCGATGACGCCCGTGTGACGAACGTCGTGTTCATGGGTATGGGCGAACCGCTGCAGAACCTGCAAGCGGTGCTCGCCGCCGCCGCACAGATCTGCGACCCGGAGGGCCTGGGACTGTCGACCCGGAAGGTCGCGATCTCGACGGCAGGCTGGGTGCCCGGCATTGACGAGCTCTCGCGCCATCCGCTGGGCGTGCGCCTGGCGATCTCGCTGCACGCCGCCGACGACGCGACGCGCTCGGCCCTGATGCCGATCAACAACAGGTGGCCGATCGCGAACCTGCTTGCGGCCTGTCGCAGGTACTGCGATACGACACGTCGACGTGTCTTCATCGAGTACCTCCTGTTGCACGAGGTCAACGATTCGGTGTCGGATGCCGCGCGCCTGGCGTCGCTCGTTCGCGACGGCAACTTCCACGTCAACATCATCGAGTACAACCCGACCGAGGGTCCCTACCGGGGCAGCTCCTCGACTCGCCGCGAGACGTTCATCGCCGCGCTCGAGCGCGCCGGTGTCACCCCGTCGGTCCGCCGCTCCCGCGGCGCGGACATCGACGCTGCCTGCGGCCAGCTTGCCCTGCGCGGGATCGTTCAGGACTGACGCGCGCCCCGGCTCTGTCCGTCACGGCCATCCGCGGCATCTGCGCCGCGATGCCCACGCTCGAGCGGTCGGCGTGAGGTACTCGGCCCCTCCCACCTCCTCCAGCGCTGCGCGTACCGACCACAGCGCGCTCCGAAGCGACGCCCGGGCGCTCGTCTCGAGCACGTCGGGCCAGAACCTGCCGGCGAGTCGGGTTCGTGGACGAAGGCCAGGGTGCAGCAGCAGGTACGCCAACAGGGAGCGCGGCCGCAGCCCCCGTAGCGGAGGGACCACCCGTCCACCGACGGCGAGATCACCGAAGAGAGCCGCACGTGCATCATCACTGGTGAGTCTTGCGGTTGCTCCCGGCCAGATATCGGCCTGTGAGATCGGTTTCGGCCACGTATGATTCGCGTGCACTTCGTGCGCATCGCCACGAGGTGTCGTGCAAGCAGACAAACCAAGCGGGGGGCCGTTGAGATGGCAGATGAGAGCGTGTACAGGGTGATCGACGTCGTCGGCACCAGCAGCGAGTCGTGGGAGGCGGCAGCCCGTACGGCAATCGAGACGGCTGCCGGCAGTCTTCGCGATCTGCGCGTCGCCGAGGTCATCAAGCTTGACGTTTCGATCGAGGACGGCAAGATCGTGCGTTTCCGCACGCGCTTGAACCTCTCGTTCAAGTACGAGGGCTAAGCCTGGATCCACCGCCCCTCGCGGCGCGGATGCGGGCGGATCGCCGTCGCCATACGGGTTCGGGGTCAACCCGAAGGATGCACCCTGCGGGTGCTCCCCCGACACCCGCCTGACTCGGCGCCCGCACGCCCCGCATCCACGATTGTCGGTGGATCCAGGCTAAGGGCCGCCCGTACGAGAAGCACTGCGGCGATCTGGCGCCCGCACCCGTCGCCAGAGGGCGCCCGCGAGACGTCTCCTAGTGATGGTGCGGCGCTGTGCAGCCCTCGTGGTGGCAGTGGCACTCGGGGGCGTCGGCGCTGCCCTCGCAGAACGGTGAGCAGTAGTCGCTCCCATCGGCGGCTTCGCAGGTGCACACGGTGTGGGCGCAAACGGCCATATCCGTCTTCTCCAGGTCTAGGCGTTACAGGTGTTCACAGCTGCCACGATGGTGTCCTCGTCGGGGATCTCGGGCGGAACCGGGATATCGGCGTGCCGGATGATCCCCTGCTTGTCGATGACGAACGTGGCACGCGCCGAATGGCCACGCACATCCCGGTACACGCCGTAGCTCTTGGCGACCGCCCCCTTGGGCTCGAAGTCGGCCAGCATCAGCGTCGCGTCGAGTCCGAGCGATCTGGCGAACGCCGCCTGGGCGTGGAAGCTGTCGACGGATACCCCGAGCACTTGCGTCTGCACGTCGGCGTACCGGCCCTCGTTGGCACCGATCTCGGTGAACTGCTTCGTGCACCCGCCGCTGAAGGCCAACGGGTAGAACACGAGGACGACGTTCTTCGCGCCGCGGAAGCTCGAGAGCGTGACGTCCTGACCGGTCTGACTCGTGAGCGTGAAATCCGGTGCCTCGTGTCCAACGTCGACAGCCATGACGTCCTTCCCGGGGGTTGTTCTTGCGCAGGGTAGTACACCGTGTCCGTCGAGACGCAGCGCTACTCTTCCCCATGTGACGGTTGACAAGGAACGGCCGCGCCGCCGCGGCGCCCCACCGGAGCGAGGGTGGACCCTCGGTGCCGATGGGCTGCCCCGGGCTGCCTGGGGCAGCCTGGCCGTCCTGCTCGTGTCGCTGTCGGTGCTGCTGTTCGTGCTCGGCTACTACGGCTACGGAGCGCTGGTCATGGTCCTGGCCGCGGCGGCGGCGGTCAACATATGGTGATCGCCGAGCGCGCGGCCACGGTTCTTCGACATACCCACCCCGATGTGGAGCCGTTCGAGGTCGATTGGCCGACGCTGGCCGAATGGGTGGCGCAGGTGGGGATCGATCCGGACGACGACGTACTCGTCGCGGCCGCGCTCATCGCCTGGGAACAACTGCTGGGCTGATATGCACTACCCGGGCACGAGGTCGCGCACGTCCACGGGCGTGAGCTCGCCGAGGCCGAGGCGCTCGGTCAGCGCGGTGGCCAGGGCGGCGTCGATGCGGCTGCGACTCGGATCGCCGCGCTCGTGCGCGATGGATGTCGCCGCGACGTCCGGAGCGCCGCAGGCGGACATCCGTGCGAACCACGTCAGATCGGGATCGCGGTTGAGCGCAAGGCCGTGCGTCGCGATGCCGCCACTGATGCGAATGCCGACGCTCCCGAGCTTGCGGCCCTCGACGTACAGGCCCACGGTGTCGTCGCCCGGGACGGCACCGGGGATGTCGCTTGCGTCGGCCATCGCCCCGACGAGCGCCTGGACGAACCTGCGCACCCCGCCGTGGGAACGGACATCCGCGATGACGTAGCCGGTGGTCTGCCCGGGGCCGTGCCAGGTCATCTGACCACCGCGGTCGCACTGCACGCACGTCGCGCCCAGCTGTGCCAGCCCTGCGTCGTCGATGAACAGGTCGTCCCGCCTGCCATGACGACCGAACGTGTACACAGGGGGATGCTCCAGGAGCCACACGACGTCAGGAATGGCGCCCCTTGCCCGCTCGGCTGCCAACGCGCGCTGCAGCCCCCACGCCCCGAGGTAGTCGATCCGGTCCGAGGTCAGCAGCACGGCCACGCCCAGATCCTAGTGTCCTTCATTTCTTGACGGCCCCTTCATCGGTCACCCGTTGGGCGGGTCCCCGTACTCCGCGACGACGAGGCGGTAGCCCAGGTCGAGCTCGTCACGATCGAGGAGCCAGGAGTTCGCCGCATCCCACGCTCCCATACGCAGGTCCTCGGACAAGAGGGCCAACCCGTCCAGAAGCGCATCGTCACCGACTGCAGCGAGCGTCGAGATGCTGCGCCGAACGTGGCTTGCCAGGTACAGCGACGGCCGTCGCCAGTACGCCCCCAGGATCCCATCGCGACAGTCGTGTGGGATCGGTACGACCTCGACTCGAACATCTCCACCGAGCGTGCGGGTAACCACATCGAGCGGCGGGAACCGGCGCGCGTCGGCACGTGCCACGGCGGGGAAGTACTCGTAGAGCCAGAAGCTGTCCACCGCGGCGGGGTCCAGCGTCAGTACGACCGCACGACGGCGGGCGACACGTCGCATCTCGCGAAGTCCTGCGAGCGGGTCCTCCCAGTGATGGATCGTCAGGATCGCCATCGCGGCCGAGTAGCCGTCGTCCCTGAACGGGAGCGCCTCGGCAGAGGCCTTGACGACGGGCGCGGCGCCGGTGCGGCGCTGGGCGATCACACGGTCGCTCGGCTCGACCGCGACCACACGCCGGTTGGGCGGCTCGTACGCGCCGGTGCCCGCGCCGATGTTCACGACAGAGGGCGCTCCGCCGACCGCCTTCGCGATCCGCTGCAAGATGCGCGGGTCGGCCCGACGCGTCGAACCGTAGCCACGGTCATGCACATCATCGGCGACCGCTTGACCGCCATGCACCTGTGGGGACTGTTCCATGTCGTTGCCTCCTTGCGTGCCATGCGTGGCGATCCACTGGGACGAAACCTACAAAAACCATGGTACCCAGTTCGACGTCTGGAGAAACCTGGTCGAACGGTTAGTTCTCACGCGACGATCGGGTGGTCAGGACACTAGAGCACAAGCGCCCCCGGTCGCTCCATGAGCTCCGTGATGCGTGCGACAAAGGTGGCCGCCTCCGCTCCGTAGACCGCGCGGTGATCGACGGAGAGCGTCAGCGTCAACATGTCGCGCACGACGACGTCGCCGTCGACGACCACCGGGCTGGGCTTGCTGCGGCCCACCGCCAGGATGGCGGCCTCCGGCGGGTTGATCACGGCGAGGAAGCGGTCGATCCCGAACATGCCGAGGTTGCTGATCGTGATCACCGAGCCCTCGAGCTCGTGCGGGGTGATCGTCCCGTCCCGGCAGCGGCCGACGAGTCCCCGGACCTCGGACGCGATCTCGCCGACGCGCTTGGTGTCGGCGAAGCGGACGACCGGAACCAGGAGCCCGCCGGGGACGGCGACTGCGATGCCGATGTGGACGCCTGAGGGAGCGATGAGGGCGTCACCGTCGAACCTGCTGACGGCGTCGGGGCGCTCGGCGGCGGCCAGGGCGACCGCGCGGATGATGAGATCGTTGACGGACGGGCCCTGGCCCTCGGGCGATGCGGCGACGAGTTGCTTGCGAAGCTCGATGAGGGCGGTCACATCGACGTCACGCTCCAGGTAGAAATGGGGGGCGCCGGGCTTGGACTCGGCCATCCGTCTGGCGACGGTTCGCTGAAGGCGGCTCAGTGGGATCCGCTCACCGGGCGCAGCACCGGGGGCGGTGTCCGGTGACGGCGTCTCCGCCGTCGCTGCGGGTGTCTGGGAGGCGGGCGCAGACACCGGCGCTGTGGGTGCGGCGCTTGCAGCCGCAGCCGCGGCTTCGACGTCGTCGCGGACCACCCGTCCCGCCGGTCCGGTGCCCTGGACCGCTGACAGGTCGACACCGAGTTCCTCGGCCAGACGCCGTGCGAGCGGCGACGCGCGCACCTGATCACCGGGTGCGGGGGCGGAAGGTGTCGGCGGTGCGGCGGGAGGCGGGGGCGCGATCGCGGCGGGGCTCGGACCGTCCTCGTCACCGGCTCCCGGGTATGTCTCAGGAGGCCGGAGCTCCAGCCCGATGGACGATCCGGTACCGTCGTCGGCGGTGGGGATGCCGGTGGGCTCGTCGCCCGTATCGGCGGCGTCGGGCGCTCCGTGGGCCTCCGCGGCGACAGGTCGGTCCTCCGTTGTGGCCGCAGGAGCTGGCACCGCGCTGCCTTTGCCGATCGTCGCGATCGTCGCTCCGATCGGCAGGCTGTCGCCGACCTGGGCGACGATGCGGAGTTGACCGGAATCGGGTGCCTCCACCACCATGTTCGCTTTGTCGGTCTCGATCTCGACGATCGGCTCACCCTTGGTCACCTCGGCACCGTCCTGGGTGAGCCACTGCAGAACGGTGCCCTCCTCCATGGTGTCCGACAGCTTCGGCATCAGAAAATCCATCAGCGTCCTCCGACGAGCTGCCGGACGGCGGCGGTGACGTCGCCCGGTTGGGGCAGTGCGGCCTGCTCCAGGTTCTTGGCGTACGGGGTCGGGACGTCCGCACAATTGATCCGGCGGATCGGCGCGTCGAGCCAGTCGAAGCAGGCCTCGTAGAGGTGTGCCGCGAGGTTCGCGGCGATTCCGCACTCCGGCCAGCCCTCGTCGACGATGACGCACCGGGCGGTTGCGCGGACGCTGGTGGCGAGCGTCTCGATGTCCAGGGGGCGGAACGTGCGCGGGTCGATGACCTCGCACTCGATGCCGTCCTTCGCCAACTCCTCGGCGGCGGCCAGCGCGACCCACACCATCCGTGAGTGCGCGACGACAGTGCAGTGCTTGCCGCTGCGGCGGATCGCCGCCCGTCCGAACGGGACGAGGTCATCCGGGCCGCCGACCGGTCCCTTCTTGGCGTACAGGCCTTCGCTCTCCAGGAAGATCACGGGGTCGTCGTCGCGGATTGCGGTCTTCAGGAGGCCCTTGGCGTCGTACGGGGTGGACGGGCACGCTACCTTCAGGCCCGGCACGTGCGTGTACCACGCGTCCAATGAGTGGCTGTGCTGCGCGGCAAGTTGATGCCCCGCGCCACCCGGCATCCGGATCACGAGCGGGCACGCGACCTGCCCACCGAACATGTAGCGAACCTTCGACGCGTTGTTGACGATCTGGTCCAGGGCGAGGATCGAGAAGTTGACGGTCATCATCTCGATGATCGGGCGCAGGCCAGCCATGGCCGCGCCGATGCCGAGCCCGGTGAACCCGGCCTCGCTGATGGGCGTGTCGACGACGCGCCTGGGACCAAACTCCGCCAGCAGGCCACGCGTGACCTTGAACGCGCCTTCGAACTGCCCGACGTCCTCGCCCATGATGAACACGTTTTCGTCGCGCTGCAGTTCCTCGCGCATCGCCTGCGTGAGCGCCTCGCGGTAGGACACGGCCTTGGGTGTCGCCGGGGCGGTCGTGCTCATCCGGTCAGCGCACTGCCGCGCGGGTCGTCGTTCCACGGGTCTGCGTAGACGTGGCGGGCCAGCTCGGCTTCGGGCACGTTCGGGCTCCGGTCGGCGAACGCGACGGCCTCCTCGACGGTGGCGTGAGTCTGCTCGCGTACGGCGTCGGTCTCCTCGCGTGTCATCACACCTTCGCCCAGCAGGATGCGTTCGAACGTGACCAGTGGGTCGCGGGCCTGCCACCGCTCCTTCTCCTCGGCGGCACGGGTCGTGTCGGGGTCGCTCATCGAGTGCCCGCGATAGCGGTATGCCTTGGCTTCGATCATCGACGGCTTGCCGTCGCGCGCCAGGCGGGCTGCCTCGCGCACCGCCTCGTGGACGGCCAGGACGTCCATGCCGTCGACCTGCCGGGCGGGCATCCCGAACGCCTCGGCCCGCCTGAACAGATCCGGCTCGGCGCTGGCGCGCTCCACGGCCGTTCCCATCCCGTAGTGGTTGTTCAGGACGAAGAAGACGACAGGCAGGTTCCACAGCTCGGCCATGTTCATGACCTCGGCGAGCACGCCCTGGTTGGAGGCCCCGTCGCCGAACATCGCGAGCGCGACGCCGTCCTCGTCGCGGTACTGGATCGCCCACGCCAGGCCGACCGCCAGCGGGATCGAGCCTCCGACGATGCCGTACCCGCCGTAGAAGTGGCGGTCGAAGTCCATCAGGTGCATGGAGCCGCCGAGCCCGCCGCAGATTCCGGTCGACCGGCCGAACAACTCGGCCATGACGGCCCTGGGGTCGCTGCCGCGAGCGAGCGCCTGGCCGTGTTCGCGGTATGTCGACGTGATGGGGTCGGTCGGCCGCAGAGCGGTGATCGTGCCAACGACCGCGGCTTCCTCCCCGATCGCCAGGTGCAGGAAGCCGCCGATGTTGCCCTTCATGTACTCCTCGGCGGCGCGTTCCTCGAACCGGCGGATCAAGCACATGCGCCTGAACATGTCGCGCATCAGCTCCGCTTCAGGCCGCGCCGCTGGACCGCTCTGTGCCGTGGGGGTGGGGCTCTTGGCCATCATCGTTCCTTCCCGGGCCGACCACCCCATCTTGGCAGACTCGACACCGCCTAGGGACCGTCCCGTCCAGGCCAACGAGCTTGGGCTTGTGTCGGGAAGGGAACGAGCTACCCGGTTGGGAGTGGCTGACCTGCGGGCGCCTCGGCGCGGGGGGAGGTGCGGTGGCAACGGGGCCATACCGCGACCAGGAGCAGCACGAGCAGCATGTTCCTGGCAAACAGAAGCCACACCGGGAGCGGCGCTCCCCGTTCGGTGAGCGACGAGAAGAGCGGTGGAAACACGATCTGCGTCAAGGCCATCGCGACGACAATTGTGGCGACCGCCGTACGGCCCCACCGGCCTGCTCCCAGGAGCACGAACGGGAGGAGCCACACCAGGTACTGGGGCGAGATCACCTTGCCGAGCAGCACCGAGGCGACGAGGGACGCGGCGACCGCCGCGACGAAGACCGCACCCGCATCGCCGGTCCCACGGCGAAGGGCACGCCACATCCACAGCGCGATGGCTGCGATGGCCACCACGACAAGCAGCGTCGACGCCGAGGCGAACGCGTCGGCCAACGACCCCGTCACGTTGTCGCTGCCGTAGCTCTGCACGCGGAGGTAGTCGAGGCCGCTGACCTGGAGGATGGAGGATCCAAGCGACTCGACCTCCGGCGGTCGGTCGAGGTGGTAGGCGAACAGGCGCCACGTGGCGTTGGGCGCGATCACGAAGAACGGCGCGAACGTGACAGCGACCCCGGCCGAGAAACCGACCAGGCCGATGCGCACGCCGCTCCCCGGACGTCGATGAACGTGCCACAGCACCAGCGCGGGAACCAGCAGCACCGGAACGAGCTTGACCGCAGTGGCCAGCGCCAGCAACGTCCACGCCCACGCGAAGCGGTCGCTCAGCGCAGCGGCGACCATCCAGCCGAGCAGCGCCGAGATCACGAGGTCATACCGCGTCTGGACCAGGGTTCCCAGGAGCAAGGGCGTGAGCGCGATGACGATCACCGCGACTGCGGTACGGACTCGTCCCAGATCGAGGCGTCGGGCGATCACGAGGGCCGCGAGTGCCGTCGCGATCAGGCACGCCATCATCGCCATGGAGAACGCAAGCTGATAGTCGCCGCCTGGAGTCCTGCCCACCAGCCAGAAGAGCCCGGTTGCCAGCGGTGGGTACTCGACGTCGAAGTCGCGAAAGGGGATCGCCCCCGCATCCATCATGCGGGCCGCGTGCGAGTAGACGCGGGTGTCACCGAGCTGGAAGAAATCGAAGACCACCCACCGGACAACCGCCCACACGGCGACGCATGCCGCGATCGTCAGGACAGTTGCGCGCCTCATGGGATCGGCGCCACCTGCACGCGGCTCCGGTTGAAGTCCACGAACACGGCGCTCGGCGCGGACCCGCCCACCAGCCGCACCGCACCACTCTCGGTGCGGGCCCCGGTCAGGTCGGCGCACATCAGCGGCACTCCCTCGACGGCGAGACGCGCCACCCGCGCACGGATCAAGCCGCCGTCGAGCTCCTCCCAGGCCGCCGCCGCGACCCCGCCGGCCAGCGCCGCGACCTGCGCACCGCTCGCAGCGGCACCGGGCTCGGAGAGCGCGGCCGCCGCGGTCCAAGCGCCGTCCGGCCCCATCGCCGCGCTCTCGGCGCGGTTGATGTCGCCATCGACGATCGTCCACGCCGCGACGGCACGGCCGTCCGGGAACACCGCGACGTCCACGCCCGTCTCCGCCCGC
The DNA here is from genome assembly GCA_964393105.1 of uncultured Bifidobacteriaceae bacterium. Classification (GTDB taxonomy): domain Bacteria; phylum Actinomycetota; class Thermoleophilia; order Miltoncostaeales; family Miltoncostaeaceae; genus CALMEC01. The sequence goes on from CAYMSM010000060.1 coordinate 98,684, forward strand.
CCGGGCCGCGGGGTCTCGTGGGGCTCCGCCGAACCACGGCCGATCTCGACCGGCGTCGACCAGGGGCCGGCCGCGGGTCGTGACACGGCCATCACCACGGCATCGTCACCGGTGTCCGCGATCCATGCCGCAACGGCGGTGCCCGTCGGTCCGATCGCCACGTCAGGTTCGTGACTGTCATCGGAGGCGCTGGTGAGCGTCACTGGCTGCGACCACTGCCCATCGGGCAGACGCGTCACGGCGACAACGGCCAGGTGGTCGCCGCGGCCTTGCTCCCACACCAATGCCGCGGCGCCGTTGGGGGCGATCGCGAGTCGGGGGCGCTTCGACCGTACCGTTGGGTCGGACAGGGCGCGCGGGTCCGTCCACGCCCCGTGAGCGACGCGCTCGGTCACCTCGATCACCGTGTCACCCCCACCCGTGTCGCGCCGCCATACGAGGACGGCGGACCCGTTCCCCAGGAGCGCGACTTGGGGTTCGCGGGCATGCGCCCCGGCTGGCGAGACGTCAGCCGGGGCGCTCCACTGCGCCGCTCGGTCGGTGGTGGCGACCTGTACCGCGGTCGTGCTTGGTGTCAGGGGCACTTGCCATGCGGCGATCGCCCGGCCGTCGGGGTCGACCGACACGGTCGGATCTTGCGCGTACCGGCCCGACAGCGCCGCAGCAGGCGACCAGGTTGCGGCGGCGTCGCGCGTGGACGCCTCGACCGGCCCGCCGGTCAGGCTCTCCCAGATCGCGACGAGCCCACCACCGCCATCCGATGCGATCACAGGATCACGACGGTCGTCGCCGCTCAGGGTCACGGGCGGCGACGGGGGCGGCTGGCACGTCGAGAAACCGGGTGTGCCGCACCCGCTCAGCCAGATCGCGCCGAACGCGATACCCGCGGCCGCAGCCCACACGGTATGCGAGCGATTCAAGCCTCGAGGCGCCGCTCGAGCAGCGTGATGTCCCGCCACCGGTCGTTCAGGCGGCCATGGGCGTGCAGCGTGCCGACAACCCTGAACCCTGCGACCCGCGCCAACGCCAGGCCCGCCGCGTTCTCGGGGAAGATCAGCCCGACCAGCTTCCAGTATCCGAACGCCGGGGCCTCGACGATGAGGTGATCGAGCATTGCTCGTCCCACGCCGCGCCCCCGAGCCGCCCCGGCGACATACACCGTGTACTCGCCCACCCCGCTGTACCACGACCTGTGCGAGAACGGCGCCAGCGCCGACCATGCGACAAGGCGGCCCGCGTTCTCGCCGACGAACACGGGTGCCGTCGCCGCGCGCCCCGCCAACCAACCCCTGCGTTCGTCCTGGGGGTGCGGTCCGGTCGCGAACGTCGCCGCGTCACCGGCGATCGCCTCGTCGTAGATGACGCCGATGGCCGCTGCGTCCTCTACGGTCGCCCGGCGGATCACAAGGTCGGCTACTGACATGTTCTGCCCAGATTGCCGGGACGGTCCTGAAGCGTGAGCTTTGCGCGCACGCGCTTGCCGTCGCGCAGGACCGTCACCTCGACGGTCTCGCCGACGCGTCGGCTGCCGATCTCCTGGCTCAGGTCACCGAAGTCGCGGATCTGTCGGCCGGCAATCTCGATGATGATGTCCGCGCCCTTCGGCGGATCTCGATCGGCGGCGCGCAGGCCGGCCTTCTTCGCGGGTCCGCGGTCGTCGACCCGGCGCAACGCCACGCCGGTCGTGCCGGGGACGTCGAGATTCTTGGCCAACTGGGGCGTGAGCGGATCGCCGAAGATCCCGATCCAGGCGTGCTGGGGCTTGCCCCCGGCGATGACACCCTCCGCGACGGGCCGAACCGTGTCGATCGGTACGGCAAACCCGATGCCCTCGAACCCGCCTCCCTGACTGACGATCTGCGAGTTGATGCCGATGATCCGACCTCGCCGATCGAGCAGCGGGCCACCGGAGTTGCCCTGGTTGATCGCGGCGTCGGTCTGGATCGCGTTGGCGATCGCCGACTGGTTCGGCGAACAGATCTGCCGCTTGACGGCCGAAACGATGCCGGTTGTCGCGGTGCGCTCGAACCCGAGCGGGTTGCCGATGGCAACGACGGGATCGCCGACCGTCAAATCGCGGCTCTGTCCGAGCGGCAGCGGTTTGGCCGAGGCGGGCGGCGTTTCGACCTCGAGCACGGCGAGGTCGATCGTGGGGTCCTCGGCGAGCACCTTGGCGTCCTGGGTCGTCCCGTCCGAATACGTGACGGTGACCCTCTTAGCCCCGTCGACGACGTGCTCGTTTGTCAGGATGTGCCCCTCGCGGTCGATCAGAAATCCCGAGCCCAGGCCCTGTTGATGCTCGACAAGCACGACGCCGGGCGAGGCGTCCCGGACGATCTGCTGCACGCTGACGGCCCCGTCGTCGGAGTCCGTCCCGCTCGTCGCAGGTGGGTCGGGCGCCGGTGTGGCGGAGGTGGTCACCGGTTCGGCGGCTGAGCGCTCCGTGACCGTGACGGTGACCGTCCGTGCCGCGGTGTCGTCGTTCGCGAGCCGCGCGACGGCCAGAGCGACGCCCGCGGCGATGGCCGCGGGCAGGATCGCGATGGCAAGCCATCGACCGCGCTTGCGCGGAGGTGCGGGTGGCGGGGGCGGCTGGAGTGAGGGTGAGGGAAATGGTGTCATCGGGCTACAGGCTAGCCCGGGGTGGCGACAGCCTCACCCGCGCCCCAGCCCGTTGGTGTCTCCCGGGCGGCCATCCGGTCGGTGTACGGTGACACGTCTCGATCTCGAAACCCCGCCTCCTCGTGCTCTCAGAACCGGCCAGCTCGCTCACGGACCTTCTTCTCGCCGCGGTCGCCGCCTGGTGTGCGATGCAGCTCAGGCCGCGGGCGGATCTCACGCCCCACTGGTGGCGGACGTTCGCCTGGACGGCGTTCGCCGCGTTCGCCGGTGCGGTTCATCACGGGTTCGTGACCTCGTCGGACCGGTGGGACGATTCGAGTTGGGCCGGCGTCACGTTCGTGGTGGTCGTGGCGATCTCGTATCTGCTGGCAGCCAGCGTCGACGAGGTACTGGGCCAAGGTCATTCCCGTGCGTTTTGGGCACTGCGTTCCGCGAGCCTCGTCGCCTATGTGATCGTCGCCGTCACCATCGGTGCGTCGATCGGCGCAATCTTGTTGTGCGAGGGCGTGACAATGCTGGCGGTGCTGGTCCTATGGACGATCGGCCTGCGCAGGGGACACCCGCGGGCGCCCGCGGTTCTCGTGGCGATCATCGCCTCGATGATCGCGGCCGGCATCAGGGCGGTGCCGGGGGACCTTGTCGCGCCGACCGGCCTCGATCCGACGTCGCTCTACCACCTGGCGCAGATTCCCGGACTTGTCCTGTTGGAGCGCGCCGCCGCCCAGCGCACGCGATAACCGAGCACGCCATGCCGAGTGGTCCGACACCGGAATGCCGCTCATCTCATTTCGGTGTCGGACAACTAGAATCCTCAACATGGCCCAACGCATCCTGGTGGTGGACGACGAGCAGTCGATCCGAACGATCGTGGAGTACGCGCTCAAGGATGCCGGCTTCGACGTGGTGACCGCCGCGCGCGGCGACGATGCGCTTGCTGCCATGGAGCGCGACACGGTCGACTTGGTCGTGCTCGACGTCATGCTGCCGGGCATGGACGGGCTGGAGGTCTGCCAGCGCATCCGCGCGCAGCGCAACGTCCCGATCATCATGTTGTCGGCACGCGGCGAGGAGCTCGACCGGGTGTTGGGGCTCGAGCTCGGCGCCGACGACTACGTCACCAAGCCGTTCTCGCCCCGAGAGCTCGTCTCGCGGGTCAAGGCCAACCTGCGCCGTGGCCGCATGGATGGCGAGCACGAGGACAGCCTCAGGTTCGGAGACCTCGAGATCGATCCGGTTGCGCGCGCCGTGACCCGTGCCGACGTGGACCTCACCCTGACGCTGTCGGAGTTCGAGATCCTCTTGAAGCTGGCGCGTTCGCCCCGCCGCGTGTTCACCCGCCAGGAGCTGATGGACCACCTGTGGAAGGGCACGTTTTACGGGGATCTGCGCAGTGTCGACGTGCATGTCCGTCACCTGCGTCAGAAGATCGAGCGCGACGCGTCGAACCCGCGGCTCATCCGCACCGTACGCGGCGTCGGCTACGCGTTCGGCGGTGAGGACGCCGCCGACGAGTGAGCGAGCGACCGCAGCGGTTCGGTCTGCAGGCGTGGCTGGTCGCCGCGTTCGTCGCGGTGGGTACGATCGCCAGCCTGGCTGTGATGCTGGTCGTGCTCCCGACCCTCGAGAGCAGCATCCGTACCGAACAGGCGCGGCTGGCCGGAACCGACCTCCTCCTCGAGCTCCGTGGTCGCCAGGTGCTGGAGAGCATCACCGCGCGCGACGAGATCAACGACCTGGCCCTCGCAATCGGGGGTGACGTCCGGCTTGTCAGCCTGATCAACATCAGCGCCCAACCGTTCTTCGAGCTCGGCCGCAATCTCCTCGGCGACGAGCTCTCCTCTCCGGCCCAGGACGTGGCTGACGGACTCATCCGCTCTCGCGCCGTGTCGACCGAGGTCGACGGTCGCCAGATCGTCCAGGCCGCCCATCTCGTCCAGGTCGACGGCCTGCCCTACGTCCTTGAGGCCGCAGCGCCTGTGCGTGGCGCTCAGGGGCAGATCGCGATCGTCCGGCGCCGTGTCCTGCTGGCCGTTGGCCTGGCCCTGCTCCTGGCGACCCTGGCGGGTCTTGGGATCTCACGACTGCTGGGCGCCCGCATCCGGAGTCTTGCCGGCACCGCCAAGACCCTCGCCAGCGGTGACCTCACCGCCCGAGCCCCGGAGCACTCCCCGCAGGAGCTGACGTCGCTCGGGGCAAGCCTCAACGCCATGGCTGCGCGTCTCGAGGGCCTGGTCGCCGAGACGGTCAGTGACCGCGACCGTGCCCGGGCGCTGGTGGCCTCCCTGGCCGAAGGCGTGCTCGCGGTGTCAGATCGCGGTGAGGTGACTGTTGCCAACGCCGCCGCGCAACGGCTGCTCGGCCTGCCCAGCGGCGCCGCATCGTTGACCCTGGGTGAGCTCCCACAGGCGGTCCAAGAGGTCGTCCACGCGCGCATCGCAGACGACGGCGTCGACGTCACGACCGAGGCGGTGCTTCCCGGTGGGATCGAGGCGCTCCTCAGCGTGGCGCCGCTCGCCAAGGGCGCCGGCGTCGTATTGACGATGCGGGACATCACCGAAGAGCGCCGTCTCGCGCGCGCGCGGCGTGACCTGATCGCCAACGTGTCGCACGAGCTCAAGACGCCGCTGACCGCCGTCAAAGGGTTCTTGGAGCTCATCGAGGACGAAGGCCTGGGACCGGAGCGCCGCCAGGAGTTCCTGGGGTTGATGTCGCAGGAGGTCGGCCGCTTGGAGCGCCTGATCGCAGAGCAACTGGAGCTGGCCCGGCTCGACGCCGGAGCGCTGAGCCTGGATCGCGAGCCGGTGGACCTGGGCGAGCTTGCATTTGAGGTCGCATCATCGCGTCGCCTGCTGGCGGAGCGCGAGGGCGTCGAGTTGGTCGTGTCGCTGCCTCGCAGCGAAGTCGTCGTCGACGCCGACCCGACCCGCGTCGAGCAGATCCTGCTGATCCTGCTGGACAATGCGGTCCGCCACACGCCCGCGGGCGGCAAGATCACCGTCGGCGTCGGCATTGACGCGGGTCACGGTACCGTCAGCGTGCGCGACACGGGCAGCGGTATCAGCCAGGACTCCCAGCAGTTCGTGTTCGACCGCTTCTACCAGGCCGATCCGTCGCGCGAGGGGCGCGGCCTGGGGTTGGGCTTGGCGATCGCCCGGGGTCTGGCCGACGCGCACGGCGGCTCCATCGAGGTGCGCTCGACCCCAAAGGTTGGCAGCGTCTTCACGGTCCGACTCCCCCTGGTGCAACCCCCGCCTCCGGCCACGCAGGTAGCCGACACCCCCGGTGCTGCGATCACGGGCTGAGGCCTGAGATTCCCGGTGATGACGCCATCCTCGAGTTCCTCGGAGCGGAGTGGCCGCGACCGAGTGCTCCGTAACGGGAGTTCTCTAATGGGAGCTCTCGGCCCCGTCGTCGTCGCCCCGGCGGCGTTCAAGGGGGCTCTGTCGGCGGACGGCGCCGCCCGGGCCATCGCCGCGGGCGTCCGTCTCGCCGCAACCGGGGTCGAGACCCGCCTCGTCCCAGTCGCCGACGGCGGCGAGGGGACCCTCGACGCCCTGGTCGCGGCGCGCGACGGCCATGTCCGTGCGTTCGAGGTGCTCGATCCTCTGGGACGAGTGGTGCTCGCTGAGATCGGCCTGTTGCCGGGCGGCACGGCCGTCGTGGAGCTGGCTCGGGCCTCGGGCTACGAGCGCCTCGCGGACCCGGAGCGCGACCCCGAGACGACGAGCACGTTCGGGACGGGACAGCTCCTCAGCGCGGCTCTGGACTTCGAGCCGCGGCGCATCATCGTGAGTGTCGGCGGCAGCGCGACCAACGACGCGGGCCTGGGGCTGGCGCGCGCGCTCGGGGTTCGGATCCTGGACCGAAGCGGCGCGGAGCTCGACGGCCGCGGCGCCGATCTCGCCCGGGTGGCCACGATCGACGTCACCGGTCTTGATCCGCGCCTGGCCGATGTCGCGATCGACGTGGCGTGCGATGTGCGCAGTCCCTTCCACGGACCCGATGGCGCCGCTCACGTCTTCGGACCCCAGAAGGGAGCGGACGGCGCGGCGGTCGATCGGCTCGACCACGGCCTCAGGACGGTGGCGACCGTGTTCCTGGACCAGACGGGTGTCGACGTGCAGACGATTCCCGGCGCCGGAGCGGCGGGCGGCGCCGCGGGCGGGATGGCCGCGCTCCTGGGCGCGCGTATCGTCCCGGGCGCGGAGCTCGTTCTCGACGCCGTCGGCCTGGCAGGGGCGCTCATCGGTGCGACGTTGTGCATAACCGGTGAGGGACGCCTGGACGACCAGACCGTCCAGGGCAAGGCGCCGGCAGCGGTGGCGGCGATGTGCCGCCAGGTTGGTGTGCCGTGCGTGGGCGTCTGCGGGGAGCTGCGCCTGCTGCCCGGCCTCGTACGCCGCATGGGGATGGTCGCCGCGTTCCCGATCCGTCGCGAGCTCGTCCCGCTTCGGGCCGCCCTCGCCGCGACCGAGACCGACCTCGCCGCAATGGGTGCAGCCCTCGGCGGTGTGTTGATCGGCCTCAGCCCAGCAGGCGACGGCAAGGCGTAGCGCCTCACACACGTCTTTGAGCTTCTGCGCGCTCAGCGTCGTGATCCGTTTCGCGCACAGCCCTGGACGGATCGTCGTGATCCTGTCCAGCGTGAGCACACATGGAGTGCGCCACTCGTGGTCAGCGGCGTTCGACGCTCTCGAGCAGCGGATCGTCTGCGAGCCACCGTTCCACCGCCTCGAGCACGCCGGCGCCGTGGCGGGCGCGTGTGATCCACTGGGCTTCCGTCGCAAGCGCCGGGTCGTCGTCGACGCCGTTCGCGACGATCGCGACAAGCCCGACCACGCCGACGAGCTCAAGGTCCGCGCGGCTGTCGCCGACGCCCAGGCATGCCGCCGCGTCGGCGCCGCGGCGCGCGACGTCCCGTGCGACGGCGGGACCCTTGCCGGCCCCTGCCGGGAGAAGGTGGTAGACCCGGCGGCCGTCGCCAGCGCCGCCGTTGTCGACGAGCCGCAGTGTTCCACGCGAGAGCGTCTCGACCAGCTCCATTGTCTCCTCGGTGGCGCGCCCCACGAGCAGGTGGCTGCCCTCGCGGCCGATCGCCCAGGGCAGGTACGGCTCCAGGTCTCCGTCCGCCCACGTCAAGAGCGTGTCGACGAGCCCGGTGGCGGCGATCGCCTGATGCACGTTCTGCCCGTCGGCGGTCGGGTAGCCGGCATCGCACGCGCCAAGCTCGCCCAGCGCGCCGTCCGCGCCCAACATCCGCGCGATTGCGCGCAGCTCCGCAAGCCGGCGTCCGCTGACAAGCACAACCGGCACGCCCGCGGCGTGGAGCGTCTCGAACGCGCGGATCGATTCGTACGCAAAGGCACCGGCTCCGTCGCGCAGGATCCCGCCGCCGTGCCCCAGGAGCGTGTCGTCGAGGTCGAGGTAGCAGACCCGTCTCATCGGCCCGGCTCGCCGGCGAGTACCGTGGCCATGGGTGGACGCTCCACGACCCGTACCGGGACACGGTCGAGCGCGTAGCCCCCGTCCCGTGTGACCGGGCGCGCATACGGGCGCAGATCCCCGGTCAGCGCCCCGTCCCCCTGGCTGCGGCACAGCACTGCGTGGGTGATCTCGTACGCCATCCGCCCGAGCTCCTCGGTCGACTGGTGGGCGTGACGTCGCACGCCGAGGTCCACCTGTGCCATCCCGTCGAGACCGGCAGCGGCCAAGATGTCGATCAGCAGGCCGATCTCGACCGCGTAGCCCGACAGGAACGGAACGTGCTCGAGAAGCTCACGCCGGCCTGCGGCCTCGCCGGCCAAGGGCTGTACGAACCCCGCCAGGTCGGGGAAGAAGCGGTTGATGAGCGGCCGGGCGCAGATCTCGGTCACCCGGCCGCCGCCCTCTGGCTCGTCACCCAACGGCCGTCGGTAGAAAGCCTTGACGTATCGGATGTCGGGATCGGTAATGAGCGGTGCGACGAGCTTCGGGAGGAACGCCGGGTCGAAGTCCGCGATGTCACCATCGATCCAGACCACGATCTCGCCGGACGTGGCTCCGAGGCTCTTCCACATGGCCTCGCCCTTGCCGCGGGCGCGACCCATGCTCGGCAACACGTCGGCATCCTGCACGACCCGAGCCCCGGCGGCGGTCGCCATCGCGGTGGTGTCGTCGGTGCTGGAGCTGTCGATGACCACCAGTTCGTCCACCAGACCACCCGGCCCCATCCACGTCTCGCGAATCGCGCGACAGATCTGCCCGACGGTACCGCCGACATTGAGCGCCGGTATGACCACGGACACCGTGGGCCGCGCCGCTGCGGCGGGCTCGATCAGCTCGGCCCAGCCGGCCAGAGACCCGTCGAACGTGCGCTTCTGCAGCCACTCTTCACGGGTCACGCCCGGATCATAGGCTGGCCTGCGAGGCCCGTGCCCGTCGGCTGTGGCGTGGCTGTTAGGGTCTCGGACGATGGGGGAGCTCAAAGGACTCGTGCTCTCGGGCGGCGCGGGCACACGGCTCCGTCCGATCACGCACACACGCGCGAAGCAGCTTGTGCCGGTCGCCAACAAGCCGGTGTTGTTCTACGGGCTCGAGGCGTTGCGGGCGGCGGGTATCCGCGAGGTCGGGATCATCGTGGGTGACACGCGCGCCGAGATCGAGGCCGCGGTCGGCGACGGGGCGCAGTTCGGTTTGGAGATCACGATCATCCCGCAGTCGGCCCCGCTCGGCCTGGCGCATGCGGTGCTGACCGCCGAGGCGTTTCTGGGCGATTCGCCGTTCGTGATGTACCTGGGCGACAACCTGTTGCGCGACGGGATCACCGCGCTCGTCGACGAGTTTCGGGCGAACACGCCGGATGCGATGATCTTGTTGACGCGGGTCGCCGAGCCTGAGCATTACGGTGTCGCCGAGCTTCGGGACGGGCGGGTGGTGCGGCTGGTCGAGAAGCCCAAGGAGCCCACGAGCGACCTGGCGCTTGTCGGCGTGTACATGTTCACGCCAGCGATCCTGGATTCGGCGAAGGCGATCGAGCCGTCGTGGCGGGGTGAGCTCGAGATCACCGACGCGATCCAGCACATGGTGGATCGCGGGTTGCGCGTCGACCCTCACATCGTGACCGGCTGGTGGAAGGACACCGGTCAGCTTGCGGACATGCTCGAGGCCAACCGCCTGATCTTGGATGTCATCGCGCCCGCGACACGGGGTGAGGTGGACGGGGACAGCTCGATCGAGGGTCGAGTCGTGTTGGAGGAGGGCGCGCGTCTGGTGCGCTCGGCGGTGCGTGGCCCTGCGATCATCGGCCGGGGCGCGCTCATCGAGGATGCCTACATCGGTCCGTATTCGGCGATCTCGGCTGGGTGCGTCGTTGTGCGCGCCGAGGTCGAGCACAGCATCCTGCTCGAGGGCAGCGAGATCCGCGATCTGGACGCGCGTGTCGAGTCCAGCCTGATCGGCCGCGGCGTCAAGATCGTGCGCTCGGACGCCAAACCCAAGGCGTACCGTTTCCTGGTGGGCGATTCGTCGAGCATCGGGCTTATCTGAGCGGTGCGGCGCGTCGAAACCAGCCTACCCGGGCTCGTGGTCTTGGAGCCGATCGTCCACGGGGACGAGCGCGGGTTCTTCGTCGAGTCGTTTCGTGAGTCGGCACTTGCGAAGCTCGGCATCCACGACCGCTGGGTCCAGGACAACCACTCCCGCTCGTCGCGCGGCGTGGTGCGCGGGATGCATTTCGCGCTCCCGCCGGGTCAGGCCAAGCTGGTGCGCTGCGCGCGGGGCGCGATCCTGGACGTGTGCGTCGACATCCGTCGCGGCTCACCGACGTACGGTCGGTGGGACGCGGTGGAGCTGGACGACCGCAGCATGCGGATGGTGTACGTCCCGGTCGGGTTGGCGCACGGCTACTGCGTGGTGAGCGACGTCGCCGACGTCGTCTACAAGTGCTCGGACTACTACGACCCGGCCCTGGAGCGCGAGATCTCGGTGGAGGACCCGGACATCGCAATCGCGTGGCCTGCGGCCCCGTCGGCGTTGTCTGAGCGCGACCGCAACGCCCCGCTGCTTCGTGAGATCGAAGACACCCTGCCGTTCGAGTTCATGTGAGGGTGCTCGTGACCGGGGCCGAGGGGCTGCTGGGACGCGACCTCGTGCCGCTGTTGTCGCGCGATCACGAGGTGACGGCGGTCGACCTGGACGTCGATGTCACCGACCCCCGAGCGGTTGACGCGTGCGTGGACGGTTGCCGCCCGGAGGCGGTCTTCCACCTGGCGGCGTGGACCGACGTGGACAGCGCAGAGGAGCGCGAGGTCGATGCGCTGGTGGTCAACGGGGTCGGCACCGCGAACGTCGCCCGCGCGGCCGAGCGCGCCGGGGCCGCGCTGGTCGTGGTCTCGACCGACTATGTGTTCGACGGGACGGCGTCGCCCTACGGCGAGGACGCTCCCGTCGCGCCGATCGGGGCGTATGGCCGCACGAAGCTTGCCGGCGAGCAAGCAGCGCTTGCGGAACACCCGTCCGGGACACGCATCGCCCGCACGGCCTGGCTCTACGGTGCCCGTGGCCCGAACTTCGTCGACACGATGCGACGCCTGGGGGTCGAGCGGGACGAGGTGACCGTCGTCGCCGATCAGGAGGGGTGCCCCACCTGGACACGAGACCTTGCCCCGGTGCTCGTCTCGCTCGTGGACCACCCGCCCGGGATCTACCACACCGCGGGGGCCGGATCGGTCACCTGGGCGGGGTTTGCCGAGGCGATCTTCGCCGAGGCGGGGATCGACTGCCGGGTGGCACCGGTGACGACCGCGGCGTTCGGACGGCCCGCGCCGCGTCCGGCCCGATCGGTTCTGGCCGTCACCAAACCCGGAGCCCCGCGCCTGCGACACTGGCGCGAGGCGCTCGTGGACTACCTCAGGGAGACAGCATGAAGTTGCTCGTGACTGGTGGGTGCGGGTTCATCGGGTCGGCGTTCGTGCGGATCGCGCTGGGACGCGGGGCCGAGGTCGTCAACCTCGACAAGCTCACGTACGCCGGCAACCCCGCGAACGTCGCGGAGGTCGCAGACGAGGCGGGCTACAGCTTCGTCCACGGGGACATCGCCGACCCGGTGGTTGTCGCCGAAGCGATCGCCGGGTGTGACGCGGTCGTCAACTTCGCCGCCGAGAGCCACGTCGATCGCAGCATCCTGGACCCGAGCGACTTCATCCGCACGGACGTGCAGGGCACCGCCACGCTTCTGGCCGCCGCGCGCGAGGCGGCTGTCGGTCGGTTCGTGCAGGTCTCCACCGACGAGGTCTACGGCTCGATCGACGTCGGGTCGTTCACAGAGACCGATCCGCTGCAGCCGTCCAGCCCGTACTCGGCGAGCAAGGCGGGCGGCGACTTGCAGGTGCTGGCGTGGCACCACACCTACGGGATCGATGCGCTCATCACGAGGGGCAGCAACACATTCGGGCCGCGGCAGTACCCCGAGAAGCTCATCCCGCTGTTTGTCACCAACGCGTTGGACGGTCAGCCGCTCCCCGTATACGGCGACGGTATGCAGATCCGCGACTGGATCTACGTCACCGACCACTGCGAAGGCATCTGGACCGCGCTCGAGCGCGGCGTCGCAGGGCAGGTGTACAACGTCGGCGGCGGCAACGAGGTCCCGAACCTCGAGATCACGCAACGAATCCTGACGTTGACCGAAGCCGACGCACGCCTGATCCATTACGTCACCGACCGCCCCGGCCACGACCGTCGCTACTCCGTCGCCACGCAGAAGCTCCGAGCCCTCGGCTGGAGCCCGCAGATGGAGTTCGAGGCCGCGCTCGCCGAGACCGTCGCCTGGTACCGCGACCGGCGCGACTGGTGGGAACCGATCAAGAGCGGCGACTACCGCAGCTACTACGAAACCCAATACGGCACCTAGGTGCCGCGCCACCTGGGGTCCGTGGTCCCATCGCAGGTGTTGGGTCATGGCGTAGGGGATGAGCGCGAACATGGCGGGGATCCGGCGCCGGCGCCGCAGGTCCTCCGTGTCGGCTCGTGACGTCGTTTTTGGGGGTGTGAGCCACCGCGCTTGGGTGTACC